>NZ_JNFC01000005.1 GCF_000756385.1 Sphingopyxis sp. LC363
GGCGGGGGTTGGGGGTGGGGTCTATCGGCCTTGCGCAAGGCCGATAGACCCCACCCCACTACGACCAGGCAGCAAGCTGCCAAGTCTGCGTTGCCCCTCCCCTGAAGGGGAGGGGCTAAATTACCGCAACGTCCGCTCATCACCCCAAAGCCGACGATGCCAGAGCGACAATCGTGCCTGCCGGGGAACTCAGGCCCGCCCGGTCAGCACGTCCGGGTCGGCCCAGCCGTTCACATAGGCGGTATAATAGAGCACAAAGGCAACCGCTGCGGCGATAGTCATCTGCAGCATGATACGCCCCGGACGAAAACGCGCGGGTGCACCGCGATCCTGCCCCGGCACGAACGGCTCATCGTCGTCGCTCACGCGTCGCCCGTGAAAGGGCAGAACGAAAAAAGCGCTGAACACCCAGAATAGCGTGAAGATCGCGAGCGCCGAGGTCCATTTCATCGCGATCGCTCCTCAGACATCGACGAGCATGACATCGACGACGGGCTTTTTCCCCGTCCAGTCGGTCGCGACGCGGCGCACGCCCAGCCGGATCGCCTCGCGCAGCTTGTCTTCTTCGCGTGCGGGGCCGGTGGCGGCCTGCTCGGCCGCCTCGCGCATTTCGTCGATAAAGGCTTCGCGCTCATCCTCGACCGGCACACCGCGATAACTGATCGCGCTTTCGACGAAGGCCTTGCCGGAGAAGATCGCCGCAACGGTTATATGGCCGTTGAGCGACAGCTTGCGCCGCTCGTTGATCGTCTCGCCGTCGGCGGGAAGGATGACGTCGCCGTCGAGGATCAACCGCCCCGCGCGCACGCGTTCGACGATCTTCGCCTTGCCCGGCGCCAGTTTCACCAGATCGCCATTTTCCTGCACCAGCGCGTCGGGCACGCCCTTTTCGAGCGCGAAGCGCGCCTGTTCGTGCATATGACGAATCTCGCCATGCACGGGCACGACGAGCTTCGGCCGCAGCCAGCCATAAAGCGCGGCAAGCTCAGGTTGCCCCGGATGGCCGCTGACATGGATATGCGCCTGCTTCTCGGTCACCGTCAGCACATCTTTTGCCGCAAGCTGGTTCATGATCCGCCCGATCGCGACCTCGTTGCCCGGGATCTGCTTCGACGAGAAGACGACAGTGTCGCCCGCCTCGAGCTTGATCTGGTGGATGTCTGCCGCCATGCGCGCGAGCGCGGCGCGCGGTTCGCCCTGGCCTCCCGTGGCGATCACCATCACCTTGTCGCGCGGCAGACGCATCGCCTCGTCGAAATCGACCGTCGGCGGGAAATCCTTCAAATAGCCGACCGAACGCGCGACGCCGAGAATGCGGTCGAGCGAACGCCCCGCGACGCACAGGCTGCGCCCGGTGGCCTTCGCAACTTCGCCCAGCGTCGCGAGCCGTGCGGCGTTCGATGCGAAGGTGGTGACGACCACGCGCCCCTTGGCCGCGCCGACCGCTTGTTCCAGTCCTTCGCGAAGCGCCCCTTCGCTGCCCGAGGCCTCGGCGTTGAAGGCGTTGGTCGAATCGCACACGAGCACATCGACGCCCTCGTCGCCGATCGCGGTCAGCGCCGCGACGGTCGCGGGCACGCCGAGGATCGGTTCCTCGTCGAGCTTCCAGTCGCCGGTGTGGAAGACACGGCCGTAAGGCGTGTCGATCACCACCGCGCTCATTTCGAGAATCGAGTGCGCGAGCGGGACGAGGCGGATGCCGAACGGGCCAATCCGGAAATTGTCGTCGATATCGACCACCTTGATCTCGACTTCATTTTCCAGCCCCTCTTCGGCGAGCTTGTGCGCGATCAGCCCCGCGGTGAAGCGGTTCGCATAGAGCGGCACACCGAGCTCGGCGGCGAGATAGGGGATGGCGCCGATATGATCCTCATGCCCGTGCGTCAATATGATGCCGAGCAGGTCCTTCTTCCGGTCCTCGATGAATTCGAGGTCGGGCATAACGATGTCGATGCCCGGATAATCGTGGCTGCCAAAGGTCACGCCCAGATCGGCCATGATCCATTTGCCGTCGCAGCCATAGAGATTGGCGTTCATGCCGATCTCGCCCGATCCGCCCAGCGCGAGAAAAAGCAGCTCCTTGCCCGGAGTCGTCATATTATTGGCTTTCGTTGATGATAGAGGTGCATCAGCCCGTTCAGCGTCAGATCGGGTTCGATACGATCGAACAGGTGCGCCTGTTCCTGGAATAGCGTCGCGAGACCGCCCGTCGCGACGACGGTGAGCGGCTTGCCGATCTCGGCTTTCATGCGCGCGATGAGCCCTTCCATCATCGCGACATAGCCCCAATAGACGCCGATCAGCATCTGGCTTTCGGTGGTCCGCCCGATAACGCTGTCGGTCGCCGGCGCCTCGATCGCGATGCGCGGCAGTTTCGCCGCCGCCGCGACCAATGCCTCCAACGACAGATTGACCCCGGGCGCGATGATTCCGCCCATATAGGCGCCGTCGGGGCCGATATGGTCGAGCGTCGTCGCGGTGCCGAAGCTGATTACGAGCTTGTCCTTGCCGGGCTCGACCGCCTGCGCCGAAATCGCGTTGCACGCGCGGTCGGCGCCGACCGATTGCGGCTCGTCGACCTTGAGCGCGATGCCCCAGCTCACCGGAT
Source organism: Sphingopyxis sp. LC363 (assembly GCF_000756385.1). Lineage (GTDB taxonomy): Bacteria > Pseudomonadota > Alphaproteobacteria > Sphingomonadales > Sphingomonadaceae > Sphingopyxis. Next base: position 2,609 of record NZ_JNFC01000005.1, read on the forward strand.
CGCGTCCCGCGACGAGCGCGTCGACGCCGAAATATTTGTGGGCGAGCAGCTGGAGATTGTGGAGCGCTCGCGGGACGACGGTCGAGATGATCACCGCGTCGACCTCGCGGCGCTCATGGCCTTCGATCCGCATCAGCTGGTCGAGCCACACCATATATTCGTCGGCGGTGCGCCGGTCGTCGGTCGCGATCCGCCAGCGCGCGAGGAGTTCGGTGCCGCGGAACAGCGCAAATTTGGCATTGGTGTTGCCGACGTCGATCGCGAGCAGCATCTATTTCCCCTCCTCGACCGGACGGCGTAGTTCGATGTCGCCCGCATGGATCAGCATGACTTCCCCGTCCGCGCGGCGCAAGCGCAGCGCACCGTCGGCGGCGAGCCCGTCGAACGTCCCGTCGATGTCCTGCTCCAATACGCGGAGCGGCGTCCCGACCGGATGCCCAAGCGGCAGCCACGCGCGGACGATGCTTTCGACGCCCTCGTGCCGCCAGGTCCAGAGCGCATCGACCAGCGCGACGGCCAGCGCCTCGGCGAAGCGATCGCGGTCGATCGCAACGCCGCACTCGGCGAAGCAGAAGGTTTTGCGATCGGGCAGTTCGGGCGCCGACGCCAGATTGACCCCGATGCCGATCACCACGCTATCGCCGCTACGCTCAAGGAGGATGCCTGAACATTTCGCGCCATCGACCAGCAGGTCGTTCGGCCATTTGAGTTCGAGCGGAACCGAGGGCGCGAAAATCTTTACGACCTTCGCCAGTGCGACCGCGACAACGAGCGCGAGCGTCGCCGGCGACGGATCGCTCGCGGTCAGCCGGACGACGGTCGAGCCCATGAAATTTCCCAAGCCGTCGCCCCACACCCGACCCAAACGGCCGCGCCCGGCGGTCTGGCGGTCGGCGACCAGCCAATGCCCCTCGCCGACATGCTCGCCGCCTGCCAGCCGCGCCAGCAGGTCGGCGTTGGTCGAGCCTGTCTGCTGGGTCCGCTCGATCGGCGGGGTCAGAAGAGCCCCGCCGCCGCGCCGGCCGAAAGAACCGCCAGTGCAGGGATGAAGAGATAGCCGATGACCGAGAGCCAGAGAGCGCTCGCGGTAATCACCGCATCCTCGACGATCGCCCCGCCGCCCTTCGGAAATTCGGTGTCCGACTTGTCGTCGAAATACATCGTCTTGATGATCGCGATATAATAGAAAGCGCCGATCACCGAAGCGACGATGCCCGCAACCGCCAGCGGCACGAGGTTCGCGTTCACCGCGGCCTCGAACACCAGATATTTCGGCCAGAAACCGAACAGCGGCGGGATGCCTGCAAGGCTGAACAGAAACACCGCCATCGCCGCGGCGAGCCCCGGGCGGCGCTGCGACAGGCCGGCGAGCGCCGGAATGCTCTCGACCTGATTGCCGCCCTCATCGTGCAACTGGAGCACGACGAGGAAGGCGCCGAGCGTCGTCAGCATATAGACGAGCAGATAGGTCAGCACGCCCTCGACCCCCTGCTGCGTCCCCGCCGCAAGGCCGATGAGCATGAAGCCGACATTGTTGATCGACGAATAGGCGAGCAGGCGCTTGATATTCTTCTGCCCGATCGCCCCGACCGCGCCGAGGATGATCGACGCGAGCGCGAGGAAGATGACGATCTGCTGCCACGCGCCGGCCGCGGGGCCCATCGCGTCGATCACGACGCGCGTCATCAGCGCCATCGCCGCGACCTTCGGCGCGGTGGCGAAGAAGGTCGTCACCGGGGTCGGCGCGCCCTCATAGACGTCGGGCGTCCACATGTGGAACGGCACCGCGCTAATCTTGAAGCCGAGACCCGCGAGCACGAAGACGATGCCGAAGATGAGCCCGATGTTGAGCTCGCCTCCCATCGCCTTTGCGATGCCCGCAAAATCCGTGGTGCCCGAAAAGCCGTAGAGCAAAGAAATGCCATAGAGCAGCATGCCCGACGCCAGCGCGCCGAGGACGAAATATTTGAGGCCCGCTTCGCTCGACCGCTCGTCGGTGCGCATGAAGCTCGCCAGCACATAGGCGGCAAGACTGTTGAGCTCGAGCCCGACGTACAGCGTCATCAGGTCGCGCGACGAGGCCATGATCCCCATGCCAAGCGCGGCGAACAGGATCAAAGCCGGATATTCGGCGCGCATTCCGCCGCAGAAGAAGCGCGGCGCGACGACGATGCAGACGAAGCTCGCGGCATAGATCAGTAGTTTGGCGAAGCCGCCGAAGCTGTCTACCGAGAGCGTGCCCGAAAAGACCGTCGCCTCGACCCCGAACAGCGCAACCGCGGCGGCAGCTGCCGCAGCGAGCGTCAGCAGCGCGCTGAGCTGGTAGAGGCCGACCTGCCGGTCACCGACGAAGGTGCCGAGCATCAGCGTGATGAGCCCGCCGATCGTCAGGATCAGCTCGGGCCAGATGAGCGCGAGATCGGCGGTCATTGGACGCCTCCCGCATGGCTCGATCCGTGGGCGGCTTCTCCGTGCGCGGCAGCCGGCTTGGGCTTGCCGGCGGCAAGATGCGCGTCGCCCGCGGGCCTCGCGGGAGCGAGGCGCGCAACGACCGTCGTCACATCGCCGCGCATCGGCGCGAGGAAGCTTTCGGGATAGACGCCCATCCACAGCGCCACGGCGGCGAGCGGGGCCATGATCGCCCATTCGCGTGCGTTCAGATCGGGCATCGCCTTCACATCGTCCTTGGTGAGTTCGCCGAACACGACGCGGCGGTAGAGATAGAGCATGTACGCGGCGCCGAGGATGATGCCGGTGGTGCAAACGAAGGCGACGACGCTCGACGCTTCATAGATGCCGAGCAGACTCAGGAATTCGCCGACGAAGCCGCTGGTCCCCGGCAGGCCGATCGACGCCATGGTGAACAGCATAAAGAAGAGCGCATAGGCCGGCATGTTCACCGCAAGCCCGCCGTAGCGGTCGATCTCGCGCGTGTGCAGCCGGTCATAGATCACGCCGACGCAGAAGAAGAGCGCGGCCGAGACGACACCATGGCTGAGCATGATGATCAGCGCGCCTTCGATCCCCTGCTGGTTGAAGGCGAAGAGACCCGCGGTGACGATCGCCATATGCGCGACCGACGAGTAAGCGATCAGCTTCTTCATGTCGTTCTGCGCCAGCGCGACGAGGCTGGTGTAGACCACCGCGATCATCGACAGGCCGAAAACGATCCACATCAATTGAGCGGACGCATCGGGGAACATCGGCATCATGAAGCGGATGAAACCATAGGCACCGAGCTTCAGCAGCACGCCCGCAAGGATCATCGACCCCGCGGTCGGCGCCTGCACATGCGCGTCGGGAAGCCAGGTGTGGACGGGCCACATCGGCATCTTGACCGCAAGGCTGGCGAAGAAGGCGAGCCACAGCCAGGTCTGCATCGCGGGCGGGAAATCATAGTTCAGCAGCGTCGGAATGTCGGTCGTTCCCGCTTCCATGATCATCGCGATCATCGCGATCAGCATCAGCACCGATCCGAGCAGCGTGTAGAGGAAGAATTTGAACGCCGCATATTTGCGGTTCGCCCCGCCCCAGATGCCGATGATGAAATACATCGGGATCAGTCCGGCTTCGAAGAAGATGTAAAAGAGCAGCAGGTCCTGCGCCATGAAGACGCCGATCATGACGACTTCCATGATCAGGAACATCGCCATGTAGAGCCCGACGCGTTGCTTGATCGCATCCCAGCTCGCGAGGATGCAGAGCGGCATCAGGAAGACGCTGAGCATGATCAGCATCAGCGCCATGCCGTCGATACCGAGCGCCCACTGAAAACGCCCGAACAGGTCGGCGCGCTCGGTGAACTGCCACTGCGCGCCGCCGATGTCGAAATTCGCCCAGAGGATGCAGCCGAGGACAAAGGTCGCCAGCGTCGCGCCGAGAGCGACGAAGCGCGACATCTTGTCGCCGACGAACAGACAGACGATGGCGGCGATCGCGGGGACCGCCAGCATCAGCGAAAGGATGGGAAGCCCGCTCACAGGAAATTCACCATGGCCCAGCTGGCGAGGCCGACAAGACCGAGCAGCATCACAAACGCATATCCATAAACATAACCCGATTGCAGCCGGACCGCGAGACGGGTCCCCCCTTGGACGAGCGCCGCGGCGCCATCGGGACCGAAGCGGTCGATGGTGCCTTCATCCCCTCGCTTCCAGAAGAAGCGGCCGATCGCGAAGGCGGGCTTCACGAAGAGGATGTTGTAGAGCTCGTCGAAATACCATTTGTTGTACAGGAACTGGTGGAGCAGCTTGAACTGCGCAACGAAGCGCGCCGGCAGGCTGGTGTTGCGGATATAGCTGTTCCAAGCGAGGAACAGGCCGATCGCCATCACCGCGAACGGCGTCCACTTCACCCAGGTCGGAACCTCGTGCGCGGCGTGCATCAGATGCTCGTCGAAAGCGATGCTGCCCTTCCAGAAGGCAAGCCCTTCCTCGGGATAGATGAAGGGGTGCGCGAAGACGAAGCCCGCGAACACCGCGCCGATCGACAGCACGACCAGCGGGATGAGCATGCTGACCGGGCTTTCGTGCGGGTGATAGCCCGCGGTGCCGTCGCCGTGCGCATCATGATGGTGATGCGCATGGGCATGATCGTCGGCCGAATGCTCCTCGGAGGGATCCTCATGCTCGCCATGCACCGCATGCTGGATATGCTCGCTCTCTTCCCAGCGCGGCTTGCCGTAGAAGGTCAGGAAGACCAGGCGCCACGAATAGAAGCTCGTGAGCAGCGCGGCAAAGATGCCGACCCAGAAAGCGACCACGCCGCCGCCTCCGGCAGCGAAGGCCGCTTCGAGGATGCCGTCCTTCGAGTGGAAGCCAGCAAAGCCCGCGACGCCCGCGATACCGACGCCGGTGATCGCCAGCGTGCCCATCATCATCGCCCAGAAGGTGAGCGGGATATGCTTCCTGAGGCCGCCATAATAGCGCATGTCCTGTTCGTGGTGCATCGCATGGATCACCGAACCGGCACCGAGGAACAGCAGCGCCTTGAAGAAGGCGTGCGTAAACAGGTGGAACATCGCCGCGCCATAGGCGCCGACACCCGCGGCAAAGAACATATAGCCGAGCTGCGAACAGGTCGAATAGGCGATGACGCGCTTGATGTCCCACTGTGTCGTGCCGACGGTCGCGGCGAACAGGCAGGTCGCCGCGCCGACGAAGGTAACGACGCCGAGCGCAATCGGCGCGGTTTCGAACATCGGCGACAGGCGGCACACCATGAAGACGCCCGCGGTGACCATCGTCGCGGCGTGGATCAGCGCCGACACCGGGGTCGGGCCTTCCATCGCGTCGGGAAGCCAAGTGTGGAGGCCGAGCTGCGCCGACTTGCCCATCGCGCCGATGAACAGCAGCAGGCAGAGGATCGTCATCGTGTCGAGACGCATCCCCATGAAGGTGATGCTGCTGCCAGCCATGCCCGGCGCCGCGGCGAGGATCTCGGGGATCGAGACGGTGCCGAAGACGAGGAAGGTGCCGAAGATTCCGAGCATGAAGCCCAGATCGCCGACGCGGTTCACGACGAACGCCTTGATCGCGGCGGCGTTGGCGCTCGGCTTCTTGTACCAGAAACCGATGAGCAGATAGGATGCGAGGCCGACACCTTCCCAGCCGAAGAACATCTGGACAAGATTGTTCGCGGTCACGAGCATCAGCATCGCGAAGGTGAAGAGCGACAGATAGGCGAAGAAGCGCGGCTGGTCCGGATCCTCCTCCATATAGCCCCAGCTGTAGAGGTGGACGAGCGCCGACACCGTCGTGATCACGACGAGCATCACCGCGGTCAGCGTATCGACGCGCAATTCCCAGTTGAACTGGAGCGCGCCCGAGCTCACCCAGTGCAGCACCGGGGTCACGCCAGCTTCGCCGGTGCCCATCACGAACGACAGGAAGATCGGCCAGCTCAAGGCGCAGCTGGTGAACAGCGCGCCCGTCGTGATGATTTTCGACGGCACATTGCCGATCACGCGCTGGCCGAGCCCTGCAACAAGCGCCGCCAAGAGCGGCAGGAATACGATCGCCTGGATCACCGGCTTACCCCTTCATCCGGTTGGCATCGTCGACGGCAATGGTGCCGCGGCCGCGGAAATAGATAACGAGAATGGCGAGACCGATCGCGGCTTCACCCGCGGCGACGGTCAGCACGAACATCGAGAAGACTTGGCCCACGAGATCGCCGAGCGCCGCGCTGAACGCGACGAGGTTGATGTTCACCGCGAGCAGGATCAGCTCGATCGCCATCAGGATAACGATGATATTCTTGCGGTTGATGAAGATGCCGAGCACGCCCAATGTGAACAGCACCGCAGAAACGGCGAGATAATGGCCGACCGAAATCACAATTCCATCCCCTGCCCGACGCCCGGATCGACGAGGCGCGTCGCCTCTTCGGGACGGCGCCGGTTCTGCGCCGAAATATTCTGGATGCGAACGCCACCGCGCGTGCGATGTGTCAGCACGATCGCGCCGATCATTGCGACGAGAAGAACGATGCCCGCCGCCTCGAACAGGAAGATATACTTCGTGTAGAGCAGTTCGCCGATCTGCTGGATATTGCTCTTGTCGCTGACGACCGGCGCCGCGCGCGCGGCGAGGTCGACCCCGCCCGCCTGCCAGGCGCCGACCGCGAACACCAGCTCGGCCGCCAAGATGATCGCGACGAGCGCACCGAGCGGCAGATAACGCACGAAACCGGCACGCAGTTCAGCGAAATCGATGTCGAGCATCATTACGACGAACAGGAACAGCACCGCGACCGCGCCGACATAGACGATGACGAGCAGCATCGCGATGAATTCGGCTCCCGCGAGCAGCATCAGTCCCGCCGCGTTGAAGAAGGCGAGGATCAGCCACATGACGCTGTGGACGGGGTTGCGCGCGAAGATCACCATCGCCGCGGAGGCGATGACGATCGTCGCGAAGAGGTAGAAGGCGAAGAGCTGGATCATGTGCGCGCGCCCTTATCGCCAGGGCGCGTCGGCGGCAAGATTCGCCGCGATCGCGCGTTCCCATTTGTCGCCGTTGGCGAGCAGCTTGGCCTTGTCATAGAGCAGTTCTTCGCGCGTTTCGGTCGCGAATTCGAAGTTCGGCCCCTCGACCACCGCATCGACCGGGCATGCTTCCTGACAGAAGCCGCAATAGATGCACTTGGTCATGTCGATGTCGTAGCGCGTCGTGCGGCGCGAACCGTCTTCGCGCGGTTCGGCCTCGATCGTGATCGCCTGCGCCGGGCACACCGCCTCGCACAGCTTGCACGCGATGCAGCGTTCCTCGCCGTTCGGATAGCGGCGCAGCGCATGCTCGCCGCGGAAACGCGGGCTCAGCGGGTTTTTCTCGAACGGATAGTTGATCGTCGCCTTCGGCTTGAAGAAATATTTCAGCGTGAGGGCGTGCGCCTTCACAAACTCCCACAGCGTGAAGCTTTTGATGAGGTGGGCAATGGTACTCATGAATACCTCGTCAGCATCAGATAGCCGGAGATCAGGAAGATCCAGAGAAGCGAGATCGGCAGGAAGACCTTCCAGCCCAGCCGCATCAGCTGGTCATAGCGGTAGCGCGGGACCGTCGCCTTGACCCAGCTGAAGACGAAGAAGAAGAACAGGATCTTCGCGAACAGCCAGATGATGCCGGGAACGGCATAGAGCGGCGCCCAGTCGATCGGGGGCAGCCAGCCGCCCCAGAAGAGCACCGCGTTGAGCGTGCACATCAGAAGGACATTGGCATATTCGCCGAGCCAGAAGAGCGCGAAGCTCATCGACGAATATTCGGTCTGATAGCCCGCGACGAGCTCGCTTTCCGCTTCGGTCAAGTCGAACGGCGCGCGCGCGGTTTCGGCGAGCGACGAGATGAGGAACATCACCGCGAGCGGGAAGAGCAGCAGGTTGAAGCCGAACGCGTTGACGAAGCCGAGCCCGTGGCCCTGCTGCGCTTTCACGATCTCGTTCATGTTGAAGCTGTCGGCGAAGAGCACGACGCCGATCAGGATGAAGCCGATCGAGACTTCATAGCTGATCATCTGCGCCGAAGCGCGCATCGCCGAGAAGAAGGGATATTTCGAGTTCGACGACCAGCCCGACAGGATCACGCCGTAGACGCCGAGCGACGAGATCGCGAGAATGTAGAGCAGCCCGACGTTGATGTCAGCGAGCACCGCGCCCGAATTGAACGGGATCACCGCCCATGCGAGCAGCGCGACGGTGAAGGTGATGATCGGCGCGATCAGGAACAGGCCGCGGTTGGCCGAGCTCGGGATGATCGTTTCCTGCAGGAACACTTTCAAACCGTCGGCGAAGCTTTGCAGCAGGCCGAAGGGGCCGACGACGTTCGGGCCGCGGCGCAGCGCGATCGCCGCCCAGATCTTGCGGTCGGCATAGATGATCATCGCAACCGCGAGCATCAGCGGCAAAGCGATGAGCAGGATGCCGCAAATCGTCGCGACGCCCCACGCCCAGTTCGGGTCCATGCCCCACGAGATGAAGGTCTCGGTCATTTGCCGGCCCCGTCCTGGTTGCGCCAGCCGTTATGCGGGCCGGGCCGTTCCGACTTGCCCTTGGGATCGAAGCCGCGCCAGACGGCATAACCCATGCCGGCAAACAGCACGCCAGCGATTGCATGTACCGGGGTCATTCCGCGGCCTCCGCAAAATCGACGCCATGGATCAGCTCTTCCGAGCAGCGCTGCATCGTCGGCGACGCGCGGCAGATGGCGTTGGTGAGATAGAAATCCTTGATCGGCGACGGGATCGCGCGCGCTTCGGGCTTGGCGGGCAGCTTGGGCACCGTCCAGCCATAGTCGGCGATGCCTTCGACGCCCAGCGCAGGCACGGCAGCGATCATCGCGGCGCGGCACTGGTCGAAGCTATCGAAGCCGACCGAGACGCCGACCGCATCGGCGAGCGCACGGAAAATGCTCCAGTCCTCGCGCGCATCGCCAGGTGCGAACACCGCCTTCTCGCTGCGCTGAACGCGGCCTTCGGTGTTGACTGTGGTGAAGTCCTTTTCGGTCCACGCGGCGGCGGGCAGGATAACGTCGGCGGCATGCGCGCCCTTGTCGCCATGATGGCCGACATAGACTTTGAACGTCTCGGGCAGCGCCGCGAAATCGACCTCGTCGGCGCCGAGGAAGAAAGCGAGCTTCGGCTTCGCCGCGATCACATCCTTGATCCCGCCGGGCAGGCCGTAGCCGAGCATCAGCGATCCCATGCGCGCGGCCGAGAAATGGACGACGTTAAAGCCGTTCCAGCCGTCCTTGACCGCATTCACCGCCTTGGCGAGCGCGAGGCCCGCGCCATGCACGCCGGGAACCGACAGCGCGCCGCCACCGAAGATCAGCATCGGCCGCTCGGCGCCCTTCAGCGCGTCGAGGACATGCGCGGGCAGCTTCGTGACGAGCGATGCGTCGTCGCCGAGCCATTCGGTCTTGTAGGTGAGGTCGGTTTCGGGGCCGATCGCAAAGACCTTCGCGCCCTTCTTCCACGCCGCCTTGCGGATACGCGTGTTGATGAGCGGCGCTTCCCAGCGAAGGTTCGTGCCGACGAGCAGGATCACGTCGGCATTCTCGGCCTCGGCAATCGTCGTGTTGAAATTGACCGCCGACAGGCTGGTAACGTCATAGTCGAGCCCGGTCTGGCGTCCTTCGAGCAGGTTGCCGCCGAGCGCGGTCACCAGCGATTTCGCGGCGAACATCGTCTCGCAATCGGCGAGGTCTCCCGCGATCGCGGCGACCGACGAGCCCGCATTCACCGCCTTGATCGCGGCAAAGGCTTCGGCCCAGCTTGCGGGCTGGAGAGCGCCGTTCACGCGGACATAGGGCTGGTCGAGGCGGCGGCGGGTCAGACCGTCGACATGGTGGCGCGTCTTGTCGTTCGCCCATTCCTCGTTCACATCGTCGTTGATGCGCGGCAGCACGCGCAGCACCTGCCGCCCGCGGCTGTCGATGCGGACGTTGGTACCGACCGCATCCATCATGTCGATGCCGAGCGTCTTGGTCAGCTCCCACGGACGCGCCTCGAACGCATAGGGCTTGCTGGTCAGCGCGCCGACGGGGCAGAGGTCGACGACATTGCCGCTGAGTTCGCTCTGGATTGCATGCTCCAGATACGACGTGATCTGCATATTCTCGCCGCGATAGATCGCGCCGATATCCTCAACGCCCGCGACTTCCTCCGCAAAGCGGACGCAGCGCGTGCACTGGATACAGCGGGTCATCACCGTCTTGACGATGGGGCCCATATATTTTTCGGTGACCGCGCGCTTGTTCTCGTCATAGCGCGTCGCGCCGCGGCCATAGGCGACCGACTGGTCCTGCAGGTCGCATTCGCCGCCCTGATCGCAGATCGGGCAGTCGAGCGGGTGGTTGATGAGCAGGAACTCCATCACCCCTTCGCGCGCCTTCTTCACCATCGGGCTATCGGTGCGGATCACCTGCCCTTCGGCGGTCGGCAGCGCGCACGATGCCTGCGGCTTCGGCGGGCCGGGCGATACTTCGACAAGGCACATACGGCAATTGCCGGCGATCGACAGACGCTCGTGGTAGCAGAAGCGCGGAATTTCCTTCCCCGCCATCTCGCACGCCTGCAGAACGGTCGCGCCCTGCGGGACGTCGAGTTCTACGCCATCTACGGTAACTTTAGGCATTATTCGGCTGCCTCCAGCGCGCCGCCATTCTCGCGGATGCGGCGTTCGATTTCGGGGCGGAAATGCTTGATCAGGCCCTGGATCGGCCACGCCGCCGCGTCGCCGAGCGCGCAGATCGTGTGGCCTTCGACCTGCTTGGTCACGTCGAACAAAGTGTCGATCTCGCTGATGTCGGCGTCGCCGGTGCGCAGCCGCTCCATCACGCGCCACATCCAGCCGGTGCCTTCGCGGCACGGCGTGCACTGGCCGCAGCTTTCATGCTTGTAGAAATAGCTGATGCGGCTGATCGCCTGAACGACGTCGGTCGACTTGTCCATCACGATCGCGGCGGCGGTGCCGAGACCCGATCCGACGGCCTTCAGGCCGTCGAAATCCATCGGCGCGTCCATGATCTCGGCCGCGGGAACCAGCGGAACCGACGAGCCGCCGGGGATCACCGCGAGCAGATTGTCCCAGCCGCCGCGAATGCCGCCGCAATGCTTGTCGATCAGTTCGCGGAAGCTGATGCCCATCTCTTCCTCGACGACGCACGGGCGCTCGACATGGCCCGAGATCTGGAAGAGCTTGGTGCCCTTGTTATTCTCGCGCCCGAAGCTTGCGAACCACGGCGCGCCGCGGCGGAGGATTGTCGGGACGACCGCGATGCTTTCGACATTGTTCACCGTCGTCGGGCAGCCGTAGAGGCCCGCGCCCGCCGGGAACGGGGGCTTGAGGCGCGGCTGGCCCTTCTTGCCCTCGAGGCTTTCGATCATCGCGGTTTCTTCGCCGCAAATGTACGCGCCGGCGCCGCGGTGGACGAAGACGTCGAAATCATAGCCCGACTTCGCCGCATTCTTGCCGAGCAGGCCGGCATCATACGCCTCCTGCACCGCGGCGAAGAGCGTCTCCGCCTCGCGGATGAACTCGCCGCGAATATAGATATAGGCAGCGCGCGCGCGCATCGCGAAGCCCGCGATCAGCGCGCCTTCGATCAGCTTGTGCGGATCGTGACGGATGATCTCGCGGTCCTTGCACGAACCCGGTTCGGATTCGTCGGCGTTGATGACGAGGAAGCTCGGGCGATCGGCGCGCGGCTCCTTCGGCATGAAGCTCCATTTGAGCCCGGTCGGGAAGCCCGCGCCGCCGCGGCCGCGAAGCCCCGACGCCTTGATCTCCTCGATAATCGCGTCCTGGCCGCGGCTCATCAGATCCTTGGTCTTGTCCCAATCGCCGCGCGCCTGCGCGGATTTGAGGTTCCACGGCTGGAAACCGTAGAGATTGGTGAAAATGCGATCCTTGTCGGCGAGCATGGTTACTCACCCTTCCCTTTGCCGCCCTGACGCGCGGCATATGTGGCAAAAAACACGACGGCGAGCCCCATGAAGGCGGCGCCCAATGCGATCCAGACCGCCATCACCAATCCTTCCGATAGTCGTGGTTGGCCTTGACCATTTCCTTCAGCGTCGTTGGTCCGCCCTCGGGCTCGCTCGTATGGCGTCCCGGAACCTGCGTCCCCGTCTTCGGCGTCTTGCCCGCGGCAAGGTCGTCGAGGATGCGCGTCATGCTGTCGTAGTCGAGGTCTTCGTAATTATCGTCGTTGATCTGAACCATCGGTGCGTTGGTGCAGGTGCCCATGCACTCGACCTCGGTCAGCGTGAACAGCCCGTCGGGCGTCGTCTTGCCCTTGGTCATCCCGCGGTTCTTGCACGCCGCCATCACATCGTCCGACCCGCGCAGCAGGCACGGCGTCGTGCCGCAGACCTGCACATGATAGCGGCCGACGGGGACGAGATTGTACATCGTATAGAAGGTCGCGACCTCATAGGCGCGGATGAACGGCATATCGAGCGCGGCGGCGACATATTCGATCACCGGTACGGGCAGCCAGCCCTGCGTCTGCGTCTCGGCACCGACCTGGCGTTGCGCAAGGTCGAGCAAAGGCATCACCGCCGAACGCTGCCGCCCCGCAGGATAGCGCGCGATGACCGCCTTCGCCTTCTCGGCATTTTCGGCGGTCCACGCAAAAGCGCCCCAGCGCGCGCGGACTTCGGCTTCATCTGGAATTTGCGGTGCGTCGGCCATTAGCGGTCACACTCTCCGAAAACGACGTCAATGGCGCCGATAATTGCAGTGGTGTCGGCGAGCATGTGGCCCTTCGACATCATGTCCATCGCCTGCAGGTGCGAAAATGCCGTCGGGCGGATCTTGCAGCGGTACGGCTTGTTGGTGCCGTCGCTGACCAGATAGACGCCGAATTCGCCCTTGGGGCTTTCGGTCGCCACGTAAACCTCGCCCGCCGGGACGTGGAATCCCTCGGTATAAAGCTTGAAGTGGTGGATCAGCGATTCCATCGACTGCTTCATCTCGCCGCGCTTTGGCGGGACGACCTTGCGGTCGAGGCTCGCGACCGGGCCGGTGGGCATGTCGCGCAGGCATTGGAGAATGATGCGCGCCGACTGATAGACTTCCTGCACGCGGACCATGAAGCGGTCGTAGCAGTCGCCGCGCGTGCCGACCGGAATCTCGAAATCCATCTTGGCATAGGCGTCATAGGGCTGCGACTTGCGCAGATCCCAAGCGATGCCGCTGCCGCGGATCATCGGGCCCGAAAAGCCCCATGCCAGCGCGTCTTCTTTCGACACCGTCGCGATGTCGACGTTGCGCTGCTTGAAGATGCGGTTGTCGATGACGAGGCTCATCGCGTCGCCGAACAGCTTCGGCAGCCGCTTTTCGCACCATTCGCCGATGTCGTAGAGCAGCCGTTCCGGCACGTCCTGATGGACGCCGCCCGGACGGAAATAGGCGCTGTGCATCCGCGCGCCCGACGCGCGCTCGAAGAAGTTGAGGCAATCCTCGCGCAGCTCGAACACCCAGAGGTTCGGGGTCATCGCGCCGACGTCCATGACGTGCGAGCCGATGTTGAGCATGTGATTGCAGATGCGCGTCAGCTCGGCGAACAGCACGCGCAGATATTGCGCGCGGTCGGGCACTTCGAGGTCGAGCAGCTTCTCGATCGCGAGGACATAGCTGTGCTCCATCCCGAGCGGCGAGCAATAGTCGAGCCGGTCGAAATAGGGCAGCGCCTGCAGATAGGTCTTATACTCGATCAGCTTTTCGGTGCCGCGGTGGAGCAGCCCGACGTGCGGGTCGACGCGCTCGATGATTTCGCCGTCGAGCTCCATCACCATGCGGAGAACGCCGTGCGCCGCGGGGTGCTGCGGGCCGAAGTTGATCGTGTAATTGGTGACGACTTGATCGCCCGCGGTATCGGCGGTATCGACCGGATAGCCCTCGAACATGTCGCTGCCGTGGTGCTTGACCGCCCCGGAATAATTGGAGGGAGAGTCGGTCATGCGTCACCTCCTGTTTTGGGCTTGCGCGGCGCGCGCGGCTTGGCGGGCGCCTTTTCGGCTTTCTCGGTCGCGGGCGTCTTGGCCTTGGCGGCCTTGGTCGCCTTTGCGCCGTCGCGACTCGTCTTCGCGGCCTTGATGTTGGTCTTCGCGCCCGCGCCGGTCTGCGCCGTGTTTTCGGTCGTTTTCGGAGTCGGCGGCGGCGAAGCCTTCGCCTTTTCGTCGGCTGCCTTGACCTCTTTTGCGGTCATCGGCGTCGGTGCGCCCTTGCCCGGACCTTCGCCCGTCCCGCCGGCCTTTTCATCGCCCGGCAGCACATAATCGGCGCCTTCCCACGGGGACAGGAAGTCGAAATTGCGGAAATCCTGCGCCAGCCGCACGGGCTCGTACACGACGCGCTTGTCCTCTTCGGAATAGCGCAGCTCCGTATAGCCGGTCAGCGGGAAGTCCTTGCGCTGCGGATGTCCCTGAAAACCATAGTCGGTCAGGATGCGGCGGAGGTCGGGGTTGCCGCTGAACAACACGCCGTACATGTCGAACACTTCGCGCTCGAGCCAGCCGGCGTTCGGCCACACGGGAACGATCGTCGGAACCGGCGTCGCCTCGTCGGTCGACACGCGGACGCGCAGGCGGTGATTCTTCGTCACGCTGAGCAGGTGATAGACCACCTCGAACCGCTCGGCGCGATCGGGATAGTCGACCCCGGCGATTTCCATCAGCTGCTGATATTCAAGGCTGTCGCGCAGCGCGACCATCACCCCGGCGACGGCTTCGCGCGTCACCGTGATGCTGTCTTCATCGACCGTGAACACATGCGCGACGAGGTCGGCGCCGAGCACCGTCTTCAGCGAAGCCGCGAGCGAAGGCTGCGGCGCGACGAGGGGAGCGGGATGGGCCATCAGCGTTCGATCGTTCCGACGCGGCGGATCTTCCGCTGCAACTGCATCACGCCATAGAGCAGAGCCTCGGCGGTCGGCGGGCAACCGGGAACATAGATGTCGACGGGCACGATGCGGTCGCAGCCGCGCACCACCGAATAGCTATAGTGATAATAGCCGCCGCCATTGGCGCAGCTGCCCATCGAGATCACATACTTCGGGTTCGACATCTGGTCGTAAACCCGGCGCAGCGCGGGGGCCATCTTGTTGCACAGCGTTCCCGCGACGATCATCACGTCCGACTGGCGCGGGCTCGCGCGCGGCGCGGCGCCGAAGCGTTCCATGTCGTAACGTGGCATGTTGACGTGAATCATCTCGACCGCGCAGCAGGCGAGCCCGAAGGTCATCCACCAGAGCGAGCCGGTGCGCGCCCAGTTGAACAGATCCTCGGTCGAGGTGACGAGAAAGCCCTTGTCGCCGACCTCTGAATTGAGGTCGTCGAAGAAGCCCTGATCGGGGTTCGTGCCGGGGGCAACCGGCATCTGGCCGGGCATGATGATGCTGGAAGTGCTCATTCCCAATCCAACGCGCCTTTTTTCCACGCGTACACAAGGCCGAGGGTCAATTCGGCGAGGAAGATCATCATCGTCGCCCAACCGGCCCAGCCGATTTCCTCGAGGCTCACCGCCCAAGGAAAGAGGAAGGCCGCTTCGAGGTCGAAGATGATGAAAAGGATGGCGACGAGGTAGAAACGCACGTCGAACTGGCTGCGCGCGTCTTCAAAAGCGGGAAAACCGCATTCATATTCGGTCAGCTTCGCCGGATCGGGCTTGTGCGCCCCGGTCAGCCGGGCGACCCCCATCGGAAGGAACACGAAGGCACAGGACAGGCCGAGGGCGATGACCAGAAAGATCAGAATCGGCAAATATTGCGTCAGATCGACCATGGGAGCTCGCAGTTCTGTTGTTTTGGGGTGTCGCGCACCCGTTTATGGGGGGCGCTTTAGGCCAGCGCGACGCGTGTCGCAAGCGCTGCGGGCAGGATTTTCGTTCCTTGCGTAACCAAAAACCCATTGCATGCTGGCGAGCGGGCCTATCGCTGTGATACGCCATCGAAAAAGGGCCGCTGGACCGCAGTTTCAGGGCCAAAATCGATAAAGGGAGCTTTCATGGGACCAATCACCGCTCGCGCCGCCCTCGCCCTCGCCCCGCTGGCGCTTTTTCCGGCGACCCCGGCGCATGCCGAACTGGTCAACGCGGCGAATCCGGAAACGATCAAGGCGATCGTCGAGTCGCAGGGCTGGCCCGCGACGATCGTCGCCAAGGATGGTGACGACCCTTATATCGAGAGCAACCGGGCCGGCCTCAAATTCCTCGTGCTTTTTATGAACTGCGACGCGGGCGAGCGGTGCAAGACGCTGCAATATTATATGGGTTTCAGCGACGCGAAAGACGTCACGCTCGACCGGCTCAACCAGTGGAACAAGGAAAAACGCTTCGCGCGCGCCTATAAGGACGACGCGGGCGACCCGGTGCTCGAAATGGACGTCGACCTCGATTTCCAGGGCATCCCGCGCGAGAATGTCGGCGAGACCTTCAACACCTGGGCGTCGCTGATGGACAGCTTTCGGGCGTATGTTTTCGAGAAGTGAGACAGGCCAAGCAAAAACGCACAGCACTTCCCCCTTTTCGTCACCCCGGACTTGATCCGGGGTCCATAACCGCACCGTTGGAATGGATGCCGGATCAAGTCCGGCATGATGAAAGGAAGATCACGCGTTGCGCAGCGCGCCCGCGACCAGCTTCTGCAGCTTCGAATGCACCGCGGCGCTGCCCGCAATGAATTCGCTGCGGTCGATCGCACGGTCGCCGCCGCGGAAATCGCTGACGAAGCCGCCGGCTTCGCGCACGAGCAACATGCCCGCGGCGACGTCCCAGACCTGCAGGTCGCTTTCCCAGAAACCGTCGTAGCGGCCCGCCGCGACCCACGCGAGGTCCAGGCTCGCGGCGCCGAAGCGGCGGATGCCGGCGACTTCGGGCGCGACCGCACCGAAAATGCGACTCCACTGCGCCATATTGCCATGGCCCATATACGGAATGCCCGTCGCGATCAGGCATTCGTTGAGGTGGCGGCGCGACGCGACGCGAAGGCGCCGGTCATGCAGCCACGCGCCGCGGCCGCGCTCGGCCCAATAGCTTTCGTCGGTGACGGGCTGATAGACGAGCGCCGCCGTCACCTCGCCCCAGCCGCCGCCGGGCTTGGGCTCCTGCACCGCGATCGAGATCGCGAAATGCGGGATCGCGTGGAGAAAGTTCGAGGTTCCGTCGAGCGGATCGATGATGAAGCGCGGCTTGCCGGGATCGCCCTCGATCTCGCCTGCCTCTTCCATCTTGAAGCCCCAGCCCGGACGCGCGTGGGTCAGCTCGTCGTAAAGCGTGCGCTCGGCCGCCTGATCGGCCTTCGACACGAAATCGGCCGGGCCCTTCTGCGAGACCTGCAGATGCTCGATCTCGCCGAAGTCGCGACGCAGCTTTGTGCCGGCCTTGCGCGCGGCGCGTTCCATGACGGTGATGATGCCGGATACGGCCATAATCAATCTCCCCCCTCCCGCTTGCGGGAGGGGTCGGGGGAGGGAATGTTTCCTACCGGAAAGAACCCGTCCCTCGACAGGCCCTCCCCTAGCCCCTCCCGCACGCGGGAGGGGAACTCATTCAATCCGCACGCCGCACATATTCGCGGTCGTACACATGCACGACGATGCGGGTCCCGCTGGTGATGTGCGGCGGCACCATCACGCGCACGCCATTGTCGAGGATCGCGGGCTTGTACGACGAGGACGCGGTTTGTCCTTTGACCACCGCGTCGGCCTCGACGATCGTCGCTTCGATCGTTTCAGGGAGTTCGACCGAGATCGGGCGTTCTTCCCAAAGCTCGAGCACGACGTCCATGCCGTCCTGCAGGAACTCGTGCGCTTCGCCGACGACGTCCTTCGAGATGTTGATCTGTTCGAAGCTGTCCTTGTCCATGAATACCAGATCGTCGCCCTCGGCATAGAGGAACTGGAAATCCTTGGTGTCGAGGCGCACCTTTTCGACCGTATCCGCGCTGCGGAAACGGTTGTTGAGCTTGCGCCCGTCGATCAGATTCTTGGCTTCGACCTGCATATAGGCGCCGCCCTTGCCCGGCTGGGTGTGCTGGATCTTGGTGACCTTCCAGATGCCGCCTTCATATTCGATAATATTGCCGGGACGGATTTCAACGCCGGTGATCTTCATCGCGCACACTCACTAGACAAGAATGGAAAGAGCAAAGCCGCGCCCGCCGGGCACCGCCATCAGGTGCGCGCCTTTAGCCGCGCGCGCGCCGAAGGGCAAGCGGCGTGTCAGGGCGTCGCCACGACCATCGCGCGCGTGCGCTTGTAGCTGAGCCAGACCAGCCCGACGAAGAGCAGCAGGCCCACCCACGGCGCATAGGGCGCATAACCGTCGCCGACCACGGCGAGCGGCGCGTCGCTGCCGCTGCCCGCGACAATGCCTGCATAGAGCACGCCGAACAGGCTTTCGCCGACGATCATGCCCGTCGCGGTGAGCACGCCCATGCGGTGCGCGAAGCTCGCGTTCGGGCGCTTTGCCGCCCAGCGATCGTAGAACCAGCCGCCGACCGCGCCGATCACCACCGGCAGGATCACCGCCATCGGCAGATAGATACCGATGCCGATCGCCAAGGGGGGAAGCCGGAGCTTGCCCGCGCGCCCCAGCATCGCATCGACGACGATGAAGCCGGCCCCCGCGATCGCGCCATAGCTCAGCATCGTCCAGTTGAGGTCGCCGCCGAGCACCCCCTGCGCGAGCGACGAGATCAGCCCCGCCTGCGGCGCCGCGAGCGCGTTCGGCCCTGCCCCCGGCGCGCCGACGAAACCCAATGTCTCGTTGAGCACGTTGAGCACCGGCGGCACGACAAGCGAGCCGAAGATCACGCCGATGATCAGCGCGACCTGCTGCTTCCAAGGCGTCGCGCCGACGAGCTGGCCGGTTTTGAGGTCCTGCAGATTGTCGTTCGAGATCGTCGCGATGCCGAAGACGAGCCCGGTGACGATCAGCGCATAGGCGACCATCGCGCTCACTTCGACCTCGCCCCCACCGCGCCCGAGCAGGCCGAGAAGGAGCAGCGACGAAGCGATGATCGCGAGGATGCCGATTCCCGACACGGGCGAGTTCGACGCCCCGATCAAGCCCGCCATATAGCCGGTGACCGAGGCGATCATCAGCCCGACGATGATGATGAACAGGATCGCGCCCGCGATCAGCGCGAACGACGCGCCGGCGAGCGGCCCGCCCGAAAGCTCCGTCCAGAGCAAAGCGCCGATCGGCAGCATCAGGAACAGCGACCCGCCGAACACCCAGCCGATCGACATATCCTGTTCCTCGATCGCCAGCGCCTGCCCGCCCTGTCGCGCGCGGCTTGCCGCCATCGCCGAACGGATGCCGCCGAGCACCGGGCCTGCGATCTTGATCAGCGTCCAGATCGCCGCGACCGCGATCACCCCCGCGCCGAAAAAGCGCACGTCGGCGCGAAACACCGTGTTCGCCAGCGTCTCGGCATCGCCCGCGCCGCCTTGCGTCAGGATCGGTAGCAGCACCCACCAGCCGGTGATCAACCCGACGAGTTGCGCCATGCCGACCGACAGCCCGACGAGGTGGCCGACCCCGAACAGCGCGAAGGCGAGCCCGCCCGCGACGCCGGTCGCGCCGCTCCCGACCGCGAACCAGCGCGCGACCTCGGCCCCTGCGAGCTTCATCTGGGTGAGCAGGGTAAAGCCCGCCGCGACGAGCGCGTTCCACACGAGCGCCGACAGGCCCGCGCGATTCTCCTCGGCGCCCTCGGCGCTGGCCACACCGACCTTCAGCACTTCGGCGGCGGCGCGGCCTTCGGGATAGGGCAGGTCCGAATCGACGACGAGCGCGCGGCGCAGCGGTACCGAGAAGAGCACCCCCAATATGCCGCCGAGCATCGTGATCGCGGTCGTTTCGAGCAGCGGAAAGCCCTGCCAGTAACCGACCATGACCAGCCCCGGCAGCACGAAGATGATCGCCGCCAGCGTGCCGGCGGCGCTCGCGATCGTCTGGACGATATTATTCTCGAGGATCGTCGACCCCGCCATATAGCGCAGCAGCGCCATCGAAATCACCGCCGCGGGAATCGACGTCGCAAAGGTCAGCCCGACCTTCAGCCCCAGATAGACGTTCGCCGCGGTGAACGCCAAAGTCAGCAGCCCCCCGAGCAAGACGGCCCGGATCGTAAGTTCGCGCCCGCGTGACGTCGGCGCTGCGGTGGTTTCGGCCATAAATTTCTCCCCGGCGGCTGTCTTGCGGGCTGGCGCGCGCCGCGCAAGCGAAAACGCGATGAACCGAAGCCGATTTGACGCATCGATCCAATATGGCGCGCGGCAACGGTGCCATATCGGCCGCCATGATGAGTATCGAGCGTCCTGACCTTACCCCGCCGCCCCCTCGCGGCAACGCAGCAACTTCGTCGCGGGGGGCTCCTTGCGCCGGCCTTTTTGGCTGGCGCAAGGATGCGGCGACGTCGCCTGCTCCCAAAAAGGCGCCGAAAACGCCGGGGCGCGACTATCCCGCCGGCTGATTTTCGAGAATATCGGCAAAGGCGCGCACCGCCGCTGCCGGCCCGTCGGGATGCGCCCACACGCCGCCGGACACCGCAAGAAAATCGGCCCCGGCTTCGACCAGAATCTTTGCATTATCCGTCGTGATCCCGCCGATCGCGACGCACGGCAGTTCGAACAAGCCCTGCCACCAGGTCAATATTTCGGGTTCGGGATGATGCTCGACGGCCTTGGTCGTCGTCGGGAAGAAGGCGCCGAACGCGACATAATCCGCGCCGGCTTCACCCGCTTCCATCGCGAGATGGCGGCTGTCGTGGCACGTCACCCCGATCTGCGTGTCGGGGCCGAGCAGGCGGCGCGCTTCCTTCGGATCGCCATCGCCCTGCCCCAGATGGACCCCGTCGGCCTTCAGCCGTTTCGCGAGCGCGACGTCGTCGTTGACGATGAAGGCGACCTCGTGCGCGGCGCAAATCGCCTGCAGCGGTTCGGCGAGCCGCGCCGCTTCATGCTGGTCGATGTCTTTGACGCGAAACTGGAAAGCGGCGACAGGTCCGGCGGACAGCGCTTCCTCCAGCCGGGCCGGAAAATCGCCCCCGACGTCGAGAGGAGAAATGAGGTAAAGCTGGCAATGGGTCGTGGTCATGGCGCGTTCATAGCGATGCCGCCAGAGACGGGCAAATGCAGAACATCGTGCGCCTTGCCGCCATCACCCTCCCCGCCGCCATCGCGCTTTCGGCCTGCGCCACTACGGCCGCTGCACCGCTGCCCGACGGCAGCGACGTCGCGCTTGGCGAGCGCGCCTATGTCGACGGCCCGATCGTCCAGCCGGTCGAAGTTATCGAGGACAGCCGCTGCCCGATGAACGCGCGCTGCGTCTGGGCCGGGCGCGTGCGGGTCAAGATGGTCTGGATCCGCGGCAATGGCGAAAAACAGCCGTTCGAGGCCACGCTCGGCGAGCCGACCCATCTCGCCGACGGCCAGTTCACGCTCGAATCGGTGCGGCCGGAAAAGCGCACCGATGTGGCGCTGGAATCCTCCGACTACCGCTTCTCGTTCCGTTTCGCGGGCGGGCTGTAGATCCCTCGTCATCCCGGCGAAGGCCGGGATCTCGCCGGTGCATCAGAACGCGAGGTTGAGATTCCGGACTTCGCCGGGATGACGCCCGACATGGGGCGGCCGGCTAACGCACCCGCGCCAGCACGAAACCGTCCCATTTCTTCGCGCCGACCGTCTGCACCGCGGTCGCGTCGAGGCGCGGATTGGTCGCAAGCATGTCGAACAACGCGCGTGTGCCGGCAATGCGCTCGTCGTCGCTGTCCGCGTCGAGCACCCCGCCCTCGCGCACGACATTGTCGACGATGATCGTCGTGCCGGGACGGCCGAGCCGGATCGCCTCCTCGACATAATGCGCGTTGTTCTGCTTGTCGGCGTCGATGAAGACGAAGTCGAAAGGCGCTTCGCCGGTCATCGCGGCAAGGCTGTCGGCGGCGGGGCCGACGCGGATATCGACCTTTCCCGCCTGTCCCGCCCGCTCCAGATTCTCGCGCGCCACGCGGGCGTGATGCGCCTCCAACTCGAGCGTCACCAGTTCGCCGCCGTCGGGCAGCGCCCGCGCCAGCCAGATCGTCGAATAACCGCCGAGCGTTCCGATTTCGAGGATGCGCTTCGCGCCGGCGATCTGCGCGAGCAGGAAGAGCATCTTGCCCTGCACCGCCGACACGTCAATCGGCGGCAGTCCCTGTTTTTCATTGTTGGCGAGCGTGGTGGCAAGCGCGTCGTCCGTGCCCAGCAATTTGCCGGCGATATAATCGTCGACGGCTTGCCACCCCTCTCCCATCACCTAGGCCACAGAGGCCGCGTGAATTTCGTCGATCGCGCCGCCGAGCGAGCTGTTGAACTCGTCGTCATTCATCTGGTGACGAAGGTCTTCCAGAAGCGCGCGGCTGAAGCTCGCGATGATGCCCGGGTTTTTCGCCAGCTCGACGCACGCCTCGGGGCGCGCGAAGCCGCCCGACAGCGCGACGACGCGCAGTACCTTGGGATGATCGACGAGCGGTTGGAACAGGCCTGCTTCGGTCGGCAAGGAGAGCTTCAGCATCACCGGCGCGCCGGTCCAGGCATCGAGCGCCGCGAGCAGTTCCTTGAGCAGCAGGCGGTCGGCGGCATCGCGCTCGGCGCTCTTGATGTTCACTTCGGGTTCGATGATCGGGACGAGGCCATGCGCCGCGATGCGCTTCGCTTCGGCGAACTGCTGATCGACGATCGCCTTGATCCCCGCCGGATTGGCGAGATTGACGACGCTGCGCATCTTGGTGCCGAACACGCCCTTCGCAACCGCGCGTTCGCACAGATCGTCGAGGCCCGGGTTCGCCTTCATCAACTGGACGCCATCGGCTTCGTCCTCAAGCCCCTTGTCCACTTTAAGGAACGGCACCACGCCGCGTTCCCACAAGAGCGCCGGAACCGGCTTGCCGCCCGCTTCGCCGTCCATCGTGCGTTCGAACAGGATCGCGCCGATCACCTTCTCGCCATTGAAGCAGGGTGCAGTGACGATGCGGCTGCGCATGTCGTGGATCAGGCCGAACATCTCTTCGTCGTTCGAAAAGGCGTCGGCTTCGATGCCATAACCCTTCAATGCCTTGGGCGTCGAACCGCCGCTCTGGTCGAGCGCGGCGATAAAGCCCTGCCCCGATTTGATCTGGTCGAGCATTTCGGCATTGGCGGTGGTCATGGGATCTCCGGTTGTTTGCATACGTATGTGGCGGTGCCCATAGCGGCCCCAGTGGCCCGATGCAACGCGGGCGGAAGTTCTACGCCTTCAGCGCGTCGACGCCCGGCAACGGCTTGCCTTCCATCCATTCCAGGAAGGCACCGCCGGCGGTCGAAACGAAGCTGAAGTCGCCGGCGACTCCGGCGTGGTTGAGCGCCGCGACGGTATCGCCGCCGCCCGCGACCGAGGTCAGCGAGCCTTCGCGCGTCAGCGCGGCGGCAGTCTTGGCGAGCGCGACGGTCGCGGTGTCGAACGGCGGCGTCTCGAACGCACCGAGCGGCCCGTTCCACACGAGCGTGCGGCAATTTTTGAGAACGTCGGCGAGCGCCTCGACCGCGGCGGGGCCGACGTCGAGGATCATTTCGTCGGCGGCGACCTCGTGGACGTTGACGGTGCGCGTCGGCGGATTCGGCGCGAATTCCTTCGCCACCACGACGTCATAGGGCAGATGGATCGTGCAGCCCGCCGCATCGGCGGCGTCGAAGATCGCATTGGCGGTGTCGACCAGATCATGCTCGCAAAGCGACTTGCCGACATCGACCCCGCGCGCGGCGAGGAAGGTGTTCGCCATGCCGCCGCCGATGATCAGATGATCGACCTGCGCAACCAGGTTCCTGAGCACATCGATCTTGCTCGACACCTTCGCGCCGCCGACGACCGCCGCGACGGGATGCGCCGGATTGCCGAGCGCGGCGTCGAGTGCCTTGAGTTCGGCTTCCATCGCGCGGCCGGCATAGGCAGGCAGGCGATGCGCGATACCCTCGGTCGAGCCATGCGCGCGGTGCGCCGCCGAAAAGGCGTCGTTGACGTACAGGTCGCCGATCTTGGCGAGCGCATCGGCGAAGGCGGGGTCGTTCTTTTCCTCGCCGGGATAGAAGCGCGTATTTTCGAGCACCGCGACGTCGCCGGGCGCGAGCACCGCGACGCCCGCCTTCGCGCCGTCCCCTATGGCTTCGGGGATGAACATGACCGAATGGCCGAGCACATCCTCGACCCCGCCCATGACGAGGCTCAGCGACTGCGTCGGGTTCTTCGCGCCCTTCGGCCGCCCGAAATGCGCGAGCAGCAGGACGATCGCCCCCTTGTCCGACAGTTCGCGGATCGTCGGCATCGCCGCCTGGATCCGGGTCGCGTCGCTGACCGCCCCCTCGAACAACGGAACGTTGAGGTCGACGCGCACGAGCACGCGCTTGCCGGTGACGTCACCGATATCGTCGAGGGTCTTGAACGCGGTCATTTCTCTCACTCCGTCCCCGGAGCGTGCCCCTGCGAAGGCAGGGGCCCATCTCCTAAGCTTTCCGTCTCCGCGTCCTCACTGTATCGATCCGACCGGAGATGGCCCCCTGTTTTCGCAGGGGCACCGTCGAATTACAGCAGCTTGGCGATCACGCCCGCGGTGTCGACCATGCGGTTCGAGAAACCCCATTCATTGTCGTACCAGCTGACGACGCGAACCAGCTTGCCTTCGAGCACCGAGGTTTCGAGGCTGTCGATCGTCGAGCTGGCCGGGCAGTGGTTGTAATCGATCGAAACCAGCGGTTCGTCCGAATAAGCGAGCACGCCCTTCAGCGCGCCTTCCGACGCATCCTTCAGGATCTTGTTCACTTCCTCGACGCTCGTGTCGCGCTTCGGGGTGAAGGTCAGGTCGACCAGGCTGACGTTCGGGGTCGGCACGCGGATCGCCGAACCGTCGAGCTTGCCCTTGAGCTCGGGAAGCACTTCGCCGACCGCGCGCGCGGCGCCCGTCGTCGTCGGGATGATCGACATGCCCGCGGCACGCGCGCGGCGCATGTCGCTGTGAATCTGGTCGAGGATCTTCTGGTCGTTGGTATAGGCGTGGACCGTGGTCATCAGCCCGCGCTCGATGCCGAGCGTGTCGTTGAGCACCTTGGCGACCGGCGCGAGGCAGTTGGTCGTGCAGCTCGCGTTCGACACGATCTTGTGCTCGCCGGTCAGCTTGTCGTGGTTGACGCCATAAACGACGGTCAGGTCGACGCCCTTCGCGGGGGCCGAGATCAGCACGCGCTTCGCGCCGGCGGCGAGGTGCTTGCCCGCGCTGTCGGCGTCGGTGAAAAAGCCCGTGCATTCGAGCGCGATGTCGACGCCCAGCGCGCCGTGCGGCAGGTTCGCGGGATCGCGTTCGGCGGTCACCTTGATCGCCTTGCCGTTGACGATCATCTGGTCGCCTTCGGCCGAAACCTCACCCGGGAAAGGACCGTGAACGCTGTCGCGCTTGAACAGCAGCGCATTGGCCTTGGCGTCGGCGAGGTCGTTGATCGCAACGAGCTCGAGCCCGCAGTCGGGGCGTTCGAGGATCGCGCGCGCCACGAGGCGGCCGATGCGTCCGAAACCGTTGATTGCGACTTTCACTGCCATGTCGGGGAGTCCTTTCTGCGAATGGGCGGCCGGTCCTTAATCGTTCAGCCGGGCCAGGATCTGGGGTGCGATAGCATCGGCGGTCAGGCCGAAATGCTTGAATAGTTCTTCAATCGGGGCCGAGGCGCCGAAGCTGTCGATGCCGAAGCGCAGGCCGTGGCGGCCGGTATAGCGTTCCCAGCCGAAGGTGGTGCCCGCCTCGATCGACACGATCAGCGCGTCCTGGGGCAGGATATCGGCCTGATAAGCTGCGGTCTGCTCGTCGAACAGCTCGGTTGAGACCATCGAAACGACGTCGGCACCCCGACCTGCGGCTTCGAGCTTGTCGGCGACTTCGATCGCGAGCGACACTTCCGAGCCCGTTGCGACGAGCACGACCTTGCGCGCGGCCGAAGCTCCACGCAGGCGGTAACCGCCTTTCGCGCATAGATTTTCGGTGACGTCATGACGCAGCGGCGGGAGATTCTGGCGGGTCAGTGCGAGCAGCGACGGGCGATCCTCCTGCGCCAGCGCGAGCGCCCAGCATTCGGCGGTCTCGACCGCGTCGGCGGGACGCATAACGAGCAGGTTCGGCATCGCGCGGAGCGACTGGAGATGCTCGATCGGCTGGTGCGTCGGGCCGTCCTCGCCGAGCCCGATGCTGTCGTGCGTCATCACATAGACGACGCGCTGCTGCTGGAGCGCCGACAGGCGGATCGCCGCGCGGCAATAATCGGCGAACACCAGGAAGGTGCCGCCATAGGGCACGACACCGCCATGCAGCGCCATGCCGTTCATCGCCGCGGCCATGCCGAACTCGCGGATGCCATAATAGATATAGCGGCCCGAATAATCATTCCTTGTCAGCGGCTTGGTCGACGAGGTTTTGGTATTGTTCGAACCCGTCAGGTCGGCGCTGCCGCCGACCAGCGACGCGATGTCGGCGGTGAGCGCGCTCAGCGTGTTCTCCGACGCCTTGCGCGTCGCGACCTTCGGCGGCTCGGCGACGAGGCCGTCGAGATAGGCCTTGAAGGCGTCGCCCGGAACGACCTTGCCACTCAGCCGCGCTTCGAAATCCTTTTTCTTTTCGCTACTTGCGAGCCGATCATTCCATTCGGCATGAAGCTTCTTGCCCTTCTCGCCGAACGCCGCCCACGCCGACGCGATGTCGGCCGGGATAACGAACGGCTCGGCGGTCCAGCCGAGTTCCTTGCGCGCCGCGGCGATCTCGTCGGCGCCGAGCGGGGCGCCATGCGTCGCCGACGTCCCCTGCTTGTTCGGCGCGCCGAAGCCGATGATCGTGCGGCACGCGATCAAAGACGGGCGCGGATCGGCAAGCGCGGCGTCGATTGCGCGGCGAATGTCGGCCGGATCGTGACCGTCGCAGCTTTCGACATGCCAGCCCGTCGCCGCATAGCGCGCCTGAATGTCCTCGCTCGTCGACAGGTCGGTCGACCCGTCGATCGTGATCTTGTTGTCGTCCCACAGCACCATCAGTCGCCCGAGCTGCAAATGTCCAGCCAAACCAATGGCTTCGTGGTTGATGCCTTCCATCAGACAGCCGTCGCCGGCGATGACATATGTGCGATGATCGACAAGATCGTCGCCATAGACCGCGTTCAGATGCCGCTCGGCGATCGCCATCCCGACCGCGGTCGCGAGCCCCTGCCCCAGCGGCCCCGTCGTCGTCTCGACGCCCTCGAGCTCGAAATTCTCGGGGTGTCCCGCGCACGGACTGCCCAGCTGGCGGAAGTTGCGGATGTCGCCCAGCGTCGGCCGCGCATAGCCCGCGAGATTGAGCGTCGCATAGGCGAGCATCGAGCCGTGACCCGCGGAAAGAACGAATCGGTCGCGATCGGCCCATTTCGGATCGCTCGGATCGAACTTCAAATAGTCCGAATAAAGCACGGTGGCGACGTCGGCCATGCCCATCGGCATCCCGGGATGGCCGCTGTTTGCGGCCTGTACGGCGTCCATCGCAAGCGCGCGGATCGCGTTGGCGAGTTGACGTTCGGCCAAATGACCTTCGGGATATGTCATGAGTCCCCCGGGAAAGGATGTGAAGATGACCGGATTCGGTGGGGACAGCCCTTTGCGGGGGCGGGGTCAGGAGTCAACCGCCTGTGGACAAATTGTGGCGCATTTCGGCGCGGAGAGGCGATTGCACCCCTCCCCGCGCGCTGCTAACCCTTGGCCATGGAACTCGATCTCGACGAATCCAGTCTGGCCATCGGCCGTATCGAACGCGCACTGAGCCGCATCGAAAAGGCCCTGACCGACCGGGCGAACCGCCCCGCACCCAGCGTTGCCGCGCCCGCCGCCGATCAATCGCCGCTGAAGGCCGAGGTTGCCGCCGTCATCGGCGAACTCGACCGACTGATCGCGGAGGCCGACCGTGGCTGACGTCAAACTGACCATCGGGGGCCGTCCCTACGACGTCCACTGCGCCGACGGGCAGGAAGCGCAGTTGACCCAGTTGGCGTCGGTCATCGATGAAAAGGTCCGGACGATGCCGGGCGGGACCGAGGTGCGGCAATTGCTGTTCGCGGCGCTCATGCTCGCCGACGAGATGCAGGAAGCCCGCGGCAGGGTCGAAAAGACCGAACCCCAATCCGATTCGCTGCGCGCGGCGGTCGCGCTCGCCGAGAGCCGCGAGGCGCAGGCGCGCGACGAATTGAAGGCGGCCATCGCGCGCGAGCAGGACGCGATCAAGGCGCTGGAGACTGCGCGGCAAAATTCGGCGACCACGGCGCCTTCCACCAATCCGTCGAACGACCGCGCGCTGCTGCAGATCGCCGACCGTATCGAAGCCCTCGCGGGAAAAGTCGAGCAACTCCCTTGAGCACGCGCGTCCGCGCCCTTACATAGGGGGCGGCGGGTACTGCCCGGCACGAGCTTTTGCGAAAATCCCTGAGGCGATACATCATCCTAGGGGGCTGTCCCTGCCCGGACCCTGGTCCGACGTACATGGTCCCCACCTGACGTTACTGGCGTCAGAGGACTTTCCAGCAAACGACCTCGGCGGTCCCGCCAACCTGCCCGCCAAGCTCCCGAGGAGGCGATGACCGACCTGTCCGCCGACCTTGCCCAGCAGAAACAGAAATTGCGCGAGCGGCTGCGCTTCCGGCGACGGCATTTCGCCGCG
The DNA here is from genome assembly GCF_000756385.1 of Sphingopyxis sp. LC363. Classification (GTDB taxonomy): domain Bacteria; phylum Pseudomonadota; class Alphaproteobacteria; order Sphingomonadales; family Sphingomonadaceae; genus Sphingopyxis. The sequence continues at coordinate 31,342 of NZ_JNFC01000005.1, forward strand.
AATCTTGACGGCATGGCGCAACTGGCCGCGTTCCGCGCGCCCCCTGCGCCGCTTTCCGAGCTTCTCGCCGACCATGCCATCGTCGGCGCCTATGTCGCGTGGGGCGACGAGCCCGACATACTTCCGATGTTCGCGGACCTTGCGCAAGCGGGCGCGCTTGCCCTGCCCCATCACGCCGGACGAATCGCGGAAATGGATTTTCGCTTGTGGCGGCCCGACGAATCGCTGGCGAAAGGACCGTGGGGCACGCGCCAGCCTACCGACGACGCACCGTTAGCGAGGCCGAACCTCATTTTCTGTCCGCTCGTCGGATTCGACCGCAGGGGCGGCCGGATCGGTCAGGGCGGCGGTCATTACGACCGCTATTTTGTCGCGCATCCCGGCGCGCTGCGCATCGGTATCGGCTGGTCGGTGCAGGAAATCGACGCTACGCCGCGCGAATCGACCGATATCGCGCTCGACGCGATATTGACCGAGCAGGAATTCATCCTTTGCGGAGATCGTTTGTGAATCAGGACAGCCAGGATCGGTTCGACGGCAATCCTCGCCCGAGCTGGCGCAAGCCCGCGGGCATGTTCCTGATCCTTGCGCTGATCGGCGGCTGGACCGCGATCGTCGTCAGCCTTTCACCATGGGTCGGCACATGGCCGGTGCTGGTGCAGGCGATCTTCTATCTCGTGGCCGGGATCATCTGGATCGCGCCCTTGAAGCCGCTGCTGCGCTGGATGGAACTGGGGACTTGGCGCCGCTAAAGAGCGGCGCCAATCCAATTTTCCGGTGATGGAAAGTCCCAAGCTGCGGTGGCCATTCCGTCCCTGAAGACGAGAAATGGCGCGAGTGACGGGGCTCGAACCCGCGACCTCCGGCGTGACAGGCCGGCACTCTAACCAACTGAGCTACACCCGCGTGTGCTTGGGAGCCGCGCCAATATGGCCCCCGCTTCGGCCTGTCAACCGTCGCTTTCATCATGCGTGCGATTTAATCGATCGCGCACCTCGTCGGTGGTCGTGAGCGTGCCGTGTTCGAACAGGAAACCCGCGAGATCGGGCGTCCCCGTCGACGCGAGCACCGTCTGCAAAATCAGCAGCAGCGGAACCGCGAGCAAAGCGCCCGGCGTCCCCCACACCCACCCCCAGAAGCTCAGCGACACGAGAATGAGCAGTGGATTGATCGTCAGCCGCTTGCCGAGCACCAGCGGCGTGATCAGATTCGCCTCGACCAGATGGACGCCGATAAAGATCAGTGCAGGCAAAAGCGCGAGCCCGACGGCGTCGAAGGTCATTAGCCCGCCGAGCCCCAGCAGCACCGCGGCGACGATCGGCCCCAGATAGGGCACGAAATTGCAGATGCTGACGATCCCGCCCCACATGAAGGGCGACGGCATGCCGAGCGCCCACAGCAGCAGCGCGACCGAAAGGCCCAGAATCGCGTTGATCATCGTGATAGTCGCCAGATAGTCGGCGGTCGCATCGACGACATTCTGAATCACACGCGCGGTCTGCATCGCGCCGTCGAAGCTGCCGCGCCGGCGAATCGTGCCTTTGCGCAGCCGCGTCCAGCCCGCGAGAAAGAAGAAGATGACGAGCACCGCGAAGAACAGCTGGATCGCGGCCGAGGGCGCCGACGAGATGAAATAATCGACCACCGAGGTGGGCGCGGTAGCAGCGACCGCCTGCGCGGTCGCCTCGGTCCCGCTGGCGACCGAGGTCAGCGTGCGGTCGACGAAGCGTTGCAGCGTCGAATAAAAGTCGATGAGCGGCGCCAGATTGCTCTGGATGCGCGGAATCGATTCGGGGATGCGCGCGAACCAGCCCGTTGCCGGCACGACGATGATTGCGAGCGCCGCGTTGATAATCGCGAGGAAGGTAGCAAGCGCAAAAAACGCCGCGAGCGCGGATGGCAGGCCGCGGCGTTCGAGCCATTCGAGCAGCGGCACGAGCGCGATCGCGATGACGATCGCCGCGGTGAGCGGAAGGAAGAATTCCGCGCCGGCTTGCAGGGCAAAGGGCAATCCCAGGCAGAATGCGGCGCCGAGGATCAGCGCGAGCGCGGCAAGCAGCCGGTCGCGGCGAAAATCGTCGATCTCGATCTGGTGCAGCGGATTGACGCGCGGCGGACGCACATCCTTGCTGCCCCGGTCCTCCGCCACCCCGCTTCTCCTCGTTAACCGCCTCACCTTACGCGCGCTTTCCTTGCCGCGCCAGCCGCCCTGTTTCGCGCCGGGCAAGGACCGCACCTGTCCCTAATTGGAGCAAAACATCCTCTTCTACCTGCATTTTAACCAGAAATTACCCTTTATCGGCGACTGACGGCTCCAAGGACCAACCTGTTTCGGAGTCAAAATGATGATGATAGCGCCTGTGGGGGGCGCGAAGCATCGGCTTCTTCCCTCTTGTTCGATCGTTGCCCTGCTCGCCGCGCTCGCGCTGCCGATGCAGGCCGACGCCGCCGGCACACGCGCCGGCTCCACCATCAGCAACACCGCGACCGCGAGCTTCGATGCCGGCGGCGGCGCGACGACGATCGATTCGAACCGCGTCGACCTGCTCGTCGACGAGCTGCTCGACGTCACCGTCGATTCGAGCAACCCCGCCGACGTCCCGACGACGCCCGGCGCGACGGGTCAGGTGCTGACCTTTTCGGTCACCAACAACGGCAACGGCGTCGAGGCCTTCGCCCTGACGACGATCGCCAATGCGGGCGGCGACGATTACGACCCCGCTGTCACGCAAATCTATCTCGACAATGGCGACGGCCTTTTCGATTCGAGTACCGACGCGCTTTATACGCCGGGCGCGAACGACCCGTCGTTCGATCCCGACGAAAGCGTGACGGTCTTCGTCCTCGCAACGACCCCGGGTTCGGCCGCCGACGGCAATCGCGGTATCATCAGCCTCGCCGCCGCCGCAAAAACGGGCACGGGCGATCCCGGCGACAGCTTCGCGGGACAAGGCGAAGGCGGCGGCGATGCTGTCGTCGGCTCGACCGGCGCCGACGGGCAGGACGCGGGTGCATTCCTCGTTTCGGCCGCGACCGTGACGCTCGTCAAATCGGCGGTCGTCACCAATTCGCTGAGCACAGCCGACCCGATCCCGGGTGCGACGATAACCTACACGATCGTCGCCACCGTCGCCGGCAGCGGCTCGGTGAACGGCCTCGCGATCACCGACGATATTCCGGCGGACACCAGCTATGTCCCCGGGTCGATCACGCTCGGCGGCAGCGTGCTCTCCGACGCGGCTGATGCCGACGCCGGCAATTATAACGGCACGCGGATCAACGTCGCGCTCGGCACCGTTGCCGGCGGCCAGACCCGCACCGTCACCTTCCGCACCACGATCGATTGATGGAGATGCCCATGCGCACCGGCCTTTTCCTTTTGCTCGCCGCACTGATGCCCGGTCCGGCGCTTGCCGCGAACCAGGTCGCGCTCGACAATCATGTGTTCGTCGAGCGCGTTTCGACCGACGCCGAGGGCAAGCAACGCATATTGCTCGAAGAACCCAAGGTCGTCGTTCCCGGCGACCGGCTCGTCTTCGTGCTCAACTATCGCAACGCCGGCGCGCAGCCGGCCGACAAGTTCGTCGTCACCAATCCGATGCCCGCGGCGGTTCGCTTCGCGGACGCCGGCGACACGCGGCCTTTCGTCTCGGTCGATGGCGGCAAGCAGTGGGGACTGCTTGCCGACCTCAGCGTTCCGATGGCGGACGGCACGCGCCGCGCCGCGCAACCCGCCGACGTGACGCATATCCGCTGGGCTTTCCAGACCCCGATCCCGGTCGGCGGCACGGGCAAGCTCATGTTTCGGGGAGTTGTCAAATAGCGAAGTGAAATAACCGCTTAACGGTCGCCAGCGGTGGGGAAACGGCGACCACATAAAGCCCAGGAGCTCAGCTATGACCAGCAAGCTGACTTATATGGGTGCCATCGGTCTGACGGCGCTTTCGAGCGTCGCCGCCGCGCCGGCCCTTGCCGCCGGCACGACCGCGGGCACCACGATCACCAATACCGCCACCGTCGACTATCAGGTCGGTGGCGTCGCGCAGGGCCAGCAATCGGCCTCGAACAATTTCACCGTCGACCGCAAGATCAACCTGCTCGTCGAGGAAGTCGCGGATCTCACGACGACCGTCGTGCCCGGGCAGGCCAATGCGGTCACCACTTTCCAGTTGACCAACATATCGAACGAGACGCTCGATTTCGCGCTAGTGGCGACGCAGATCGTCGGCGGCACCGCCTCGCACGGCGGCAGCGACAGCTTCAACGTCAACAATGTCCGCATCTATCGCGACAATATCTCGTCGGGGACGATCGGCAGCTGGGATGCGGGCGATACGCTGATCACCGGCTATGTCGACGAACTCGTCGTCGATACCGCAATCCGCCTGTTCGTCGTCGCCGATATCCCGGCAGCCCTCGCGAACAATTCGGTGGCGGGCGTAACGCTCCGCGCGACCGCCCGCGAAGGCGGGAGCATCGGAACCCAGGGGGCGGCTATTACCGAGACGGCCGGCGCGAACACCGCCGGCAAGGACACGGTATTCGCCGATATCACGGCGGGCGTCGCCGGCGATGCGGCCCGTGATGGATCGCACAGCGATAACGACGATTATACGGTGCAGACGGCGACGCTTGCGGTCACGAAGACCAGTCGCATCATCTCGGATCCGGTCAATGCTACGTCCAATCCGAAGCTGATACCCGGCGCGGTCATCGAATATTGCATTGCGGTCGCCAATAGCGGCAGCGCCGCGGCGACATCGGTGGTCATCACCGACCCGGTTCCGGGCCAGTTGACGTTCAATGCGGGCTCGATCCTGCTCGGCGGAACGGTCACCAGCGGAACGTGCGATTTCAACGGCGCGACGGGCGGCAGCTATGCGGCGCCGAACGTATCGGGGACGATCGCGTCGATCGCCGCGGGCACCGCCAGCACGCTCGTCTTCCGCGCGACCGTCAACTGACCGGGTAACGAAGGGGGCTGCGGGCGATCCGGCAAAGCCGGCGTCCGCAGCCTCCTTCGGGGCTTGTATGGCACTCCGCACGACCTTTTCCGGCCTCGTGACCGCCCTGGTCGCGGCAGCGCTGCTGCCCGCAACCACGGCCGATGCGCAGATGATCAGCAACACCGCTTCGGCGCAGTGGACGCATGACGGGCGCCCCGGTCAAGCGCTGTCGAACCGCGTCGATGTAACTGTCAGCCCGCAACCGCCCGACCGCCCGACGATTACCACCTATCGCCTGACGAACGGCGGTGGCACCAAATCGGCACCGATCGCGCCGACGCAATGCAGCCGCGCCGCCGCGCGTAGCGCGACGAGCACGATCAGCCTCGGCGGCGCCTATGCGGGCATATCGACCGCTCCGGCGTCGCTGCAAAGCACCGACAATTTCCGTGCCGGCGAAGTGCTGGTGGTGGGAATCACGCTCGCATCAGCGAATAGCGATCCACAGGCGCGCGACATTCTCTCCGTCGCTCTCGAACTCGAAAACGGCGATCGCGAGCAAATCGGCTTGACCGAGACCGCGGCCAACAGCGGCGAATTCGTCGGCTTCATCAACACGATCGGCGTCCCTCCCGCCGTCGTGCAGGGCGATTGCCGCCTGTCGGTCAATCCCGGCGCCCCGGTGGCGCTACGCTTCACCGGTTCGGCAAACGCCAGCCTCGTTGGGCTCGCGACGATCAATTTCCTCGTCGACCCGTTCGGCATCGTCTTCGACAGCGGCGACGGCGCGCCCGTTGCCGGCAGCCGCGTGACGATCGTCGACGCAGCGACCGGCCAGCCGGCACCGGTGTTCGGCGACGACGGCGTCTCGGCCTATCCGTCGAGCGTGGTCACGGGCCAGAGCGTCACCGACGCGGGCGGCACCGTCTACGACTTTCCGCCGGGCGACTATCGCTTTCCTTTTGTCACACCCGGCAGCTACCGCCTCATCGTCGAACCGCCAGCGCCGTTCACCGCGCCTTCGAAGTCAAACGCCGCCGATCTGGCGAGCTTGCGACGCCCCGACGACGGCCAGCCGTTCGAGATCACGCGCGCAAGCTACGGCGATATATTCACGCTGAGCAGCCCCGCCCCCGTGCGCGTCGATATTCCCGTCGATCAGCCGGGGGTGCCGCTGGTTCTGCGTAAAACGACCTCGACACAGGTCGCGGTGCCCGGCGACGTGATCCAGTATCGCATCGAGGTTGCGAACCGCGATGCCCGCCGCAGCACCGGCGCCGTCACGGTGCGGGATCTGCTGCCCACCGGCATGCGCCTCCGCGCCAATACGGTGCGCATCGACGGCGTCCGCACCGACGCTCTCGTCCAAGCGAATGGCCGCGAGTTCGCGGTCACCCTGCCCGGTATTGCCGCGTCGCGATCGCTGCTTCTCACCTATCTCGCCGAGGTCATTGTGTCGGCGCAGCCCGGCAATGCGCTCAACCGTGCGAGCGCGACCGACAACCGTGGAACACAAAGCAATATCGCCGAAGCGACGATCGCGATCAAACGCGACCAGCTCGGCGACCGCATGACGATCATCGGCCGCATTACCGACGGCGGCTGCAGCGTCGATCCGGGCAAGGCCGACGGCATCGGCGGCGTTCGCGTGATGCTGCAGGACGGTAGCTACACCGTCACCGACGAGGACGGCCGCTATCATTTCGAGGGCGTGCGCCCCGGCATCCATGTCGTCCAGATCGACCCGTCGACGTTGCCGCTCGATCGCGAAGCGGTCGATTGCGCCCGTTCGACGCAGAGCGCCGGCAGCGCCATCTCGCGCTTCGTCAAAGGGCGCGGCGGGTCGCTGAAGCGCGCCGATTTCCGCGCGTTCGCCGCTACGCCCCGCGCCGCGCCCGACAAGGCGACCATCAAGGCGCCCAAGGTTCTGAGCGATCCCGAAGCCGCCGGTGGGGGCCGCGACTGGCTTGCCGGCCAGGCACCGGGCATCGGCTGGCTCTTTCCCGAAAGCGACCACAATCCGCGCGCGAAGGCGATCCGCGCCGCGATCAAGCACGCGCCCGGGCAGACGGTGTCGCTTCACGTCAACGGCAAGCCCGCCGATCCACTGACCTTCGAGGGCGTGAGCAAGTCGGCCGACGGCAGCGTCGCGGTCAGCCTGTGGCGCGGCCTCGAAATCCGCGAAGGCGAAAACCGTCTTGTCGCCGAGGTGAAGGACGCGAACGGCGCCACCGTCGAAACGCTCGAACGCACCGTCCATTATTCGATCACCCCGATGCGCGCATCGCTGATCCGCGAAAAGTCGGCGCTCGTCGCCGATGGCGTGACGCGGCCGGTGATCGCGGTGCGCCTGACCGATCGCGACGGCAAGCCGATCCGCGACGGGCTGACGGGGGATTTCAGCGTTCCCGCTCCCTATTACCCGGCGGTCGAGGCCGACGCGCAGCAGGCGCGCCAGCTCGCGGGTCTCGAACGCGCGCAGCCGGTGTGGAAAATCGACGGCGACGACGGCATTGCCTATATCGAACTCGAACCGACGACGGCATCGGGCACGCTCGCGATCGATTTCATCTTCCGCGACGACAAGGTGACGCGCAAGCAGACGATCGAGGCCTGGCTCGATCCTGGCAATCGTCCGTGGACTGTGGTCGGCTTCGCCGCCGGCACGCTCGGATACAACAGGCTGGACGACCGGATGGAGCCGGTGGCCGAGACGCTCGACGATCTCAACGCCGATGCGCGTCTCGCCTTGTACGCCAAGGGCCGCGTGCTCGGAAAATGGCTGATGACGCTCGCATACGACAGCGACAAGGACAAGGACGACGCGCGCTTCGGCGGCGTGATCGACCCGCGCGCCTATTACACCATCTACGCCGACCGCAACGAGACGCGCTACGACGCCGCCTCGGTCCGCAAGCTCTACCTGCGGCTCGAACGTGCGCAATTCTATGCGATGTTCGGCGATATCGAGACCCGCATTTCCGAACCCGAACTCGCCCGCTACCAGCGCGCGCTCAACGGCGGCAAGGCGGAGTATCGCGGCCGCAACCTCGCCGCGACCGCCTTCGTCGCCGACACCCCCTATCGCTTCCGCCGAGACGAAATTCAGGGTAACGGCCTGACGGGCCCGTACCAGCTCGGCGCCAAGGACATCTTGCCGAACAGCGAGCGGATTGTCCTCGAAACGCGCGATCGGCTGCACAGTGAGCGCATCGTCGAGAGCATCAGCCTATCGCGCCATGTCGATTACGACATCGATTATCTGGCGGGCACGATCCGGTTGCGCGAACCGGTGCTCAGCCGTTCTTCCGCGCTCGATCCACAATTCATCGTCGCCGAATATGAGGTCGACGGCGTCGGCCAGCGTGTGCTCAATGCGGGCGGCCGCGTCAGCTACCAGTCGAGCGACGAGACATTGCGCGTCGGCGCGACTTTCATCCACGACGAGGACGGCAACGCCCGCACCGACCTCGGCGGGATCGACGCGCGCTATCGCCCGACGATCGAGACCGAGGTGCGCGCCGAACTCGCGGTAAGCGAAGCCAAGGCGGTCAACGGCGGCACGGCCGCCGCCGGCACCGCGAAGGCATGGCTGATCGAAGCCGAGCATCATAGCAGCAACGCCGACTTTCTCACCTATGTCCGCGAGCGCGAGGCTGGTTTCGGCACCGGCCAGCTCAACAGCGGCGAGAACGGGACGCGCAAGTTCGGTTTCGACGCGCGCGTGAAAGCCAGCCGCAACCTGTCGGTGATGGGCAGCGCGTGGCAGGAAGATTATCTCGAAACCAGCGCGCGACGCCGCGCGGCGCGCGCGCGCGCCGAATATGACAATGGCAACAGCGTCATGCGTGCCGGACTGACCCATGCCGAGGACCGCTTGGCCGATGGCACGCGTAACCGGTCGGACATCATCCAGCTCGGCGCGACGCAGCGGCTCTTCGCCAAACGGCTCGAACTCGATGCGCAGACCGAATTCGCGCTGGGCGGGAAAGATGCGAGTGTTGATTTCCCGACCCGCCATCGCCTCGGCGCGCGTTTTGCGGTGACCCGTGACGTCAATTTCGTCGGCAGCTACGAGATCGCCGACGGCGATACGATCAAGGCGCGCACCGCGCGGCTCGGCTTCGACCTGGCGCCATGGTCGGGCGCGCGATTGCTCGCGACAGCGAACCGGCAGGAGATTGGCGAATATGGCCCGCGCAGCTTCGCCGCCTATGGCCTGTCGCAATCGCTGAAGCTCAGCGAGCGCGTGTCGGTCGATGTATCGGTCGACAGCAACCGGACGCTCGACGGCGTCCGCGCGAAGGACGTGCTCAATGTCGATCATCCGGTCGCGTCGGGAGGCTTCCTCGGCGGTAACGGCGCGCTGACCGAAGATTTCGTCGCGATCAGCACCGGCGCGACCTATCGCGCCGGCCGCTGGACGCTGACCGGCCGCGCCGAATATCGCGACGGCGAACTCGCCAACCGGTACGGCCTGACGCTCGGCGGTCTCCGCCAGCTCGGCGAAGGCCGCGCGCTTGGCGCCCTTTTCACCTACGCCAAGGCGAGCGGCAGCGGCGCGACGCCAACGACCGAGGTCATCAACTTCGAATTGAGCTGGGCCCACCGCCCCGCTGATTCGCGCGTGTCATGGCTGGGCAAGAGCGAATTCCGTTCGGACAAGGTGCGCGACGCCGTCGCGGGCGAGGCCAGCCCGATCGGCGGCGGCGCGCTGACCATCGATGGCGACGCGACGAGCCGCCGCGCGCTCAACAGCCTGTCGGTCAACTGGACGCCGATGGGCAACCGCGAGGTGGGCGGCCGCCGCGGCGGCGACCGGATGTGGTATGAACGCGGCGAATTCGGCTTCTTCTGGGGCACGCGCTATAATTTCGACAAATTCGGCGCCGACGACGTCAAGGGCTGGTCGAACCTGCTCGGCGCCGATTTCCGCTTCAACCTCGGTGAGCATATCGACGTCGGGGCATCGGGCACCGTGCGCGTCGGCACCGGCGGCGACACCGCGAGCTGGGCGGGAGGCCCGACGGTCACGCTGGCGCCGATGAAGAATGCGAATGTGACGTTCGGCTATAATTTCGCGGGGTTTCACGACCGCGATTTCGAGGATGCGCGTTATTCGCGCTCGGGCGCCTATGTGACCTTCAAGCTGAAGTTCGACCAGTCGAGTTTTCAGGGGTTGGGCTTGTAATGGCTAATCCTCCCTGTGGCGAAGCCATGGAGAGGTGACAGCGCGAAGCGCTGACGGAGGGGCAAGGAAGCAACGTTGCTCGCCCCTCCACCACCCTTCGGGCGGTCCCCCTCCCCACCGCTTCGCGGCAGGGAGGATTAATCTCAATCCGCGAACAGCAGGACCGGCGTCTCGATCAATTTCTTGAGCGCCTGCACATAGCTCGCGGCGTCCCAGCCATCGACGACGCGGTGGTCGCAGCTTATCGACAGGTTCATCAGCTTCGCGCGGCGGATATCGTCGCCGTCGAACACCGGGCGTTCGACGATCTTGTTCGGGCCGATGATCGCGACCTCGGGCCGGTTGATCACCGGGGTCGTCGCGATGCCGCCGAGCGGGCCGAGCGAGGTCACGGTCAAAGTGCCGCCGGTTAATTCCTCGACCTTCGCCTTGCCCGTGCGCGCGGCTTCGGCAAGGCGCGCGATCTCGCTCGCAAGCTGCCAGACATTCTTGTCCTGCGCATCACGGATCACCGGAACCATCAGCCCCGCGTCGGTCTGCGTCGCCATGCCGAGATGCACCGCGCCGTGGCGCGTGACCACGCCGCCTTCGTCGTCGTAGCGCGCGTTGATCATCGGAAATTCGGGAATCGTGCGGCAGATCGCGACGATCAGGAAGGGCAGCATCGTCAGCTTGGGACGGCCACCACGGTTGGCGTTGAGGTCGGCGCGCATCTCTTCGAGCGCGGTAACGTCCATTTCCTCGACATAGGTGAAGTGCGGGATCGCGCGTTTCGACGCCGCCATATTCTCGGCAATCTTGCGGCGCATGCCGATGACCTTGATCGGCTCGTCGGCGCGCGCACGGCTGGCGCCGGGGGCGTGATAGCCCTGCCCCGCGCTGTAACGCAGGAAGGCATCGAGATCGGCGTGACGGACCCGGTCGCCATCGGATTGCACCTGTGACAGATCGATGCCCAGATCCTTGGCGCGCGCGCGGACAGCGGGCGATGCCAGGACAGCCTTATCTCCCCTCCCGCTTGCGGGAGGGGTCGGGGGAGGGGTTGTTTCAGAAACGGCCGGAGTGGGCTCAACAGGCCCTTCCGCAACCGGGAGCGAAACCGCCTCAGCATCCGAAACCTCTTCGGCCCCCGGCGTCTCCGAGACAATCTCTTCTTCGATCGGCGTATCGGCAGGGGGCGCTTCAACCTCGCCCTCCCCATCGCCATCGGTCTCGATCACCGCGAGCGTCGAGCCGATCGGGATCAGGTCGCCGACCTCGCCCGCCAGTTCAACGACGATCCCCGACACGGGCGATTCCATTTCGACGGTCGCCTTGTCGGTCATCATGTCGGCAAGCTGCGCATCTTCCTCGACGCGTTCGCCTACACGCACGTGCCAAGCGACAATTTCGGCCTCGGCGATGCCTTCGCCGATGTCGGGCAGACGGAATGAATAGCGGGCCATGGCGTCAGTCCTTCAAAATCTTGGTCAGCGCGGTCGCGATACGCACCGGGCCGGGGAAATAGGCCCATTCGAGGCTATGCGGATAAGGCGTGTCGAAGCCGGTGACGCGCTCGACCGGCGCCTCGAGATGATAGAAGCAGCGTTCCTGCACCAGCGCGGCGAGTTCGGCGCCGAAGCCCGAGGTGCGCGTCGCTTCGTGGATGATCAGGCAGCGGCCGGTCTTTTTCACCGACGCCTCGATCGCTTCGATATCGAGCGGCAGCAGCGTACGCAGGTCGAGAATCTCGGCGTCGATGCCCATTTCCTCGACGATCGTCTTGGTCACATGCACCATCGTGCCATAGGCGAGGATCGTCAGCGCCTCGCCGGCGCGAACCGTCGCCGCCTTGCCGAGATCGATGCGGTAATAGCCCTCGGGCACCGCGCTCGCGTCATGCTTCGACCAGGGTTCGACCGGGCGGTCGTAATAGCCGCTGAACGGGCCGTTATAAATGCGCTTGGGTTCGAGGAAGACGACGGGATCATTATCCTCGATCGCCGCGATCAGCAGACCCTTTGCATCATAGGGATTCGACGGAATCACCGTCTTCACGCCGCAGATGTGCGTCATGATGCTTTCGGGCGACTGGCTGTGCGTCTGGCCGCCGAAAATACCGCCGCCGAACGGGGTGCGCACGGTCATCGGACAGATGAAATCGTTCGCCGAACGATAGCGCAGGCGCGCCGCCTCGCTGACCAGCTGGTCGAGCCCGGGATAGATATAGTCGGCGAACTGGATCTCGGGAACCGGGCGAAGGCCATAGGCGCCCATGCCGACCGCGACCCCGATGATCCCGCACTCGTTGATCGGCGTGTCGAACACCCGGGTCTTGCCATGCTTTCTCTGGAGGCCCGCGGTGGCGCGGAACACGCCGCCGAAAAAGCCGACATCCTCGCCCATCACGACGGTCGCCGGATCGCGTTCGAGCATGACGTCCATGGCGCTGTTGATCGCCTCGATCATGTTCATCGTTTTGGTTTCGGCCATCATTCGGGCTTCCAATCCGGGCCGAACTTGGCCTCTTGCTCGGCGAGCATCTGATCGCATTGCTCCTTGAGATGCCAAGGCATCTCCTCGAACACATCCTCGAACATCGTCTCAAACGGCTGGTGCATCCCGTGCCCCAATATGCCGAGCTTTTCAGATTGTTTCTGCGTCGTCTTGACCAGCTCGTCGAGCTCCTTCGCCTGCGCCGCGTGGCGCTCCTCGTCCCATTCGCCGAGCGTGATCAGGTGCTGCTTGAGCCGCGCGATCGGGTCGCCGAACGGCCAGGCGGTCGCTTCGTCGGCGGCGCGATAGGCGCTCGGGTCGTCCGAGGTGCTGTGCCCCTCGCTGCGATAGGTGAAATGCTCGATCAAAGTCGGGCCGTTGTTCGTCCGCGCCCGGTCCGCCGCCCATTGCGTCGCGGCGTAAACCGCGAGCGGGTCGTTGCCGTCGACGCGCAGCCCGGCGATGCCATATCCGACCGCGCGCGCCGCAAAGGTTGTCCGCTCGCCGCCGGCAAAGCCCGAGAAGCTCGAGATCGCCCACTGGTTGTTCACGACGTTGAAGATGACCGGTGCGTTGTAGACGGTCGCAAAGGTCAGCGCCGAATGGAAGTCGCCCTCCGCCGACGAGCCTTCGCCGCACCATACGGTCGCGATACGGCTGTCGCCCTTCGACGCCGAAGCCATCGCCCAGCCCACCGCCTGCGGATATTGCGTCGCGAGATTGCCCGACACGCTGAAGAAGCCATGCTCGGGCGCCGAATACATGATCGGCAACTGGCGACCGAGCAGATGATCGCCGCGATTCGAATAGATCTGGTTCATCATCTGGATCAGCGGATAATCGCGCGTGATCAATATGCCCTGCTGGCGATAGCTCGGGAAAACCATGTCGGTCCGGTCGATCGCCATCGTCGAGGCGACCGAGGTCGCTTCCTCGCCGGTACACTTCATATAGAAGCTCGTCTTGCCCTGCCGCTGCGCGCGGAACATCCGGTCGTCGAACGCCCGCGTCAGCATCATGTTGCGCAGCATCGAACGGAGCCGCTCGGGCGAGAGCCGGGGATCCCACTGCCCCTTCGCCTGCCCATCGAAATCGAGCACACGGACAAGACCATAGCAAAGCTCGCGCATCGCATCGGGCTTGGTCGCTTCGCCGGGGCGCGGGGTCGCTTCGACGGCGGGGACCTCGATATCGCCGAAGTCGGGCGTGTCGCCCGGACGATAGCGCGGTTCCGGGATATGAAGCGACAGCGGCGGCAAATTGCTCGCCGGACGCCCAACCTCCTTTTGGGGGGTCGTCTCAGGCATATCTTCTTCCCTTCGGGCGCGAATCGCGCACCTAGTTATATTTCAACGTGGCGACATATTATTACTGTCGTCATACGAATGCAATGCCGGCGGTCAGACCGCTACCGGCGCGGAAATATGCGCTTGCGGCGCATAATCCTCGACCGCGAAATCCTCGAATCTATAGTCGAATATGCTCGAAGGCCGGCGAATGATGCGCAGCTTCGGCGCGCCTTCGGGAATGCGCTGCAACTGCCGTTCGACCAGTTCGGCGTGATTGAGATAGAGATGGACGTCACCGCCGGTCCAGACGACTTCATGCGCAGTGAGATCGCACATCTCGGCGATCATCCGCGTCAGGAGCGCCGCCTCGAAGATGTTGAACGCAAAGCCGAGACCGAGGTCGCACGACCGCTGGAAGAGCAGGCACGACAGTCCGCCGTCGCTGCGGATGTGGAACTGATAGGTCATGTGGCAGGGTGGCAGCGCCATCCGGTCGAGATCGGCGACGTTCCAGCCGGTGAAGATATGCCGGCGCGACCCCGGATTGTTGCGAAGCGAATCGATCAGCGCCGCGATCTGGTTGTGGCCCCGCTCGGAGCGGCGGAAGAGTCCGTCGCCCGCCGGCTCGTAGCGGGGCCAGTTCACCCATTGGTGCCCATAGACCGGCCCGAGATCGCCCCACTTGGCGGCGAAATCCACGTCGGCGATGATCCGCGCCTCGAAATCCTCGGCGCTGATCGCCTCACCCGTCGCGCGGCGATATTTGTCGAGCGGCCAGTCGGTCCAAATCCGCACGCCTTGCGCAACGAGCGACCGGATATTGGTGTCGCCGGTCAGGAACCACAGCATCTCGCGCAGCGCGGTCTTCCAATAGACGCGCTTGGTGGTCAGCAGCGGAATCGCATCGTCCTTCAGCGAGAATCGCATCGTCTCGCCGAACAGCGAGCGCGTGCCGACGCCGGTGCGATCGACGCGCTCGTCGCCTTCGACCCAGATCCTGCGCATCAGGTCGAGATATTGCAGTTCATAATGGATGGAATCAGACAAGACTCGGCTCCCGGCTTTGTCCCTTGGTGCTAGGCTTCGCGCCGCGACGGGACAAGGGAACAACATGGGAAGCGGCATGGCTTGCGTCACAAAGCCTCCGATGCGGGGCAGTCGGACGTTGGGAATCGCGCTGCGTGAGCGCATGGGGACGGCGATGACCCTGTTCGAACCCCTCGGCAAAGCGCCGGATCCGGCGGCGCTGGCTGGCTTCGTGCCGTGCCAGCTTGAGGATGATTTCGCGCGCCTTTTGCTGCGCCCGATGTTCAACGACGAGCGCGAAACCCTGTTCCTCGCCGCATTCGACGCCTTCGAACGCCTCGTGCGGCTCGAACGCGTCGATGGCGATAGATCGGGCCGCTGCGTTATCCCGCCGAGCGCTTGGCGCACGCTCGTCGATGGCGGCATTACGACGGTCGTCATGGCGCACAACCACCCCTCCGACACGCCCTGGCCGAGCGATGCCGACATCCGCGCGACGCACGCTGCCGCGCTTTTCCTGCGGACCATGGACATCGATCTGGCCGATCATCTGATTTTCGTTGCGGGCGGTCATTTCAGCTTTCGAACTGCCGAAATGCTGTAGCTACGGCAATTGCATTGAATGTGCCGATTGGCGCTTGAAGTTCACAGATTGCGCGTCTAGAGGACCGCCCTGCCTTCGCGGCGACCCCGGTCGGCGCGCAGATCGGTCGGGGAGTAGCTCAGCCTGGTAGAGCACTGTCTTCGGGAGGCAGGGGCCGGAGGTTCGAATCCTCTCTCCCCGACCAATTTCCTGCAAATTGCAGATTCTATACTGTCGCTTCTTGTAAGTCGGCGAACAAATCCCTAAATTCAAACTACGCCGCCATGGTTTTCCCCCTTTCCATCGCGGCCAGTGTCCCGTCAGCTTTGGCGCGGACGCGTCCTCCCTGGACCCTGGCCACCTCGTACTTCGGTACGAGGTGGTTTTTTATTATTCGGCTGCCTCGGGATAAATTTCCGAGTCGGGGGTCGCTCGACCGACCTCGGCAACAAGGTTCGAAAACCAGTTCGCAAGACGCATGACCCGTTCCGAATCCGGCGTTCGGCCGGGCGCGAGATACAGGCTTCGGTCGATCTCGATCTGCACGGCATGGATCGCATGTCCCGGCTTCCCATGTGTTCGAACGATATGCCCGCCGGCATAGGGCTGATTTCGCGACAGCGGCGCGCCCAGACACTCCGCCGATGCCATGACCCGATCGACCAGCCATGCGCCCGCCGTCGCTCCGAAATGGTCGCCAACGACGATTCGCGCACCATGCCCCATCTGGCCGGCAGGAATCGGGGGCATCGAATGCAGGTCGATCAGGATCGCATGTCCGAACCGGCGCCGCGCCTCCTCCAGCGTGCGGGCCAGCGCAGCATGATAGGGCCGGTGGAACGATTCGAGCCGCCAATGCAGTGCTGCATGATCGATCGGCCGCCTCCACAGCGGCCCGCAGTCGGCAAGCCGCGTCGGAATCACGCCGAGCCCCGCACGCTCCTTTCGCCCCGGCGCCGAAAATTGCATCCGAAGCGGCATCGCGACCTCGCCCGGCGCCATCTGCCCTTCGCCGCGATTGAGGTCGGCTACCGCGCGTGCCCACAGGGCCTGCACGACGGTGGCACCCGCATCGGCGGCACCCGCGGCGATCAGGTCGCACCAGCTATCCTCGAGCCGTTCGAGCTCGGGCCGGCCAACGCGGGCGGCGGCGAGGATCTCGGGCGGATAGATGCGCCCGGCGTGCGGCACCGACACCACGACCGGGCTGCTCACCTCAGGCCGGTTGACAGCGATGGCCGTGGGCGGAATGGTGCGGGAGGGCATGAACGATGGGTGGCAAAAAAAGCCGGACAAATCCAGTGTCCGCGTCAATTTGTTAAATCTCTGACGCTATGCCGGACGGGATTTTGAAGGCGCATTCCGAACGAATGGGCGGCGCCGAAAGACCAGGGAACAGATTTCAGCATGACTCGCATTTTGCTCGCCGAAGACGATGATGTGATGCGCGAGTATCTGGCGCGAGCGCTGACAACCGCCGGCTATCACGTCACTGCGGTCGACCGCGGCACCGCCGCCGTGCCCTATATCGATTCGGGAACCTTCGACCTGCTCCTCTCCGATATCGTCATGCCCGAAATGGACGGGATCGAACTTGCGCAGCACACCGCGAAGGCGGCGCCGCAGACGCAGGTGATGTTCATCACCGGATTCGCCGCGGTGTCGTTGCGCGCCGAGGAAAATGTGCCGCAGGCCAAGCTCTTGTCGAAACCCTTCCACCTCAAGGATCTGGTGCGCGAGGTCGACAATCTGTTCGGCCGTGCGGACCGGTCGAACCAGCAATAGCCTTCTTTTCCGCTCGCGCGGAGGCGGCACCGGCCCGGTCCCCCAGCGCCCCAAGACGACGCGTGGCGTCGAAGGGCCTCCCTGACGATAGTAGCCTATGGGAGGCCGGGTGGGGGAGCGGGCCGGTGCCGAACTGTTGGAACAGACTCGAAGGAAGGGCTTGCCAAGCCGCGCAGAGGCCTTTAGGGGCCGCGTCACCCCAAGGGATGGGCGTGTAGCTCAGTGGTAGAGCACTGTGTTGACATCGCAGGGGTCGCAAGTTCAATCCTTGCCACGCCCACCATTAAAAACGCCGCCGCCCCATCGGGTTGGCGGCGTTTTTGCTGTCAGGCCATTCCCTTCGTCAGGTCGCCGCGCGACGCGTCGCCGATCTGGCTGCCGCCGTCGCAGTCGAGAATCGTGCCGGTGATATAGCCCGCGGCCGGCGAGCAGAGGAACACCGCCGATTCGGCGACCTCTTCGATCCGGCCCCACCGTTTCATCGCGATCCGGTCGTAATGCGCAGCCCGTGTTTCGGCGTCGGGCGCGAGGCGCTTGATCCCTTCGGTATCGGCGATCGGTCCCGGCGAGATGCCGTTCACCCGCACCTCCGGCCCCCACTCGAGCGCGAGCACGCGAATCAGCTGGTTGATCCCCGCCTTCGCCGCACAGGCATGCGCCTGCAAAGCCGAGGCGTTGATCGCTTGCCCCGCGGTAATCGCGATCAACGAGGCGCCCGGCCGGTTGAGCAGATCATGACAGCCACGAAACACGTTGAAGGTGCCGTTGAGGTCGATGTCGACGACCGTGCGAAAGGCGTTCGCCGACATGCCGAGCACGGGTGCGAGGAAATTCCCCGCCGCGCCCGAAATCACGATATCCATCGGCCCCAGTTCGCCCGCGACCTGTTCCATCACGCCGCGGATCGCAGAAAAATCGCGCACGTCGCCCGTAAGGCCGAGCGCCCCCTTGCCGATCTCCGCTGCCGCGCGCGCCGCCTTATCGGGATCGCGCCCGGCGACGGCGACCTTCGCGCCGAGTTCGGCAAAGCGTTTCGCGATGCCAAGGTTGATGCCGCTTGTGCCGCCTGCGACAAAGGCGGTCTTTCCTGCCAGCAGGTTATCCCGAAATGTCGACATCGCATTCATCCTCTTCTCCACGGTTGGCGACGACCTGGACGATGCGGGGTTGACGGATCGAAACCAGTCGCCTTTTGAAACTGGAACAGACAGCAAGGATGATCCGATGGCAAGTGCCGGCCCCACCTCGAACAGCTTCATCTCGCAGCGGCTGAAACTTCATTATGTCGACTGGGGCAATCGCGGCGCGCCGCCGCTTCTCCTCGTCCACGGCGGCCGCGACCATTGCCGCAACTGGGACTGGGTCGCCGAAAAGCTCCGCGATCGCTACCATATCATCGCCCCCGACCTTCGCGGTCATGGCGACAGCGCCTGGTCGCCCGACGGCAATTACGACATGGACGGCTTCGTCTACGACCTCGCGCAGCTGATCCATCAGCTCGACCTCGGACCGCTGTCGATCGTCGCGCATTCGATGGGGGGGAATATCGCGCTGCGCTATACCGGCCTTTATCCGGACAATGTCCGCAAGCTCGTCGCGATCGAAGGGCTCGGGCCCTCCCCCAAGGTGATCGCCGAGCGCGCGAAGACCAGCTATGCAGAGCGTTTCCGCAAATGGATCGACGACAAGAGGCAGGCGGCGGGACGCACCCCGCGCCGCTACGCTACGCTCGAAGATGCACTGGCGCGCATGATGGGCGAGAACGCCTATCTGACCGAAGCGCAGGCGCGCCACCTGACGATCCACGGCATCAGCCGTAACGAGGACGGGACGTGGAGCTGGAAGTTCGACAATTATCTGAACGTCTGGCCCGCCTTCGACATGCGGCAGGACGACATCGCGTCGCTATGGGGCGCGATCGCCTGCCCCACCCTGCTCCTCTATGGCGCGAACAGTTGGGCCTCGAATCCCGAGAAGGACGGCCGGCTCGAGCATTTCAACACAGCAAAGGTCATCGAGTTCGAAAATGCCGGCCACTGGCTGCACCACGATCAGTTCGACCGGTTCATGTCCACGCTAGACGAATTCCTCTAAGCCGGACGTCGATTGCGCGCCGCGGCGCGCGATGAGAGGCGGCGCGATGGCCTATACGGGGCACATATCGACAAGACAGCGTGTGTTGGCCGGCGGCAGCGCCCTGATGATCGTCGTCGCGGTCGGTTTCGGTCTTGCGAGCGGCCTCGACCTCGACGTCGTTCGCAAGGCGAGTGAAGCCATCACGGCTATCGCGATCCCGGCCCCTCCCCCGCCCCGCTCGGAGGCTCGGCCTGCGGAGACACCAAGCGAAAAGGCCAGCGGCAAGGCCTCGCCCGCCAACAAGGAGGCAAGGGCCACGGCGGTTGCCGCGCCGCCACCGAAGCTGCCGCCGGTCATCCCGCCCGTCGCGGCTGCGCCGAAACCCGGGGCCGGCAACGATATCTCGGCGGGCGCCGCCCCCCAAACCGGACCGGGATCAGGTGCAGGCGGGCGCGGCGACGGGACGGGCGCAGGCGGCGCGGGGAGCGGCACCGGCGGGGGCACCAAAGCTGCGTGGCGGAGCGGGACGATCCGCGACCGCGATTATCCGCGCGAAGCGAGCCGGGCGAAAACCGGGGGCGAGGTCGAGGTGCGCTTCACCATCGAGGCCAGCGGCCGGGTCAGCGGGTGCCGCGTCACCCGGTCGAGCGGCGACGCTTCGCTCGACGAAACGACGTGCCGGCTAATCGAGGAGCGGTTTCGCTTCAAGCCCGCGACCAACGCGGCGGGCGAGGCAATCGCAAGCCCCTATGGCTGGCGGCAGACATGGTGGCTGGAGCGGCGGCGCTAGGGGCCGGACAGCGGCCGGAGGGACCACCCGGTAGGACGGTCGGCTCGCTTCGATCGATCGGGAAATGAGGTGGCGGAGACGGAGGGATTCGAACCCTCGGTACCGGATTTACCAGTACGACGGTTTAGCAAACCGTTGGTTTCAGCCACTCACCCACGTCTCCGCATGGTCTGCCGCGCTAACGGCAGTCTGGCCTAGGCGGGTCGCTATAGCTATGCGCTTCGCGCCCCGCAACGCCAAAGATTGTGCTTTTTTGACGTCGCCGCGGCCATTTCGTCGCGCGAACGATTCGATCCGGCGCAAATTCGACTCGGGTCATCGCCCGTTCATTGCCCGGGCGCCAAAGCGAGTCATGATTAACGCAGGTTTCGCCGTGAAGGCGCGGTTCGATTTTTGGGGGTCCACTATGCGGAAGACGTTCACCAGCCTTGCTTTTGCGGCGATGGCATCGCTCGGCCTCGCGCTGACGCCGCTGCCCGCGGCGGCGCAGATGCGCGAGATCGACCCCAGCAACATGGAAATCGATTCCGACCTCGATAATCCCGCCCCGCCGCCGGTGACGAGCTCGACGACGGACCCGTCTTACGACAGCGACCTTGCGACCGGCGATCAGCAGACGAGCGAAGTGCCCATCGACGGCAGCACGGCGGCTAGCGCCGCTCCCGCCGACGTGACGGCCACCGACGTTTCCGCCGACGCCAGTTCGACCTATAAGAAGGATGATCTGATTGGCGCCGCCGAAGGCATCTTCGGCAAGGGCGCGCAGGGGCTTGCCGGCTTGATCGAGGATATCCTCAAGGAACAGGGCGAACCCAATGCCTATATCGTCGGGCGCGAGGCGGGCGGCGCGCTGGTGGTCGGGCTGCGCTACGGGTCGGGGACGCTCCACCACAAGATCGAGGGCGAGCTTCCCGCCTATTGGACCGGCCCGTCGATCGGTTTCGACGCCGGCGCCAATGCCGGCAACACCTTCGTCCTCGTCTATAACCTCTTCGACAGCGAGGACCTCTACAAGCGTTATCCGGCGGGCGAAGGCGCCGCCTATCTGGTCGGCGGCTTCAACGCGAGCTATCTGCGCCGCGGCGACGTCGTGCTCATCCCGATCCGCGTCGGCGTCGGCGCACGGCTCGGCGCGAACGTCGGCTATATGAAGTTCCGCAAGAAACAGAATTGGCTGCCATTCTGATAACAACCCGTTTGCCACGGGGGCGATAGCCCGCGCTTCGGCGCGGGCTTTTTCTTTGCGCGGCGGCTCGATCCGCCCTTTTCTGGCGTCGGGCGATCCATCGTTACCGGACGTTAATATGATTGGTGCACAGTGGGCAGCATGAGACGGTCGGATTCCTCCACACCGATCGAGCCGCGCCGCTTTCGCTTTCGGATTTTTCCCAGCCCGGCGGCCCTGCCGTTACCGGTGTATCGCGATTTTGTGGCGATGCTGTACAGCATGTGGCTTCCCATATCCGGGCTCGGAATCGTGTTCGTCGGCATCTGCCTGCTTGTCGGCCGCGAGCTCGAAAGCCCCTTCCTGCTCTTTCTGGCCGCAATGGGCGCTCTCACCACCCTTCTGCGCCTCGCCACCATCCGTGCCTATTCCCGCGCCGCCCCGGTGGGCAGTTTCGACGACCTCAGACGCTGGGAACGGCGTTACGCGATCGGAAACTATGCCTTCGCGATCCTGTTGGCACTTCTCAACATGGTCGCAATCTCCGCCCATTATCCGCTGCTGCATCTCATCACGATCAGTCTGGTATTCAGCTTTGGCGCGGGTATCGTCTCGCGCACCTCGATCCGCCCGAATATCTGCGTAATCAGCCTGCTTCTCGCAACGCTGCCGACTGTTGCCGCGCTGACGCTCCATGCGCTCGAACGCCATGGCATGCCGTTGCATGCCGAACTGTTTCTGGTCGAGGCGCTGGTTGTCGCGATGATCACGGCGCTCAGCCTCCAGACCGTTGCCCACCTCTACCGCTCGGCGGTCGAGCACCATACGGCACGGCACGACATGGCGAAGCTTGCAAGAACCGACGCATTGACCGGTCTCTCGAATCGCCTGCTGCTCCGCGAACTGTTCCAGCTTCATACCGAGACGGCGATCCGCGCCAAAAACATGGTCGCACTGCATTTTCTCGACCTCGACGGCTTCAAGGCGATCAACGATCGCTACGGCCATCCGGCGGGCGACGCGTTGCTCGAACAGGTCGCGCGGCGCCTTGAGGGGATGGTTCGCGCCGACGACGTCGTGTCGCGGCTGGGCGGAGACGAATTCGTCGTGCTTCAGATCGGCTTGCGCGATGATTCCGAAGCCGAGTTGCTCGCGCGCCGGATCATCCGCGAGATCAGCAAGCCCTATGTCGTCGATGGCATATCGATGTCGGTGTCGGTCAGCGTCGGCATCGCCACCGCGCCCAAGCTGGGAGTCGAGCTGGAACGCCTTTTGGCGTGTGCCGATGCCGCTCTCTATCGCGCGAAGGCGGATGGAAAGGCGCGCGCGCTCTTCTGTATCGAAGCCGACGCTGCGATGGCCGACATGGCGGCCTGACGCCTCCCGTCCGCACAATTGTCCGAAAGGCGGCTCATCGTTTCCTTCGCCGCTGTCAGTCGCCGTCGAAGGCGATCAGCGTTTCGCACGCCAGCCCCGCCGCCGTCAGCCGCTGCGATCCTCCGAGGTCGGGCAGGTCGATGACGAACAGCGCCGCGGCGACTTCGGCGCCGACGCTCCGCATCAGCGCCGCGGCGGCGAGGATCGTGCCGCCGGTCGCGAGCAGATCGTCGACGAGGATAACGCGGTGCCCGGGCAGCACGGCGCCTTCGTGCAGTTCGAGGCGGTCGACGCCATATTCGAGTTCGTAATCGACGCCGATCGTCACGCCGGGCAGCTTGCCCGCCTTGCGCACGGGGACGACGCCGAGGCCCATCGCGGTCGCCATCGCGGCGCCGAACAGGAAGCCGCGCGCTTCGACCGCGACGACGAAATCGGGGCGATAGGCCGCCGCGCGTGCGCTCAGCCGGCGCACGCTCTCACTGAAACCGGCGGCGTCGCCGATCAGCGTCGTGATGTCGCGAAACTGGATGCCCGGCTTTGGAAAGTCCGGGATGGTGCGGACCAGCGACGTGAGGTCGAGATCCGGCTGGGGCGGAAGGGCGATCATGTGGTCACAATCGCCCTTCCCTTTTCCCTCAATGCTTCTTGTCGGCCCAGATGTTCCGGTACGACAGGTAGGTCAGCACCGTGAAGATGAGCAGGAAGAAGAAGACGGCATAACCGACCTGGATGCGCTTGATCAGCTTCGGTTCGGCAGTCCAGACCAGGAACGCGGTCACGTCCTTCGACATCTGGTCGACCGTCGCCTTGGTGCCGTCGGCATAGGTGACCTGGCCTTCGGTCAGCGGCGGCGCCATCGCGAGGTTGAGGTTCGCGAAATAGGGGTTGTAGTGCAGCCCCGTGCCCGGCTTCAGCTCTGCCGGCAGGTTCGCCGGTGGGTTCTGGAAGCCGGTCAGCAGCGAATAGACATAGTCCTTGCCACCTTCGCGCGCCTTGGTGATCAGCGAAAGATCGGGCGGCAGCGCATTGTTGTTCGCGGCGCGCGCGGCGACTTCATTCGCATAGGGCGACGGAAAATAATCCGACGGCAGGCCGTCGCGGGTCGCCGGCTCACCCGTGTCGGGGTTGATCGACGGGACCTGGAAGCCCTTGGCGAAAGTCTTGATCTGCCCTTCGGTGTATCCGAGGTCCGCAATGTCGCGGAAGGCGACGAGGTGCAGGCTGTGGCAGGCCGAGCAGACTTCCTTGTAAACCTGCATCCCGCGTTGCAGCTGGGCCTTGTCCCAATGCGGCAGCAGGATGCCGTCGCTGGCGAGCTTCAGATGCTTGGGATGCTTGTGAAACTCGTGCGCGACATTGGGCTCATTCTTGAGCGGCGTCGTGAGGATCGCGAGCACCAGCGCGGTAATGAAACCGAGACCGACGAGAAAACCGAGCGGACGAACCATGGCTGTATCAGCTCCTATTAAAGTCCGGCGCTCAGGCCGTTGCCGAAGCCGACGTCGCGTCGGTGGCGTGTTTGGCGAGGACCGCTTCGGTGATCGAATTCGGCATCGGCAGCGGGCGTTCGATCCGCGACACGATCGGCAGGATCACCAGGAAGTGAGCGAAATAATAGATCGCACCCAGCTGGCTGAGGATCACCCACGGCTGTTCGGCGGGCTGCATGCCGCACCAGCCGAGGAGCAGCACGTCGGCGACGAGGATCCAGAAGAAGATGCGGTACAGCGGACGATAGTTCGACGATTTGATCGGCGAGCTGTCGAGCCAGGGCAGGAAGAACAGCAGCGCGATCGATGCGAACATCGCGATGACGCCCCATAGCTTCGCGTCGATCCACAGGAAGTTGAAGGTGAAGGCCTTCAGGATCGCGTAGAAGGGCAGGAAATACCATTCGGGAACGATATGCGCCGGGGTTGAAAGCGAGTTCGCCGGGATATAATTGTCGGCGTGGCCGAGCGTGTTCGGGCTGAAGAAGGTCAGCGCGACGAATACGAGCAGGAAGACGCCGACGCCAAAGCCGTCCTTCGCGGTGTAATAGGGGTGGAACGGGACGGTGTCCTGTTCGTCCTTCACTTCGATGCCCGTCGGGTTCGACGAACCCGGGATGTGCAGCGCCCAAATGTGCAGGATGATGACACCCAGGATCACGAACGGCAGCAGATAGTGCAGCGAGAAGAAGCGGTTGAGCGTCGCGTTGTCGGGGACGAAGCCGCCGAGCAGCCATTCGCGCACCGGCTCGCCGACGAGCGGAATCGCCGAGAAGAAGCCGGTGATCACCTGCGCACCCCAGAAGCTCATCTGGCCCCACGGAAGGACGTAGCCCATGAAAGCGGTCGCCATCATGAGGAGGAAGATCACGACGCCGAGCAGCCACACCATCTCGCGCGGAGCCTTGTACGAACCGTAATAAAGGCCGCGGAAGATGTGGAGATAGACGACGATGAAGAACATGCTCGCGCCGTTCATATGCGCGTAGCGGATGAACCAGCCGGCGTTCACGTCGCGCATGATATGCTCGACCGAGTTAAACGCGACGTCTGCATTCGCCGCATAGTGCATCGCAAGAACGATGCCGGTGATGATCTGAATCATCAGCGCGGCGCCAGCAAGGACGCCGAAGTTCCAGAAATAGTTGAGGTTGCGCGGGACCGGATAGCCGGGCCCCGTGGCATTATAGACGAGGCGCGGAATCGGCAGCTTCTCGTCCATCCACTTCATCAGCGGATGCGTCGGCTCATAGGGTTTCGCCCAGGGAAAGCTCATCTTATTCCTCTCCTCAGCCGATCGTCACGACGGTGTCGCTGGTGAATTCATAGGGCGGCACAACCAGATTCTTGGGTGCTGGCCCTTTACGGATGCGCGCCGCGGTGTCGTAGTGCGACCCGTGGCACGGGCAGAAATAACCGCCGAAATCGCCGCGATTCTCGCCCTCGGCTGCGCCGAGCGGCACGCAGCCCAAATGGGTACAGACGCCCAGCGTGATCAGCCAGTTTTCCTTGCCCGGCTTGGTGCGCTGGTCGATCGTTTCCGGATCGCGCAGGTCGCCCATCGGGACCGCCTTGGCTTCGGCGATTTCCTTGGCGACGAGATTGCGCACGAACACCGGCTGCTTGCGCCAGCTCGTCTTGATCGCCTGCCCCGGCTGGATCGCCGAAATGTCGATCTCGGTCGACGACAGCGCGAGCACGTCGGCCGACGGGTTCATCTGGTTAAGCAGGGGCAGCACCACGGCGACCGAACCGACACCAGCGAAACTCACTGCCGCAATATTGATGAAATCCCGGCGGCGTACGCCATCTTCGATACCGGCGTTGAGTTCAGTTTCACTGGCCATTCGATTGCCCTTGTATGGGTGAACCACAATAGTTCTCGAAGGTTTGGCCGTCCCTGTTGCACGCGCACGAAAGCGCACAACCCGGCGGCCCCTCCGGGAATTGCGGGCCTGATAGCCGCACAGTCCGAGCTTGCCAACAGGCAATTTCCGCTTGCGTCACCCGGCCGCCGCGATGCAGCCAAGCCCCTCGATTCGCGGCGCCTTCGGCTTTATGGCGGCACCATGGAAATCGCCCTGTTCCAACCCGACATCGCCGGCAACGTCGGCACGATCCTGCGCACTGCCGCCTGCTTCGGCACGCCGGCGCACATCATCGAACCCTGCGGTTTTCCGTTCGGCGACGCCGCGCTCAAGCGCGCGGGCATGGATTATGCCGTGCGTGCCAACGTCCGGCGGCACCCGGGCTGGGACGCTTTTCACATATGGTCGCAGATCGGCGGGCAGCGCGTCGTGCTGCTGACGACCGCGGGCGCGACGCCGCTTCCCGATTTCGAATTCGAGGCAAGCGACGTCCTGCTGTTCGGGTCGGAAAGCGCCGGGGTACCGAAGCACGTCCACGACGCGGCCGCCGCGCGGGTCGCGATTCCAATGCTGCCCGGCTTTCGATCCTTGAATGTCGCGGTCGCGGCTGGCATCGCGCTCGCCGAGGCGCTCCGGCAAACGAAAGGCTTTCCCGCATGATCTCGCTCGACCCGCAGCAACAGCGCGCGCGCACCTGGTTCGAATCGCTTCGCGACCGCATCTGCGCCGAATTCGAGGCGATCGAGGCCGAGGCGGGAAGCGACGCGCGCTTTTCCTATACGCCGTGGGACCGCGAGGCCGAGGGGCTGGCGCCCGGCGAAGGCGGCGGCGGCGTGCGCGGCGTGATGACGGGCCAGGTTTTCGAAAAGGTCGGGGTCAATGTCTCGACCGTCGGTGGCCAGTTCGCGCCCGATTTCGCCGCCTCGATCCATGGCGCGGCCGAAGACCCGAGCTTCTTCGCCACCGGAATCAGCCTGGTCGCGCATATGGCGAACCCGCACGTCCCCGCGGTGCATATGAACACGCGCTTCCTCGCGACGACGAAGCGCTGGTTCGGGGGCGGCGCCGACCTCAATCCGCCGATCCCGTATCAAGAAGATACCGATGCGTTCCACGCGCGGCTGCGCGCCGCCTGCGCCCCCTTTGGCCCCGACGTTTATGAACGCTATGCCAAGTGGGCCGAGGATTATTTCTATATCCCGCACCGCGGCGTCCATCGCGGCGTCGGCGGCATTTTCTACGACCATCTCGAATGCGGCGACGATGTCGAATATGACCGCAATTTCCAGCTGACGCAGGCGGTCGGCGAGGCGTTCCTCGACATTTTCCCGCAGATCGTGCGCCGCCGCATGAACCTGCCCTTCACCGAGGCCGAGCGCGAGGAACAGCTTATCTGGCGCGGCCGCTACGCCGAATTCAACCTCGTCTACGACCGCGGCACGCTGTTCGGGCTCAAGACCGGCGGCAATATCGACGCGATCCTGATGAGCCTGCCGCCGCTCGCCAAATGGGCCTGATACGAAAAGGGCGCCCCGTTGCCGGAGCGCCCTTCTCTCTTAGGCTTATGCCGGATCAGGCGAAGACGTCGCCCGACGCGCGCGGTGCGATCGCGCGATAGACGCCCACCGGCATCGAAAAGGAGATCATGATGATCGGCAGATAGACGAGCGCCGCCATCACGATCATCGTCAGCATCGCGCCGACGACCGATCCGCCAACGATCGCCCCAAGCACGCCTCCGAAGATCATGCTTGCGATAAAGATATAGACGAGCATTCCGATCGTGAAGAGCAGGTAAAAACCCACGATTACCCATTGCGACGGGCCGGTCAGCCGCCACGATTCGCCGAGCCCGGTAACCGGATTGCGCGTCAGCCGCTCGGCCATCACCGGCCCGGCAACCATGAACCGGCCCTGCACCCACAAGAGAAAGACGACCATCGCGATATAGAGAATGATCATCAGGAAGATCGCCCCGCCGCCGATCGCGCCGGCGCCGCCCGATTCGAACGCAGCCGGGGACAATCCGCCCATGCCACCGAGCGCCGCACCGAAGATCAACGTCATGATGAACATGACGATGAAGATGACGATATAGGCGGCGATCATGACCACGATCATGCCAAAGGCGAGCGCCGGCCCGGCCTGGAATGCCCAAGCGAAATTGGGCGCTTCGCCGGGGTGCATGCCGCCGCGCCAGATCAACATCGACACGCCGTAGAAAATGACCGCGGCGATCAGCGCGAACAGCCCGATCTTGCCGAAAGCCCCCATGATAAGCGACGGATCGTTGGGCGACATCGCCATCGCGGAAAAGGTCGACCCGAGAAACAGATAACCGAGCAGACCAACGAGGATCAGCGCCCCGCCGACCCACATCAGCATCTGCATCCAATTGGCCTTCAGAAACGCGAAGGTTTCGGAAAAGGCCGCTCCGATACTCATTTTCGTCATGTCACTTTCCCCTGCTTGTCAAAGCCTGTTCTTCACTCCGTTCAAGACTGGACGAAAACCGACCGGCTTCGTCCCGATTGCGACACCTTTATCATTATTGCGGGCTTGCCCGTCACTGAAACACCTCGGACGAGGTCCGTAGCGCGAGCTGGCGATAAGCGGCCGCCGATACCGCGATCGACACCAGGCTTCCGATCGCGCCGAACGCCGCCTCGACCAGCCCGCCCATCATGCGGCCGAGGCCCGGTTCGCTGCCGAAGATCACCGAGACGACGCCGCCGATGATCAACGCCGCGATCACGATCACGATGCCGACGAGAAACAGAAAGAAGAACACGGCCCAGCCGTTGTCGCGCGTGAGCTCCCAGCTCGTCCGGATCGCCTCGAAAGGATTGTAGATCCGGCGATCGGCGATTGCAGGCGTCACAAGCGCGAGCCGCCCGATCAGGTAGATGCCGGGCACGATCAGCAGGATGAAACCGAAACCGATCGCGATTCCGCACAGGATCTGGACCGCAATCATCGTCGGGAAGAGCATCAGGCCGAAGGTCAGCGCCTCGCCGACGCTGATCCCCGCCCGCGAGAGCCAGAGCCTCAGGATCGCTGCGGTTCCGATCAGGGTGCAAAGCGCGATCACCACCTGCCCGGGGATCATCTGGCGGAAGCTTTCGCGGAATGTCGCCATGACCTGGTTGAAATCGGCGCCCGCGGGCGGCTCGATCGGAACGGGTCCGAACCAGGCGAAGGCGAGCGCCGGCAGGAAGAGAAATACGCCCGCGATCGTGCCGACGAGCGCCGTGTGCGATTTCAAAAGCTGCAACGTGTCGTCCCACGCCGCGCCCATGTCGAATTTTACCATTGATACCCCGTCATTTTTTGGTTCCCCGTTGGCGCGAAGGTGACGATCTTCGGCGCGTCTGTCCAGCCCTGTCGGTCATGCGGGCCGGGGGGTCTTGCGTCCGAGGCCCCGGCGGGCCAGATAGCCGGCACAATGACCGCCCTGCCCCCGCCCGAATGGACGATAAGCCCCGGCCTCACCTGCTATGACGCGGCGCTCGTCGACATGGAGGCGCGCGCCGCGGCGATCCACGCAGGGAGCGCCGGCGAGCGCATCTGGCTGATCGAGCATCCGCCGCTCTATACCGCGGGAACGAGCGCCGATCCCGCCGAGCTGCTCAATCCGCAGTTCCCGGTTTACGATGCGGGGCGCGGCGGACGCTATACCTATCATGGGCCCGGCCAGCGCGTCGGCTATGTCCAGCTCGACCTGACGCGGCGCGGGCGCGACGTGCGCGCCTATGTTTCGGCGCTCGAAGGCTGGGTGATCGACGCGCTCGCGCTGCTCGGCGTCGCGGCGCGGCGCGCCGAGGGGCGGATCGGCATCTGGACCGATGATGTGGAGGGCCGCGAAGCGAAGATCGGCGCAATCGGCGTGCGCGTGAAGCGCTGGGTGACGATGCACGGCTTTTCGCTCAACGTCGCGCCCGACCTCGCGCATTTCGGCGGGATCGTGCCGTGCGGCATCGCCGAGTTTCCGGTGACCAGCCTCGCCGCGCTCGGCAAGGCCGCGACCTTCGCCGATGTCGACGCGGCGCTGGCCCAGACACTGCCCGCCTTTCTCGACAAGCTCGGGCCGACCGACTAGGAAGCCCGCATGACCCGCATATTCCTCACCTCGCTCCCCCTGCTCGCCCTGGCCGCCTGCGGCGGCGGCGACAGCACGGGCAAATCGACGACCAAGCTCGACGCGGTCGAGGTCCAGCCCGGATCGATCAGCGATTCGATGATCGTCCTCGATAATGTGGCGGGCGACGGCACTGCGGTCGACAACAGCATTCCCGACGATGACACGAAAAAGGACGCGCCCAAGGCCGAAGCGGCGAGCGAGGGCGACGAAGCCGCGAGCGACGACGGCGACGATCCCGAAGCGGTCGACATGCCGATCGCGAAAAAGGCGATTACCGACGACGCCGCCGCCAAGAAGGGAGAATAACGCCTAGCGCAGCCCCAGATGCTTGTGCGTCTGGAGCGACAGGCGCCAGCGCGGATCGGCCATCACCAGATCGATGCACGCCTGCACATTGGCGCTCGCGTTCGGGTCGTCGAGCGGCTGGACGAGCAGATGTTTGAAGTCGAGGCCCGCGAGCCGCGCGACATCGCTGCCGGGCTGCGGCCAGACGAGTTTGAGTTCGTCGCCGCTCGTCTGAACCAGTTCGCTTCCCGCTTTCGGGCTGACGCAGATCCAGTCGATGCTGCGCGGGATCGGCAGCGTGCCGTTGCTTTCGATCGCGATGGTGAAGCCGCGATCGTGCAGCGCACCGATCAGCGCGTCGTCGACCTGCAGCATCGGCTCGCCGCCGGTGAGCACGATATAGCGGTCCTCGCCGCCCTCGCCCCAGCTTTCGGCGACAACGTCGGCTAGCGCCGCGGCCGATTTATACTTGCCGCCGAGCGTGCCGTCGGTGCCGACGAAATCGGTATCGCAGAACTGGCAGATCGCCTTGGCACGGTCCTGCTCGCGTCCCGTCCACAAATTGCAGCCGGCAAAGCGGCAGAAGACCGCGCGGCGTCCCGCCTGCGCCCCCTCCCCCTGCAGGGTGAGGAAAATCTCTTTGACGGCGTAGGTCATGGCTTCAGGCGTAGCGCGTCGGGTCGGTGAGACCCGCGTCGGCGAAGCCCTTCGACCGCAGGCGGCAGCTGTCGCACGCCCCGCAATGCAGCCCCTCGGGCGTCGGATCGTAGCACGACCAGCTCATCCCCGCGTCCATGCCGAGCCGCGCCGCTTCGGCGGCGATATCGGCCTTGGTCATATGCTGGAGCGGCGCATGGATGCGGAATTCGACGCCCTTGTCGCCGTCGCGCGTCGCCAGCGCCGCGAGCTTCTCGAAACCCTGGATGAATTCGGGGCGGCAGTCGGGATAGCCCGAATAGTCGAGCGCATTGACGCCGATGACGATGTCCTGCGCAGCCCGTGCCTCGGCGAGCCCGAGCGTCAACGACAGGAAGATCAGGTTGCGCGCGGGGACATAGGTGATCGGGACATCGTCGCCCACTCCGTCCTTGGGCACGTCGATGTCGGCGGTCAGCGCCGAGCCGCCGAAACGGCGGAGGTCGAGCGGCAACACGATATGTTCGGCGGCGCCGACATAGTCGGCGATGCGCGCGGCGGATTCGAGTTCAACGCGGTGGCGCTGGTTATAGTCGATGGTGAGCGCGACGATGCGCGCGCCCGCTTCGCGCGCGAGGCCCGCACAGACCATCGAGTCGAGCCCGCCCGACAGAAGGACGATCACGCTTTTTCCGGAAACTTGCTGCATCGGCGCCAGATAGGCCCGTGCCGCCGGGGGTGCAAGAGGGCCCGCCGCATCAAAGAAACGGGCCGCGAGGCGGTCGCCGCGCGGCCCAGTCCGGCATGACAGCCGTTAGGGAGAAGACATACGAAGAAGCATGTCTTCCTTCGACCTAGCGCCGGATGGTAAACATCGGGTTAGCGCGGCGCGCAAAGATCAGCAGCCGCCTGTGCGCCGCGCTTCGATCGCCTGCGAGAAGGGCCGGCCCTCGGCAATGCCCTGCGTATCGATCTGGACCAGCCGGTTCGTCTCGCTGCGGATGGTCGTACGACCGTGCCCGGCGCCGGGACAGGTATAGTGGACGGTCACCGAATTCGGCGTATCCTCGATGACATAGCGCGAACAGGTCGCACCCGGGTGATAGACCTGGATCATCCGCCGCGCGTCGCCGACGCAGACGGTCTGGACGACCGCGTCCTTGCCGCGTTCACGCAGCTGCCAGCTGCCCTTTTCGAGCCGGTCGAGCATCGCCAGCGACGGCGCCTGCGCCGGCACCGCGGTCGCCGCGCCCGCAAGGCCGAGCGCCATCAAACCATATCGCACGAGGGGAGAGAAGATCGCCATTTTCACCTGTCCACTGGTCGCCGCGCGGGCTGGATGCGACCCCGTTGCCCGTAGGTAACAACGCGCCCGAGGCTTTTCAACCGCTTGGCGCTGGATTTGCTCGTTTCGTCGCCGGCTTCGACGAAGCCCGTTCGGTTATTCGGCGCGATCGTGGGTCGCGATCTCGTCGAGCGGGATCGGGAAAAAGCGCGAGCAAAAGGCGCAGTCGACGACGATCCTGCCGTCGTCGTCGGCCATTTCGGCGCGCTCGGCCTCGGGAAATTGCGCGAGCACGCCGGCGAAATAGCCGGTGCTGCACCGGCAGCCCCGCGACACTGTAACGCCCGGCTCGACGCGCACCTCATCCTCATGGAAAAGCCGCCACGCCAGCGTCTCGAGCGAGGTCGCGGGATCGGTGAGCTCCTCGTCCTTGAGCGTCGCCGCGATCGTCTTGGCATGCTCCCATTCGGGATTGTCGTGGCGAACGTGCAACCGGTCGCGGCCGACCTCGCCCTCGGGAAGATGCTGGAGCAGCAATCCGCCGGCAACGCATCCCGCCTCGGGATCATGACGCGCGGCGAGCTTGATCAGGCTCGAAATCTGCTCCGATTGCTCGAAATAATGCTCGGCCGCCTCGCCGATCGACGTGCCTTCGAGCGGAACGATGCCCTGATAGCGTTCGCCGGTCGTCGCCTGATCAAAGGTGATCGCAAGAAAGCCCTCGCCGAACAGCGCGAACAAGGTCGGATCGGAACCCGCCTCGGCTAGCCGCTCGGCATCGAACTTGAGGTAGCCGCGCAGTTCGCCGCCGCGATAATCGCAGACGAGCAGCTCGACCGGCCCGCCGCCGGTCTGCGCCTGCAGCGTCATCTGGCCGTTCTCGTCCTTCAGCGTCGAGCCGAGCAGCACGGTGAGCACCAGCGCCTCGGCGAGCAGTTTTTCGGCGACCGGCGGATAATTATGTGCGCCGATAATCGTCCGCAGCGTCGGCCCGAGCCGCACCAGCCGCCCGCGTACATGGCGCTTGGCGATGGTGAACAGCAAAGGCTGGTCGAACCAGGTTTCGATGGTCTCGCTCACGTCCTTAAACTCACAATTTCCCGAGCGCCCAGAGCAGGATCGATTTTTGCGCATGGACGCGGTTTTCGGCCTCGTCCCAGACGCGCGACTGCGCGCCATCGATCACCGCATCGACGACCTCGTCGCCGCGGTGCGCGGGCAGGCAATGAAGGAAGATCGCGTCTTTCTTCGCACCCGCCATCAGTCGCTCGTCGACCTGATAAGGCGCCATCGCCGCAATCTTGTTATGCGCGTGATCCTGTCCCATCGACACCCATGTGTCGGTGACGACCAGATCGGCGCCCGCCACGGCCTCGCGCGCATCGCGCACGACCTCGATGCGTGAACCCTTCGCCCGCGCCGCCTCGACGAAGCTCGCCTCGGGCTCATAGCCTTGCGGCACGCCGGCGCGGACGTGGAAGCCGAACAGCCCCGCCGCCTCGATCAGCGACGCGAGGACATTGTTGCCGTCGCCGAGCCACGCGAGTTCGAGCCCCGGCAGCGCCTTGCCACTCTCGACCACCGTCAGCAGGTCGGCGACGATCTGGCACGGGTGCGAGAGGTCGGTGAGGCCGTTGATCACCGGCACGCTCGCATATTCGGCGAGTTCCTCGGCTTTCGCATGATCGTCGGTGCGGATCATGATCGCATCGGCATAACGCGACAGCACGCGCGCGGTATCGGCGATCGTCTCGCCGCGCCCGAGCTGGGTCACGCCCGCGTCCATGATCATCGGCACCCCGCCGAGCTGGCGGATCGCGATGTCGAAGGATGCGCGCGTGCGCGTCGAATTCTTCTCGAACACCATCGCGAGCACATGGCCCGCGAGCGGCGCATCGGCGTCGGGCTTTGCCTTCGGCCAGCCCGCGCGCGCCGTCTTGCGGTCGATCGCGTCCGACAGCATCGCGGCTACGGCGTCGCCGCCCGCGTCGGACAGGTTCAGGAAGCGCCGCATCATGCCCTCCGTTCTGCAGGAACGGAAAACATCAGGACTCGGGCGGCGTGTAGCTCGCCGCGCCTGCCGACAGTTTTTCGATGAATTCGGCGATGTGGCTGTCGTCGATGTTGAGCGGCGGCAGCACGCGGACGACATTCTCGCCCGCCGCGACGGTCAGCAGCCCGTGATTGTCGCGCAGGTGCGCGACGAACGCGCGGCTGTCCGAATTGAGCTTGAGGCCGAGCATCAGGCCAACACCGCGCACACTGTCGAACAGATGGTCGTGGTTGGGGATGAGCTGTTCGAGCGCGCCGCGCAGCCGCTCGCCGGTCGCCTTCACCTGATCGAGGAAGCCATCTTCGAGCACGACGTCGAGCACCGCCTGCCCCGCCGCGCAAGCGAGCGGGTTGCCGCCATAGGTCGA
The DNA here is from genome assembly GCF_000756385.1 of Sphingopyxis sp. LC363. Lineage (GTDB taxonomy): Bacteria > Pseudomonadota > Alphaproteobacteria > Sphingomonadales > Sphingomonadaceae > Sphingopyxis. The sequence continues at coordinate 66,173 of NZ_JNFC01000005.1, forward strand.
CCCGTGCGTGCCAATGACCATGCCGCGCGCCGCCTTTTCGGTCGCGAGGCACGCCCCCATCGGGAAGCCGCCGCCGATGCCCTTGGCGCTCGCCATAATGTCGGGGGCGACACCATAATGTTCATAGGCATAGAGATGGCCGGTGCGCGCGACGCCGCACTGGACCTCGTCGAAGATCAGCATCAGGTCGCGCTTGTCGCAGATGTCGCGCAGCGCCTGCAGGAAAGGCTGCGAGGCGGGGCGGATGCCGCCCTCGCCCTGGATCGGCTCGACAAGGAAACCCGCGGTGTTGTCGTCGACCAGATCGAGCGCGGCGTTGATGTCGTCGAACGGCGCATAGGCGAAGCCGGGCAGCAGCGGATCGAAACCCTTGCGCAGCTTTTCCTGATTGGTCGCCGAGATCGTGCCGAGCGTGCGGCCGTGGAAGGCGTTGTTGAAGGTGATGAGGGTGTGCTTTTCGGGATTGCCCGCGCTCGAATGATAGGCGCGCGCGGTCTTGATCGCGCATTCGACCGCCTCGGCGCCCGAGTTGGTCAGGAAGACCGTGTCGGCGAAGGTATTGTCGACCAGCCGCGCGGCATAGGCCTCACCCTGCGGGCTGCCGTAAAGGTTCGACACATGCATCAGCGTCGCGGCCTGCTCCTGAATCGCCTTGGTCAGGTGCGGGTGGCCGTGACCGAGCAGGTTGACCGCGATCCCGCTCGCGAAGTCCAGATAGCGCTCGCCTCGCTCGCCGATCAGATAGGCGCCCTCGCCGCGCACCGGACGCACGGCACACCGGGGGTATACGGGCATCAGCGGCGTGATCGACATGGCAAGCACCTTTCAGTCAAAAGTAAAAAGGCGACCCCGTTCGGGCCGCCCTTGGTCGGGCGGCTCCTATACTGCCGGTGCCGGAGGCGCGTCAACACAGCGGCGCCGTGCGCCCGGACGACAAAAAGATCAGAGCGCCGGAACCGGCGTCGCCCGGATTTCCTTCTTCGCGCGATCGATCGACCACAGCAGGCGCGGCTCGGCCGGGTCCCAGTCGATCGCCTGCCCCTCGGTCGGCACCGGCAGCGTCGCCACCAGTTCGAGCGTCGCGCCCGCCTTCGGCAACCGCAGCGCATAGATTTCGGGCCGGTCGTGCCCGCTGGCGTACATCAGCCCGTCGGCGCCCCACGCGAAACCCGAACAGCTTTTGGGCGCGAAGCGCGCGAGTACGGCGTCGGGGAAAAGCCAGGATTCGAGCGGACGAAAGGAGGCGTCCATGCGAACCAGCGTCGTGAAGCGGTGGTCGCGCCCCGGCTCGCCGCCGCGGTCGTCATAATTAGCGAACACCGCCCACCAGCTTCCGCCGTGCCAGTCCATCGCGGTGAGCGAACCATAGATCCGCCCGAGGCTGACCGTGCGGACATGGCGGAGCGTCTTTGCATCGAAAATCTCGACGCTGCTCGCCATCGGCACCTTCGGATAATTGGAGGCGGCGCAGACGAGCTCGGCCTTCACCACCGCGCAGCTGTTGAGGTGCGGGAACAGCTTGGGGTCGCCTTCCCACGCGGCGACCCGCTTGCCGCTCGCCTTGTCATATTTGCCGATCGCGAAATTATCGATGGCATAGACATGGGTCCGATCCGCCGCGACGCCCTGATCGGCCTCGGGCGCCGCGATCGTCGCAAGCGTCAGGAGCGCGGCGGCGAGCATCAGAAGCGCACCGACGCGCCGGCATAGAAGGTCCGGCCATAGCGTTCGTTCTGGATGATCCAGTCACGGCGCTCGCCCTGATACTGGCGCGTCGGCTCGTCGGTCAGATTCTGCCCCTCGACAAACAGGCTGACATTGTCGGTCAACGCGAACGACGCCTTGGCGTCGAGCCGGCGCAGATCGTCATTATACTGATCGCCGAGCATATCGGCGCCGAGCGAAATCAGCGCGCTGCCGGTGTTGTGATAGGCGATCGACGCCTCGATCGGCCCCTTCTGATAGAAAAGCTGCGCGCCATAGAGCAGGTTCGACTGCTCGGGGAACGCCGCGGGGTCGGCACGGCCGGGAACTTTCAGCTTCGAATCGATCAGCGTCATATTCGCCTCGAGCCCGAAGCCGGAGAGAAAGCTCGGCAGGAAGTCGAACTGCTGGCGATAGGCGAGCTCAAGCCCGATGATGTCGGCGCTCGTCCCGTTCGCCTTTTGCGAGAAGCCGAGCACGGCATAATCGCGCCCGCCATAGCTGGTGTCGAGCAGCGTAAAGCTTTGTGTATAGACGGGGTTCTGGATGAATTTGGCGAACACGCCGACCGAAAGCAGCCCGCCCTTCGCAAAATACCACTCGGCCGAGGCGTCGAGCGCGTCGGCGACATAGGGTTCGAGGTTCGGGTTGCCGAGCGACACCGACCCGTCGAATGTGCCGTCGTCGTTCGCTTCATAGGCGATCTCGCCGCCGGGGGTGAGGTCCGAATAATTGGGACGCCCGACGCTGCGCGTATAGGCGAGGCGGACAATGACCTCGTCATTCGGTTCGATCCGCACGATCAGGCTCGGCAGCCAGTTGGTGTAGCTGCGCTTCGCGTTCACCGGGACGACGTCGGCCTCATTCTCGAGCTGGAACCCGCGGATCGTCAGGTCGGTGCGTTCGACGCGGATGCCCGGCGTCACCGTGATCGACCCGAAATCGAGGTTCGCCATCGCATAGCCCGCCGCGATATCTTCGCCGAGGTCGAGGTCGTCCAGCGTCGCATTGGCGAGCGTCGAGCTCTCGTCGAGCACAAAATAGGCCGCGTTCGCGGGGTCAGCGGTGAAGGCGTCGATCAGGCCGGCGTCAATCACCGGCGTGATCAGATAGTCGTGCCCGCCGCCGGCATGCGAAATCACGTCGGCGCCCTGCAAGCCGAACTGGCCGAGCGTGAAGCGCGTCGCCGCATTGCTCCCCCGCGAAAAGATGCTGTTGTTCGCATCGAAATCCTTGTCGGTCGCGCGATATTTCCCGCCGAGCTTCAGCCAGCTGTCGTCGCCGAAGCCAAGCTTGCGCGTGACGTCGAGCCGGCCAGTCCAGATATATTCGTCGCCGCTTTCGTCCTGCACCGTATATTGGCGAAAGCCGAGGCCGTCGGCGGTCAGCGGAGTGCGCGGCACCGCGCTGAACAATTTGTCGGTGAAGTCGAAATCGACGGTCCCCGGGTTGCCGCGGAATTGCCAGAGCTGGTTCGGCTCGATCACTTCATTGTGCGAGCGCGCGATGCCATAGTCGAAGGTCCAGTCGTCGGCCTCGGTCGTCCCGCCGACCATGCCGACGAGAACGGACTTCTCCTTATACTCAAGCCGCAGGTCCGATCGCTGCTCGGTCACTGTCGATACGCCGGTCAAGCCATCTGGGTTCAATGTTACGGTCCCATTGTCCCGTTGTGCCTGCGTCGCGAAATCGAGGCGGAAGCGCTGGCGATATTCATTCTCGGTGAATTTGCTGTAGAGCCCGCGCGCCCACAGGTGGGTCGTGTCGCTCGGCCGCCAGTCGAGCGAGGCGATGCCCCCGATGCGTTCGCGCTCGAGCTGGTAATCGGTATATTTGATGTTGGTCGGCAGCCCGCCGCGCGCCGCGCCCGGAAACGGCGCCCAATCGTCGGGAAAGATGCCGAAGCTCTGGAAATCGCGCTTCGAATAGCTCGCGCCGATCAGGATGCCGAACTGCTCGTCGCCGCCGAAGCGCCCGCCGATGCTCGCATCGCCGCGTACCGGCACCTTCTCGTTGAGCGTCTGGTAACCCGCTTGCACATTGGCCGAGAGGACGAAAGGCTCGGCGAAGTCGAACGCGGTCTGAGTCACGAGGTTGATCGTGCCGCCGATACCCTGCGCATCGAGATCGGCGGTCTTCGCCTTGGTCACCTCGACGCGGTTGAGCAATTGCCCCGAGACGATGTCGAGCGGCAGACGGCGCGTGTTGCCGTCGGGGTTGCCGAGCTCGAAGCCGTTGACGGTATAATTGTTGAGGTCCGACGGAATACCGCGGATCGCGACATAGCGTCCCTCGCCCTGATCATATTGCACGCCGACGCCGGGCAGGCGCTCGATCACTTCGGCGACGTTGCGGTCGGGAAGCTGGCCGATCTCGTCCGCCGCGGCGACGTCCATGATGCCGACGGCCTCGCGCTTGATCTCGATCGCGCGTTCCTGCTGCGCGCGCTGGCCGGTGACGACGATCGCCTCGCCCTCGTCGGTCGGCGTGGCGCCCTGCCCGAAAGCTGGCGAGGCGGCGAGCAGCGCGATGGCGCTGACGCCGGCGAGGGAGAGTTTGACGGACATGAAAGCGACCCCTTTTGGAAAGACGCGCTGCGCCTAGGGGTCCGCCGCGTCGATTCGACGACGCATCAATGACAATACGACTATTCTTTCGTGACGTCGCCGTCACATTGTCAAAGCAAGCGCGCCGCCTCCATCGTCAGCGCGAGCGAGCGTTTGCGCGCACCGTGATCGTACATCGACGAAGCGATGATCACCTCGTCGACACCGGTGCGCGTCTGAAAGGCCTTGAGGCCCGCCGCGATGTCGTCGGCGGTGCCGATCGCCGAGCATTGCAGCACATGGTCGAGGATCGCCCGCGCATTGGGCGGCAGACTGTCCTTATAGCCCGCGAGCGGCGGCTTCATCTTGCCCGGATTGCCGGTGCGCAGCGCGACGAACGCCTGCTGCTGCGACGAGGCGAGGAGTTCGGCCTCCTCACGCGTGTCGGCGGCGAAGGCGTTGAACGCCGCCGCGGCATAGGGTTCGGCGAGCTGCGCCGAGGGTTTGAACTGGCGGCGGTAGATATCGAGTGCTTCGTCGAGCGCGTCGGGCGCGAAATGGCTGGCGAAGGCGTAAGGCAGCCCGAGCATCGCCGCGAGCTGTGCGCCAAAGGTGCTGGATCCGAGAATCCACAGCGGGATATGGGTGCCCGCGCCCGGAACCGCTGTGATACCGAGTTGTTCGTCGCCGGCGAGAAAGGCCTGCAATTCCAGCACATCCTGCGGAAACTGGCGCTCGTCGCTCGCGAGGGTGCGGCGCAAGGCGCGCGCGACGCGCTGATCCGATCCGGGTGCGCGTCCCAATCCCAAATCCACACGGCCAGGGAACAAGGCTTCGAGGGTGCCGAATTGCTCGGCGATCACCATCGGCGCATGGTTCGGCAGCATGATACCGGCCGATCCGATCCGAATGCTCTTGGTGGCCTGCCCGATATGCGCGAGCACGACCGAGGTCGCGGCGCTCGCGATCCCCGCCATGCCATGATGTTCGGCGACCCAATAGCGCGCATAGCCGAGCGCCTCGGCATGCCTTGCGAGATCGGCGGCGTTGGCGAGCGACTGGGCGATCGTGCCGGTATCGGTAACGGGCACGAGGTCGAGGAAAGAGAGTTTCGTCATGAAACCGATATGCGGTTGGCGAGTGAGAGGTGCAAGCGCACCGCTTCACGGGCGGCGCGAAGAAAAACTACGCCCGCTCGTCCTTGGGCGAGTCCATCAGCACATAGGTGGTGATCGAATGCACCTGCGGCAGCACGCCGAGCACCTCGGTGTGGAAATGCTTGTACGACGCGAGATCCTCGGTCTCGACGCGCAGCAGATATTCGATCGTGCCGGTGATATTGTGGCATTCGCGCACTTCGGGCGCCTCGGCCATCGCGGCCTCAAAACCGGCCTGCGACTTTTTGGTGTGCGACGACAGCCCTACGGTCACATAGGCAAGGAAGGTGAGCCCGAGCTTCGCGGGGTCGATCACCGCGCGATAGCCCTTGATCACCCCGCTGCGTTCGAGTTCCTGCACGCGGCGCAGGCAGGCCGAGGGCGACAGCCCGACGCGATCGGCGAGTTCGAGGTTCGAGATTCGCCCGTCGCGCGACAATTCGTGCAATATCTTGCGGCCGATGGCGTCGATCTTGATCATGGATTGCATAATCTAACCGAATGCGGGTCATCTTTGCAATCCGTCGCGCAGCTAAACGCATTATGTTGCGCGCATGGAACAGACCACCCTCGCCGCGCTCTCCGCCTTCGCGCTCGTCTCGTCGATCACCCCGGGGCCGAACAATATGATGCTGATGGCGTCGGGCGCCAATTTCGGCCTGCGCCGCACCGTTCCGCATGCGCTCGGCGTCGGCATCGGCTTCACGCTGATGATCGTCCTCGTCGGCGTCGGGCTGATGGGGCTGTTCGACCTGTTTCCCGTGCTCAATATCATACTCAAGGTGGTGAGCGTCGCCTATCTGCTCTGGCTCGCGTGGAAGATCGCCAATGCCGCCGCACCCGACACGACGGGCAGCGCGCGCGGCAAGCCGATGAGCTTCTTTCAGGCGGTGCTGTTCCAGTGGGTCAATCCGAAGGCCTGGTCGATGGCGCTCACCGCGATCGCGCTCTACGCGCCCGACCGCAATTTCGCCGCGGTGCTGCTCGTCGCGGTGATCTTCGGGATCATCAACCTGCCCTCGACCAGCCTGTGGGCGGTAATGGGGGTGTCGCTGCGCGGCTGGCTGTCGAGCCCGGCGCGATTGAAAGCGTTCAACTGGACGATGGCGGCGCTGCTCGTCGGCTCGCTCGCGCTGCTGATCTGATTGCAAGGTTGCATCCCGCAACCTAAAGACGGCGCTCCCCTCCCTCTGACCGGAGAACAGAGCCATGCAAAGCCGCCGCCTCGGACAAAGCGCCATCCACGTCTCCGACATCTGCATGGGGACGATGACCTTCGGCAGCCAGGCCGACGAGGCGACGGCGTTCCTCGTGCTCGACCGCTGCTTCGACGCCGGGATCAATTTCTTCGACACCGCCGAGGGCTATCCGGTGCCGCCCGACGTCAAATGGGTCGGCCGCACCGAGGAAATCGTCGGGCGCTGGATGAAGACCAAGCCGCGCGACGCGATCATCCTCGCGACGAAAGTCTCGGGTCCGAGCCATGTGTGGTTCAAATCGCCATGCCGGGGCGGCATGACCGCGCTCGACCGCAAGAATATCATGCAGGCCATCGACGACAGCCTGACGCGGCTTCAGACCGACTATGTCGACCTCTACCAGACGCACTGGCCCGACCATGACGCGCCCTATGACGAGATGATGGACGCGCTCGACGAGCTAGTTCGCGCCGGCAAGGTGCGCATCCTCGGCTGCTCGAACGAGACGAGCTGGGGGCTGATGAAGTCGCTCGCGGCGTCGGAGAAGCTTGGGCTTGCGCGCTATCACACGATCCAGAATAATTTCAGCCTCAACAACCGCCGCTTCGAGGACGAGCTGGCGCAAGTGTGCCGGCAGGAAGGCGTCAGCCTGATCCCCTATTCGCCGCTCGCCGGCGGCGTTCTGACGGGCAAATATCAGGGCGGCGCGACCCCCGAGGGCGCGCGCTTCTCGCGCTACTTGCAGATGGAGGGGCGGCAGGCGGCGATGGGCCGCCGCTTCGTCAACGACAAGACGCTCGCCGCGACCGAACGCTATCTGAAGATCGCCGAAGAAGCCGGGCTGCATCCGGTGACGATGGCGACGGCGTGGTCGAAACAGCATGATTTCGTCGCGTCGACGATCGTCGGGGTCAGCGCCTATGATCAGGTCCAGCCGATCCTCGATGCGATGGAACTGGTGCTTTCGGACGAGGTGATGAAGGCTCTGCACAAGGTGAGCAAGGACATCCTCTACCCGATGGGGTAAAGCCGGTCCTTTCATTTCGTCATCCCGGACTTGATCCGGGATCCATTTACGCGACGGTGGAATAACGGATGCCGGATCAAGTCCGAGGATGACGATTCAAATAACTTTAGTGGGCGGCCATTCGAGGGTCAGCGCCTCGCCGACCCGCAGCGCCCGCCATGTCGCCGAAAGCCGCTCGAAATCCTCAAACACCCGCCGCCGCGCGGCGTCGAATTGCGCGCGCTCGTCGGCGCTGAGCGAAGCGCGCGTCCGTTCCGCCTCACCGAGCGCCGCGCGCTGCGCCGCGCTGTCGGGGCGCTGGCCGCTCCGCCAAGCGACGTCGAAAAGGAAGGCGGCGAGTTCGGACAGCTCGCCCTCGCGGCCTTGGCTTTTGATCAGCTTCGCGCCCTTCGCGACCTGCTTGCGCGCTGCGCGCTGACGCTCCTTCGCCGACAGCGCACCGCCCGCCTCGACATGGAAGGAGCCCGCGTCGCCGCCCGCCGCGATCTGGCCGAACACGCCGGCCTTCAGGCCAAGCGCCGCCTCGACGACGAAATGCACCATATCGTGCGGCAGGTCTGGATCGAAGCCCGGCGCCGGATCCATGACGAGCGCCGGGGCGCCTTCGCGCTCGATGCGCATGCTGTAGCGGCGTTCGCCCGAGCGGATGAAATGGACTTTCATGGGACCTGTCTGTAGCTTCGCGTCCCGTTCCACCAAAAGGATTTGCGATGACTTCTGCCCGCCGCGCGTTTTTCGCCCTCGCCGCCTTCTCCGCCGTCATCGGCACCGCGCATGCCGCGAACCCAACGATGTTCCGCGACGCGGGTTGCGGCTGCTGCCTCAAATGGCTCGAGCAGGTGAAGACCTCGTTCGGGGCGAAGGCGGTCGTCGTCAATTCGCCCGACATGGCCGCGGTCAAGGACAAGCAGGGCGTGCCGCAGGCGCTCAGAAGCTGCCACACCGTGCTCGTCGGGGGATATGTGATCGAGGGCCATGTCCCCGCGAAGGAGATCGCCCGCCTGCTCCGCGAAAAGCCGAAGGGCGTGAAGGGCCTCGCCGTCGCGGGCATGCCGGTCGGGTCGCCCGGCATGGAACATGGCGACCACCGCGAAGCCTATAAGGTCATGACCTTCGGCCCCGGCGGCCAGCGCGTCTATGCGAGCTACGCCGCGAGCGGCGGCGCGCACGCGCACTGACCGTCAAGCGGGGCTTCAGGCCAGCTCGGCCTTGAACAGTTCGAGCATCCGCGCCCACGCCTTCTCCGCCGCCGCTTCGCTATAGACGCGGCCGTCGGGCGGGCACCAACCGTGCTGGGCCGGATAGACCTCAACCTCGTGCCATTGCTTGCGGGGTTCGAGCACCGATTTCAGCAGGACTTTCTCGTTCGGGCTTTCCTTGTCGTCATCCTCGGCGATCGCGAAAAGATAGCCGGCTTTGGTGCCGGGGATCAGCAGGTGCGGGCTGTCGGGCTTGTCGGTGCCCACGCCGCCGCCGTGAAAACTCGCCGCCGCGCCGACGCGGTCGGGCTTCAGCGCCGCGGTATAGATGGTCATCGGCCCGCCCATGCAGTAACCGGTGGTGCCGAGCCCCCGCTTCGTATCGACCTCGCCCTGCGCGTCGAGGAAGGCGAGATGCGCCTTCGCGTCGGTCTCGACGATCGGCTTGGTGAGCTGCTTGAGATAGCCGAACAGCTTTTCGCGCACCGCGGCGACGCCCCAATTATTCTCGGCATCGACGACGGGCGCCTTCTGCCAGCGGTAGAAGGGATTCACCGTCAGCACCGCATAGCCCTCGCCCGCGAGCCGGTCGGCCATCTGGCGAAAGGCGGGGCGCAGCCCGCGAATGTCGGGCCACACCAGCACGCCGGGGTGCTTGCCCTCGGCGGGGGCGACGAAATAGGCGTCGCAAATGCCGTCGGCGGTCGTGATGGTGACGTCGCGGCCCTTCACCGGCTTGCCCGCGATCGCGCGCGCCGGCAGCGCCGCCATCAACGCGCCCGCACCCGCGAGCGTGGTGAAGCTGCGGCGCGCGACGGGCATTCCGGCGCGGTCGCGATCGGCTTCCATCTTTTCGGTACACATGGGCTCTCTCCTTGGGGCATTTTTTGAAAAGGCGCAGAAAACTGCGCAACTTCACTCGCGATTGCAGGTTTCGTCCCGTTATCGGGATCGACCAGAGGGCAAAGCTAATCGACGCTCGCTTTATAGGACAGCGGTTTTTGCCCGATTAGATCCTCCCTGTGGCGAAGCCATGGGGAGGGGGACCGTCGCCGCAGGCGATGGTGGAGGGGCCGCGACGGGTGCGCCATAGGCCCCTCCGTCAGCGCTTCGCGCTGCCACCTCCCCATGGCTACGCGACAGGGAGGATCATTATCTCATCAAAGTTCAGCGCCACATGATGAACGCCAACCTCGCGCAGCATTGCGCCGTGCGCCGCGCGGTCGACGATATGCCCCGCGCCGCAGAAGCCGACCACCGTCATCCCCGCCGCGATCGCCGCTTGCGCGCCGGTCGGCGAATCCTCGATCGCGAGGCACGCCGCCGGATCGACCCCCAGCCCCTTTGCCGCCGCAAGATAGATGTCGGGAAAAGGCTTGCCGCGATCCCAGCCGTCGGCGCTGTAGACATGCTCGCCGAAATGATGGCCAAGCCCGAACAGTCCCAGCGCCCAGCCGATATATTCGGCGCGGCTCGACGAGGCGATCGCGCGCGGCGTGGCGCCGAGCGTATCGAGAAAGTCGGCGACGCCCGCGACGGCATCGAACCCTTCCATATAGCGCGCCCGCGCCCGCTCGCGGTGCGTTTCGCGGAAATCGGCGGGAAGCGGCCGCCCGTAACGCGCCTCGATCCGCCGCTGCGTCTCCTGCCAGTTATGGCCGTAATAGTCGCGCAGACATTCGTCATAGGTCGCAGGCATCCCCGCCGCGGTCAGGCTTTCGGCGAGCGAGAGGTTCGCGCGCACCTCACTGTCGGCGACGACGCCGTCGAAGTCGAAGATCACCGCTGCATAGGACATGGGATTCAGCGCATCACCTCATGTTCGCGGACATGGGTCCACGGTCCCTCGCCCGACCAGCCGCGCCCGTCGGGAAAGGCCAGCTTCAACCCGCGAAGCTGTTCGGGCGCAAACAGGCGCATGTTGACGCCCATCAGGTCGACTTCGCCGCCCATCCGCTCGATCAGGCCTTCGGTGGCCGACCAGTGCGTCGAGCAGCCGCAGGTGGCGCAGAAATGCAGGTCCGAATTGGGGTTTTCGCGGTCGGCGCGGTTGTAGGTCCGCGTTTCGCCTTCGATCACCACATCGCGCGGCGAACAATAGGCCCAGAGAATGCCATGCGAAAAGCAGAGCGAGCAATTGCACTCGGCGAGTTCTTCGGGTGCCTTGGCGAGGCGCACCGAAACGGCGCCGCAATGGCAGCTCGTCTCCCAGCTCATTCCACCGTCACCGACTTGGCCAGATTGCGCGGCTGATCGACATCGGTCCCCTTCGCGACCGCCACATGATAGGCGAGCAACTGCACCGGCACCGCATAGACGAGCGGCGCGATCAGCGGGTGGACCTTGGGCATCTCGATCGTCGCCATGCAGCCGTCGCCGGCTTCGGCGAGGCCTTCGGCGTCGCTGATCAGCACGACCTTGCCGCCGCGCGCCATGACTTCCTGCATGTTGCTGACGGTCTTTTCGAACAGCGGGCCCGACGGGGCGAGGACGATCACCGGCACCGCTTCGTCGATCAGCGCGATCGGGCCGTGCTTCATCTCGCCCGAGGCATAGCCTTCGGCGTGGATGTAGCTGATTTCCTTGAGCTTGAGCGCGCCCTCGAGGGCGAGCGGATAGTCGGGGCCGCGGCCGAGGTAGAGCACGTCGCGCGCGGGGGCGACGAGGTGCGCCATCGCGGCGATATCCTCGTCGTGCGCGAGCGCGGCGTTGAGCGCGGCGGGCGCCTCGATCAGATGTTTGACGATCTCGCGCTCGTCGGCGGCGCTGAGCTTGCCCTTCTTGAGCGCGAGATGCGCCGCGAGCGCGGCGAGCACCGCGAGCTGGCAGGTGAAGGCCTTGGTCGAGGCGACGCCGATTTCGGGCCCCGCGTGGGTCGGGAGCAGCAGGTCGGCTTCGCGCGCCATGCTGCTGGTCGGCACGTTGACGACGACCGCGATCGTCTGGCCATGCGCCTTGCAGTGGCGGAGCGCCGCGAGCGTGTCGGCGGTCTCGCCCGACTGCGAGATGAAGAGCGCGAGACCGCCCGGCGCCAGCACCGGATCGCGGTAACGGAACTCCGACGCGACATCGATGTCGACGGGCACGCGCGCGAAGGTCTCGAACCAATATTTGGCGACCATTCCGGCGTAGAAGCTGGTGCCGCATGCAACTATCGTGATGCGGTCGATCTTCGAAAGGTCGAAATCCATCTGCGGCAGCGCGACCGTCTGTTCGAGCGGGCGAATGTACGAGGAGAGCGTCTGCGCGACCACCGTCGGCTGCTCGAAAATCTCCTTCTGCATGAAGTGGCGGTAATTGCCCTTCTCGACCGCTGCGGCGGTGACGCCCGAGGTGGTGATCTCGCGCTCGACGGGATTATTGTCGGCGTCGAATATCTGCGCGCCTTCGCGCCCGACGATGACCCAGTCGCCTTCGTCGAGATAGGCGATCTTCTGCGTCAGCGGCGCGAGCGCCAAAGCGTCGCTGCCGAGATAGGTTTCGCCGTCGCCATAACCGACGACGAGCGGCGAGCCGAGGCGCGCTCCGATCAGCAGGTCGGGGTGGCTGCGAAAGGCGATCGCCAGCGCGAAGGCGCCGCGAAGCTCTGGCAGCACCGCCTTCACCGCATCGGCGGGCGATTTGCCGGCTTCGACCTGTTCGGAAACGAGGTGCGCGACGACTTCGGTATCGGTTTCGCTCTCGAACCGCCGTCCGCGGCCGGTCAGCGCCTCGCGCAGCGGCTTGAAATTCTCGATGATGCCATTGTGGACGAGCGCGACTTCGCCCGTCGCGTGCGGGTGCGCGTTGCTCGTCGTCGGCGCGCCGTGGGTCGCCCAGCGCGTGTGGGCGATGCCGACGGTGCCGGGCGCGGGGTTGCCCGCCAGTTCCTTCACCAGATTACCCAGCTTGCCTTCGGCGCGGCGGCGGATCAGCTGCCCGTCCTCGACCGTGCACACGCCCGCCGAATCATAGCCGCGATATTCCATGCGCCGAAGCCCGTCGACGAGACGGTCCGCGACCTGGGTCGTGCCGATGATTCCGATGATTCCGCACATGGATAATGGCTTTCTCTTATAGCGTGTAGGGGACGCGAATACCCGGCATCGATGCCGGGAAATCCTTTGTATTGCGTGTCACGAGAACGCGGCCGCGAATCTGGGCGGTCGCAAGGATGATGGCATCGGGCGCTTTCAGTCTCGATCGTTCGCGGCGCAGCGCGGCCGCGCGGTGCGAAATCTCATCGTCGATTTCGTCGAGCCCGAAACGGCCGAGAAACTGCAGCGCATCGCGAACGACCGCGTCATGGCCCTTGGACAATATTTCGATCCACGCCATCCGGCTGATCCACATGCGGGCCCCGCTTTCCGCGATGCGCCGCAACTCCCGCTGGGCGGGAGCATGGTCCAGCAAGGTGTCGATGAGGATATTGGCGTCGAGGCTGTAGCCGCTCATCCGGACTTCTTTTTGCGCTTTTTGGCGGCTTTTTTGGTCAGCGCCAGATAATGCGCGCGTTCCTTGTCATCCTCGTCGGTGAAACATTCGGGCGATTCCGCCCGGACCTCTTCATAATCATCGTCCCACGGCCGGGTCCATTCGGCGCGCCGCTGGCGATCATATTCGCGCGGATCGATCGAAATGCCGTGCCGCGCCCAGGCACCGAAGCCCACTTCCAGCCAGTCCTTCGGCGTCTCGGCGCGATAGGCCGCCACCGCCTCGCGAAGCACCGATGCGCGCGACTTCCCCTGCTCGGCCGCAAGCTGGTCGAGCCATTTGATATCTTCATCGGGCAGGTCGGCAAGAATACGAGTCATTGATATACTGATATCATATCATGATATCATGTCAATCGATCGACTTGCGGTAGACGAGGAAACCCGACTTTTCCGCGACCCGATCGTAGAGCGCCATCGCGGTCTCGTTGGTTTCGTGCGTCAGCCAGTATACGCGCGGAAGCGAACGCTCCCGTGCGGCGCGATAGACCGCTTCGATCAACGCCCGACCGACGCCCTGCCCCCGCGCCCCTGCGGAAGCGAAGAGGTCCTGCAGATACAGCGACGGCAGCAACGACGTCGTGCTGCGGTGGAGCAGATAATGGGTCAGGCCGAGCAGTGCGCCGTCCCGTTCGGCGACGAGCGCGAACATCGGTTCATACGGATCGAAAAAGCGCTCCCAAGTCGCCGCGGTGATCTCGGGCGCCAGCGCGGTACCGCCGCTGCGTCCGTAAAATTCATTGTAGCCGTCCCATAAGGGGAGCCAGCGGTCGTAATCGGCGCGGATCGCCGGACGGACGATCAGATCGCTCATACCCGCCCGAAATTGCGATCGACGAAGATCATCGCGAATTGCACCGGGTCGGGTGCCGCGCCATTGCCCTCGGCAAAGCGCGCCCGCCCATCGGTCCAGATTTTCCGGATCTGCGCGGGCAGTTCGGGACCGAATTTCATCTGCTGTGCAACGATCTGATCCCAGCTTCCCTTCGCACCGAAACTCTGCTCGAGCTGCGGCACCATCGCCTCGCAATAACGCTCGGTCGCTTCGTCGAGATGGCCGATCGCCCTCAGCACCCACGCGTCGACGAAGCGCAGGAAGGGCTTGTCGTCGTAGCGATCGCTCATTTGCTCTTCTCCGCCGCCTTCTTCTTGCGCATCGCGTCGTGGAAGCGGTCGGCCCAGCCGGGCTTCATCAACTGCTCGCCGCGCACGATGCGAAGCTCGCCGTCGGCGACGTCGCGCGTCACCGCGCTGCCCGCCGCGACGATCGCGTCGGCGCCGATCCTGACCGGCGCAACGAGCGCGCTGTTCGATCCGATGAAGGCGCGCTCGCCGATCTCGGTCTTATATTTGAAATAGCCGTCGTAATTGCAGGTGATCGTGCCCGCGCCGATGTTGGCATTCGCGCCGACGCTGACGTCGCCCAGATAAGTGAGATGGTTCGCTTTTGCGCCCGGGCCGAGCACAGCCTTCTTGGCCTCGACGAAATTGCCGATCTTCGCCTTCTCGCCCAGCACCGTGCCGGGGCGCAGCCGCGCGAACGGACCGACTTCGCATCCCGCGCCGATGATCGCGCCCTCGATATGGCAGTTGGCGCGGATATTGACGCCATTGCCGACCGACACGCCGGGACCGAAAAAGACATTGGGCTCGATCGTCACGTCGCGGCCAAGCTCGGTATCCCACGAGAACCAGACCGTGTCGGGGGCGCGCAGCGACGCGCCGCCCGCCATCGCTTCTTCGCGTTTGAACGCCTGCCACTGCGCCTCGGCCGCGGCGAGTTCGGCGCGGCTGTTGATCCCGGCGACGTCGGCGGGATCGGTCGTCACGACCGCGCACGACCGCCCGTCGGCATTCGCGATATTGACGATATCGACGAGGTAAAATTCCTTCGCGGCGTTGTCGTCGGTCACCCGCGCGAGCAGCGCGAACAGGTCGCGCGCCTTTGCCGCCATCAACCCTGAATTGCAGAGCCGCACCGCGCGCTCCTCGGGAGTCGCGTCCTTGTGCTCGACCATCTTCACAACGCGGTCGCCTTCGGCAATCACGCGGCCATATTGCAGCGGATCGGCGGGTTCGAAGGCGAGGACGACGACGGCGGGCGCGTCGGGCGTGTTCAGCCGGTCGATCATCGACCGCAGCGTTGCCTCGGGAACGAAGGGCACGTCGCCATAGAGGATCAGCACATCGCCCTCGAAGTCCGCGAGCGCGCCCTCCGCCTGCCGCACCGCATGGCCGGTGCCAAGTTGCGGGTCCTGCACCGCCAGTTCGGCACTGCCGCCGAGCGCGGCCTCGAGCTGATCGGCCTTGTCGCCGACGACCACCACTTTCTTCGCCGGCGCGAGCGCATCGACCGCCGCCATCAGGTGCAACAGCATCGGCCGCCCCGCGATCGGGTGGAGCACCTTGTGCAGGTCGGATTTCATGCGGGTGCCCTTGCCCGCGGCAAGGACAATGGCGGCAATGGGGGCGGCGATGGAATTGCTCATGGCCGCTGCCATGCCAGCAAATCATTGCGGTTTCCAGAGCATCGCGCCATGCGCGGCGGATGAACGGATTTCCTTTTGCGATCGTCGGCTTCGATCTCGACGGCACCCTTCTCGATACGCTCGGCGACCTGGCCGCGGCGGTCAATCATACGCTCGCGCAAATGGATCGCGCGCCGCTTGCTGAGGCGGCGGTGCGGCCGATGATCGGGCGCGGCGCGAAGCATATGCTCGAGGAGGGGCTGCGCGCTTCGGGCGGCGTCCCCGATGGCGCGGTTGAGCGCCTCTATCCCGAACTGCTGCGCTTTTACGAAGCGCATATCGCGGTCCACAGCCGCCCCTTTCCCGGCGTCGTCGCCGCGCTCGACCGCCTCGACGCGCTGGGCGTGCGCACCGCGGTCGTGACAAACAAGCTTGAGGGGCTCGCGCGGCAACTGCTCGGCGAACTGGGGCTCGCCGACCGCATGGCGGCGATCATCGGCGGCGACACGGTGGGGGCACGCAAACCCTCGCCCGAGCCGATCCGCGCGATGCTCGAGCGGTGCGGCGGCGGACGTGCGGCGTTCGTCGGCGACAGCATCTATGACGTAACGGCGGCAAAAAATGCGGGTCTGCCGAACGTCGCGGTGAGCTTCGGCTTCCTCGATCGGCCCGCGAACGAGCTGGGCGCCGACCATGTGATCGATCATTATGACGAGTTGGTCCCGCTGCTCGCGCGGCTGTAGAAGGGAAATATCGCCTCCTTGTCCGTCATCCCGGCGGAGGCCGGGATGACGATAATCAAGAATCGGCTAGCGTTTGCGCCACTTCGTCCAGAGATGCTTCGCGAGCATCGCGGGCGGCATGCGCAGCCAGTGCGAGCGGATGTAGAAAACCTGTTCGAGCAGCGGGTTCGTCACCCGCCCCCAGTCGTCGCGCGCGAGCAGGCGGCGGCGGAACCATGCGTCACCGGGGTCTTGCCGGTCCCATCCGCCCGGCAGCACCGCGCCATAGAGGTCGCGCGACAGCCGGGCGGCGCGATGCACCGCAGCTTGCAGCCCGTGCAGGTCGGCGCGCCCGTCGAGCTGCCCCCAAAACCCCGCGTCGGCCGCGGCGAAATCGCGCGTCATCAGGTGAAAATCCCAAAGGTTGCGCAAGCCCCCCTGCAGATCGCCGTCGGCGAGCATGTGCGCCGCGCAATGCACCGTCATGTCGGTCGGTTGCAGCACCGCAAAGCCGTCCCCGCTCGTCACCGCATCGCTGACCAGCGCGAGCGCGTCGGGGGTGATGCGGTGCGTCTTGGGCAGGATCGTGTGGTGGACGTCGATCATGCGGTCGCGGCCCGAGTGGATCATCGGCGGCAGTTCGTGCATGTGCGCGCGGTAATAATGATCGTCATAGGGGTCCGACTTGACCCATTCCCAGCCCGCCTTGAGCAGCGCATTCTCGGCGCGGCGGATGTCGGCCGCGAGCACGAGGATATCGAGGTCGCCGATCTGGCGTCCGGCAGCGCACGCCATGGCCGCGGCGGCATAGGCCGCGCCCTTCAGGAGCACGAACTCGATCCCCACGGGCGCGAGCGCGCGGCGCGCCATTTCGGCTTCCCACAAGGCTTGGCGCTGCGCGACCTCTGCCGCCGCGCGCTGGTCGGCGAACAGCGCGGCAACCGCATGCGGGAGGGCGGCGCCGTCGAGCCGGTGCGCGAGCGTCGCGAGCATCGCTTCGCTGCGCGCGACGCCAATCACGCCGTCCCAGTCGCGCGGCGCAAGGCCCGCGGGGTCGCGCCGCCCGGCGAGCAGATCGACGAAGGCGGCGACGGCGCTCACCGCGCCGCCTCCGCCCATAATTCTTCGACCAGCGCTATCCCCGCCGCGCTGTCGGGATAGGTGATGCCGAACGCCGGCGTTTCGCGCACCAGCCGCGTCAGCGCGGCAAAGCCCGCTTCGCCGAGCGCGACATAGTTGGTCGACGCCTCGGTCAGCCGGACGAAGGCCTCGCCCTCGCCCATCGACTCGATGCCCGCCGCTCTGCCGAAGCGCGGGAAGAGCAGCAGCGCCGGGCGCGCGGGCGCGTGCATCGCGGCGATCGCGTCGGCGCGCGGGATCAGGTGGCGGATATCGCCCTTCGGCGTCCCCGCCAGCAGCGGCCCGAGCCGCGCGGCATCGACGCGCGCAGCAACCTCGGCGATCGCTTCATTCTTGAGGCTCACCGCGCGCGGAAAGGCGAAAGCGTCGCCACCCGCCGGGTCGATCAGCGTGAACTCGTCGCCCATCAGCCGCCAATCGCCTTCTCCGAGCAGCGCGGCGAGGGTCGATTTGCCCGAGCCCGATTCGCCCGACATGATCAGCGCGCGGTCGTCCCTGGCGACCGCGCTCGCGTGGAGCAGCAGGTGCCGCCGCCACCCCAATGCGACCTGCAGGTTCATCGCCATCTCGGCGGCGAGCAGCCCCATCGACAGCGGCAGCGGCAGCGCGCCGGGGACGATGAAATCGCCGCCGATATGCACCGACGGGCGCAGCCAGCGCCGCCACGGCCGCGCCGCAAACAGCCGCACCGTCGCGTCGGCAGGGCGCGCATCATCACGCGGATAGCCGGCATAAAGACGGTCGAGCGCCGCCACGGGACCGGCCCAGTCGCTGCCGATGCGAAATTGCACCGGGCCGACGGCAATGCGCACGCTGTGCCTCACGCGCGCTCCACCAGCCCCATCGCCGCGAGTTCGCCAAGCCGCTCGGCAAGGATCGGCTGCGCCTCCCCGGCGCCGCCGAGGTCGAACGTCGCAGCAAGCCGCTCGGCAACGCGCGCGGGGGTGCAGGCGTCGGCACCCATCGCGTCCAATATCTCGGGCAACGGCGACACGACGAGATGCGTCTGCATCGACCGCCGGTCGAAAATCGCAGTCAGCTCGCCGAGCGGTTCGATCCGCAGCGCATCGGCCGGGGCGGCGCGATAGGCGCGATCAGCCATAATCTTCGGCGGCGGCGGTCAGTTTGGCGAGGATGGCCATCAGCTTCGCGCGTTCGCCCGCGCTGATGTTCGATTCGAGCTGCGCCTCGCTCGCAAGCGCCGCGGGGACGATCGCATCATAGAGCGAGCGCCCGGTGTCGGTGAGTTCGAGATGGTGCGAGCGCCCGTCGGCCTCGTGCGCCTGGCGCGCGATCAACTGGCGGTCGGCGAGCACCTTGGCGGCGCGGTTCACGGTGACCTTGTCCATGCGCGTCGCGGCGACCAGCTCACGCTGCGTCTTCGGCTGGCCTTCGCCGAGCACCGCCATCAGCCGCCATTCGGGAATCTTGAGCCCGAAGCGATTCTCATATTCGGCGGCGATCCGGCTCGACAGGGCATTCGATGCGATGGAGAGGCGGTAGGGCAGGAAATTGTCGAGATTCAGCTTCTTCGCGGCCATGCTTGTCAAAACCCCCAACTATCCCGGCGCCGGAAGCCTAAACGGCCCTTTATCGGTGCGCAATCCCGGGCGGCGAGGATTTCCGATTAGGGTGGAAAGCGGACGTCCAAATGTTACCAGCGTGCATGGCCATCTTGCACAAATCCGCCGCCTCGCTTGGGTTCTACGGCGATGATCTTGATCCAACCGAGATAACCGATCTGCTAGGCGGTGAACCATCAGTAGGTGTTCGAAAAGGCGGGACTTGGCTTACTTCCTTGGGTGCCGAGAAGGTTGCTCGCACCGGGTCATGGCGATTGAAAGCGCACCCCCATGAACCCGCAAATCTGGATTTCCAGATAAGCTGGCTGTTGAACGGCCTGACGAAGGACCTTGGTCCATGGCGATCATTATCAAAACGCTATCGAGGCAGGATTTTCTGCGGTTTGTTCCTAGCGAGCGGGAACGAAGGCCTCACCCTCCAACCTGAAACCCTTGTTTGCGTTGGTGAACGGGGTCTGCTTATTGATCTCGATATCTACGGGCAAGATGTCCCTGATTGAACGGCAGCAACCGGTCGAAAGCGGACGCCGTCCCGCAAAAGGTGCATCTGTCAGAACGTCGTCCGAACACCGACCCACAGCGTGCGCGGGATCGCGCGCTCGACGATGCCCGACGAGGAAATCGCCGCCGGCACCAGCTCGTCGAACAGATTCTCGCCGCGCGCCTCGATGCTGACCGCGTCGCTGAACCGCCACGACAGCCCGGCGTCGAGCGTCAGTGCGTCGCCCAGCGTAAGCAAGCCAAGGTCATCCTCATTCTGCTCGCCGATATAGCGCAGCGTCGCGAAGCCGCCCAATGGCCCCTGCGCATGGCTGCGCAGCGAGACGCTGCCGCCATGCTCTGCGATCTGCGCAGGGCGGCGGCCGTCGAGCGTCGCCGCGCCCCCCGACGCATCGACCTCGGCGTCGGTAAAGGCATAGGTCGCACGCAGCGTCGCGGGCCCGATCCGCTGCTCGGCCGCCACCTCGACGCCCTTGCTGTCGATCGCGTCGAGATTCTGCCGCTGGTTGAGGTTCGGCGCGAGCGTCACATTGGCGATCGCGTTCGTGAGCCGGTTGGCGAAGAGCGTCGCCGACAATTTCGTGCCGCCGCTTTCCCAGTCGGCGCCGACCTCGCCGCCCCACAGCCGCTCGGGCTTCAGCATCTCGTTCGCCATCGTCGTCTCGGCGCCGACGCGGAACGGGCGGTATAGCTCGTTGAGCGTCGGCAGGCGCCAGCCGCGATAGGCGGCGGCGCGCAGCGAAACCGAATCGGAGGTCCAGCGCACGCCCGCGCGCCCGCTGCCTTCCCACCCCCGCCGCGCGGCAAAGCGGAGGTCGGTGATGACCGGCCCGCCGCCGCGATTGCGCTCGAGCCGATAGCCGGTGCCGAGCCACCAGCGATCGACACGCCCGCTCAGCGTCCAAAGGAAGCCGTCGCTTGCATCACCCGACGTCCATTCAGCGAAGGCCCCGACGGTATCGCTGCTGCCCCCGGCCGTGCGGTGGCGGCCGGGAATGCCGTCCGTGAAGAAGAAATCCTCCTCGGTCCGGCCGACGGTGCGGCGCCAGTCGGCGCCGACGCGGAGCGGATTGGCCCCGCCGATCGCGGGACGCAGTTCGAAGCGACCGCCGATACCGGTCGCAGGGATGCGCTGGAACAAGACGGGGTTCGCGCTGTCGCGCCCCGCCGCGACGCTCGCGAAGCCGCTCTCGAAATCGCGGAGTTGGATATAGCCGAGCGCGAGCCATTGGGTTGCGCCCACTGGGTCATGGACGAAACGCACGCTGGCATCGACGCCGTCGGTCTTGCTCGTCGTGAAATCGACCCCGCGGTCGCGCCGGTCGGAGAAGCCGCGGACGCTTGCTTCGATCCGGCTGCTGTCGCCCGCGTCGAAGCGCAGGCGAAGCCCTAGCCCGCCCTGTTCATACGGCGCCGCGCGGTCGGCCGCGCCGCGCTGGCCCTTAGCGACGGGGATGAATCCGTCGCCGCGGCTGTAGCGCCCATCGATCGCGACCTGCCCGCCGCCGATCTGACCGCCCACCGACGCCGACGCATCCCATCCGTCGCGGCTGCCATAAGCCAGGCTCGCCTCGGCGCCGTCGGTCATCGTCGAATGGAGGCCGATCGTCCCCGCAAGTGCGCCCGGCCCGTCGGCACCGCCGCCCCCGCCGCGCGTCACGACGATGCCGCCGAGGTTGATCGCGTCATAGGCGCCCCACGCGACCCAGCCGCCGAACGGGTCGGCCTGCGGCACCCCGTCGAGCGTTACCAGCGCGCGGCTCGACGCGTTGCCGCCGAGTCCGCGCAGCGTCACGCCCTGGCTTGTCGGATGTGCGCTGCGGCCGTCCGAGCGGCGGAACTGAACGATGCCCGCTTCGTCGCGCAGGCGGTTCTCGATGCGCGAGCCAAGGCCTGGATCGATATCCGCGATCAGCGATACGCTCTGAACGGCATTTCCTGCGCCGGGTCGAAGCATGCCACCGGCGGTGACAACGATCCACTCATCCCAATTCGCCGGCTTTGGCGCCTCAACAAGCGGATCGAGATAAACGGGGTCATTGACATCCTGCCCCATCGCCGCCACCGGCATGACCAGCAGCGCGGCTCCCGTCAGCAGCCGGATCACGCGGGCTTGACCGCGTCGGGATGCGCCTTCTGGAACGCTTCCAACTCCATGCACGCCGCATCGATCGCCACCAGCCGCGGATAATCGCCCAGCGGGGTCTCGAAACGCCGCGCATTATACATCTGCGGGACGAGGCAGCAGTCGGCGATCCCCGGCGTGTCGCCGCCGAGGAAGCGCCCCTCGCCGGCCATCGCTTCGAGCGCATCGAAGCCTTGCACGATCCAGTGGCGATACCAGCGGTCCTTGGTCTGCTCGTTGAGCCCGAGGTCGCGCTTCAGATATTTGAGCACGCGGAGGTTGTTGAGCGGATGGATGTCGCTCGCGATCACCTGCGCGCGCGCCAGCGCGACCGCGCGCGGCATCGCCTCTTCGGGAATCAGCCGCGGTTCGGGAAAGGCGCGGTCGAGCCAGTCGATGATCGCCATGCTCTGGATGATCGGTTCGCCATCGACGACGAGCATCGGGACGAAACCCTGGGCATTCTGTTCGAGAAAGGCGTCGCTACGCTGTTCGCCCGCGATCAAGCTGATTTCGACGCGGCTATAGTCGAGCCCTTTCAGGTTCAGCGCGATGCGGACGCGAAAGCTGGCCGAGGAGCGGAAATAATCGTGAAGGACGAGCTGGGTCATAAAATAGTGCGCGCCATTCTTTCCTCGTCATACCGGCGAAGGCCGGGATCTCGCCCTTGCGTCAGCCCGGAACGGTGAGATTCCGGCCTTCGCCGGAATGACGAATATGAGGAGGCTGCGTTTCGTTCAAGGACGATCGGCCAGCGGCTTTTTATTCTTTCGGCATCTCGGCAATCCATTGCCGCAGCAGCGCCGCCCCTTCCTTGTGCACCGTCGACCGCCCGACCTCGGGCATCGCGATGCCGGGGTCGGTGCTTTCGAGCCGATAGATCAGGAAGCTGTGATCAGGATCGCCGGGCGCGATTGCGAACTCCATGCCGCCGCTGCCGCGTCCCGCCGCGGTCGGGCGCTTGCCGATGCCATAGTTGACGCCCGTCGGATCGTCGGTCCAGCGCAGGAACAGCCCGCTGTTCGACGCGCTGCCCGCCGGGTTGTGGCAATGCGCGCAATTGACGTCGAGATAGGCGCGGGCGCGGGTTTCGACGCTCCCGGCCTTGGGATCGTCCCATTGCGGCATAACCGGTTTCAGCGCGGCCGGATTTTCGAAATAAAGGCCCCGCACCTTCTCCGAGACCGCGGGGTCGAGGATGAAATTCCGCGCCTTCGGCCCGATCGGCACGATCGCCCCGTTCAGGCTGTGGCATTCCTTGCACTGGTTCTTGTTCGGCACCGCATAGCGGATGCTGTGCGTTTCGCCATCGGGGCTCTTGAACGTCACCGGCACGCGGCGCCCGCCGAGCGCGAGCGTCGCATCCTTGCCATCGGCATCCCAGATATAGGGCAGCGCCACCCAGCCCGCCGCGCGGTGGATGAGCAGCCGCGTCTCGACCGCGCGCCCGCCGTTGACGTCCGCCCAGCCGAAGCTTTTGACGAGCACCGTCCCGACCGGAAATTCGACCGACCCGTCGGCTGCGACCTTCGCCTTCTTCGCCGCGGGGATCGAGATGAAACGTTGCTTGTCGGTATAGTCGCTGAACAGCGGCGCGCGCAGCGTATAGCCGACGCCGGTCGCGGGCTGTCCGGGGTCGTTGCCGCGAAACAGGCCGAACGCCGAAAGCTTCGGCGGCATCGCGTCGCTCTCGACGAGCGCCTGATCGACGCCGGGCAGCGAACCCGCCGCTCCCCCGCTCGCGCATAGCAGCGCCGCGGCCAGCGCGGCGAAAACGCGTTTCACTTGACCTTCGCCTCCATGCTTTCGGGCAGCGTGATCGCCGGCAGCGCGGCGGGCGGCGCGCCCTTCGACAGGTCGGCCGGCGCGGGCTTCGCCTCGCTCTGCGGCGTTTTCACATCGGGCAGGTTCAGCGACAGCACCCCGACCGGATCGAGCACGATCGCATCGCCCGCGCCGTCCCACAAAATCGGCGGAATGCCGCCGCCCATCGCCGCCGCGATCTGATCGCCGCCGGGGAATTGGGGCGCATAGCCCGCCTTGCCATGCTGGTTGCCGCGCACGACGATTGCGCGGGGCAGCGGCTGATATTTGGGATCCTTATGTTCGTAGCGATAACCGACGATCATCACATTGGCGGTGCCGTTCTGGTCGAAGACATTGTCGAAAATCTCGACATTGCGGTTCGCCATCACGAGCACGCCGGTGCCCGTCGGCACGCTCGCGACGATATTGCCCTTCGGCGCGAAATTGGGCGTGCTGTTGTCGTTCACGACATTTTCGAAAACGCGGACATTATGCCCGCCCTGCATCGGCAGGCTCGGCAGGTCGAACACCAGGATTCCGCCGGTATTCTTCGTCGCGACATTGTCGTGAACGTCGGCGTCATAGCTGTTCTCAATCTCGATCCCCGCGACATTTTCGGTCGCGACCGAATCGCGGACGACGATATTTTTCGACTGGCCGACATAGATGCCCGCATCCGACGCCCCGCGCACATAGGCGCTGTCGATCAGTACGTCGGTGCTTTCGACGGGGTAGATGCCATAGGCGCCGTTGGTCGCCTTCGGCCCCGCGGTCCATTCGACGCGCAGCTTGTGATAGACGATGCGGTCGGCGCCCTTCGACTTGATCCCGTCGCCCTTCGTATTGAGCACCGCGAATTCGGTGAGCAGCACATCGTCCGAGGTGACGAGCAGCCCCTCGCCCGCGCCCTGCTGCCCGGTGAAGTCGAGGATCGAGCCGCCCTCGCCCGCCCCGGCACCGCGCAGCGTGACGTTCGCGACGTCGAGCGACAGCCCGTCGGTCAGCGTCCACGTGCCCGCGCCCAGTTGCACGGTGTCGCCCGGTTCGGCGAGGATCAGCGCCTCCTGCAGCTTTTCATTGGCGTCGGGCGTTGTCGCACTGACGCTGATGACTTTCGCCGCCGCCGGCTGGGCGGCAAGCGCCGCCACGATGCAAAGCGTCGCCGCGTGGTGGCTGAGGCCATGGAATCGCATATGTCTCTCCCCTGATTTTTACGGGAGCATGGTGCAAGACTTGACGGAAGCCAAGCGATGTTGCTGACATATGTGTAGCTAACCGGGGAGAGGTCGCTTGATTCACAGATTTGGACTGGCGCTTGTCGCCTTCATTGCCGTGCCGTCGATCGCGGCGGCGCCCGCATCGCTGGCGGGCCGCTGGAAAACCGACGACGGCAAGGGCATCGTCGCGATGGCGAAGTGCGGCGCCAAAATGTGCGGCCGCATCGCCGAGCTTTTGATCAAGGAACCCGCCGGCGGCCAGCGCGACGACCGCAACCCGGACAAGGCGAAACGCGGTCGCATGGTCGAGGGTCTGCAAATCTATTGGGATCTCGTCCCGCACGGCGATGGCTGGAAAGGCGAAGGCTATAGCCCCGAGGACGGCCGCTATTACAACGCCCACCTGCGCGTGAAGGGCAACAAGCTGACGATGAAGGGCTGCGTGTCGGTGTTCTGCCGCACGGTCACCTGGACGCGGGTGGGGTAACACAATCCTCCCTGTCGCGAAGCGATGGGGAGGTGGCAGCGCCCTTCGACTGCCTTGCAGGCGCTCAGGATAAACTGCACCTTTGGCGCAGCGCTGACGGAGGGGCTAATGGCACGAGGTCCCCGCCCCTCCACCATCCGCTTCGCGGACGGTCC
>NZ_JNFC01000006.1 GCF_000756385.1 Sphingopyxis sp. LC363
CCCCCAACCCCTCCCCTGAAGGGGAGGGGCTTTAGAAGGTCGATCCTCACGCAGCCGCCTTCAGCGTGCTCGCGCGGCAGATGAGGACGCGGCCACCGTCGATCTTGACCGGGACGGTCGGGGTGCAGCCCTTGTCCTCGCCGAGCGCCTCGCCGGTCGAGAGGCTGATCCGCCAATTGTGCAGCGGGCAGGCGACCGCGCCGCCGTGGACGATGCCCTGGCTGAGGCGCCCATGCTTGTGCGGGCAGCGGTCGAGGAGGGCAAAGACCTTGCCCTCGGCGGTGCGGAAGACGGCGATGTCGTCGCCGCCCTCGACCTGCACGGTGCGGCTGCCGCGCACGGGGATCTGGTCGACCCAGCCGATGTCGAGCCATTCTGCGGTGGTGGTCATACGAGGGCCTCCTGCGGGGTGAAGCGCGCCATCGGCGCATGATGTTCGGCCTCGGCACCCTCGGCGCGCTGTGCCCAGGGATCGTCCTGTGAAAAGCTTTGCGCGTAGAGGAAGCGCGCGCGCAGCGCCTCGCGGCCCGCGGCGTCGTCGACGATCCGCCTCTTCACATATTCGACCCCGACGCGCTCGATCCACGGCGCGGTGCGTTCGAGGTAGCGCGCTTCCTCGCGGTAGAGCTGGATGAAAGCGGCGCAATGGTCCATCGCCTCCTGCTCGGTCGCGACCTTGCAGAGGAGGTCGGTGGCGCGCACGTGGATGCCGCCGTTGCCGCCGACGTGGAGTTCGTAGCCGCTGTCGACGCAGACGACGCCGAAATCCTTGATCGTCGCCTCGGCGCAGTTCCGCGGGCATCCCGACACCGCGATCTTGAACTTGTGCGGCATCCAGCTGCCCCAGCTCATCCGCTCGAGCTTGACGCCGAGCCCCGTCGAATCCTGCGTGCCGAAGCGGCACCATTCGGACCCGACGCAGGTTTTGACCGTGCGCAGCGCCTTGCCATAGGCATGCCCCGAGACCATGCCGGCGGCGTTGAGGTCGGCCCACACCGCGGGCAGATCCTCCTTCTTGATCCCGAAGATGTCGAGCCGCTGACCGCCGGTCACCTTGACCATCGGTGCATTATATTTCTCGACGACATCGGCGATCGCGCGCAGCTCGGTCGGGTTGGTGAGCCCGCCCCACATGCGCGGGACGACCGAATAGGTGCCGTCCTTCTGGATATTGGCGTGGAGGCGTTCGTTGACGAAGCGGCTCTGCTGGTCGTCCTGATATTCGCCGGGAAGCGCGCAGAGCAGGTAGTAATTGAGCGCGGGGCGGCACGAGGAACAGCCGTCGGGGGTCGTCCAGTGCAGCTTCTGCATCACCTCGGGGATCGAGCGCATGTCCTGTGCGACGATTTCGCGGCGCACGTCGTCGTGGCCGAAGCTGGTGCATTTGCACATCGTCTTCGGCCCCGACTGGACATCGTCGCCGAGGGTCAGCGCGAGCAGATTTTCGACGAGGCCGGTGCAGCTTCCGCAGCTCGCCGACGCCTTGCAGCTGCCGCGCACCGCATCGAGGCTGTGCGCGCCCTTGGCGATGCACGAGACGACCTGGCCCTTGGTGACGCCGTTGCAGCCGCAGATTTCCGCATCGTCGGAAAGCGCCGCAACGGCCGCCTTAGGGTCCGCCGCGCCGCCTCCCGCGGCGAAGGCCTGGCCGAATATCAGCAGGTCGCGGAGGTCGGAGACATCTTCCTGCTTCTTGAGCAGGTCGAAATACCAGCTGCCGTCGGCGGTGTCGCCATAGAGGACGGCGCCGACGATGCGGTCATCCTTGACGATGACGCGCTTGTAGACGCCGCGGCTCGCGTCGCGCAGCACGATGTCCTCGCACCCGTCGCCGCCCGAGAAATCGCCTGCCGAAAAGACGTCGATGCCCGACACCTTGAGCTTGGTCGAGGTCACCGAGCCGCGATAGCCGGTCGGCTGTTCGACCAGCCCGTCGGCGAGGCTGCGGCACATGTCCCACAAGGGCGCGACGAGGCCATAGACCTGTCCGTCATGCTCGACGCATTCGCCGACCGCGAGAACGGCGGGGTCGCTCGTCACCATATGATCGTCGACCTGGATACCGCGCCCGACCGCGAGGCCCGCGTCGCGGGCGAGGGCGACCGAGGGTCGGATGCCGACCGCCATCACGACGAGGCTGGCGGGGATCAGCGTCCCGTCCTTGAGCTTCACCCCCTCTACCTTGGCGTCGCCGACGATCTCGGCGGTGTCGGCGCCGGTCAGGATCGTCTGGCCGCGCGCTTCGAGCGCATTTTTGAGCAGCCAGCCCGCGGCTTCGTCGAGCTGGCGTTCCATCAGGGTCGGCATCAGGTGGATGACGGTGACTTTCATGCCGCGAAGCGAAAGCCCGTGTGCCGCCTCGAGCCCGAGCAGCCCGCCGCCGATCACCACCGCGTCGCCGCCGGCATCGGCCGCGGCGAGCATCGTGTCGACATCGTCCATGTCGCGAAAGGCGATGACGCCGGGCAGATCCTTGCCGGGGACGGGGATGATGAAGGGATCGGAGCCGGTCGCGATCAGCAGCCTGTCATAGCTTTCGCTGGCCCCGCCGCGCGTCGTCACCGTCTTGGCGGCGCGGTCGATCGCGACCACCGGGTCGCCCGCGACCAGCGCGATGCCGTTCGACGCATACCAGTCGGCATCGTTGATCACGATGTCGTCGAAGCTTTTTTCGCCCGCGAGCACGGGGGAGAGCATGATGCGGTTATAGTTGACGCGCGGTTCGGCGCCGAAAATCGTCACGCGGTAGCGCGCCGGATCGCGCGCGAGCAATTCCTCGACCGCGCGGCAGCCGGCCATGCCGTTGCCGATCACCACGAGATGCTCGCGCGTGTCGCTTTCCGCCTTGATCGGGCGATGTTCCATCAGAGTGTCCAGTCCAGTTGCAGCCAGAATTTGTCGGTGTCGGTGGCGAAATTGTCGGCGTCGTAGTGCGCGTAGCGGGCGGAGGCGGTGAATTTGCCGAGCTTGGCGCTGGCGAGCAGGTCGATCTCGTCGCCATAGGAACGGCTGGCGCGATCGCTGCGATAATTGTGGTATGCGGCTTGCAGCGTCACGGCCTTGAGCGCGCCGACTGCCTCCCAGCCCCAGCCGGCGGTCGCATAGAGGTCGCGCACGCCGTCGGGCGGGGTAACGAGAAACTTGTCGGCCCAGCCCTGGAATTTGAACCCGGTTGCGAGGGGGGTCTGGAAGCTCGTCAGCGCCACGCCGTCGTCGGCGCCGAGTATCTCATACCCGGCGCCGATCCGGGGGCCGCCAAGATCGACCGCGACATCGGCGCGCCAATAGTCGGCGGCATAGTTGTTGGGGTTGCGGTGCCAGTCGGACTGGCGCGCATAGCTGAACTGATACGCGATCCTGGCCTTTCCGAGCGGCTGGCTGCCGTCGAGCCGGACGCCGTAGCTCTGGTTCGACAGGCGGAAGCCCTGCATCGCGGCCTCGTCCTGATCGACGAGATAGACGAAGGCGGCGATTTTGCCGGCGGGCGTCTGCGCGCTCAGATTGGCGAAGACATTGTCGCCCGATACCGCCTGCTGCCGCGCGCCGGCTCCGTCGATCCCCCAGATCGTGCGGATGCTCCACGCGTAGGCGACATCGGCCTTCACGCCCCTCACCGGGGTGATTTCGGCGCGCACCGCGTCGAAGCTCTGGCCGTTCTGACGAAATCCGACCGAGCCCACGAAACGCTCGTCGTCGAAGCCGAGCCTCTGACGGCCCGCAGTGACCGCAAAAGCGGGCGCGGCGTAGCGAAGCTGCGCGCGGGCGAGGGCGATATTGTCGGGGTCGGCGACCAGCGGCCGCGTCGCGGCACCGTGGAGGCCGTCGAAATAGTCGTCGACGATGGCGAGATTGCCCTGACCCTCGACCAGCGCCGACCAGCGTCCCGTCTTTACCTCGACCCCGGCGCGGACGCGCAGGGTGAGCGCGTCGGCGTCGGCGGCAAGCCCGTCCTGATCGACATTTTCATAGCGGAGCCGGGCTTCGCCGAGGGGCGTCAGCAGCGCCTCCTCGGCGTGCGCCGTCCCGGCCGGCGCGAGCGCCAGCAGCAGGATGAAGGTGCGGTCCATGTTTAGATCCGCACGCCTTCGGCGGCGCCCCAGGCCCTGCGCCACTGGCCCTTGACGAACATCAGCGCGACGAGCGCCGCGACGGCGAGCCCCGCAAAGATGTAGAAGCCCGGCGCGAAGCTGCCGCTCCACTGTTTTGCAAAGCCAAGCGAGGAGGCGAGGTAGAAGCCGCCGACGCCGCCCGCCATGCCGACGAGCCCGGTCATCACGCCGATCTCGGCCGAAAAACGCTGCGGGACGAGCTGGAACACCGAGCCGTTGCCGGTGCCGAGCGCGAGCATCGCGATCACGAACAGCCCGAGCGCGGCGGGCAGCGTCGCGGCCTGCGGCACCCCGGCGAGCGCGAGCGCGGCGACGACGAACACCATCATCAAAGCCTTGACCCCGCCGATGCGGTCGGCGAGCGCGCCGCCCATCGGGCGCACCAGCGACCCCGCAAAGACGCAGCCGGCGGTGCAATATCCCGCCATCACGGGGGTGAGGCCGAACTGGTCGGTGAAATAGATGGGAAGCGAGGCGGCGAGCCCGACGAAGCCGCCGAAGGTCACCGAGTAGAAGGCCATCAGCCACCAGGCGTCGGCGGTCTTGAGCGGCTCGAAATAATTGGCGAGCTTCTTCGGCGCGGGGGCATCGGGCGCGTCCTTCGCCATCGCAAGATAGAGGAAGAAGACGATCGTCAGCGGTATGCACGCGAGCCCGAGCACGGCGTTCCAGCCGAAGATCTTGGCAAGGCCCGGCGCGAACAGCGCGGCGAGCACGGTGCCCGAATTGCCCATGCCGGCGAGCCCCATCGCCTTGCCCTGATGTTCGGGCGGATACCAGCGGCTGGCGAGCGGCAGCGCGATCGCGAAGCTGGCGCCCGCGAAGCCGAGGATGATACCAAGCGCGAGCGTACCGGCGAAGCTTTCGACGCCCGTAAGCCAGGCGGTGAACAGGCCCAGGATAACGATGAGCTGGCTGATCGCGCCCGCACGCTTCGGCCCGATTCGGTCGACGAGCAGGCCGTTGACCACGCGCAGCACCGCGCCGGCCAGCGTCGGCACTGCGACCATCAGACCCTTTTGCGCCGGGGTCAGGCCGAGGTCTTCGGAGATCGCGGGCGCGAGCGGGCCGAGGATGACCCAGACCATGAAGGCGAGGTCGAAATAGAGAAAGGCGGCTACGAGCGTCGGCCAGTGGCCGCTCGCCCAGAAACTCGATCCGGATGCCGTGCCGGCACCTCCGCTTGCAGTCGTCATCGTCCGTCCCCTTGTGCGACGGGCAATAAAAAAGCCGCCAGGACGGCGGCCGCGCGGGCGCATCCTGACGGCTTCATTGCCTGTGGGATTTCCGGGGAAAAGGCTCCCCGTCCGCCTGCGGTTCGGCCCCCTCGTTGGAGCCGTCGCCGCCTTGTCCTGCCCCGGCAGCTTTGCCGGGTGGGACTAAACTGCCTGATTCTCAGGCAGGCGGCAAGCGTTTATTTCGCAGGTGCAGCAAAAAAGGGAGCGTGGAACAAACTCAGGGAAGTTCAGCGAGATAGGCCTCGATATCGTCGGGGTCGAACGCGCGGCCGTCGAAAAACCGGTCGCTGCCGAGCGTCAGGCGACCCTGCGTCGAGCCCGCGCCGATCGGTTCGTCGAGCCCGCCCTCGAGCTTCGAACTCGCGCCCGGGAGGGGCGCGCCCGAGCCCGCGAGCGCGCTCCGGTATACATCGGGACGGAAGACATCGCCGGCGGCGGCGGCTTGCGCCGGATCGAAGGCCATGAAGTCCCAGCGGACCATCTGCGAATAGAGCCATGCCGCCTGGCTGCGCCAGGGGAAGTTCGCGGCCTCGCGATACTGGAACATGAAGTCGGGATAGTGCATCGGCTCGCCGCCCGGCGCGAGCCGGATCCGGTCGGTGATCGCGCGCAGCACGGCGTCGCGCGGTGCATCCAGATACTCCGGCCGCGCCAATATCTCCGCGCTCGTTTCGACCGCGCCGGGTTCGACGAAATGCGCGGCGGCCGCGTGCAGCGCGCGGACCAGCGCCTCGACCGTGTCG
Source organism: Sphingopyxis sp. LC363 (assembly GCF_000756385.1). GTDB lineage: Bacteria > Pseudomonadota > Alphaproteobacteria > Sphingomonadales > Sphingomonadaceae > Sphingopyxis. The sequence continues at coordinate 6,091 of NZ_JNFC01000006.1, forward strand.
CGTCGCTCGTCGAGAATTGCGGCGCGCATCGCGAGCACTTTCTCGACCCCGCGCCGCCAGATCTGCGCGGTGGCGAGGGCGATGTGGCCGACGCCGCGATCGACCGCGATCGAGTTCCACGGCTCGCCGACACAGATGCCGTCAACTTCGCCCGCCGCGAGCGCATCGGCGGCGAAGGGCGGGCTGGTGACGACGATCTCCACATCGACGTCGGGCTGGATGCCGACTCCCGCGAGCCAGTAGCGCAGCATATAATTATGGCTCGAATAGCGGTGCACCACGCCGAAACGCAACGGCTTGTCCGCCGCCTTGCGCGCCGCCGCGATCGCCCGCAGCGCCGCCCCGGTTTCAGTTGGATCGCCGAGCGCGTTGCCGAGCCCCACCTCGTCGGCGAGCCCGGTCGAAAAGGTCACCGCATTGCCGTTGAGCCCGAGCACGAACGGCACCGCGAGGGGAACCGGAGGCCGGTCGCGCCCGAGCGTGGTTGCGATCGCCAGCGGTGCGATCATGTGCGCCGCGTCGGTGTGGCCGTAAAGCAACCGGTCGCGCACCGTCGCCCAGGTCATGTCGCGGACGAGTTCGATCTCCACGCCTTCGCGGGCGGCGAAACCCATCTCGTGCGCCAGGATCGGCAAGGCGGCGTCGACCAGCGGCAGAAAACCGATACGAAACCTGTCGGTCATTCCATGTCCCCCATCAGCGCCTCGCTCGTTACGATCGCCTCCGCGATTTCGGAAATGCGGCGGTTGCTGCGCATCGCCTGACCGCGCAGCAACGCATAGGCTGCCGGCTCGTCGACCTGGCGGCGCTTCATCAGGATCGTCTTGGCCTTGTCGATGACCGCGCGCTCGGCGAGCGCGTTTTTCGCTTCGTCGAGCTCGCGCTGGAGGCGCGAGAAGGCCTGGAAACGCCGCACCGCAAGGTCGATCACCGGCTTGATCCGCTGTTTCGACAGGCCATCGACGACATAGGCCGACACCCCCGCGTCGATCGCCGCCCCGGTCGCTTCGGCGTCGCTCTGGTCGACGAACATCGCGATCGGCCGCGCCAGCGCGCGCGACATGGCGAAATAATCCTCGAGCAGATCGCGGCTGGGGTTTTCGAGATTGATCAGGACGACTTCGGGCTGCGCCGCCTCGATCTGGCGGGCGAGCGCGCCGGCGGGGTCGATCAGCACCAGATCGTCGAGTCCCGCCTCGCGCAAGCCATCGGAAATGATCGCCGCGCGCGTCGTGCTGGTATCGATGATCGCGATCCTCATGGCCCGCGCCTTACGCGGGGATGTTCGAATCTTCCAGCGTCATCATGTTCGGGGCGCCGAAAGAATAGCTTGATGGCCCGGACGGGACATTTTCGTTGCGGGTCCGGCCTGTGTTCAGGGACGCGCCGAACGCACCTTGCGAATTGGCCCGCTCTTGTCCAACGACGAGCGGCCATGACCTTTCCCGACCCCAGGACGCCCATTCGCGGAACGATCGATTTGCTCGCGCTCGGCGCGCTGTTCCTGTCGCTCGTTTCGGTGACGGGCGGTGCGGCGCTGGCGAAGAGCCTGTTCCCGCTGGTGGGTCCTGCGGGGACCACGGCGCTGCGCCTGATCTTTGGCGCGATCCTGCTGTCGGTGGTGCTCCGCCCGTGGCGGCTGAACTATCGCGAGGGGTGGCGCTCGATCCTTGCCTATGGCGTCGTGCTCGGCGCGATGAACCTCAGCTTCTACAATGCGCTGAGCTATATTCCGCTCGGCATCGCGATCGCGATCGAATTCATCGGTCCCTTGAGCGTCGCGGTGCTGACCTCGCGCCGGCGCGCGGACTTTCTCTGGATCGGGATCGCGGTGTTCGGCCTGCTGCTCCTGCTGCCGATTCGCGCGGGCACGGCGCATCTCGACTGGCGGGGCGTCGCGCTGGCGCTGTTCGCGGGGCTTTGCTGGGCCGCCTATATATTGCTCGGTAAGCGCGCGGGCGCGCAGCACGGCCCCGCCGCCGCGGCGGGCGGCACGATCGTCGCGGCCGTCGTCGCGGCGCCGATCGGCATCATCCACGCCGGCGCCGATCTGCTCCAGCCGGAGATATTGGCGCTTGGGCTGGTCGTGGGCCTTGTTTCGAGCGCGATTCCATACGGATTCGAAATGGTCGCGCTGCGCCGCCTCCCGCCGAACAGCTTCGGCACGCTGCTCAGCGCCGAACCCGCGGTCGGGGCGCTGATGGGTTTCTTCCTGCTCGGCGAATTGCTCTCTTTCACGCAATGGTTTGCGATCGGCCTGGTCATATTGTCGTCGATCGGCACGGCGAAGGGCGCGGGCGATTATTCGCCGGCCGAACCGCCGTTCGACGGCGAATAGTCCGGAGGCCGGGTGTGGCTGCCACACGCGTCGGGCGCATGGGCGCGGACCCGGGCGAAAACGAACCGCGCTTCGTCGATTGACGCCAAATCTGTTATCCGGCCTGTCGAGCTGGCTTGCCGCGAACCGATTCCTCGCTTATAGTTAGCATGCTAAGTAAAGTGTCGGGCGACGGGGGTGGGAAGCAGGGCTATGCGCGAGATACCGACGAAACCCGATGTTGCGCCCATCGCCGGCTCTGTGACGGATTTGTCCGATCTGCTTTCCCTGTTGATGCTGCGCATCGTTGGCGCCGGCGCGCTTTCCGGTTTGTCGCGCCTTTCGGGCGGGGCGAATATGGAGAGCTGGTCGTTCGACTGGCGGGCGGAGGGCCGGACGGCGGGTTATGTCCTGCGCCGCGCGCCATCGGCCGCCTATATGGCCGATCGTCCGTTCGGGCATCGCGACGAGGCGGCGCTGGTGATGGCGGCCTGCGCGGCGGGGGTTCGGGCGCCGGAGGTGGTGGGGGTGCTGGAGCCGGGCGACGCTCTCGGCACCGGCTATGTGATGCGGCGGGGGGGCGGCGAGGGGTCGCCGGCGGAGATATTGGCCGATCCGCCCGCGTCGTTGCTCGGGGATCTCGGCCGCGAGCTGGCGCATATTCACGCCATTCCGCTGGAGACGGTTCCCGATGCGATCCCGCCGATGGACACGGGCGCGGCGCTCGCCGAGCTCAAGGCGCGCTTTCTGTCTTACGGCGGCGACCGCCCGGCGATCGCGCTCGCGATCCGCTGGTGCGAGGATCATCTGCCCGACCCGGCGCCGCCGGTGCTGGTGCACGGCGACTACCGGATGGGCAACGTGATGGCGGGAGTGGACGGCCTGGCCGCGGTGCTCGACTGGGAGCTGGCGCACCGGGGCGACGCGCACGAGGATCTGGCGTTCGGCTGCATGAGCGTGTGGCGCTTTGGACAGCTGGACAGGCCCGCGTTCGGGCTCGGCAGCCTCGACGATTATTTTGCGGCCTATGAGGGCGCCGGCGGGACGCGTGTCGACGTGGACCGTTTTCGCTTCTGGCTCGTCTACCGGACGCTCTGGTGGGCGCTTGGGTGCCTGCAGATGGGGCAGGCATGGCGGAGCGGCGCCGACAAGACGGTCGAGCGCGTCGTCGTCGGGCGGCGGACGGCCGAGCAGGAGCTCGACCTCGTCCGGCTGATCGAGGCGGAGGCGCCCGATGCCGAGCGCGACCGGGCGCTTTCCGCGTCGCTGGATGCCGCACCCGCGCCGATGGGCGAGCCGACCAATGCCGAGATGGTCGAGGCGGTGCGCGACTGGATCGCGAGCGCGATCAAGCCGGCGTCCGAGGGGCACGCCAAGTTCGAGGCGGTGGTCGCGATGAACGCGCTCGGTATCGTGCTGCGCGATCTGGGCGCCGGATGCCGCGCGGAGGACAAGGCGCTCGCGGATGCCCTGCTGTCGGGCGAGCGGACGCTTGCCGAGGCCGGGCTGCTCGCAAAGCTGCGGCGCGATGTGCTCGACAAATGCGCGGTCGACAGCCCCAAATATGCGCCGCTGGCCGCGGCGCGCGCGGCGTGGCGCGGATAAGATAGATTAGGGAGAGAGACGATGGATTTTGCGATGCCCGCCGACCTTGCGGCCTATCTGGACGAGCTCGATCGCTTTATCGCGGCCGAGATCAAGCCGCTCGAGCTTGCGGACGACAATATCCGCTTTTTCGACCATCGCCGCGAGCATGCGCGCACCGACTGGGACAATCAGGGGCTGCCGCGGCACGAGTGGGAAGAGCTGCTCAAGGCCGCGACGCGCAAAGCCGACGCCGCGGGCCACTGGCGTTTTTCGGCGCCGAAGAAATATGGCGGCAAGGACGGCAGCAACCTGTGGATGGCGGTGATCCGCGAGCATCTGGCGGCGAAGGGGCTGGGGCTGCACAACGACCTTCAGAACGAGCACAGCATCGTCGGCAACTTCCCCTTTGTGGAGATGTTCGAACAGTTCGGGGTCAGCGACGAACAGAAGGCCGAGTTCATCCTCGGCGGGTTCGAGGGCAGGCGGCGCACCGCCTTCGGCCTGACCGAACCCGATCACGGCAGCGACGCGACGCATATGGAGACGCGCGGCGTGCGAGAAACGCGCGATGGCGTCGACGGCTGGCGCATCGACGGGCGCAAGATGTGGATCACCGGCATGCACGTCGCGACGCACTGCGCGACCTTTTGCCGCACGAGCGGCGCCGACGGGAATGCGAAGGGCATCACCTGCCTGCTCGTGCCGACGGGAACGCCGGGGATGAGCGTCGACGAATATATGTGGACGTTCAACATGCCGACCGACCATCCGCGCATGACGTTCACCGATGTGTGGGTGCCCGACAGCGCGCGGCTCGGCCCCGAGGGCGGCGCGCTCGCGATCGCGCAAAGCTTCGTCCACCAGAACCGCATTCGCCAGGCGGCAAGCTCGCTGGGCGCCGCCGTCTACTGCATCGAGGAGAGCGTGAAATACGCCCGGACGCGCAAGCCGTTCGGCGAGGCGCTGGCGAAGAACCAGGCGATCCAGTTCCCGCTCGTCGAGCTGGCAACGCAGGCCGAGATGCTGCGCCTGCTCATCCGCAAAACCGCGTGGGATATGGACAACACGCCGCACAAGGAAATCGAGCGCACGCTGTCCGACAAGGTCAGCATGTGCAACTATTGGGCGAACCGCCTTGTCTGCGAAGCCGCCGACCGCGCCATGCAGGTCCACGGCGGCATCGGATACTCGCGCCACAAACCCTTCGAACATATCTATCGCCACCATCGTCGCTATCGCATCACCGAAGGCGCCGAAGAGATTCAGATGCGGAAAGTCGCAGCCTATCTCTTCGGTTATCTGGGGCCCCGGAAAGAGACGCTGGGGAAATTGTGACCCGCCCGCGCACGCTTTACGACAAGATATGGGATGCGCACGCCGTCGCCGAGGACGATGGCGAGACCCTGCTCTATATCGACCTGCACCTGCTGCACGAGGTCACGTCGCCTCAGGCCTTTGCCGGCCTTGTGGCCGCGGGGCGGGCGGTGCGGCGTCCCGAGCGCGCGCTGGCCCTGTCCGACCATAATGTCCCGACGGCGGGGCAGGCGGCAGGACCTGCGGGGGTCGCCGACCGCGAGGCGCGCGCGCAGCTCGAAGTGCTGGTCGAAAATACGCGTCATTTCGGGATCGAGAATTTCCCGATGGGCGATCCGCGCGGCGGGATCGTCCATGTCGTCGGCCCCGAACAGGGGCGCTCGCAGCCGGGGATGACGATCGTCTGCGGCGACAGCCACACCTCGACCCACGGCGCGTTCGGTGCGCTCGCCTTCGGGATCGGAACGTCGGAGGTCGAACATGTGCTGGCGACGCAGACGATCCGCCAGCGCCGCTCGCGCAACATGCGCGTGCGCGTCGAGGGCGCGCTGGCGCCGCATGTCCATGCCAAGGATCTCGCGCTTCATTTGCTCGGCACGATCGGCGTCGACGGCGCGGGGGGGCATGTCATCGAATATGCCGGCGAGGCCGTGCGGGCGCTGTCGATGGAAGCGCGGATGACGCTGTGCAACCTCAGCATCGAAATGGGCGCGCGCGCCGGACTGGTCGCGCCCGATGCGACGACGCTCGCCTATCTGAAGGGCCGCCCTGCGGCGCCGCGCGGTGACGCTTGGGAGGCAGCCGCGGCGCGCTGGGCGGCGCTGGCGAGCGACGCCGGTGCGGCATTCGACCGCGAACTGCAATTTGATGCCCGCGATGTGCGGCCGATGGTGAGCTGGGGGACCAACCCGTCGCAGGTCGTCGCGATCGACGATCCCGTTCCCCACCCGGCGGCGCTGGCCGATCCCGACGCGCGCGCCGCGGCCGAGCGGGCGCTCGCCTATATGGACCTTGCCGCCGGGCGGGCGATTGCCGGCCAGCGGCTCGACCGCATTTTCATCGGCAGCTGCACCAACAGCCGGATCGAGGATTTGCGCATCGCCGCCGACATTGTGCGCGGACGCCGCGTCGCGCCGCACGTCCGCGCGATGGTCGTGCCGGGATCGGGACTGGTCAAGAGACAGGCCGAGGCGGAGGGTGTCGCCGACACGCTGCGCGCCGCGGGGTTCGACTGGCGCGAGCCCGGCTGTTCGATGTGCGTCGGAATGAACGCCGACCGGCTCAACCCCGGCGAACGCTGCGCCGCGACCTCGAACCGCAATTTCGAGAATCGCCAGGGGCGCGGTGGGCGCACCCACCTGATGAGCCCGGCGCTCGCGGCGGCGAGTGCGATTGCGGGCTGTATCGCGTCGCCCGAAATGCTGGGCTAGAGCGCCGCTTCGAACCGCGCGATGGCGTCGGCATGACGCAGCGTGCGGGCGATATCGTCGAGTCCCTCCATCAATATGCGCCGGTCGTCGGGATCGACGTTGAAAGCGATCGTTTCGCCCGAGGCGAGGCGGATGCGCTGCACTTCGAGGTCGACCTCGATGGGCGCATATTGCGCAGCTTCGATCTCGCCGCGCAGTCGGGCGCAACATTCATCGGGCAAGCGAACCAGCAGCAGGCCGTTCTTGCGCGCATTGCCCGCGAAGATATCGCCGAAACTCGGCGCGATGACGCAGCGGATGCCGAAATCGGTGAGCGCCCACACTGCATGTTCGCGCGACGAGCCGCATCCGAAATTGCGGTCGGCGACCAGAATCCGCGCGTCGCGGCAGGCAGGCCGGTTGAGAATGAAATCCGCGCGTTCGCGACCATCCCCGTCGAAGCGCAGCTCGCGGAAGAGATGGCGGCCCAGGCCCGAACGCGTCAGCGCCTTCATATATTCGGCGGGAATGATCATGTCCGTGTCGACATTGGCGAGCGGCAAGGGCGCCGCGACCGCTTTCGTCCGAATGAATTTTTGCACATCGCCTCCATTAACTTAGCATTCTAAGTATATCGATCGACGAATCTTGTCCAACATTATCGCGGGGTTGGAACGGCGACAGGACAGGACGCGACGACGAAGATGGTTGCCGCGCGAACCTTCGCGTCCTAAGATTTGATACGCGGCGGGGTCGGCACCCGGCGCCGCGACAGGGGAGCAGGATTTTGGTCAAGAAAACAAAGGATTATCGGCATCCTGCCGAATATTACACCGATCCTGAAAACAGCATCGGCTACCTCGCGCGCGTCGTCTTCCGCTCCTTTTCGCGGCTGCTCGAACGCCGCACGCTGACGCATGACGTGTCGGCGGGGCAGTGGCGTTTCCTGCGCCAGCTGTGGCGCGAGGACGGCATTACCCAGCGCGAACTCAGCGAACGCGTCGGGATGCGCGAGCCGACCACCGTCGTCGCGCTGAAAGGGCTGGAAAAGGCCGGGCTGATCACGCGCAAGAAGACCGCCGACGACCGGCGCAAGACCTTCATCCATCTGACTCCGCACGCCAAGAAGCTCGAGTTAATCCTCGCGCCGATGAACGCCGAGATCCACGAGATCGCGACCAAGGGCATGAGCGACGAGGAGGTCGAGGTGTTGCAGGGGCTGATGCGCCGCGTGATCGACAATCTCGCCGACGAAACGCGCAAGCTCGCGGTGCTTTCGGACATCAAGGCCTGACCGCTTGATCTTGCCGCGACCGGACAATAAGTTAGTATTCTAATCATATTGTCCGGGAGGAAAAATGACCAGCATCGCCGTCATCGTCGGGAGCATTCGCGAGGGATCCTATAACCGCGCGTTGGGCGAACTTGCCGCCGCGAGCCTCGAAGCGCAGGGCGCAAGCGTCACGCGGGTCGATCTCGCGGCGTTCGACCTGCCGCTTTATTCGGCGGCGCTTGAAGCCGGTGCCTTTCCGCCCGATGCGCTGAAGCTCAAGGCGCTGTTCGCCGCGCAGGATGGGCTGCTGTTCGTGTCGCCCGAATATAATGGTTCGCTGCCGCCGCTGCTCAAGAATGCGATCGACTGGGCGTCGCGGCCCACCGGCGATGAGGGACTTGTCGCGCTCTCCGCCTATCGCGGCAAGGCGGCGGCGATCATGTCGGCGTCGATCAGCCCGTTCGGGGGGCTGCGCGGGCTGATGCACCTGCGCCAGATCTTGTCGACGATCCAGATGCTCGTGATCCCCGAACAGGTGCTGGTGCCGAACGCGCACGCCGCCTTTGCCGAGGATGGCAGTCTGAAGGAGCCGTTGCCCGCGTCGCTGGTGGATATGACCGCCGCGCGGCTGGTCGCCGTCGCGAAGGCGCTTGCCGTCTAGCGAGTGCGCGAAGTCGCGCGCGCGCGCGCGATATTGTCGCCCCAGTCGGCCTCGAGCGCGGCGAGCAGCGCGTCGAACTTGTCCTGACCCAAGCGGTCGGCGATCTGCGCGGTGAGCGCGTCCATCGAACGCTGCGCATCCTTGCGCATGCGCGCGCCAAGGTCGGTCAGCGACACGATCATGTGGCGGCGGTCGTCGGGATCGACGTCGAGCCGAACGATGCCGAGCTTCACCATCTGGTTGATCGTGCTGTGGACCGCTTGCCGCGACACGCCGAGGTTGCGCGCGATGTCCGACGGGCGCACGACGCCGCTGACGATATTGGTCATTATCATCGATTGCGGGCGATTGACGTCGGGCCAGCCATGATCGTGAAGCCGCGCTTGCAGCCCTTCGTCGAGCCAGCAGAAGCGTTGAAAAAGCGCGATGATAAGCTGGTTTGTGCGCATATGACGCTATGTTGTGCCCCTGTTGCCGGCGGGTGCCGACATCGTCACGCTAGAAGAGCGATGCGGGCGAAGCAAGGCCGGGCGGCGTTGCAAAGGCAAAATACTTAGTATACTATCTATTCAGCGACGAGGGAGAGTGCCGCATGGACGGGTTGATGCAGAATGTGCCGCTGACGGTCGACCGGATCATCGACCATGCGGCGAACTGGCACGGCGCGCGCGAGATCGTGTCGCGCGATGCCGAGGGGCGCGTCACCCGCGCGACCTATGCCGACATTCATGCCGACGCGAAGCGCGTGTCGAATGCGCTCGCCGCCGAAGGGATCAAGCCCGGCGACCGCGTCGCGACGATGGCGTGGAACGGCGCGCGGCACCTCGCCGCCTGGTATGGCGCGGCGGGGATGGGCGCGGTGCTCCACACCCTCAACCCGCGGCTGTTCCTCGAACAGATCGCCTATATCGCGAACCATGCCGGCGACCGGCTTCTGATCGCCGATCCCGCGACCGCCGAACTTGTCGAAGAGTTGCTGCCGCAGGTGCCATCGATCGAGAAGGTGATCTTTTTCTGCGACGCGGCGTCGTTGCCGAAAACCAGCTTTGCCGCGACCGCCTTCGACGACTGGATCGCGGGGCATCCGGCCGAATATGATTGGGGTGCATTCGACGAGAATGCCGCGTGCGGGCTTTGCTATACCAGCGGCACGACGGGCAATCCCAAGGGCGTGCTCTATTCGCACCGCTCCAATTACATCCATGCGCTGATGACGTTGCAGCGCGATGCGCTCGCGCTGTCGGCGCGCGACACCGTGCTGCTCGTCGTGCCGATGTATCACGCCAACGCTTGGGGCGTCGTCTATTCGGCGCCCGCGGTCGGTGCGAAGCTCGTGCTGCCCGGGCAGCGCATGGACGGCGAATCGATCTATAATCTGATCGAAGGGGAAGGCGTCACTTATTCCGCCGCGGTGCCGACGGTGTGGCAGATGCTGCTCACCTATATGCAGGAAAATGGGAAGCGTTTCACGACGCTGGAGCGCGTGACGATCGGCGGCTCGGCGTGCCCCGAATCGATCATCCGCACCTTCCGCGACGATTATGGCGTCGACGTCATACAGGGCTGGGGCATGACCGAAACCTCGCCGCTCGGCACCGTGTCGGTTCCCAATGCGGCGGTCGCGGCGAAGTCCGAACCCGAGCAGATGGCTTATAAGCTCAAGCAGGGGCGGCTGCTCTGCGGGCTGGAAATGAAGCTCGTCGACGACGCCGGTAGCCGGCTGCCGCACGACGGCAAGACCCCGGGGCGGCTGATGATCAAGGGGCCGACGATCGCGGGCGCCTATTATGGCGGCGAGGGCGGCGAGGTGCTCGACGACGAGGGTTTTTTCGATACCGGCGACGTCAGCACGATCGATGCCGAAGGCTATATGCAGATCACCGACCGCGCCAAGGATGTCGTGAAGTCGGGCGGCGAGTGGATCAGCTCGATCGAGATCGAGAATATCGCGATGGGGCACGCCGCGGTCGCCAACGCCGCGGTCGTCGGGGTTGCGCATCCCAAATGGGACGAGCGGCCGATCCTGCTGTGCCAGCTCAAAGAGGGCGCGAACGCCTGCGCTGAGGATTTGAAGGCCTATCTCGACGGCAAGATCGCGCGCTGGTGGATGCCCGACGACGTGCTGTTTGTCGATGAAATCCCGCTCGGCCCGACTGGCAAGATCGATAAAAAGGCCATTCGCGCCGGGCTGGAAGGCTACAAGCTGCCTTTCGAGGTTACGCGCTGAGATGGTTCCCATTTTCGTCATCCCGGACTTGATCCGGGATCCATTCAACCAGCGCCGAGGCAATGGATCCCGGATCAAGTCCGGGATGACGATGCGATATAACAGACAGGAGAGACGATGATGGACCCGAACGGGATCGAAGGACTGGACGCGCAATTTATCGGGCGCATATCGCCGACCGCGCCGCGCATTCAGGCGGGCGGGCATCCGTGCCAGGGCATTTACTGGACCGAAAGCAGCAAGCGGCCGAAGGTCGCGATCATCGCGACACACTATAATGTCGATTTCTCCGAACATTATATCGCCCCCTATTTCGCGCGGCAGGGTTTCGGTTTCCTCGGCTGGAACACGCGCTATCGCGGCGTCGAGGACCAATTCCTGCTCGAACATGCGGTGCTCGATATCGGCGTCGGCATGAAGTGGCTCAAAGAAGAGGCGGGGGTCGAGCAGATCGTCATTCTTGGCAATTCGGGCGGCGGCTCCTTGATGGGCGCCTATCAGGCCGAGGCGATCGCGCCGACGCTGACCGATCGCCTGCCGTCGGCCGGGCAGGATGCGCTCGCGCAGCTCGTCAAGGGCGACCTCTACATCAGCTTCAACGCGCATCAGGGGCGCCCCGAAGTGCTGACCGACTGGATGGACGCATCGGTGATCGACGAGAATGATCCGACGCTGACCGATCCCGAACTCGATCCGTTCAATCCCGACAACGGGCCGCCCTATTCGGACGCGTTCATCGAAAAATATCGCGCCGCGCAGCGCGCGCGCAACCAGCGCATCACCGACTGGGCGAAGGCCGAACTGAAGCGGTTGAACGACGCGGGCATTCCCGACCGCATCTTCCCGATGTTCCGTTGCTGGGGCGATATCCGCTGCGTCGATCCCGCGATCGACCCGTCGGACCGCAAGCCCAATTGGTGCTATCGCGGCGACCCCGCGATCGCGAACCGCACGCCGAGCATCGGGCGCGCTAATACGATCAAGACCTGGCTCAACATGTGGAGCCTCGAAACCTCGCCGTGCCAGGGCCAGCCGCATCTCGCGAAGCACGACACGCCCGCGCTCGTGGTTCAGGGCACCGCCGACACCGGCGTTTTCCCGAGCGACGCGCGCAAAATCTTCGATTTCCTCGGGAGCAGCGACAAGAAGCTCGAATTGATCCCCGGCGCGCATTATTTCGAGGACTCGATCGAGGAGCGGCAGAATGCCGCCGACCTCGTCGGCGCCTGGATCCGGGAGAAGCTGTAATTTGCGACGCATATCACCCTCTCCCTTCCGGCGCTTCGCGCCTCCCTCCCTCTCCCATTGGGAGAGGGAAGGGGCCCACTGGCCCCGCCGGTGGGAAGGGTGAGGGTGGAATGCCTCTGAATGCGCTAGGGTAGCTGAACATGGAAACGGCAGAACCGGACATCATCGCGGACCTGCGCGCCGCCGGACTGGTGGGGGATAGCGATGTCGTCCTCGAACCGCTGACCGGCGGCGTGTCGTGCGATGTGTGGAAGGTCGAGACGCCCACGGGGCCGATCGTCGTGAAGCGTCCGCTCGAACAGCTGCGCGTCGCCGCCGAATGGCATGCGCCAGTCGAGCGCGGGACGAGCGAGGTGCGCTGGCTCAGGCGAGCGCGCGGCGTCGACCCGCGCATCGCACCCGAAGTGCTCGCCGAACTGCCCGGTCACGCTTTCGCGATGCGCTTCCTCCCCGGCTGTCCGGTGTGGAAGGACGAGCTGATGGCGGGGCGTGTCGATCCCGCCTTTGCGGCGCAGGTGGGGCAGGGGATCGCCGCTGTGCACGATGCAACCGCGCACAATGATCGCGACCGCGCCGCCTTTCCCAACGACGAGATGTTCCGTGCGCTGCGCGTCGATCCTTTTCTGCTCTATGTTGCGCAGCAAGATAGCGAACTCGCGCCCGCGCTCACCGCGCTCGCCGACGATCTGGCCTCGCGCAAGATCGCGCTCGTCCACGGCGACGTCAGCCCCAAGAATATCCTTGTCAGCGGCGATGGCCCGGTGTTCCTCGACGCCGAATGTGCGGTCTATGGCGATCCGGCCTTCGACCTTGCCTTTTGCACGACGCACCTGTTGCTGAAGGCGGTGCGGTCGGACGATGCCCGGATGAATGTAGCCGCCGGGGCACTGGTTGCGGCCTATCGCACCGGTATCGGCTGGGAGGACGCCGACGGCTTGCTGCTGCGCGCGGGCAAGCTCACCGCCGCGCTCCTCCTCGCGCGCGTCGAGGGCAAGTCGCCCGCGCCCTATCTGACCAACCCCGAACACAAGCGCACCGTGCGCGATCAGGCGCGCATGCTCATCCTCGCGCCGCAATCGATCGACGCGCTCGTCGCCAACTGGAAAAGGACCTTCCAATGACTTCGCGTATCGCCTCCGTCACCGGCCGCCAGCTTTGGGATTCGCGCGGCCGGCCCACCGTCGAGGCCGAAGTGGTGCTCGAATCGGGCGCGATCGGGCGTGCGATCGCGCCCGCAGGCGCCTCGCGCGGCGCGCATGAAGCCATCGACCTGCGCGACGGCGGCGACGCGTTCGGTGGCTTCGGCGTCAACCGCGCGGTGGCGGGGATCGGATCGGAAATCGCGGGCGCGATCGCCGGCATCGACGCGCGCGATCAGGCGGCGGTCGACGCTGCGCTCTGCGCGCTCGACGGCACAGCCAACAAGGCGCGGCTCGGCGCGAACGCGGTCGTCGCGGTATCGATGGCGGTGCTTCATGCCGCAGCCGCCTACGCGCGCGAGCCGCTATGGCGCTATCTCGCGGGCGGGCGCAAGGTGCGCGTCCCGCTACCCGAAATCCAGATATTCGGCGGCGGTGCGCATGCGGGGCGGCGCACCGATGTGCAGGATTTCATGGTGATGTGCCCGAAGGCGGGCAGCTTCCGCCGCGCGCTCGAAATCACCGACGACGTCTATCGCGCGGCGGGCAGGCTGATGGAAGCCAAAGGTCCGCTGTCGGGCGTCGCCGACGAAGGCGGCTGGTGGCCCAATTTTGCGTCGAACGAGGATGCGCTCGATACGATGACCAAGGCGATCGAGGCGAGCGGGCACCGCGCGGGCGAAGAGGTATTCATCTCGCTCGACATCGCCGCGAACGAGCTCGGCGATGCGGGCGGCTATGATCTCGCGCTCGACGACGGACGCCTGTCGGGCGAGGAAATGGCGGCGCGGATCGTCGAATGGGCGAAGCGCTATCCGATCCTGTCGATCGAGGATCCGGCGGGGCAGGACGACTGGACGACGATGGCGGCGGTGACCGCGGCGATCGGCGACAAGGTGCAGATCATCGGCGACGATGTGCTCGTCACCAATGCCGAGCGCGTCGCGCGCGCGGCCGAGGCGGCGGTGTGCAACGCGGCGCTGATCAAGGTCAATCAGGTCGGCACCGTCACCGAGGCGAAAGCCGCGCTCGACGCTGCGGTAGCGCGCAGCTGGGGTGCGATCGTGTCGGCGCGCTCGGGCGAGAGCGAGGATGTCACGATCGCGCATCTCGCGACCGGCTGGGACGCGGGGCAATTGAAGGTCGGCAGCTTCACGCGGTCGGAACGCATGGCGAAGTGGAACGAGATGCTGCGGATCGAGGAAGCGATGGGTGCCGATGCCGAATTCGCGGGCTTTTCGGCCTTTGCAGGTTCGATCGGCCGGGTCGCGGCATGATCGTCCTCCACGCCCGCCCGAGCCCCGGATTCCGCGAGGCTGTCGATGCGATCTTCGGACCCGGCGTCGTCGTGCATGTCGACGAGGCGGCGCCGCTCGACGCGGTGGCGCCCGACATCACCGCGCTGCTCCACGTTCTGACTCCCGTCACGCCCGACTTCATCACCTCGGCGCCGAAGCTGAAGCTGATCCAGAAGCTGGGGGTCGGCGTCAACACGATCGCGCTCGATTCGGCGCAGAGCCATGGCGTCGCGGTGTGCAATATGCCTGGCGCCAACAGCCAAGCGGTCGCCGAAATGGCGCTGTCGCTGATGATGGCAGTGTTGCGGCGCACCTGCTTCTTCGATGCGCGAACGCGTAGCGGCGAGGGCTGGACCGCCGATCCGTCCGAGCTGGACAGTGTTGGCGAGATCGGCGGGCGCACGGTCGGCCTCGTCGGTTTCGGCAACTCGGCACAGCTGCTGGCGCCGGTGCTCGCGGCGCTCGGCGCAAAGGTCGTGTATACCGCGCGCGGCGCGCGGGATGTGCCCTATGAATATTGGCCGCTCGACCGCCTGCTCGCCGAAAGTGATATCGTGTCGCTGCACATCCCGCTCACCGACGACACGCGCGCATCGATCGACCCCTTCGCGATGAAGAAGGGCGCGGTGCTCGTGAACACCGCGCGCGGCGAACTGGTCGATGAGGCGAAGCTGGTCGAGGCGCTCACATCGGGACATCTCCGCGGCGCGGGGCTCGATGTCTTCGCCGAAGAACCGCTGCCGCGCGGCAACCCATTGCTCGGTCTGCCAAATGCGGTGCTCGCGCCGCACATCGCCTGGCTCACCCCCGAAACGCTCGTGCGCAGCCTGACGGTCGCCCAGGAGAATTGCCGCCGTCTCGCCGCGGGCGAGGCGCTGTTGCATCAGGTGGTCTAGCGGCCCCCCTGTTCCATTTGTGCTGAGCCTGTCGAAGCACCGCTCTTTCTTTGACGTTGAAAAGGAAGAACGGCCCTTCGACAAGCTCAGGGCAAATGGTTTGATAAGAGGTATTCGAATGACTCTCCCCATTGTCCTCATCACCGGCCAGCTTTTGACCGACGCCGTGTGGCAGCCCCTGCTCGACGCGTGGACCGATCGCGACGTCATCGTCGCCGACAACCGCAGCGACGACAGGATCGAGGGCTTTGCGCAGCGCCTGCTCGACAACGCCCCGCCGCAATTCGTGCTGGTCGCGCATGCGATGGGCGGCTTCGTCGCCTTTGAGGTCATGCGTCGCGCCCCCGAACGTGTCGCCAAGCTCGCGCTCATCTCGACGCTCGCTTCGGCCGACGGCCCGACGCAGACCGCCCGGCGGCAGGGCTATATCGACCTCGTCGAAAGCGGCAATTTCGATCAGGTCGTCGAGGAACGCATTCCGATCCTCTTTCCCGAAGGGAAGCGGAGCGACGAGCGCCTGCTCGATATCGCCCGCCAAATGGCGGCCGACACCGGCGCCGGCACCTTCCTCGCGCAGCAGCGCGCGATCATGGCGCGCATCGACAGCCGCCCGCGGCTCGGTGAGATTGCGGTGCCGACGCTGCTGATCTGGGGCGAGAAGGACGGCATCACCAGCCGCGCGCATCATGACGAGATTGTCGAGGCGATCCCGGGGGCGCGGCTGGAAGTGGTCGCGGGCGCGGGGCATTTGCCGACGGTCGAGGCGCCCGACGTAGTGGTGGCGTTGCTAAGCGCGTTCATCGACGCATAATCCCCTCCCGCAAGCGGGAGGGAGAATTACTTCAGTTCCGCCCGCACCAGTGCCGTACCCTCGACCATCGCCTTCAGCTTCGCCTGGCTATGCTCACGGCTGTGATATTTCATCCCGCAATCGGGCGCGATCCACAGGCGCTCGGCGTCGACGTAGCGTAGCGCCTCGCGGATGCGGTTCGCGACGATTTCGGGGGGCTCGACTTCGGTGATCGACAGGTCGAGCACGCCGTACATGATGGTCTTGGTCGGCAGTTCGGCGAGGATCGCGGGGTCGAGCCCCGGCTGCGCGGCCTCGATCGAAATCACGTCGATCGCCGAGGCTTCGAGTTCGGCAAGGAAGTCATAAGCCTTGGGCTTCGGTCCGGTCGCGCCCGCGCCGTGATGCACCATCGCATAGCCGAAGCAGATATGGAGCGCGGTGGTGCCGCCGACGCCGTCGAGTGCGCGGTTGATCGCCTCGACCGCATAGCTGTTCGCCTCGGCGGCGCGCGCCTGCAGATAGGGTTCGTCGAGCTGGACGACGTCGACGCCCGCCGCGAACAGATCCTTGACCTCGGCATTGACCGCGTCGGCATAGTCCATCGCGAGCGCGCGCAGGTCTGGATAATATCCGTTCTCGGCCTGCTGCGTCATCGTGAAGGGACCGGGGAGGGTGAGCTTCACCGGTTTCGTTGAATGACGGCGCAGGAAGGCCGCATCCTGCGCCTCGATCGGCGCGACGCGGCGGATCGGGCCCGAGACGAGCGGCACCGGATTCGCGTTGCCGGTGCGGTCGATCGCGGTGCCGTGCTTCTCGCGGTCGATTCCCGAAAGCGCGGTCGCGAGCCGGTTCGAATAGCTTTCGCGGCGCATCTCGCCGTCGCCGACGATGTCGATGCCGAGCTCTTCCTGGTCGCGGATGGCCATCAGCGTCGCGGCTTCCTGCGCGTCGGCGAGCCAGGGTTCGGGGATGCGCCACAAGGTCTCGGCACGCACGCGCGGGGGCAGGCTGGCCTTCAGCCGTTCGCGGTCGATCAGCCAGTCGGGCTGGGGGTAGCTTCCGACGATCGTCGTCGGCAATATGGGGTGGTCGAACAAGGCCAATCCTCTCGATTTTTGGGCTGGCCAAACATTTGCTTAGTATTCTATCTAATTCAAGTCGAAACGACGGTTGGGAGAGCAAAATGATCGATCTGGAGGCCATCCGGACGCTGGCGGACATTCCGGCGGCACAAGCGAAAATGCGGGGGCGCGCGACCGCAGTGAAGTTCGGGACGCGCGAGACGAGTTTCGCCGAACTCGACGCGCGCTCGAACCGCGTCGGACACGCTTTGATCGCATCGGGCATTGCGCCCGGCGACCGCGTGTCGGCGCTCACCAAGAACCACGACAGCTGGTATCCGCTCTTCTTCGGCACCGCGCGCGCACGCGCCTGCTTCGCGCCGATCAACTGCCGCCTCGCACCCGCCGAAATCGGCTTCATCCTCGGCGATGCCGGGCCGAAGCTGCTCTTCGTCGGCGAGGATTTCTTCGACTGCGCGCTCGCGGCGGTGGCCGATCTGGCCGCGCCGCCGCGCCTGATCGCGCTCTACGGCGAACATCCGGCGTTCGAGCCGTTCGACGCGTGGCTTGGCGGCGCATCCGACGCGCCGCTCGCCGACGCGCCGCAACTCGCCGACGATGTGCTTCAACTCTACACCAGCGGCACGACCGGGCTGCCCAAGGGCGTCGTGCTGACCAACGCCAATTATCGCACTTTCCTCGAAGCGGCGACCAAGGTCGACGGCTTCGCTTATGGCGAGGACGAGACGGTAATGATCGTCATGCCCTTGTTCCACGTCGCGGGGACGAACGTTAGTTTCTCGGGGCTCGCGCAAGGCGGACGGCTGGTGCTGGTGAAGGATTTTACAGCTCCCGACGCGGTGCGGATGTTGCGCGAGGAAGATGTCGCGCACGCCTTCCTCGCCCCCGCGATGATCCAGATGATGCTGCTTCAGCCCGATGCGAACAGCGGCGCTTATCCGCAGCTCAAGTCGATCGCCTATGGCGCCTCGCCGATCGCCGAGGATGTCCTGCGCCGGGCGCGCGCAACCTTCGGCTGCGATTTCGTGCAATTCTACGGGATGACCGAGTCCGCCGGCGGTGGCTCCTACCTCTCGCCCGCCGCGCACGATCTGCCGGGCAAGCTCACATCATGCGGCAAACCCTGGCCGGGCGCCGCAATGGCGATCCTCGATGGCGAGGGGAACGAACTCGACGAGGGCGAGATCGGCGAGATCGCGATCCGCGGCGGCATCGTGATGAAGCAATATTGGAACCGCGCCGCGGCGACCGAAGAGACGCTCGCTGGCGGCTGGCTCCACACCGGCGACGTCGGCTATCGCGACGCCGACGGATTCTATTACGTCCACGACCGCATCAAGGACATGATCGTGTCGGGGGGCGAGAATGTCTATCCGGCCGAGGTCGAAAGTGCGATCATGGGCTGCCCGGGCGTCGCCGATGTCGCGGTGATCGGCGTCCCCGACGACAAGTGGGGCGAGGGGGTGAAGGCGCTGATCGTCCCCGCCGCGGGCGCGGCGCTCGAGCCCGCCGACGTGATCGCTTGGGCGCGCGCGCGGATTGCCGCGTATAAGGTCCCCAAAAGCATCGCGTTCATCGACGCCTTGCCGCGCAATCCGTCG
This sequence comes from Sphingopyxis sp. LC363, assembly GCF_000756385.1. Taxonomy (GTDB): domain Bacteria; phylum Pseudomonadota; class Alphaproteobacteria; order Sphingomonadales; family Sphingomonadaceae; genus Sphingopyxis. The sequence goes on from NZ_JNFC01000006.1 coordinate 24,936, forward strand.
GGCAAGGTGCTCCGCCGCGAATTGCGCGCGCCCTATTGGGAAGGGCGCGACCGCGCGGTGGGGTAGGCTGGATTTCGGCCTTGGGGTGGTGAGCTGCCCCCTCGTGCACCCCGGCGAACGCCGGGGTCCAGTGCGGAAAAGCGCCAGGTTGGCGTCCGCATTCTGGGCCCCGGCTTTCGCCGGGGATCACATATTTAACGTCCGCATTCGGTCGAAAGCTGCCGATCACCACCCCTAAAAAGAACCCGGCCACAGGCCGGGTCCAGGAGGAGTTCCCAGTGGTGTCTTCGGGAATCTTTTATTCGGCGGGCACCGGCGCGCGGCCGACGATAAAGCCTTCGCGCTTGGTGCCGTCGGCTTGGACCGGGTCGTGCGCGACGTCGCGTTCGTCGAAGGTCTTGGTCCACGCCGCGAATTCGAGGCAGACGCCGTCGGGGTCGAAGAAATAGACCGAGCGCACGAAGACGCCGGGGTGCATTTCGGCCGAGGATTGCGTCGGGCTGTCGTCGTGGTTCAGCACTGGCGTCACCTCGATGCCCTTTTCGATCAGACGGTTGTAATAATCGTCGAATTTGTCGGCGCGGACGTTGATCGCGATATGGTTCATCGATCCGTGCGCGGACACGAAGCTGCCGCGCGTCGGCAGCGCGGCGGGGGCCGAAATGCCGGGGACCGCTTCGGGCGCGTCGGGGAACCAGAAGAAGGCGAGGCTGTCGCCGTTGCCGATGTCAAAAAAGAAATGCTGGCCGCGCCCGCCGGGCAGGTCGATCGTCTTGGTGAGCGGCATGCCAAGCTTGTCGCGATAGAATTCGACCGTCTTCGCCATATCCTTGCACACGAGCGCGAGGTGGTTGACCCCGCAGAATTCGAATTCGCTATTGGTTGCAGCCATGATCCGTCTCCTTAGTTTGCGGTGGCGCTGGGGCGGCTTTTCATCCGCTCGTACCAGCCGAGAATATTCGTGTTGGCGGGGTCGATCGGCTGACCGACCGACGCGCCGAAATCGAGGAAAGCGAACAGCATGATGTCGGCGAGTGTGAAGGCATCGCCTGCGATAAATTCGCACCCCGCGATCTGTGCGTCGAGCCAGCTTATCCCGTCCTGCGCGGTCGCTTTCAGCCCTTCGGCCGCTTCGGGAAGGCAGCGCAGCCGCGCCTCGAACAGCGGCAGCCCTTCGGCGAAGCGGAAGCCGTTGGTCAGCGGCTCGCAAATCTTGAGGTCGATGCGCCGCGTCCACATGCGCGTGTTGGCGCGTTCTTCCGCCGTCGAACCGATCAGCGTGGGCCCGGGATATTTCTCGTCGAGATATTCGCAGATCGCGGTGATCTCGCAGAGGGTGCTGCCGTCGTCGAGTTCGAGCGCGGGCGTCTGCCCGGCGGGGTTCACATCGACATTATAGGGCGCGCGCCGGTTCTCGCCGCCGCGCAGGTCGATTGTGACCTCGGGGATCTCGATACCCTTTTCGGCCATGAACAGCTTCACGACGCGCGGGTTGGGGCCGACGCTATTATAGAATTTCATCCTGTCCTCTCACGCGAGTCTTATCATTTTTCGGCACAACCGTCAATTAAGTTGACGGTTTGCAAGTTCTAGCCCGGGTCGCGGCCAGCGGACGCGATAGAGCGTGCCGGTGGTCGACGCTGTAATATAGGCATCGCGCCGGTCGGCGCCGCCGAAGGCGATATTGGTGATGCCGACGTCGGGGAGCGGCAGGAATTCCGAACCACCGTCGTCGGGGTCGAAAACCGTGATCCCGCCCTCGACCATCGTGCCGACGCAGATGCGTCCGCTTTTCTCGACCGCGAGGCTGTCGAGCAGGCGAAAGGCGGGCGGCGTGCCGACGAAACGGCCGGGCGACCATGGCGGCGGGGGTGTGAGTTCGCCCGGCGCGACGATGCCGATCGCCCAGACGCGCGCGGTCATCGTCTCGCTCACATAGAGCGTCTTGCCATCGGACGAGAGGCCGATGCCGTTCGGTCCCATCATGTCGGCGCGCTGGCGGCTGATCCGCGATCCATCGGCGGCGGCGTAATAGATGGCGCCGTGGTCGCGGCCGCTGGCACGAACCTGTCCATGATCGGTGAACCAGAAGCCGCCATCGGCGTCGAAGACGATATCGTTCGGCCCCTTCAGCCGCTCGCCCTCAAAGCTGTCGTAGAGCGTCGTCACCGCACCGGTGGTCAGGTCGACGCGCTGGATCGATCCGCAAGGTTCGGCATTCGCGGCATGGCCGGGGAAGAGGAGGGAACCCGCCTCGATCCACTCGAACCCGCCATTGTTGCAGATATAGGCGGCGCCGTCGGGGCCGATCGCGAGCCCGTTCGGCCCGCCGCCGAGTTCGGCGGCGACCGACAGCGTCCCGTCGCGTGCGACGCGGGTCAGCGTGCCGCGCGCGATCTCGACAAGCAGCACTGAGCCGTCGGCCATCGGCACCGGACCTTCGGGAAAGCGAAGGCCTGTCGCGACGACTTCGGCGGGCCCGTAGTCGCCCATCACCCGTTTGCGGGGCGCGGCGCGCTGAGGAAGTCGGCGGCGCTGAAGCCTTCGGGTGCCGCGATCTCGACGATCGGATCTTCGCGCGCGTCATATTCCATGCGTAGCGCGCGCGTGATCACCGCGTGCATGTCGTAGAGGCAGGTGATGTAGGTGAATTCGAAAATCTGCTCGTCGTTCCAGAAGGTCTTGAGCTTGTCGAACACCTCGAGCGGCACGCGTCCGCCGGCCTGTGCGAGGCAATCGGCATAGGCGAGCACGGTGCGTTCCTGCTCGTCATAGCAGTCGGCGACCTGCCAGTGTGCGATGGCGGCGATCTTCTCCTCGCTGACGCCGAGGCCGCGGAGCGACTTGCAATGCTGCGAAAAGACGAACTGGCTTCCCTTGACCCAGCCGGCGCGGGTCTGGCCGAGCTCGCGCAGCACCGGGTCGATCGTGCGCGCTGGGTTACGATAGACGGCGAAGCCTTTGACCGCATGCTCGAAGATGTCGGGCGACAGCGCGAACACTGTCCACCAGTCGCCGGGCGTGCCGGTCGCGGTGCCGGGCTCGGCGACGGGGTCGCGGTCGCCGAACAGGCGGTTGTAATAGGCGAGGACGGTCTCGTCGGTGACTTCCGAGCGGGGAACTTGGCGCAACACGGGCATGACTGACTCCTCAGGCGTTCGCAAATTTGCGGAATTCGGCGACATGCGCGCTGTCGAAATATTCGTCGAGCCGCGTGATTTTGCCATTTTCGACTTTGCAGATGATCGCGCAGGGGAGGCGGACGGCGCCGTCGTCGTGGACGCGCTTGCCCTTGAGCACATGCTGCTGGACGAAGCCGCCGGGGAAGGTGGTGAGCTGGCGGTCGGCATATTCGCGGTCCTTGATCCGCGCGACCATACCGGTCAGCGTCTGCGCGGTCTGCGCGGGGGTGACGATCAGCTCGTCGGTATTGTGCCAGATTTCGGCGTCGGGGGTGAAGCTGCTCTGCATCGTCTCGATGTCGCCCGCCTCGATCGCGTCGAAGAAACGCTGCGCCATTGCGCGGATGTCGTCCTGCTCTGCCATGATGCTCTCCTTAAACCTTGGCGCCGAACATGCGGCCGCCATTGGCCGCGATCAGCCCGTCGATATCGTCGCCCTCGTACGCCGGGTCGGCCGAAGGGCCGAAGGCGGACAGCATGTCCTGCGTCACCAGTTCGGCCATCGCCTTCCATTCGGGATGGGTGAAAATCCAGTAATCGCCGGCTTCGATCGCCTCGACCACCCGCGCGCCGATCCTGTCAGGCGACATGCCGCCAGCGAGCACGCCCTGCATCGCCTGGCTCGTCGCGGCGGCCTTGCCGACCTCGACCTCGACGGGGCGCAGCTCGCGCGTCGTCTCGACGATCCGCGTCGCCGACATGCCGGGCATCAGCACCGAAACGTCGACGCAGGTTTCAGCGAGTTCGTTGCGCAGCGCCATCGCGATTCCGAGCGTCGCATATTTCGAGCTGATATAGGCGACCGAGATCGGGGGCGGCACGATCGCGACCATCGACGAGGTGATGACGAGGTGGCTCGGCTCGCCGCTCGCCTTCATCTCACCGAGGAAGGTGCGGCAGGCATAGAGATGCGCATGCGCGTTGACCGCATAGTTCCAGCGCCAGACGTTGGTGTCATACTGTTCGAACGGCCCCGATCCGCCGCCGACTCCGGCGTTGCTGAACAGGATGCGGACGGGGGCGAAGTCGCGCGCCTTCGCGCCGGCTTCGGCCCAGCTCTCTTCGCTGGTGACGTCGAGCTGGAGGCCGAGCGCGTTGGCGCCTTCGCCGCGCAGCGTGGATGCGGCCGCTTCGGCGCCGGCGCCGTCGATATCGGCGAGGATTACCGAGGCGCCCTTCGCGGCGAGCGCCTTGGCGGTCGCAAGCCCGAGCCCGCTCGCGCCGCCGGTGATGAAGGCGGTCTTTCCCGCGACGTCGGTCATTCGGCGAAATCCTTTTCGAGATAGCGCGTCATGCGATACTGGGCGAGACCCGCGGCGGCGGCGAAGGGCATCAGTGCCATCAATGCCCAACGGAGACTTTCGTCGCCATAATCGGGTTTCAGCGTGTCGCTGACGATCCCCGCGAACAGCGGGCCGAGCCCGAGGCCGATGATGTTGAACATCAGCATCAGTACGGCGGCGGCGGTCGCGCGGCTGCGCGGCGGGGTGAGGTTCTGCACGAGCGCGAGCGCGGGGGCGACATAGGCGGTGCATGCCGCCATCGGAATCAGCATCAGCGCGAGCGAGACCTGCCAGCTATCGACGAGAAGCGCCGCGATGAAGGTCGGGATCAGCACCGCGGTCGCGAGCGCGGGGATGGTGCCGTAGGCACGCGCCGACACTTTCGCGCGGTGGCTGACGAGCCAGCCGCCGCCGAGGATGCCGATGCCGAAGGTGATGCCCGCGGCCGGACCGAAATAGGTCGCCATGGCTTCCAACGGCATCTTCTGCGTCCGCATCAGGAAGGCGGGGATCCAGTTGAGCATGCCATAGCTCACAAAGGCGGCGAGCCCGCTGCCGATCATCACCATGCGGAGCGACGGACGGCGGATGAACATCGCGAGGCTCTGGCTGAAGGGCAGGGCTTCGTCGGCGGGCTTGTGCGCGTCCATCGCCCCGCGCGCGGGTTCGCGAACGAGCCAGATCAAAAGTGGCGCGACGAGGATACCGACGATCCCGATGACGATGAAGGCGTTGCGCCAGCCGATATTCGCGGCCGCCCATGCGCCGAAGGTTGCGCCCACAAAAACCCCGAACGGGCCGTTGAGCGTGAACAGGCCGATCGCGAGCGGCCGCCGCGCGGGCGGATAATAATCCGCAATCACCGAAAGCGATGGCGCCGTTCCGCCGGCTTCGCCCGCGCCGACGCCGAAGCGCATCAAGGCCAGTTGCCAGAAATTCGAGACCATCCCGCACGCTGCGGTGAAGCCGCTCCATACGACGCAGGCGATGCCGATGAGCTTCACCCGGTTCCAGCGGTCGGCGATCATCGCCACCGGCACGCCCGCCGCGGCATAGAAGAGGGCGAAGGCAAAGCCGGTGAGCAGCCCGAATTGCGTGTCGCTGAAATTCATTTCGGCGCGGATCGGCTCGACGAGCACCGAGAGGAGCTGACGATCGACGAAGTTGATCGTTCCGACGACGAACAGCATCGCGAGCGCGACGTTGCGGCGGAGCGCATGGCCGTTGCCCGGCGCTGCGGTGCCTGCACTGAAGGCGGTGGCCTCGGTCATAACTCTCCCCAAAAACGCACGAGTCTTCTCGGTCGAAAAATACTTAGATATTTAAGTTTATCTGTCAATGTGCTTTACGGTAATGGCAAAATCGACGGGAGAGAAGGTCATGGATATCAAGGGCAAGAGCGCGATCGTCACGGGCTCGGCAGGCGGCATCGGCCGCGCGACCGCGGTGATGCTGGCGGAGCGTGGCGCGGCGGAAATCGGGCTCGTCGACGTCAAGGAAGATGCGCTCGCCGAAACCGCGCGGCTCGTCGCGTCAAAGGGCGCGCGGGTAACAATCCATGTTCTGGACCTTTCCGACGTCCCCGCGGTCGAAGCCTGGTTTGAGGCGCATGGCGACGTCGATATATTGCACAACAACGCCGGGGTCGTGTCGGGCCTGCCGCAATTCCCCGATGTCGATGCCGCGCGCATCCGCTGGATCATCGATGTCAACATCACTTCGCTTGTCGCCGCGACGCAGATCGCGGTGCGGAAGATGAAGGCGCGCGGGGGCGGGGTGATTATCAATACCGTGTCGACCGTCGCGCTCGGCACCGGCTTTTACGACGCGATGTACGCGACGACCAAGGCGGCGGTGATGATGTTCACGCGCTGCTGCGCGCCTTTGAAGGAGGAGTGCAATGTGCGCGTCGCGGGCATGCTGCCGGGGCTGGTCGATACGCCGATCCTCGACACGACCGGCGCGGGCGGGAAGTCCGAATGGATGAAGACTGTGCTGGCGAACAACGAAGCGTGCGCGCCCGAGGATATCGCCGGGGGCGTCATGGCGCTGATCGGGGACGACAGCCTTGCGGGTGGCGACTGGGTCGCGGTGCGGCGGCTGGAGGGCAAGGTCGAATATCAGTGGGGCCACGCCGACAGCATTTGATCCCCTCCCGCAGGCGGGAGGGGCAGCGAGAGTTGCGAGCTTGCTCGCTGTTCGCAGCGGGGTGGGCATCACCGCGCCGTTGCTGGCCCACCCCCAACCCCTCCCGCAAGCGGGAGGGGAGAAGGGATCAGCGCGTCGGCGCTTCCAGCATATTCTTCCCGAACAAATTCGACCATTGCTCCTCGGTCAGCACCGGGCGGGCGCTCGACAGGTTGGCGGCATTTTTGACGTCGGTCCCGGCGATCACCGCCGGCCGTTCGCCGATGCGCGCGAACCAGTCGGCGACGGCGGGATAATCGTCGAGCGTCAGCCCGATTGCGCGGATCGCGCGCGTCCACGGCCAGCACGCGATGTCGGCGATCGAATATTCTTCGGCGAGATAGTCGGTCTCGGCGACCCGCCCGTTGAGGACGTGGAGCAGGCGGAGCGTCTCGCCCCGATAGCGTTCGACCGGATAGGCCTGCCCCTCGGGCGCATAGCGGATGAAGTGGTGCGCCTGTCCCTGCATCGGGCCGAAGCTCGCCATCTGCCACATCAGCCATTGCTGCGCCTGGCTGCGGCGGCGCGGGTCGGCCGGAAGCAACTGCCCGCTCTTCTCGGCAAGGTAAAGCAGGATCGCCCCGCTCTCGAACACCGGCAGCGGTGCGCCGCCGCCGATCGGATCATGGTCGACGATCGCGGGCAGGCGCCCATTGGGATTGATGCGGCGATATTCGGGGGTCAGATGATCGCCTTCGAGCATGTTCATCGCGAGAAGCTGGTGCGGCAGCCCCACCTCTTCGAGCATGATCGAGATCTTGTGGCCATTCGGCGTGGGGGTGAAATAGACGTCGATCATGCCGCGGTTCACCTGTTTAAACAGGTCACGACCGCGGCCGCCGCTTCCCGGTCTAGGAAAAGCTTTGGCCGCGGCCGATCCCTGGGACATCGTCGAATCCGAACCTAGAACTTGATCCCCGCCTCGACCGAAATGTTGCGCGTAGGTTCGAGGTAGAGGATCGCGCGCGGCGTTGCGGTGATCGGTGCCGGCAGGTTGAAGGCGCTGCCAATCGTCTTCTGGTTCGTCAGATTCTTGCCGACGAGCGCGACGTGCCAGCGGTCGTCCTGATCGGCGAGCTGAACGCGCAGGTCGAGCTTCACATAACCGTTCTGCACCCCGAACACCGGGCTCTGATTGTCCGAGTTGAAATATTTCGACCGGCCCGCGGCAACGCCGGTGATGTCGAGCTTCAGATCATCGGACATGTCGAAGCGGGCGTGCGCGGTGACGCTGCCGGTCCATTTCGAAGAATAGGCGACGGGAAATCCGGCGAGATTATTGTTCTCGATGCTGACCGGGTCGGCGGGATTGCAGGTGCCGTCGGTCACCTGGATGGCGAGACAAGCTGCGCCCGGATAATCGTCATATTTGATATCCGAATAGGCGGCCGAGGCGCTGATGTCGAAATTGGGGATTGGGAAGATGCTGAGCGATCCCTCGATGCCCTTCGACGTGGCGCTGGCGGCGTTGCCGGTCAGATAGCTCGACGTTTCGGGCCGATAGACCGAAACCTGCAAATCCTTGAATTTGGTGTGATAGGCAGAGACGTTCGCAACGACCTTGCCGTCGAACAGCGTCGATTTGACGCCCGCCTCGAAATTCTCCGACCGTTCGGGTTCGAAGGTGAAGGTGCTGTCTACGGTGCCAAGCGTGTTCGATACGAAGCCGCCCGATTTCGACCCGCGGCCCCACGTCGCATAGACCATGACGCGCGGCGCGATATCATATTGCAGCGTCACCGACGGATCGAAATTGCCTTCGCTGATCGACCCCGTGGCGCTTGAAATCGGGCGGATCGGGAAGGGGCCGTAGACCAGCCGCGAGGCGAAATCGCCGTCCTTTTTGGTATGGCTGTAGCGCAGGCTGCCGATCGCACGGAACGCGTCGCTGATGTTGACCGTCGCCTGGCCGAACACCGACCAGGATTCGGCCTTCTGCTTGAACAGGCTGTCGATGCGGCCGAAATAGTTGAGCGCCGCGATGTTGAAGCCCTGATATTGCTCGAGCGTGTAGTTCGACTTGTCGTAATAGGCGCCCGCGATGAACTCGAAGGTTCGACCGGTCGGCGACAGGATACGGATTTCCTGCGAAAATTGGTCGAAACGTTCGGGGAAGGCATTATACACCGAGTTGGGAACAACCGCCCCGCCGCTGTTCGGGATCGTCTGGTCGAAGCCGTTGACGATCTTCGACTTGAACCAGCTGTAACCGGTGACCGAGGTCAGCGTGAAATCGCCGAGCGCGAGATTGCCGACGCCCGAGATCATCACCGACTTGTTCTTGTTGCCTTCGTCGCCGAGCGCCGAGCGTTCGAGATAGCGGTTCGTCTGCGGATCCTGTCCGCTCGTCAGCGGGCTGGACACGGTGATGCCGCCGATGACCGTCCGCTTTCCATATTCGACCTTCGCCGTGTAGTCGAAATTGTCCGACGGTTCCCACTTCAGCGTCAGGCGCAGCAGCTGCGACTTGATCTCGGGGTCGTCGTGATCCTTTGCGCGGTTATAGATATAGCCGTCCTGGTTGACGATCTTGTACGCGAAGCGCGCGCCGAGGGTGTCGGTGATCGGTCCTGACAGATAGCCCGAAAAGTCGGTGCCCTTATGGTCGAAATTGTAAAGGCCGGTGATCGCGCCCTCGAAATCCTTCGTCGGCCCCGCCGACACGACGCTGACCGCTCCCGCGGCGGTGTTCTTGCCGAACAGGGCGCCCTGCGGGCCGCGCAGCACCTCGACGCGTTCGAGGTCGAAGAAGGGGGCCTGCGCCTGACGGTTGCGGCCGGCATAGATACCGTCGACATAGAGCGAGACCGACTGGTCGAAGGCGAAGTTCGCCGGCGGCGAACCGAAGCCGCGGATATAGATGACGTCGTTGCCGGCGGTCGACTGGACGAAGACGTTCGGCGTGTAATTCATTACCGCCTTGATGTCGCTCGTGTTGAACTCGGCGAGCTTGGCGCCGCTGACGACCTCCATCGAAATCGGCACGTCCTGCAGGCTCTGCTCGCGCTTCTGCGCGGTGACGATGATTTCGTTGATGTTGCTGTCGTCGACGTCCGACGCATCGACGGTCGCCGCGTCGGCGGGCGCCGCCTGCGCGAATGCCGGTGCGGCACCCGCGAGCATCGCGATTCCCGCGACGCCGGACAGTAGAAACTGGTTGCGAGCCTTCATTGTCACCCTCCCATAGAGCTGATCGCTGCCGGTCCCGGAAAGCCTTCCGATCCGTCAATCTGATTGACCCTTAGTATACTAATGGTTTTATGATTGTCCATAGGCAGGAAGAGGACTCGCATCATGAACGAAGAAAACTCGCAAGCGGCGCTCGCAACGCGCCATCTCTGCACCGTCGAGTTCGAAGTCGGCGGCGGAATCATCGGAATCGGCGCATCGCCGTTCGGCGACCAGCGATTGGGCTATATCAGCGGCGGCCGTTTTTTCGGGTCCCGGATCAATGGGATAGTCTTGCCGGGTGGCGGCAACTGGTCGCGCAGCGGGCGGCTCGGCGAGGATGCGTCGGTCGGCACCTTCGATGCGCGCGCGGTGTGGCAGACCGATGACGGCGACCTCATTTATCTGAGCTACACCGGCCGCAACATCATTCCCGACGATGTGCGCGCGACCTTCGCCGACCCTGCGGTGCCCGATGCCGACCCCTCACGCTACTATCTGCGAATCGCGCCGGTGTTCGAAACCGCCAGCGCGAAATATGCCTGGCTCAACGGCGTGCTCGCGGTCGGCGTCGGCGAACGCACCGGTTTCGGCGTGCGCCATGCGATCCACGAGATATTGTGATGATCGACCTGCATTATTCGGCGACCCCGAACGGGCAGAAGATCGCGATCATGCTTGAGGAAATCCGCGAGCCCTATCGCGTCATTCCCTATGACATTTTCGAGGGCGACCAACTGACCGCCGAGTTCGGGCGCATCAACCCCAACCACAAATTGCCCGCAATCGTCGATCATGCCCCGGCAGGTGGCGGCGACCCGGTGACGGTGTTCGAGTCGGGCGCGATCCTGCAATATCTGGCCGAGAAAAGCGGGCGCTTCCTGCCCGCGTTGGGCGCGGCGCGCGCGGCAACGCTGTCATGGCTGACCTGGCAGGTCGCAGGGCTCGGGCCGATGGGCGGGCAGGCGAGCCATTTCCTCCGCTACGCCCCGGCGGGGCAGGATTATGCGACCGAGCGCTATACGAAGGAGCTCACGCGCCTCCTCACCGTGCTCGAAAAGCGGCTGGAAAAGAGCGCCTATGTCGCGGGCGACGACTATAGCATCGCCGACATGGCGATCTGGCCCGGCCGCGCGTCGGCATTCGTCATGGGAATGGGACTCGACGATTGGCCCGCGATGCGCCGCTGGTTCGAAGAGATTCGCGAGCGCCCGGCGGTAGCGCGGGCGATGACGCGCGAGGAGCTGAAGGCGCCGGCGAAATATATCGGCCGGCACCAGGCGCTCGACGAGAAGGAATGGTCGAACATGTTCGGCGCTGCGAACCATGCGGCCGTGAAAGGTGACTGAGACACTGGCGCGCGCGGAGCGCGAAGAGGTGGTGCCGGGACCGGCGATCCCGGCACCAACGGGTCAGCCGGCGCCGCCGGGCACGGGCGTGTTGAGCAACTGCTGCTCCCACAGATAGGCGATACCGCTGCCCGCGGCGTGCTGGATGAGGACGTCGGTCAGTTCGGCGGCATGTTCGGTCCGCGCCCAGTCGCGCTGCCATTCCGCCGCGAGCGCGAGCCACGTCATCATGTTCGCGCCCGCTGCGATCATGCGCTGGATCGCAACTTGATGCGCCTCGATCGACGTGCCGCCTGACGCATCGGTGATGACCGTGACGTCCCAGCCTTCGCCGAGCGCCTGGATCACCGGCATTGCGACGCAGATTTCGGTCCACAGACCCGCAATGATCAACTGCTTGCGGCCCGTTGCCTTCACTGCGTCGACCACTTTCCGGTCTTCCTAGGTGTTGATGAAGGTGCGATCGATCACACCCTGATCGGGGAACAGATCGGTGATCTGCGGAAAGATCAGGCCGCCGCGGGCGGCAACCACGCTGGTCAGGATGGTGGGGACGCCGAACGCCTTGGCGGTTTTCGCGAGCGCGGCCGAATTATTGACCACCGCGTGCGGATCATGGCTGTTCAGGTTCGCTAGCTGATAGGGCTGATGATCGATGAGGACGAGGACCGAATCTTCGGGGCGAAGAAGCGACGCGAGGCCGTTGCGAAAGGTCATGATTATCCCTTGCTGTCGATAGAGTAAGGCAATGTGCCGGCAGGCCCGCGCTGTCTGCCCGGGCGCCTGCTCGATCTTCTTGCCGTTCCTGAAGTTGATGCGGTAGTGCCGTCCAATGGCACACTGTGTCGCGAAATAAGGAACGATCCATTGGACATCGACGACCTCAGGACCTTCGTGGAAGTGGCCGATGCCGGGGGTGTATCGCCCGCCGCGCGTCGGCTGGGCGTTTCCAAATCGATCGTCAGCCGGCGGCTGTCGCGCCTCGAAGCCGACCTTGGCGTCCAATTGCTCGCGCGATCGACGCGCGGCGCGGCGCTGACCGAAGCCGGCGTCATTTTCCGCGACCATGCGGCGCGGGCCAGCGCCGAAATCGATGTGGCGAGAGAGACAATTCTTCCCGCGGGCGAGCTGCGCGGGCGCTTGCGGGTTTCGGCGCCCCTGACCTTTGGCCCGACCCATTTCGCGCCCGTGCTCGCCGAAATGGCTTGCCGCCATCCGCGGCTCCATATCCAGACCTGTTACACCGATCGCTTCGTCGACCTGATCGCGGAGGGTTACGATTGCGCGATCCGTGTCGGCTATCTGCAGGACTCCAACCTGATCGCGCGCCGCATCGGCCCGATGTATGGACGGTTGCTCGCCAGCCCAGCCTATATCGACGCACACGGCGCGCCCGAGACTCCGGACGAACTTGTCGCCCATCAGGCGCTGATGCAGGGTACCGAAAGCTGGTTGCTCCTCGATGGCGACAGGGTCGTGACGGTCCGTCCGCAGGGGCGTTTCAAGGCGGACAACGGGACGGCGCTGATCGCGGCGGCGGTCGCCGGGCTCGGGATCGCCTATCTCCCCGACGGCCTGTCGCACGACTATGTGGCGTCGGGCGCGCTCGTGCGGGTCATGACGCGGCATCTTCCGCCGCCGGCGGGCATATACGTCGTCCGGCCGCCCAGCCCGCATCCGGCGCGAAAGATACGCGAACTCACCGACCTGCTCATCGAATATTATGAACAGACGCCGTCGCTGGCGGGAACCGTATAACCGCGCCTAGCGTTTCGCGTGCTGGCGGTCGCCCCACAGGATTGCGCGATGCTCGTCGGTGAAGCCGGTGAGGCCGCCCTCGATCGTCTCGGCGCGCGCGACGCCGACCGTCATCCCCTCTGCGACCGCGGGGCGTTCGAGCATCGCGGCGCCCCAGCGATCGACGTTCGGAAAACGTCCGGCCTTTTCGATCAACTGGCGGCGCAGATAGGGCAGGGTCGCCATGTCGGCGATCGTATAGTCGTCGCCCGCGAGCCATTCGGCTTGGCCCAGCCGCTTGTCGAGCACCATCATCAACCGGTCGACCTCGCGGCTGTAGCGCGCGATGGCATAGTCGTGCCGGTCCCTGGCATAGTGAGTGAAATGCGCCTCCTGCCCGAACATCGGGCCGACGCCCGACACCTGGAACATCAGCCATTGCCAGCAGATCGCGCGCTTCACCGGATCGGCGGGCAGGAAACGCCCGCTCTTCTCGGCGAGGTAGAGGAGGATCGCGCCGGTTTCCCAAAGCACGAAGCGCTCGCCGCCGGGTCCGTCCTCGTCGACGATCACCGGCGTCTTGTTGTTCGGGTTGAGCGCGAGAAATTCGGGCGTCAGCTGGTCGCCCGCGAGGATGTCGATATACTCGAGCCGCCAGTCGAGCCCCATTTCGAGGAGCGCGATCGCGATCTTGCGCGCATTGGGGGTCGGGCCGCCATAGAGGGTGATCATCGCGTCAGCCCTCCCGTCCAAGCCAGCGTCTGAGCACGTCGGCGCTATCCTGTCCGACCGTGAGCGGGGCAGGGCGACGCACGCTGCCCGGCGTCGCCGACAGTTTCGGGAAGACACCCTGCATCGTGACTTCGCCCAGTTCTTCGTCGGCCACCGTCACCAGCGCTTCGCGCGCGGCGAAATGCGGGTCGGCCATCATGTCTTCGGCGTCGAAAATGCGACCCGCAGGCACGCTCGCTTCGATCATCCTCGTCTCGAGTTCCTCGATGGTCAGCATCCGCGTCCATTCGCCGATCAGCGCGTCGAGTTCTTCCTGCCGCGCGCCGCGCGCGCGGTGCGTCGCATAGCGATCGTCGCTCGCGAGTTCGGGGCGGCCCATCGCGGCGGCGAGCCTTGCGAAGACGCCGTCCTGATTGGCGCCGATCAGATATTCGCCGTCCTTGCACGGGTAGACGTTCGACGGCGCGATCGCGGGGAGCGTCGATCCGGTGCGCCGCCGCTTGGTGCCGCTTGCCGAATAGTCCGACACGGTCGATTCCATCACCTGCAGCACCGCCTCGTAGAGCGCGGAATCGACGATCTGGCCTTCGCCGGTCTTGCTGCGGTGGTAAAGCGCGGCGAGCGCGCCCATGCAGCCGTAAGTCGCGGCGAGCGTATCGCCGATCGACACGCCCATGCGCGCAGGGGGGAGGTCGGGATAGCCGACGATTCCGCGCCAGCCGCCCATCGCTTCGCCGATGCCGCCGAAGCCCGCGCGCGACGAATAGGGGCCGGTCTGGCCATAGCCCGATACGCGCACGACGATCAGCCCCGGGTTCGTCTTGCGGAGTTCGACGGGGTCGAGGTTCCATTTCTCGAGCGTACCGGGGCGGAAATTCTCGATCAATATGTCGGCCTTGGCGATCAGTTCGCGCGCGAGCGCCTGTCCTTCTTCGGAGCGCAAATCGACCGCGACAGAATATTTATTGCGCGCGATCACGCGCCACCAGCTCGGTTTGTCGCCCTGGCCCCAGTTGCGCATCTGGTCGCCGGTCACCGGCGGTTCGAGCTTGACGATTTCAGCGCCCATGTCGCCGAGAAGCTGCCCGCAGAAGGGGCCGGCGATGAGCTGACCCATCTCGACCACCCTGATGCCCTCCAGCGCGCCCCCGCTGCCCGTATCGCTCATATCATTCCTTTCGCGGCCGACTCTGATAAAACGACCTGCCTCGCCCATGGCCTTTGTATACTTAGAATGCTATGTAATTTTCAACCTGCTAAATGACTCGGAACACTCGGGACGCAAGATGTTGAAAAATAAAGCCGTGGAACTGGTGGAGGTCGGCCCGCGCGACGGGCTGCAGAATGAGACGGCGATCGTTTCGACCGCCGACAAGCTCGAACTGATCCGCCGTGCGATCGATTATGGGATCCGGCGTATCGAGGTGACGAGTTTCGTCAATCCGAAGAAGGTGCCGCAACTTGCCGACGCCGAGGAGCTGGTGGCGATGCTGCCGGCGCGCGATGATATGACCTATATCGGCCTCGTCCTCAATCGCCGCGGCGCCGAGCGCGCGCTCGCGACGGGCCGGATCGACGAACTCGGCGCGGTGTGCGTGACGAGCGACAGTTTCGGCATCCGCAATCAGGGGCAAAGCTCGGACGAATCGCTCGCCGCCGCGATGGAGATCGTCGCGCTGGCGCGGGGGGCGGGACGCAGCGGGCAGATCACCATCGCCACCGCGTTCGGCTGTCCGTTCGAGGGCAGGGTGGCGACCCAGCGCGTCGTCGAGATGGCGAAGCGCGCTGCCGACGCGCGCCCGCGCGAAATCGCGCTCGCCGATACGATCGGGGTCGGCGTGCCGGCGCAGGTGTCGGAGATGGTCGGGCGCGTGCGCGAGGCGGTCGGCGATCTGCCGGTGCGCGTCCATTTCCACAACACGCGCGGCACCGGCATCGCCAATGTCTGGGCCGCGGTGGAGGAAGGCGCGGCGACGGTCGATGCGTCGCTCGGCGGGCTCGGCGGCTGTCCCTTCGCGCCCGGCGCGGCGGGCAATGTCGCGACCGAGGATGTCGTCTATCTGCTCGATCGGAGCGGCATGGGGACAGGTGTGACGCTGTCGCAGGTCATTGAAGCCGCCGACTGGCTCGCCGGCGTCATGGGTCGTCCGTTGCCCGCCATGGTCAGCAAGGCGCCCGCCTTTCCCTAGAAGGTCGCGAGCAGCGCCATCACGACGCCGCCGACGACGAGCAGCAGCCCGACGATCTCGTGCCAGCGCACCGGCTCGCGCAGATAGAAATGCGCGAAGCCGATGGTGAAGACGACCTCGACCTGCCCGACGATCCGCACGAGCGCCGCCGGCGCCGCAGCAAAGCCGATATACCAACAGGCCGAACCGAGCGCCGAGAGCAGCCCGACCTGGCTCGAATTGCGCCAGGTCCGGAATATGGCGCGCAGCGTGTCGCGATCGCGCAACGCGACCCAGAGCAGGTGCAAGCCGGTCTGGATCGCCATGACGACGACGAGCGTGACGAGCGCCGACCCGATTAGATCAACGCCATCGAGTTCGGCGGTCGCGAGCTTCACCGCGATTGCCGCGAGCGCGAACATCGATCCCGCGCCGAGGCCGCAGAGCGCCGCGGGCTGGCCGAGCGCGCGCCAGATCTCGCGCGTCGAAACGCCGCGTCCGGCAAGCGCGAGCACCAGCACGCCGGCAACCCCGGCGACGATCCCGATCCACGCGAGCAGCGGCAATCGTTCGCCGAGGAAGAGCGCGGTGACGAGTGCGGCCTGCACCGCTTCGGTCTTGGAAAAGGCGGTGCCGACGACGAAACCGCGATGCCCGAATGCCATGATGAGCAGGATCGTGCCCGCCATCTGGGTGACCGCCCCGGCGAGGACGAAGCCCGCGAAAGCGGTGCCGAATGTCGGCACCGCTTCGTGCCGGATCGTCAGCCAGATGGCGGCAAAGGCGAGGGCGAAGGGGAGGCCGTATAGATAGCGGACGAGCCCCGCGCCGCTGACGCTGAGTTCGGCGCGGAGGCGCTGTTGCAGCGCGGTGCGCCACGCCTGGAACAGGCCGCCGAACAGCGACGCGGGGAGCCAGATCGGGTTCATGCCGCCGACCGGACCGGTGTTGCGATATCGACTCGTCTTGTCCCGTTCATTCCGCCTCCATGCAATACTTTGATTACTAAGTATATGAGGTTGAGTGGGGGGTGCAGACGCCCGACCTGCCACGCCAATCAGCTAGACCCGCGGCGCGACAGGTTGCAGAAAGGGTGCGGGAGAGCAGATGACGCAAATATACGCAAAGACGCGGCCTGCCGGGCGAGGGATCTGACATGGCCGAACTCGACCCGCCGCTTGGCGAAGCGCAACAGATGCTGCAGGACAGCGTGCAGCGCTTCCTCGCCGACAACGAACGTCCCGGCTGGCGCGACCTGTGCGAAACGCTTGGCCTTGCCGGCATCGCGCTGCCCGTAAGCGTCGGCGGTTTCGGCGGCGGTGCGGTCGACATTGCGGTCGTGATGGCCGAACTTGGTCCGGCGCTCGCGGGCGCCGACTGGCTATCGCATGTCGCGGCGACGGTGCTTCTCGCGCGCGTTGCGCCCGGGCATCCGGCGCTCGGCGATCTGTCGGCGGGCCATCGTCGCATCGCGATCGTCTGTACGGCTTCGACCGCGTCGATGCCCGCTGTCGAAGGCGAGCTGGTGCGCGGCAGCGCGGCGCTGGTCGCGGGCGCGGCCGAGGCCGACCTGTTGCTGCTCGCAAGCGACGATGCGCTGCTGCTCGTTGCCGCCGATGGCGACAAGGTCGAGCAGCGCCACCGCATCATGCACGACGGCAGCGTGTCGGCCGACCTTTCCTTCACGCTCAAGCCGGGCGATGCGGACCTGCTGGCGGACGGGGACGAAGCGCGGGTGCTGGCCGATTATGCGAACGATCTGATTCTGGCCGGGCGATGTGCCGAGGCGGTCGGGCTGATGCAGCGCATCATCGCCGACAGCGTCGACTATCTGGGCCAGCGCAAACAGTTCGGGATCGAGATCGGCCGTTTCCAGTCGCTGCGCCATCGCGCGGCCGACATGCAGCTCGCGATGATGAAGGCGGTCGCGCTCACCGAGGTGGCGGTCGCCGCAGTCGATCAGGACGACCGCGACCGCGCGCAGGCGGTCAGCGCGGCGTGTATCGAGGTTGGCGACGCGGTGCGTGTGGTCGGCGAAAGCGCGGTGCAGATCCATGGCGCGATGGGGCTGACCGAGGAACTGAGTCTGGGTGGCTATTTCAAAAGGGCGCTCGCGATCGCGGCGGCATTCGGCCCGCGCGCCGGTCATCTCGCGCGTTTTACCGAGGCGGCTGACTAACCCAGCATCGTCCGCGCGATCAGGTCGCGCTGGATTTCGTTCGACCCCGCATAGATGCTCGCCGCCCGGTCGTTGAGATAGCGCGGCACCGCGACCGCCAGCTCGGCGGGCGTCTGTCCGTCGGCGTCGGCCCATGCGGCATGGCCCGCGACCTCGCATGCCAGCGTGTCGATACGCTGCGCGGTCTCGGTCCCGAGTATCTTGAGCGCCGAGGCGTAAAGCGCCGGACTGCCGCCGACGCCGCGCATCGCTTTCAGCTCGAGCGCCTGCAATGCTTTGAGCGCAACCGCTTCGCGGTCGAGCCGCGCGCGCAGCACCGGATCGATGTCATCGCGGGCGCGCAGCCGTTCGAGGCGGCAGATCAGCCCTGGCGCATACTTGCCGCCGCGTTCGAAGGTGAGCAGATGTTTCGCGACCGACCAGCCCTCATTCTCGCCGCCGAGCCGGTTCGCCCGCGGGACGCGGACGTCGTCGAAAAACACCTGGTTGAGTTCGTGATCACCGGCGAGCGTGCGGATCGGCTCGACCGCGATGCCCGGCGCCTTCATGTCGAGCAGCAGGAAACTGATCCCCGCCTGCGGCTTGCCCTCGTTCGAGGTGCGCACGAGCGCGAACATGCGGTTCGCGAAATGCGCGTGCGTCGTCCAGATCTTGGACCCGTTCAGGACATAGTCGTCGCCGTCGGGCACCGCGCGCAGTTGCAGCGCGGCGAGGTCCGACCCCGCGCCGGGCTCCGAAAAGCCCTGGCACCAATAATCCTCGCCCGACAATATGCGCGGCAGATAATGGGCGCGCTGTTCGGCGCTGCCATAGTGCATGATCACCGGCGC
This sequence comes from Sphingopyxis sp. LC363, assembly GCF_000756385.1. Classification (GTDB taxonomy): domain Bacteria; phylum Pseudomonadota; class Alphaproteobacteria; order Sphingomonadales; family Sphingomonadaceae; genus Sphingopyxis. The sequence goes on from NZ_JNFC01000006.1 coordinate 43,751, forward strand.
GACCATCTTGAGCCCCATTGGCGCGAGGTTCGGCGCGCCCGCCAGCGCGCATTCGGCGGCAAAGATATAGCGTTCGATTTCGTTCCAGCCGGGGCCGCCGAACTCGGCGGGCCAGTCGGGCGCCGCCCAGCCGCGCGCGTGCAGGATGCGTTGCCACGGCAGCGACACGTCGGGATCGATGAAGACGCTGGTCGCGCGTGCGGCCGCTAGGCGAATATCGTCGGGCAGATGCGCAGCCAGGAAGGCGCGAACCTGGTCGCGAAAGGCGATCAGCGCCGGATCGTTCAGCATGTCCATGGCTCCGGCTTAGGCCCCTGCGCGATGCCGGGCCAAGCTGGCACCTGCATCAGGCCGCGCGCGCGCCGACGAAGCCGAGCCCCGCCGCGATCTGGATCGACTGCGCGCGTCCCGTCGCGCCGAGCTTCGCCGCGGCATTGCGCAGGTGGAAGCGCACCGTCGACACCGAGAGCGACAGGATGATGCCGATCTCGCCGTCGGTCTTGCCCGCCGCCGCCCAGCGCAGGCACTGGACTTCGCGCCGCGTCAGCGTCTGCGGCACCGTCGCGTTGCGCGGGCGTCCGCGCGCTTCGTTGTGCGTCGCGACCAGCCTGACCGCGAGGTTGTGCAGATGCCCGGCGTGCTTTGCGAAGATCGCCTCGACCCCGACGGACTCGCGCGAGCACCAGAAGACCGCGCCGACCAGCCCGCGCGGCAGATGCACCGGCGCGATGATCGCTTCGCCGAAATTGGGCGTGTTCTTGGCCTGCGAGCAATCGACGGCTTCAAGAAGCTGCGTCGCGCGCCAGGTGCGAAGGCGGCCGTCGCTGTAGTAAAAGGGTTCGCCCACCAGCCGCGCCGCGGTCAGGAAGGCGATGTGCAGCGCCAGCTTGCGGTCGCGCCAATAGGCGTAATTCGGATCGACCCAGCGAAAGCTGGTTTCGGCATAGGGGCGTCCGGCCTCGTCGCTCATCGGCTCGGGGTCGCCAAGGTCGGCCTGTGCCGCGACATAGGGCAGGCCGATCGCGTCGCCAGCCGCCTGCACCGCTGCGATCAGCCCCGGCATTTCCGACCAGCATTCCGCCCTCTCGTCGATCACCCGCTCGTCCCTCCACTCCCTGACACAGGTGTCAGCTTGTCCCTCCCGCCGCAATCCCTTGTTCTGTCACGGTCCGGTTTCGCGCGACGCTCGCACAAAGACGAGCCCCGCGACAAGCCGTTTGAGGGAGGATGAGTGATGAAGGCAATGCGTATTTTCCTGGCCGCCGGTTCGGCGATGGGGCTCGTCGTCGCGGCTCCGGCCTTTGCGGCGGAGGAAACCGCGCCCGACAGCGTCGCGGCCGAAGGCGACATCATCGTCACCGCGCAGCGCCGCGCCGAATCGATGAACGACGTCGGCATGGCGATCCAGGCGGTCGATGCCGAAACGCTCGAAAATCTGCGCGTGACCGACATGCGCGACCTGACCGCGGTGGCGCCGAGCTTTACCGTCTCGCAAAGCTATCAGGGGGTTCCGACCTATACGCTGCGCGGGATCGGCTTCAATACGATCAACCTGTCGTCGACCTCGACGGTCGGTACTTATGTCGACGAGGTCGCCTATGCCTATCCGATCATGAACACCGGCCCGGTGATGGACCTCGAGCGCGTCGAGGTGCTGAAGGGGCCGCAAGGCACGCTCTATGGCCGCAACACCACCGCAGGCCTGATCAACTTCATCACCGCCAAGCCGACTGACAGTTTCGAGGGCAGCATCAAGGCCGACCTCGGCAATTACCAGACCTGGAATATCGGCGGCCATATCTCGGGCCCGCTTGGCGAAGGCATCGCCGCGCGCATCGCCTTTCGCAGCGAGAATAGCGACAAGGGCTGGCAGGTCAGCAACACGCGGGGCGAACGGCTTGGCGAGGTCGACAAGCTGGGCATCCGCGGCTCGCTTGCCATCGACCCTGCGCCGGGGACGCATTTCGACCTGTCGGTGACCTGGTGGCGCAACAGGTCGGATACCGTCGCGGGGCAGGGGATCGGTTTCACCCCCGCCACCAACCCCGTCAGCGGCACCAGCAATTCGCGCTTCTTCAATGCGCCGGGGCTCGCCGACTATCTCGGGGCGAATTTCCCGACCAAGGCGAGCCAGGCCGACTGGGCACCCGAAGCGGCGCGTTCGGCGGATATCGGCACCGGGCTCGGCCTCGCCGGCCCGCTCGCCGAGGACAATCGTTTCTGGGGCTTGAAGCTGCGCTGGGATCAGGATCTCGGCGAGACGATGAAGCTCGTCTCGCTCACCAGCTACAATGATTTCAAGCGCAACGCGCTCTCCGACTGGAGCGGTGCGCCCTTCGAAATCCTGCTCCAGAACACGGTGGGGCGGATCAAGAGCTTTGCACAGGAACTGCATCTGGAAGGCGAAAGCGGCGCGGTGAACTGGCTCGTCGGGGCCTATTACGCCAACGATCGGATCATCGATTCCAACCGCACTTTGCTCGGCCAGAATGCCAATGTCGGGCTGATCCGCGGCGCGGGCGTGCCCTTGCTAGGAACGCCGTTCAATTCGGGCGGGTACACCCCGCTCGAACTTTCGCAGGCTTTCCGCACCTACGAGGATTTCGGCCGTATCCGCACCAAGACATGGAGCATTTTCGGCAACGCCGATGCCGAACTCACCGACCAGCTCAAACTCACGCTCGGCGTGCGCTATACCGAGGACAAGCAGCGCTACAACGGCTGCTCGCGCGACTTCAACGGCAATATGTTGCCCAACGTCAATGTCGTGAACCGCGCGCTCTATTTCCAGACCTATGGCGTGCTCGCGCCCGAAATCGCCGAGGGTCAGTGCAACACTTTCGATCCCATGACCGGTACCTTCGGCGAGGTCCAGTCGCTGCTCGACGAGAATAATGTCGCGTGGCGCGCCGCGCTCGACTGGTCGCCGAACGACGATACCTTGCTCTACGCCTCGGTCTCGCGCGGCTATAAATCGGGGACGACGCCGATCAACGCCGCGAACCTCGCGCGCCAGAATGCGCCGGTGACGCAGGAGAAGCTCACCGCCTATGAAGTGGGCGTGAAGGCGACGCTGGCGGATCGCCTAGTGCAGGCCAATCTTTCGGCCTTCTACTACGACTATCGCGACAAGCAGATCAGCACCTATTTCGCCGATCCGATCTATACCGCGCTCTCGCGCCTCGACAATGTTCCCGACAGCGAAGCTTACGGCGTCGAGGGCGAGCTGACGATCCGCCCGGCGACGGGGCTGACGCTCGCCGCCAACGCGCTGTGGCTGAAGACGCGGATCAACGATTATGACGGCACCAACGCGGCGGGACAGCCGGAGAATTTCGATGGCGCCGAATTTATCTACAGCCCCGAATTTCAGGGCAGCGTGACGCTCGCCTATGACACGCCGGTCAGCGACACGCTGAGCCTGACCGGAGCGGTCAGCGCGCGGTACCAGAGCAAGTCGAACACGATCTTCGAGGATCTCGATCTCTACAAGGTCGACGCCTATGGCATCGTCAATGCGAGCCTTGGCCTCAAGAGCGAAAGCGGCTGGTCGGCCTCGCTCTGGGCGAAGAATCTGTTCGACAAATATTATTGGTCGGCGGTGGCGAGCAACGCCAATGTCGTCGTGCGCTTCGCCAACCAGCCGCGAACCTGGGGCCTCACTCTGGGTTATGACTTCTGAAGGAGCGAGAGAAAGTGGTGCGTGCGCCGATGCAGGAGGATTATCTGGGGACGGCGATCGATTTCGCCGCGCCCCTCGGCGAACCCGCGCTGCTCGCGCCGGACAGCGTCCAGTGGCGCGTCTACAAGAATGCGATCGCGCTCGGCATCGGCGGCATCGCGGCGGTGCTGCTCGAATTCGCCGAGCCGCGCATCCGGTCGGGCGTGTGGGATCATTCGACCTACAAGGCCGACCCGATCGGCCGTTCGCGCCGCACGGGTCTCGTCGCGATGCTCGCCTGCTATGGGCCCGCAAGCGCCGCGAAGGAGGTGATCGGCAAGGTCAACCGCATGCACGGCAAGGTGAAGGGCGAAACGCCGGCGGGCGACAAATATCGTGCGATGGACCCGCTGCTGCTCGACTGGGTCGCGGCGACCGCCTCATACGGCTTCCTGATGGCCTATGATCGTTTCGTCCACCCCCTGAGCGACGCCGACAAGGATCGCTTCATGGCCGATGGCGATGCGATCGGTCGCGAGTTCGGGGCGCGGCGTACGCCGCCGACGGTGGCGGCCTTCATGACGATGATGGAGGAGCTCGAACCGCGCTTCGAGCCGCATCCGATCATCTTCGAATTTCTCGATATTATCCAGTCGGGCCGCGCCGCGCCGGGCGTGCCGCGCTTCCTGCATCGCGCCATTGCGCGCGCGTCGGTGTCGCTCTTGCCCGATCATATCCGTCGCAAGCTCGACCTCGGCCCGCGCTATGATCTGACACGGCTCGACCGCACCGCGCTGGGCATCGCCGGCCGGCTCGCCGATCACCATGTCGACCGTGCTGCGCCGCATTGTCAGGCAAGCGTCCGCCTCGGTCTGCCGCACGATTTCCTGTTCAAGTCACCCGCCGAGCAGCGGCGGCTTTTAGCCGCCGCTTAGGAACAGCGGTTCCACCCGGCGCCGCGCACCGCGCGGCCAGGCGTCGCGCCGCTATGCTCGCCGCCCTGCAGCACCGCGACGCCGTTGACGAACACGTCGCGCACCCCGACCGAATATTGGTGCGGTTTCTCGAAGGTCGAACGGTCGCCGATCGTCGCCGGGTCGAAGACCACCACATCGGCATAATAGCCGGGCTTGAGCGCGCCGCGATCCTTGATGCCCAAATTGGTCGCGGGCAGGGTGGTGAGCCGGTACACCGCCTGTTCGAGCGGGATCAATTTCTCGTCGCGGACATAGCGGCCGAGCAGCCGCGCGAAATTGCCATAGGTGCGCGGGTGCGCCCCCGATTTCAGAAAAACGCCCTCGGGCGCCTGCGACGCCGCGTCCGACCCGAAGCTCATCCAGGGAAGCTGGATCTGCTTGCGGACATTGTCCTCGGACATCAGGAAATAGACGGTGCCGACGCGCGAGCCGTCCTCGACGACGAGGTCCATCGCGGTTTCCTCGGGCGACTTGCCGCGCATCTTCGCGACTTCGGCGAGCGTCTTGCCCGTCAGCGGTTTCAGCGCGTCATTCTTGAAGCCCGAGAGGATCATCTTGTCGGCGCCCGCGCCGAAATAGAGATTTTCCCAGTCGCTTCCGGGCTTTTTCATTTCCTCGGCGACGCGCGCGCGGATCGCGGGATCCTTCAGCCGCTCGATCCATTGCTCGAGCCCGCCCGCCTGCACCCACGTCGGCATTGCGGCGTCGAGCCCGGTTGCTCCCGCCGTATAGGTGTACATGTCGGTCGTGATCCGCAGCCCCGCGGCGCGCGCATCCTCGATCTTCTTCACGATCGTGTCGAGCTTGCCCCAATTGCTGCGCCCCGCCATCTTGAGGTGATAGATTTCGGCGGGCGCGCCCGAACGGCGCGAAATCTCGATCAGCTCGTCGCCCGCCTCCTCGATCCGGTCGCCCTCTGACCGCATATGGCTGATATACATGCCGCCGCATTTCGCGGCCTCGCTCGTCAGCGCGACGAGCTCGTCGGTCTCGGCGTAGGAGCCCGGCGCGTAGATGATCGAGCTGCCGACCCCCATCGCGCCTTCATTCATCGCTTGCTTCACCAGCGCGCGCATCCGGGCGAGCTGCTCGGGGTTCGGGTCGACGTCGCCTTCGCCCAGCTCGTGCACGCGGACCGTCGCCGCGCCGACGAAGCTTGCGACATTGGTCGATATGCCGCGCTTCTCCAGCCAGCCGAAATAGTCGCCAAGCGTCGTCCATTCGATCGGATATTTGATGTCGCCCTGCCGCTCGGTCTCTTGGCGCTTCATCGTGGCGTTCATCGGCCCCATCGACCAGCCTTCGCCCATCACCTCCAGCGTGACGCCCTGTCTTATGTCGCTCTGGCTTTTGGGGTCGGCGATCAGCGATTCGGTCGCCCAGCTCAGCATATTGATAAAGCCGGGCGCGACCGCCATGCCCTTTGCCGCGACCTCGCTCTTCGCGGTGCCGTCGACCTTGCCGACCGCGACGATGCGATCGTCCTTGATTGCGAGATCGCCGACGACGGGCGGCTTGCCCGACCCGTCGTAGAGGGTGCCGCCACGGATGATCAGGTCATAGGCCGGCGCCTGCGCGGCGATCGGCCCCGCGACCAGCATCGAGCTGCACAGCAGCAAAAGCGAGGGTGCGAAGCGCCGGGGCGGTGCCATTTTCTTCTCCGTTTTTCGGTGGGTTATCCGTGAAGGCTCATCAAGCTGTCCATCAGCCCGTCGTCGGCGCTCGAACAGACGCCGAGGACGAGGGCTTCGTCATACCCGTCGGCGACGACATAGGCGTGGCCCATCGACGAATCGATATAGATGCCCTGGCCGACGTCGAGCGTGACGGGGTCGTAGAATTCGCTGTGCACCTCGATCCGCCCTTCGAGGACATAGATGAATTCCTCGCCCTGGTGATGGACGAGCTCGCCGAACTCGCTCGCGCTGTGGGCGCGGATGCGCGTCAGGATCGGGATCATCCGCTTCTGGCGCAGATCGGTGCAGAGGTAATGATAGTCGTAATTGTCGGTGGTTACGCGCGCCGCGCGCTCGATCGTTCCGATGCTGCGGCGCCCGGTGACGCGCGGGGTGCTGTCCTCCTCATCCTCGGCGAACAGGTCCGACATGCGAATCTTGAGTCGCTGGCTCAGTTGCTGGAGCTTGTCATAGCTCAGCGTCAGCCGGTCATGCTCGACCTTCGACAGCGTCGAAACCGGAATGCCCGACTTCGCGCTCATTTCCTTGAGCGTCCAGCCGTTTCGCGCGCGAATGCCCTTCATCACCGTGCCGAGCGTCGGCGGGGTTGCACGGTCCGCCATCAGTTTTTCCATTCCATATTTGACAATTTTCTAATCAGGATCATTATGTCCCTATTGGGCCAACAACTGTTGGTCCCTTGGTAAGGGGTCGCGCGGCTTGCCGCAAGGTGTGACAGGCGCGCCAGACAAAAGGGGAAAGCGATGCGTTTCATCCGCAAGGCGATGATCGGGCTGGCGGCCTTTGCCGCGCTGCCGCTCGCGGCGCAGGGGCCGGTGCCCGCGCCCGCCGTGAAGAAGGCCGAGGCGACTGCGCCGGTTGCCAAGACGGCTACGGCGCCGGTCGCGCTCGACCCCAAGGATCTCGAAGCGTGGATGGACGGCTATCTGCCCTACGCCCTCGAACGCGGGCGCATTCCGGGCGCGGTCGTGGTCGTCGTGCGCGGCGGCGAGGTCGTGCTTCAGAAGGGCTATGGCTATTCGGATGTCGCCAAGCGTGCGCCCGTCCTGCCCGAGACGACGCTTTTCCGCCCGGGCTCGGTGTCGAAGCTGCTGACCTGGACCGCGGTGATGCAACAGGTCGAGGCCGGCAAGATCGACCTCGACAAGGACGTCAACGCCTATCTCGATTTCAAGATTCCGCCCTATGAGGGCAAGCCGGTGACGATGCGCAACATCATGACGCACACCGCGGGCTTCGAGGAATCGGTGCGCCACCTGATCAGCAGCGATCCGAAAGCGGTGATGACGCTGAAGAAGCAGATGCCGCTTGCGCTGCCCGAGCGCGTCTTCGCGCCCGGCACGACCCCGGCCTATTCGAACTATGCCACCGCGCTCGCGGGCTATATCGTCGAGCGCGTCAGCGGCGAGCCGTTCGACAATTATATCGAAAATCATATCTTCCAGCCGCTCGGCATGACGCATTCGTCGTTCCGCCAGCCGCTTCCCGCGCGCCTCGTGCCGCATATGTCGAAGGGCTATCCCGACGTCACCGGGAAGCCCGAGCCGTTCGAAATGGTGATCCCCGCGCCCGCGGGCAGCCTGTCGTCGAGCGGCGCCGACATGGCGAAGTTCATGATTGCGCACCTCAATGACGGCGCGGGGCTGATGAAGCCCGAAACCGCGAAGATGATGCACGATTTCAAGGCCCCCGGCGTCGGCCCGCTTAACAGCATGGCGCTCGGCTTTTATGAACAATGGGTCAACGGCCACCGCGCGATCGCGCATGGCGGCGACACCGTCTGGTTCCACTCCTACCTCTGGCTGTTCCCCGACGCCGATACCGGAGTTTTCGTATCGATGAACAGCGCGGGCAAGGACGGCGCGGCGGGTGCGGTGCGCAGCGCGCTGTTCCACAAATTCGCCGATCGCTACCTGCCGGGTCCGGCCGAAAAGCCGGCGCAGGTCGATGCCAAGACGGCGCGTGAGCATGCGCAGATGATGGTCGGCAATTATATCAGCAGCCGCGGCTCCTTCACCAATTTCATGAGCCTGTTCGGCCTGCTGGGGCAGGCGTCGATCAGCTTGACCGAGGATGGAAAGATCACGCTCCCCGCGCTCGACGGGCTCGGCGCTGGCGCGCGCGACTGGGTCGAGGTCGAACCCTTTGTGTGGCGCGATACGGGCACGGGCGAGCGTCTTGCCGCCGAGGTCAAGGACGGCCGCGTCGTGCGCTGGAGCATCGACGCCGGGTCGCCCTTCATGGTCTTCGAGCCCGCGCCCGCCGGCGTCAACGCCGCATGGCTCAATCCCGCGCTGATCCTCGCCTTCGGCATTATCTTGCTCGCGGCGCTGGCATGGCCGGTGCGTGCGCTGGTGCGGCGCAGCTTCAAGGCCGAGTTCGCGCTTCAGGACAAGTCGCTCCGCGCCTATCGCCTGTCGCGTGTCTTCGCTTGGATCGCGCTCGGCGCGCTCGCCGGATGGATCGGGCTGATCGCCGCTTTCTCAGCCGACATCGGCAGCATCGGCGGGCCGCTCGACTGGCTCATCCACCTGCTGCGTATCCTGACCCCGCTCGCCGCTTTCGGTCTGCTGGCGACGGCGGCCTGGCATCTCTGGCTCAGCATCAAGGGCAAGCAGAAGTGGACGATGAAGCTGGGCGCGGTGTTGCTCGCGCTCGCCGCGCTCGTACTCGTCTGGGTGACGCTCGTCTTCCATCTCTATGGCTTCGGGATGGTCTATTGATGGCGACGCAGCAGGCCTCGAAATTGACGCTCGACCTTCGGGTCGAGCGTTTTCCCTATCATCAGCCCTTCCGCATCTCCGGCCACGTCTTCACCGAAACCGCGCTGCTCGTCGCCGAGATATCCGACGGCACACATGTCGGGCGCGGCGAAGGAGCCGGGGTCTATTATCTCGGGGACGACATCGACCATATGCTGGCCGAAGCGGCACGGGTTCGCGATGACATCGAGCGCGGCGCAACGCGCGAGGAATTGCAGCATCTGCTGCCGCCCGGCGGCGCGCGCAATGCGCTCGACTGCGCTTTCTGGGATCTGGAAGCGAAGCAGGCGGGACGTCCCGTGTGGGCGCTCGCGGGGCTTGAGCAGCCCAGGGCTCTGCGCTCGACCTTGACGCTCGGGGCGGACAGCGCCGAGAATATGGCGAAGGCCGCGTTAGCGATCGACCCGGAGGCGCCGATCAAGGTCAAGCTGACGGGCGACCTTGCCGACGATATCGCGCGCATCGAAGCGATCCGCACCGCACGCCCCGACGCGTGGATCGGCGTCGACGCCAATCAGGGCTATGACGTCGGCACGCTCGCCGACCTGCTCCCGGTGCTCGTCTCTGCGCGCGTCGCGCAGCTCGAACAGCCGCTCAGGCGCGGGCGCGAGGCCGACCTCGACGGGTTGAAGCGGCCGCTGCCCTTCGCTGCGGACGAAAGCGCGCTCTCGCTCGTCGATACCGCCGCACTCGTCGGGCGCTTCGACATCGTCAACATCAAGCTCGATAAATGCGGTGGCCTGACCGAAGGGCTGGCGATCGCGCGGCAGGCGAAAAAGCTCGGGCTCGATGTGATGGTCGGCAACATGATGGGGACCAGCCTGTCGATGGCGCCGTCCTATCTGGTCGGCCAGCTCTGCGACATCGTCGATCTCGACGGGCCGACCTTCCTTGCGCGCGATCGCGTGCCGGGTGTCGAATATCGCGGCGGGATGATCCATTGCCCGGCAGAAATTTGGGGTTCGTGACAATTTGATGTCCTAAACGGGTTGACAATTTTCTGATTAGGACAATAGTCTTTGAATTGAGATTTCATTGAGGGAGGCTGGAATGACGTCGTCATTCCCGATGACGCGCCGCGCGGCACTCGCGGGCGCGGTCGGGGTCGCTTTGTCCGCGCCGATGGTGAATCGCGGCGCCTATGCCTTCGCGGCGGCCCCGGCGAAGGCCTATTCGCGCCGCGCGGTCGACCTCGTCGCCTCGTCGCTCGTCATCGACATGCTCGCGCCGCTCAAGATCACGCTCGACGAGAATTATGTCGCGCACCGGCTGACCGACGCCGAAGCCGCCGAGTTCCGGGCGAGCGGCATCACCGGCTTTCACAACGCTTACGGCCTTGGCGGCCCCGACGCGAAGGCGCAGGCGATGGAATTCCTCGCCGGCTGGCAGGGCTTCGCCGGGCGCAACAGCCATGTCTTCACCCTCGTCGACACGGTCGCCGATCTCGACCGCGCCAAGGCGGAAAAGAAATGCGCGGTCATCATGGGCATCCAGAATGCCGAGCATTTCGAAAAGGTCGAGGATGTCGCGCTGTTCCGCCGCCTCGGCCTCCGCTGCGCGCAGCTTACCTACAACAGCCAGAACCGGATCGGGTCGGGCAGCACCGAGCGCGTCGACGGCGGCGTCAGCGATTATGGCGCGGCGATCATCGCCGAGATGGAAAAGCAGAAGATGCTCGTCGATGTCTCGCATTGCGGTGACAAGACGACCTTGGACGCGATCGAGATAGCGAAGGGCCCGATCGCGATCACCCACAGCAACGCCCGCGCGCTCGTCGATCACCCGCGCGTAAAGACCGATGAAGCGATTCTGGCGCTCGCCGCAAAGGGCGGGGTGATGGGCATCACGGGGGTGCGCATGTTCGTGCGGACGACCGACCCGACCAACGTGGGGCATATGGCCGATCATATCGACCATGTCGCGAAGCTCGTCGGCATCGACCATGTCGGGATCGGCTCCGACGCCGACCTGCACGGTTACGACGACATGCAGCCGGACGAATATGCCGCGCTCAAGGGCAGCTACAAGGGCAGCTACGCTTTTCGCGACAAGATCGACATCGACGGTTTCGACCATCCGTTGAAGACCTTCGATCTCGTCGAGGAACTCATCCGCCGCAACTATTCGAACGATAACATCCGGGCCGTGCTCGGTGGCAATTTCCGCCGCCTGCTCGCCCAAGTCTGGGGGTAAGACGATGAACAAGGGACTTTTCGTTGCAGCAAGCATCGCCGCGGTGATCGCCGCGATGCCGGCACAGGCGCAGGAAGCGGGCGCGATCGAAGCCGCGGGCGAGATCGTCGTCACTGCGCAAAAGCGCGTCCAGAATGTGCAGGACGTGCCGATATCGATCGCCGTGGTCAGCGGCGAGGAACTGCAGGAGCAGGGTTCGGCCTCGCTCGTCGACTATGCGGGCTATGTTCCCGGCATGAACGTCAGCAATGGCGGCACGCCGGGCCAGACGACGATCACGCTGCGCGGCGTCGCGCCATTGAACGCCAGCCAGACCGTCGGCATCTATCTCGATGATGCGCCGGTGGGGTCGAGCGCGCTCTACAATCGGGCGGGGTCGTTCACGATCGACCTCATGCCCTATGACCTCGAACGCATCGAGGTGCTCAAGGGGCCGCAGGGCACGCTTTACGGCGCCAGCTCGATCGGCGGCCTCGTCAAATATGTGACCGTCCAGCCCGATACGAGCGCTTTCAAGGTGCGCGCGGGCGTCGAGGGTTTCACGATCAAGGACGCGGGTAGCCTTGGCTGGGGCGGGCAGGTCTATGCCAACGCGCCGATCGTCACCGACACGCTCGCGATTTCGGGCAGCTTCGCGTGGCGCAAGACGCCGGGTTGGGTCGACAGCGTCAACAATGCGGGGCTGAAGGACCAGAATGACTATGAACAGCGCGGCGGCCGCGCCGCGCTCTTGTGGCAGCCGACGCCCGAGCTCAGCATCAAGCTCGCGGGCATCTGGCAGTCGCTCGATTCGGACGGAAATGGTCTCTACGCCGCCGATCTCGACGGCAACCGGCTCGGCAACGGCCATTCGTTCAACAATTATGTCCCCGAATCCTACGACATCGATCTCGATTATTATTCGGCGACGATCGACTATGATTTCGGCGCCGCGACGCTGACCTCCGCGACGACATATAGTCAGACGCAGAGCCGGCAGGTGCAGGATGCAAGCTACGCCTTTGGTGTGCTGTTCCCGCTGCTCACCGACGGCGCGGTCGATCCGGGCATCACACCCTTTTCGCTCGACCTCGGGCTCAAGAAATGGACGCAGGAAGTCCGTCTCGCTTCGCCGAGCGGCGGGCGGTTCGAATGGATGATCGGCGGTTTCTTCACCGACGAGGAAACGAGCAATGCCCAGCTCGTGCGGTCGTTCGACATGGACGGCAATAGCATCCCGGGCCTCGACCCGCTGGCGATCGTCGGGCTGCCCGCGACCTACAAGGAATATGCGATCTTCGGCAACGCGACCTTCAAGCTGAGCGAGCAGTTCGAAGTGACCGGCGGCCTCCGCTGGGCGCGCAACGAACAGACTTTCACCCAGATCAGCGAAGGCGCGATCGTTCCCAGCGCCAACGATCCGGGTGAATCGGCCGAAAGCGTCTGGACCTTCTCGGTCAGCCCGCAGTTCCACATCAACGAGGATGCGATGCTCTACGCCCGCGTCGCGACGGGCTATCGCCCCGGCGGCCCGAACGTCATCGTTCCCAATGTCCCGCCGAGCGTCGATGCCGACCGCATGACCAATTACGAGGTCGGGCTGAAGGCCGATTTCGCCGACCGCATGGTGTCGGTCGATGCCGCCTTCTTCTGGATGGACTGGACCGACATCCAGGTCACACGCGCCTTCGGCGGCGTGTCGGGCGGCGCGAACGGCGGCAAGGCGACGAGCAAGGGTTTCGAAGGCAGCCTCGCGCTGCGCCCGGCGGCGGGGCTGACGATCAGCGCCACCGGCAGCTACACCGACGCGACGCTTAGCGAGGACGTGCCCGAGATCAGCGGCGTCGATGGCGACCGCCTGCCCGCGGTGCCCAAGTTCAGCGGCGCGCTGCGCGCCGATTACGAGTTCGAACTGGGCGGCGGCAACAAGGGCAGCTTTGGCGCCGGCATCCGCCACGCGAGCAACCGCCTGTCGCTGGTCGAGAGCGATCCGCTCGTCGCGCGCGCCAAGGCCTATACGTCGGTCGATCTCAACGCGTCGGTGACCTTCGATGATCACTGGACGCTCCGCGCCTATGCGCGCAATCTGCTCGACAACAAGGGCGAGATGGCGCGATCGACGTTTGCCGACGGGCTGAACCAGCCGAGCTTCCTCGGGATCTCGCCGCTGCAGCCGCGCACGATCGGCGTCGCGCTCGACATGGCTTTCTGAGCGAACTGGAGTTGGACAAGATGAACGCGCCCACCGGCAGACTGGCCGAAAGCCTGACCCTGCCGCAACCCTATCTGCTGTTCCTCGGCGACACGACCGAGGCGGGCTATGCCAAGACCGCCTTTGGCCTCGCCGACTGGGCGGCCGACCGCTGCGTCGGCGAATATGGAATCGGCGCCTGCTCGGTCAGCGCCGGCCTGCCGCGGCTGTCCCCCGCCGAGGCGCGTGCCGCGGGGGCGAAGTCGCTGGTGATCGGCGTCGCGAACCAGGGCGGCGTCATCGGCGACGCGTGGGTCGCCGTGCTTGTCGAGGCGATGGAGGCGGGGCTCGATATCGTCAGCGGGCTCCACACGCGGCTCACAAGCATCCCCGCGCTCGTCGAGGCGGCGCGGCGCACCGGCCAGCGCCTGATCGACGTGCGCACCCCGCCGCCGTCGATTCCGATCGCCAATGGGCGCAAGCGGAGCGGCAAACGATTGCTGACCGTCGGCACCGACTGCGCGCTCGGCAAGAAATATACGGCGCTTGCGCTCCATCGCGCCTTCGTCGCGCGCGGGATCGACGCCGATTTCCGCGCGACCGGCCAGACGGGGATCATGATCGCGGGCGGCGGCATGCCGATGGACGCGGTGGTTTCGGATTTCGAGGCCGGGGCGGCCGAGATATTGAGCCCCGACGCGCCTGAAAACCATTGGGATTTGATCGAGGGGCAGGGATCGATCTTCAATCCCGCCTATGCGGCGGTGTCGCTCGGCCTGCTGCACGGCAGCCAGCCCGACGTGTTCGTCGTCTGCCACGATCCGGCGCGCAAGGTGATTCTCGGCATGGAAAGCTTTGCACTGCCGAGCATCGAAGAGGTGATCGACCTGACGATCCGCCTCGGCAGCCGCACCAATCCCGCGATCCGCTGCGGCGGCGTGAGTCTCAACACCTCGGCTTACGACGCCGACGCGGCCGAGGCGCTGATGGCGGCCGAGCGGCAACGCCTCGGCCTGCCGGTCACCGATCCGATCCGCGGCGGCGCGTCCTTCGATGCGCTCGTGGACAATATTCTCGCATGAGTGTGGGCGAGACGGGTGGCAGGTCGAGCTGGTTCCAGCGCTTCCTGCTGCCCGGTTTCGCGCTGAAGGCCGTCATCATCGGCGGCGGCTATGCCACGGGGCGCGAACTGGCGGAATATTTCGTGCCGTCGGGGCCTTGGGGCGGGCTTTCCGCCATGCTGCTCGCGACGCTGATCTGGAGCGTCGTCGCCGCGTTGACCTTTGCGCTCGCGCGCCGGATACGGGCCTATGATTATCGCAGCTTCTTCGAAGGACTGCTCGGCCCCGCCTGGATCGCGTTCGAGGTCGCCTATCTGATCTTCGTCGTACTGATCCTCGCGGTGTTCGGTGCGGCTGCGGGTGCGATCGGCGCGGCGACGTTCGGCTGGCCCGAGCTCGCGGGATCGGTGCTGCTCGCGCTCGGCATCCTCGGTTTCACCGCCTTCGGAACCGCGCTGGTCGAGACATTGTTCAAATATGCCTCGATGCTGATCTATGCGGTCTACGCGCTGTTCCTGCTGTTCGCGCTCACCAGCTTCGGCGACCTGATCGCGAGCGGTTTCGCCAATGCGCCGCCGCCTTCGGGGAACTGGGTGGCGGGCGGCATCACCTATGCGAGCTACAATATCGTCGGGGCGGTCGTTATACTGCCCGTCCTCCGTCACCTGACGAGCCAGCGCGATGCCGTGGTTGCCGGGCTGATCGCAGGGCCGCTGACGATGCTGCCCGCGATCCTCTTCTTCGTCGCGATGATGGCTTTCTACCCCGCGATTGGCGGTGAGACGCTGCCCTCCGATTTCCTGCTGCGCCAGATGGCGGTGCCGGGTTTTCATGTGCTGTTCCAGCTGATGATCTTCGCCGCGCTGCTCGAAAGCGGGGTTGGCGCGATCCATGCGATCAACGAGCGCGTGTCGGGCGTCGTCGAGGCGCGCGGCCGCCGGCCGCTCGGGACCGGCGCGCGCGCGGCGATCGGCGGCGTCGTGCTCGTCGGCTGTATGTTCGTCGCGGCGCGCGTCGGCCTCGTCGACCTGATCGCCAGCGGATACCGCTTCCTCGCGTGGCTGTTCCTCGCGACCTTCGTGTTGCCCTTGCTCACCGTCGGTATCTGGCGCCTGCTGCGCCCCGCACTCGCTCCCCATATGGAGGCTTTGCCATGAAACGCCTGCTTGCCCTGTCGCTGATGCTGTCGGTCGCCGTGCCGGCGTGGGCCGAGCCGCCCGCCGACATCGGCGAAAGCGTCGAGGCGCTGCGCAAGAAAATTGGCGCGGCGGGGGGGTCGATCGCGATCGTCGAGGACGGCAAGACGACGCTGTCGCGCGGCTGGGGCGTGCGCAAGCTCGGCGAGCGCGCGCCGGTCGATGCACAGACGATTTTCCAGACCGGCTCGACCGGCAAGGCGATGACCGCCGCGGCGCTCGCGGTGCTGGTCGACGAAGGCAAGATCGCGTGGGACGACCCCGTCATCAAACATATGCCGTGGTTCCGCATGTACGACCCGTGGGTCACGCGCGAGATCACGATCCGCGATCTCCTCGTCCACCGCAGCGGGCTCGGGCTCGGGCAGGGCGATCTGATGTTCGTGCCGCGCACGCACCTCACGCGCAAGCAGACGGTCGAGCGCGTCGCTTATTTGAAGCCCAAGACGAGTTTCCGCTCGGCCTATGCCTATGACAATATCCTCTACGCGGTCGCGGGTCAGCTGATCGAAGAGGTCACCGGCCAGACGTGGGAGGACTTCATCCGCGCGCACGTTTTGCGCCCCGGCGGCATGAAGAATGCAACGAGCGACAGCGAGGACCGCTTCCGCATTGCCAACCGGTCGTGGCCGCACGCGCGGCTGTCGGGCCCCTTGCGCGGGCTCGGCCCGCAACAGGCGCTGAACGAGCGCGACGAACTCGGCCGCAACGGTGCCCCCGCGGGCGGGCTGGCGCTCAGCGCCGACGACATGGCGGCGTGGCTCAAGGTCCAGCTCGCGCATGGCGCACTCCCCGATGGGAAACGCCTGTTCAGCGAGGAACAGGCGGCCGAGATGTGGACGCCGGTGACGCCGGTGCCGATCACCCCGCTGCCCGACGCGCTCAAACCCGCGCAGCCGACGCAGCAGGCCTATGCGCTCGGCTGGAATGTGCAGGACTATCGCGGCCACCGCATCATCCAGCACGGCGGCGGCGTCTTCGGTTCGATCACGCGCGTCGTGATGATCCCCGACAAAAATGTCGGCTTCGCGATCATGATGAACAGCGAGGACAGCGGGATGCTCCTCGGCCTCACCTACGATCTGCTCGACCATTATCTGGACCAGCCCGAATATGGCTGGATTACGAAATGGGAGGATTGGTATCAGGCGCGGCTCGCCGGAGGGGTCGAGTTTCTGAAACAGTCGAAGGCATCGCCGGCGCAGAGCGGTCCCTCGCTCGCGCTGGCGGGCTACGCCGGGCGCTATCGCGACCCCTGGTATGGCGACGTCGTGATCGGCTCGGACGCGAAGGGGCTGACGATCGATTTTACATCAACGCCGCGGATGGCGGGGCGGCTCGACCATTGGCAATATGACAGCTTCGTCACCAAATTCGACGATCCGGCGATCGAACCCGCCTATGTGACCTTCGCGCTCGACGCCGACGGCAAGGTGACGGGCGTGACGATGAAGGCGGTTAGCAAGATCGCCGACTTCAGCTGGGATTATCACGATCTCGACCTGAAGCCTGTGGAGGACAAGAAGTGAAGCCTATCGCGATCCTGCTGACGGCCACCGCGCTGACCGCCTGCTCGACCGGCGGCGACCAGCCGAAGGCGGCGCCCGAAGCGCCGCTGCACAGCCGGATGCTCGTGCTCGACACGCATCTCGACACGCCGCTTCATTTCGAACGCACGGGCTGGAGCTTCGCCGATCGCCACGCGCTCGCGGACGATATGGCGCAGCTCGACATCCCGCGGATGAAGGACGGCAACCTCGATGGCGGCTTCTTCGCCATCTATACCGAGCAAGGCCCGCTGACCGCCAAGGGCTATGCCGACGCGCTGGCTTTCGCGCGGGCGCGGTCGGCGCTGATCGACCGCACCATCGCCAAATATCCCGACGCCATCGCGCCTGCGCGGACTGCGGCCGACGCAGTGCGGCTGAACAAGGAAGGCAAGCTCATCGCCTTCAAGTCGATGGAGAACAGCTATCCGCTCGGCGAGGATCTGTCTTTGCTCCAGGAGTTCTACGACAAGGGGCTGCGCCTCGCCGGGCCGGTGCATTCGAAGGATAACCAATTCGCCGACAGCGCGACGGGCGAGGGACGCTGGAAGGGACTGAGCCCGCTCGGCAAGCAGTGGGTGGCGGAGATGAACCGTCTCGGCATCGTCATCGACGCGAGCCATTCGTCCGACGCGGCGTTCGACCAGATGCTCGAATTGTCGAAATATCCCATCCTGTTGTCGCACTCGAGCCTGAGGTCGGCCTACGACCATCCGCGCAACCTCGACGAGGGGCGGTTGAAGGCGCTCGCGGCGAAGGGCGGGGCGATGTGCATCTCGACCATCTTCATGTCGGAGATGAAGATGTCGGCCGCGCGCGGCGAGCTGTTCGGCAAATATGAACGGATCGGGTCACTGTCTCCCGCCGAACAGGCCGATCTCAATCGCCAGTGGCGCGAACTCGACAAGACCGAGGCGCTGTGGGCGGCCGATTTCGAGGATTATATGACGATGGTGCTGCGCGCGATCGAGGTCGGCGGGGTGGATCACATCTGCTTCGGTGCCGACTGGGACGGCGGCGGCGGCCTGCCCGGCATCGAGGATATTTCGGCGCTGCCCAAGGTCACCGAACGGCTGAAGGCGGCGGGCTATTCGGACGCCGACATCGAGAAGATGTGGAGCGGCAACATCTTGCGCGTGCTTGCTGCGCAGGGAAAATAGACGAGGTTCAGCTCCGGAATTGCTTGGGATCGATCCCCAGCTTCGCCATCTTGTCGTAAAGCGTCTTTCTCGGCACCCCCAACCGTGCCATCGTTTCGGCGATATGGCCACGCGTCTGCACAAGCGTGTCCTCGATAATCGTCGCCTCGAAACGGCGCACGCGCTCGGCGAGCGGCGCGTCGGCGGGCATCGCCGCGCGGCCGGGGTCCGACGGCAGGTCGAGCACGACGCTATAAGCGAAATTCTTGAGCTCGCGGACATTGCCCGGCCAGTCGTGCTCGACAAGGTGGCGGCGCACCGCGTCGTCGATCCGGAACCCCGCCAACCCCATCTTCGCCGCGGCTTCGTCGAGGAAGAAGGCGAAGGTCTGCGGAATGTCCGACCGCCGCTCGCGCAGCGGCGGGATGCGCAGCTTCACGACGTGCAGCCGGTAATAGAGATCTTCGCGGAAATCGCCGCCGCGCACCGCGTCCCTCAGGTCGGTCTTGGTCGCCGCGACGACGCGCAGGTCGACGGGTTCGGGCGCGCTGGCGCCCAAGGGTTGCACTTCGCGCTCCTCGATCACGCGGAGCAGCTTGGCCTGCACCGCGGGGTGCATCGTGTCGATTTCGTCGAGGAACAAGGTCCCGCGATGCGCGCTGCGGATCCGCCCGGCCTGTCCCAGCTTGCCCGTCGCCCGGTCGATCATGTCGCTGCCGAACAGCTCGGCTTCGGCCAGCTCTTGCGGCAGCGCGGCGCAATTGACTGCGACGAGCGACGCCGCGCTCCGCCGGCTCTGGCGGTGGAGCATATGCGCGACCAGTTCCTTGCCCGTCCCCGTCTCGCCCTCGATCAGCACGTCGATGTCCGCCTGCGCGAGCTGCGCGATCGTTTCGCGCAGCCGCACCATCGCGGGGCTTTCGCCGATCAGCGGGCTGTCGATCGCCGCGGCCGCCGCGGTCAGCCGGCGGTTGTCGAGGATCAGCGCGCGGTGCGCGAGCGCGCGGCGAACGACGCCCACCAGATGGTCGGCGGCAAAGGGCTTGGCGAGGAAGTCGAAGGCGCCGTCGTGCAGCGCGCGCACCGCCATCGCGACGTCGGCATGGCCGGTGATCAGCACGACCGGAATCTCGGGATCGATCGCGTGGATCGCGGCGCGCAGCTCGAGCCCGTCCATCCCCGGCATCCGGATGTCGGTCACGACGACACCCGGAAAATCGGCGGCGATCCGCGGCAGCACGCTGTGCGCGTCCGCATAGGCCTCGGCTGTCAGCCCGGCAAGGTCGAGCGTCTGGACATTGGCCTCGCGCAGTGCGGAGTCGTCGTCGACGAAAAAGATCGTCTGCTCGGCGGTGAAGAAGCTCATGCCGGCCTCAACGTCAGGCGAAAGCCTGCACCGCCGAGCGGCGAGGGGATGAGCGTCAGCGTGCCGCCGAAGCCGCTCATGATGTCGCTCGCGATCGCCAGCCCCAGTCCCAGCCCGTCGGGCCGCCCGGTGACGAAGGGCGTGAACAGCTGCGGAAGGATCTCGGCGGGAACGCCGGGGCCGTTGTCGCAAATGTCGATCAGCACCGGGGCGCTGCCGTGCGCCAGCAATGTGACGCGCGCACCGTCGACGTCGCGCACCGCCTCAGCGGCATTTTGCAGCAGGTTGATCAGCACCTGCTCCAACCGCACGCGGCCCGCATGCACCGCGATGGCCGGATCCTCTACCTCCACGTCGAGCGCGATGCCCTGCGCGCGCAGCCGGTCGCCGATCAGCAGCAACGCCCCGTCGATCGCCGATTGCATCGGGACGGGACCGAGCGGCGCCGGCGCGCGGCGCGCGAAATTGCGCAGCTCGCCGGTGATCGCCCCGACCCGCGCGGTCAACTCGACGATATGGTCCAGATTGCCGCGCGCCTTGCCCGCCTGCTCGCGATTGAGATAGGCAAGCGCGTTTTCGGCGAAGGTCCGGATTGCGGCGACCGGCTGGTTGATCTCATGCGCGACGCCCGCGGTGATCTGCCCGATCGAGCCGAGCCGGCTCGCCTGCGCCAGTTCCTCGCGCGCGGCGCGATAACGGCGATCGGTTTCGGCCTGTCGTTCCGATGCCTGACGTAGCTCCTCATTGGCGGTACGCAGATCGCGCGTGCGGGCGGCGACCTCGCGTTCGAGCGCTTCGTGCGCGGCCTGCCGCATCGTCTGCCGCTCGACGAAGCGGAGCAGCGTGACGATCGCCGCGCCTACCAGGATAAGGAGGATCAGGAAGATGACGCGCGCGATCGCGCCGGCGCTGGCGCGCGCGGGCCCGGCGGGCTGGAGCAGGCGGAGCGTGCTGCCGGGGAGCGACACGCGCTCGTCGGCCTGGCGGAACAGATCGTCGCCGATACGAAGATCGCCGTCGATGCGGTCGGCGGGCAGGGGAGCTAGCCGCGCCTCACCATAGCTGCGCGTCGCGCGTAGCCGTTGCTGCGCTTCGGCCGAGATCGGCGCGAAAGAGCGGAAGCGCCAGCGCGGATCGCTGCTCATCACGACGATCCCCGCCGCGTCGGTCACCAGCGTCGTCGCGGGTGAATCGGCCCAACGTGCCTCTAGCTTGTCGAACTCGACCTTGAGCACGATCACGCCGAGCTGGCGTCCGCCCACGGTGACGCGCCGCGCCAGATAGAGTCCGGGGCGTCCGCTCACCGTCCCGAGCGCGAACAGCTCGGCCGCGCCGCGCTGCATCGCGCCCTGGAAATAGGGCCGAAAGCGGTAGTTCTGGCCGACGAAGCTCGTCGGCGCGCGCCAGTTGCTCGCCGCGATCGTCGTGCCGCCGGCGTCGAGAACATAGATCACCGTGGCATCGGTGCGCGCCGCGAGCTGCTCGAGTTCGCGGTCGAGACGGCGCGAGGCGGCGGCGCTCTTGTCGGCGAGCGCCGCGCGCACGTCGGGAAATTCGGTGAGGACGCGAGGCAGCAGGCGGAATTTCTGCAATTCGCTTTCGAGCAGGCTCGCGTGCGCGCGCGCATTCTGGCGCGCCTCCAGATCGGCCTGTGCGCTCGCGCGGCCCGCCGCCCACTGCGCAAGCGCGAACCCGGCGACGAGCAGGATGGCAAGTCCCGCCGCAGCCGCGACGATCACGCGCCGGCGGTTGGCTTGGGGACCGATCGGAGTCGAATCGCTCATCGAAGGCATGTGCGGATTATTGCACAAACATTGCCGAGTGTATGCGGAGAATCGCACAATATGCGTTCGCCGGTCGATACGCGAATATATAAAATCTATTTATTACATGATATTGTGCCCATCTCATGTCATGTTTGACCCCCTCTCTGCGCCGCTCCTAGATTAGCGGAAAGGTCGCTCGACGGCCGCGAGATGCGTCGATGGGCGCGAGAATGGGGAGAGGCTGGTGGCAGCCACGATCGATCTGAACGCGATACAGGCGGAGCCGAATCCGCGGCCGTGGTGGGCACATCTCTATGTCCAGGTGCTCGGCGCGATCCTCGCTGGCGTGCTGCTCGGCCATTATTGGCCGTCGGTGGCGACCGAGTTCAAACCGCTCGGCGACGGTTTCATCAAGCTCGTCAAGATGATCATCGCGCCGGTCATCTTCCTGACCGTCGCGACGGGAATCGCTTCGATCGGTGGCGAGACCAAGGCGCTCGGCCGCGTCGTCGGCAAGACTTTCGCCTATTTCCTCTTCTTCTCGACGCTCGCGCTGATCGTCGGGCTGGTGGTCGCCAATGTGATCCAGCCGGGCGCGGGCATGAACATCGACCCGGCGACGCTCGATGCCGGGGCGGTCGCGCAATATGAGGCGAAGGCGCACGAAGCGACGCTCACCGCCTTCCTGCTCGAAATCATTCCGACCACCTTCGTTTCGGCACTGACCGAGGGATCGATCTTGCAGGCGCTGTTCGCCGCGATCCTTTTCGGCCTCGCGCTGTCGCACGCGGGCGAGCCGGGACAGCAGGTGCTCGGCCTGCTCGAAAAAGTCTCGGTCGTCTTCTTCGGCCTCGTCGGCATGTTGATGAAATTCGCGCCGATCGGCGCGTTCGGCGCGATGGCCTTTACGATCGGCCGCTATGGCGTCGAATCGCTCGCCAACCTCGGCCTGCTCATCGCGACCTTCTACCTGACCTCGCTTTTCTTCGTGATCGTGGTCCTCGGCGCGGTCGCGCGGCTGTGCGGCTTCTCGATCTTCAGCCTGATCGCCTATCTCAAGGCCGAATTGCTGCTCGTGCTCGGTACCTCGTCGTCCGAAGCGGCCTTGCCCAGCCTGATCCAGAAGCTCGAACAGGCGGGCTGCGCGAAGCCGATCGTCGGCCTCGTCGTGCCGACCGGCTACAGCTTCAACCTCGACGGCACCAACATCTATATGACGCTCGCGGCGCTGTTCATCGCGCAGGCGGTCGGGGTCGATCTCAGCCTCGGCGACCAGATCGCGCTGCTGCTCGTCGCGATGGTCAGTTCGAAAGGCGCGGCCGGGGTTACCGGCGCGGGGTTCATCACGCTCGCGGCGACGTTGTCGATCGTGCCGTCGGTGCCCGTCGCGGGGCTCGCGCTGATCCTCGGCATCGACCGCTTCATGAGCGAGTGCCGCGCGCTCACCAATTTCATCGGCAATGCGCTCGCGGCGATCGTCGTCGCGGGATGGGAAAAGGCGCTCGACCGCGACGCGCTTCACCGCGCGCTGGGGGGCGAGCCCGCGCCGCTCGCCGCACAGCCGATCGAAACCGACGCCGATTGACCGGACAAGAACAAGATATGGGGAGTGAGACAATGAATATGACCAAAGCCCGCTGGGCCCGCCACAGCAGCCGCACCGTGCTGGTTCTCGCCGGCATCGGCGCTTTCGCCGCGCCACTCGCCGCGCAGGAAACGCCAGACGAAGCTGCTGCCGCCGCGGCGGCGGGCGAAGAAGCGATCGTCGTTACCGGAAGCCGCATCGCGCGCGAAACCTATGACACGCCGGCGCCGGTGATCGGCGTGACCTCAGAAGATTTGCTCGAAGCGGGCGATAGCGAACTCAGCGAGACGCTTGCCGACCTGCCGCAGCTGTCGTCGGCGAACAATGATTCGACGGTCACCGGCAACACGCAGAATTCGGGCCTCAGCTCGATCGAACTGCGTAACTTGGGCTCGAACCGCACGCTCGTCCTCATCGACGGCCGCCGCACCGTGTCGAACTCGGGGATCAGCAATCTCGTCAGCCTGTCGACGATCCCCAGCGATTTCATCGACCGGGTCGAGGTCATCACCGGCGGCACCTCGTCGGTCTATGGTTCGGACGCGGTCGCGGGCGTGGTCAACATCATCACCAAGAAGAATGAGCGCGGCCTGACGCTGCGCGCACGTGCGGGCATCACCTCGGAGGGCGACGGGCAGGAGCTGACGCTCGGCGCGACCTATGGCACGCGCTTCGCCGACGGACGCGGCTATTTCCTCCTCAGCGGCACCTATGACCGCGACTGGGGCATCCGCGCGGTCGACCGCGAATGGGCGGTGCGGCCGGTGTCCTACGATTATGATTTCGATAATGGCATCAACGAGTTCGAGGGGGTCTATATCAACGAAAACGGCGCGCCCGCCAGCGGATCGCGTCCTGCGTCCGAATTTCCGCCGCTGGTGATGAGCGATCTCAGCAGTTTCATTCCGGGCGGCGTGTTTTCGGGAGTCAGTTCGCGGCGCGACCGTTTTTACCGGAACGGCCAGCTCGTGCCGCTCGGCCCCGATGTCCAGACGGGCGAGCCGATCGGAGTGGGAACCACCGACGACGGCAACACGGGCTATTTCCTGCCCAATCGCGACGGCTACAACCAGCGCACCGGTCGCTCGCTGATCCTCGCGCGCAAACGCTATCTCGGCGCCGCCAAGCTCGAATTTGAATTTTCCGACGCGGTCGAGGCCTTCGCGCAGCTCCAATATTCGCGGATCACCTCGGGCGAAACGCGCGAATCGGTCGGTATCGGCTGGGATTCGACCTATCCGCTGACCGATCCGGTCACAGGCATCACGACCGAGGTCGAATATGGCAAGATCCCGTGCTTGCGTAATGGCCCCTGCAATCCCTTCGTCCCCGCCGAACTGCGCGGCAACGAAACGCCGTCCTCCGGCGTCGGCATCGCCTGGGATCGCCGCTTCGACGAGGTCGGCGGCCAGATCACCGAAAACAAGCGCGAGACGATCCGCAGCTGGGCGGGCCTGCGCGGCAAGATTTCGGACAGCTGGAACTGGGAAGCGAGCTTCGGCTACGGCCAGTACAAGCAGGACCAGTGGCGCCGGAACGAGATCAACGGCGTCAACCTGACGCAGGCGCTCGATGCCGAAATGGGAGCCAACGGGCCGCAATGCGCCGACGCCGACGCGCGCGCCGCGGGCTGCGTGCCGATCAACCTGTTCGGCGAAGGAGCGATCACGCCGGAGGCGGCGGCGTGGATCCGCGCCGACTTGCATCAGGAGCTGACGATCCGCCAATATACCGGCCAGGCCTTCGTCACCGGCGAACTCTTCCAGCTTCCCGCCGGTCCGGTCGGCGCCGCCTTCGGCATCGATTACCGCAAGGACAGCCAGGAACTCACCGGCGACCTCCTGTCGCAAACGGGCGGAACGACGGGCAACGCGGTGCCCAATTTCGGCGGCTCGATCCGCGCGCTGGAAGGCTATGGCGAAGTCAGCGTGCCGCTCCTCCGCGACGCGCCGGGCGCCTATCTGCTTAGCGTCGATGCCTCGGCGCGCGTCGCCGACTATAATATCGACAATGTCGGGACGGTGTTCAGCTGGCGCGGCGGCGTTCAATATGCCCCGATCCCCGATATCCGCTTCCGCGCGCAATATGCCCGCGCCCAGCGCGCGCCCGACATCGCCGAGCTTTATTCGCCGCCGCGCGGCAATTTCGAGGCCGCGAACGATCTCTGCGACGGCGTCACTCCGACGACGGCGGGGCGGATTGCGGCCAATTGCCGACTCGATCCCGGCATTCAGGCGCTGTTCGCGCAGCAGGCGGCCGACAATGTAACGCAGCAATATTCGCAGGCGGGCAACAACCTCTACAGCCCCAACGGCGGCAACCTCGACCTCAAGGAAGAAACCGCCGATACGCTGACGCTCGGCGCCGTGATCGCGCCGCGTTTCGTGCCCGGCCTGACGATCGCGGTCGATTATTACGACATCCGCATCAAGGACGCGATCGACGCCTATTCGAACCGCGACATCCAGCTGCAATGCTATGACACCGACGTGCCGCAGGCGGACAACCCCTTCTGCGCCGACATCACGCGCAACGCGAACAACGGCCAGATCGTCGAGCTGGTCCAGCGGCAGGTCAATCTGGCGCGCTTCGACACGCAGGGGATCGACGTCGCGTTCAACTATCGCTTCCGCCTCGACGACGCGCTCGGCATTCCCGGCCGCTTCGACCTGCGCTACGACGGCACGCATGTGCTGAAGCAGAAGGTGCAGTTCCAGGGCGTCGACGGGACGGTCACCAACGATCTTGCGGGCGACCTTGCCGAAGGCAGCTTCAAATATCGCGCGCGCGGCTCATTGAGCTGGAAGCTCGACAATTTCCGCATTCGCTGGACGACGACTTATTACGGCAAGATCAACGACAGCAATTCGCTCGCCGATCAATATGCGGCGCTCCTCGAAACCAACCCGAATGCCGAGGTGCCGATTTTCCTCAACATCGGCGACGTGTGGGAGCACGACCTGTTTATGTCGTTCGATATCGACAGCGGCGGCAAGGAATTCCGCCTCTATGGCGGGGTGAACAATCTGTTCAATTCGACCAGCCCCTTCCTGCCGAGCGGGACCGAGAGCGGTCGCTTGACCAACCAGAACGGCGTCTATGATATTGCCGGACGCCGCTTCTATGTCGGTGCGACGGTGAAATTCTGATGGGAAATGCAATGCAAAGAGCTTCGGGGCTTCGATCCACTGGACCCCTGAAGGCCATGTCGGGAGCGGTGCTGCTGATGCTGGCAGGGTGCGCGCCCGGCCAGGCGGTCGCCAGCACCGCCCCGCATGGTGAAGCTGCCGCGTCGGCGGCCGAGGCCAAGGCGGCGCCGAAAACGATCCTTTTCATCGGCAACAGCTTCACCCAAGGCGCGCATTCGGCGGCGCGCAACTGGCGCGCGGGGTCGGTCACCGACCTCAACAATGCGGGTTACGGCGGCGTGCCCGCGCTGTTCAAGCTGTTCACCGAGCAGGCGGGGCTCGACTATCGCGTCAGCCTGGAAACGCAGGGCGGCAAGACGCTGGGCTTTCATTATGACGAGCGGCGCCAGCGTTTCGACCGCGCGTGGGACGTCGTCGTGCTGCAGGAATATAGCACGCTCGACCGTGAACGGCCCGGCGATCCCGCCGAATATATCCGCAATGTCGGCCGCCTCGCGGCGCTGTTCAAGGCGCGCAATCCCGCGGTCGACATCCGCCTCGTCGCGACCTGGTCGCGCGCCGACCAGGCCTATAAGCCCAAGGGGCATTGGTATGGCAAGCCGGTGACGGCGATGGCCGAAGACCTTCGTGCCGCCGCCGACCGCGCGCGGTCCGCCAACCCCGCGGTCGCGGGCGTGCTGCCGGTCGGGCAAGCGTGGAACCGCGCGATGACGAGCGGGGTCGCCGACCCCAATCCCTATGACGGGATCGGTTATGACCAGCTCGACCTTTGGGCTTACGACCATTATCACGCGAGCGTCGCGGGTTATTATCTCTCGGCGCTCGTTACCTTCAGCGCGGTTACGGGGATCGATCCCACGACGCTGGGTCCGAAGGAAAAGGGCGCCGACGAACTCGGTCTGTCGGATGCGCAGGCGACGGCGCTCCAACGCATCGCGCGCGACACGCTCGCGAACGCCGCCTAGATAACACTGCCGACCACCGAACCCGCGGGAACGAACCGCCGCGCCAAGCGTCCAATATGGGCTCTCGGCCGGTCACGGCCGGGCAGGAGGATGGGATGCAAGCGCTCGAAGGACTGGAGGATGCGAAGCCGTCGCGCCAGCGTTTCTGGGACCGGCACGCCAGCCCGATATCGATCCTCCTCCTCGGCAGCCTGCTGCTGGCCGCCGTCCTTGGTTTAACCGGCGGCCAGCCGAGCCCCCCGCGCACCGCCGATTTCGGCGCCGCCCGCCTGACCGTGAAGACGCCGGTGATCATCCGCAACGGCGAATTCTTCGAAACCGACGTCACGCTGACCGCCAACGCCCCGCTCGACGATGCGGTGATCGCGGTGACTCCGGCGCTGTGGCACGACATGACGGTCAACACGATGATCCCGGCGCCGGCCGAAGAGAGCTTCGAGGACGGATATTTCCATTTCTCCTACGGCCCGCTCGACGCCGGTGAGCGGTTGCAGGTCAAGATCGACGGCCAGATCAACCCCCCGCTGTTCGCGGGCACGCGCGGCGAGATCGCGGTGTTCGACGGCGACCGGCCCATCGGTGCGATGCCGCTGAGGATAAAGGTGCTTCCCTGATGGATATCGTCCTTCGCGCCACCGTGATGTTCTTCGTCCTGTTCCTGCTGATCCGCCTGCTCGGCAAGCGCGAGCTCGGCCAGATGACGCCGTTCGAATTCGTCGTTCTCGTCGTGCTCGGCGACCTGATCCAGCAGGGCGTGACGCACAATGATTTCAGCCTGACCGGCGCGACGCTGGCGATCTGCACCTTCGCCTTCTGGGCGCTGGTCCTCAGCTGGACCGCCTATCTGGTACCGCGCGCGAAGGATTTGCTCGAAGGGACGCCGCGGGTGGTCGTTCGCGACGGCCGGATCGTGACCGAGAACCTGCGCCGCGACCGGCTGACGCGCGACGAAATCCTCTCCGAAATGCGGCTCGCCGGGATCGGTCGGCTCGCCGACGTCGCCTGGGCGATCCTCGAGCCGCAGGGCAAGATGAGCTTTATCAAGAAGGACCATGGCGGCGCGCGGCAGCAGGATCGCGACGATCCCGCCGACTAGACCCATTGCGCGAAATCCGAAGCTTCCGCATCCCCGAGCGAAGACGAGGGGCTCGTTCGAGCGGAGCGAGAACCGCGTAACCCCGCAGCCTCGACTTCGCTCGGCATAGCCCCTCGTCTTCGGCCAAAGGCCGAAGTTTATCCTGAGCGTCCGTCAGGGCAGTCGAAGGGCTCGGGGATGCGGATCAGATTTAGCCGCGCCCGCCCCAATCCATTTGCTTATGCTGTATTGGGGCTGTAATACGGCCCCGAGCATGACCTGGTTTCGTAAACCCGACGGCCCCGACCCCACCCTCGCGATGATGCCGCCGGATGGGCGCTTCGCCGACATGGCGCCGCCCCCGCAGCCGCCCGTTCCCGAAACGCGGCGGCGCAAATGGATGCGCCGCATTTCGCGCGGCTTCGCCATTTTCTGCGTCACCTTCCTCCTGCTCGTCGGCTGGCTCGCACTCACCGCGCCGCTGTCGAAATCGCTCGAACCGATCGCGCCGCCGCAGATCACCTTGCTTGCTTCCGACGGCACGCCGATCGCGCGCACCGGTGCCATCGTCGATGCACCGGTCGAGGCGAAGAAGCTTCCCAAACATGTCACCGGCGCCTTTCTCGCGATCGAGGACCGGCGCTTCTACAGCCATTGGGGCATCGACCCGCGCAGCATCGCGCGCGCGGTGTGGAGCAATGTCACCGGCGGCCGGACGCAGGGCGGCAGCACGATCACCCAGCAGCTCGCCAAATTCACCTTCCTGACGCCGAAGCGGACGCTGGGCCGCAAGGCGCGCGAGGCGCTGATCGCCTTCTGGCTCGAAGCCTGGCTGACCAAGGACGAGATTCTCGAACGCTATCTCTCGAACGCCTATTTCGGCGACAACACCTATGGCCTGCGCGCGGCATCGCTTCATTATTTCTACCGCCATCCCGAAAAGCTGACCCCCGCGCAGGCGGCGATGCTGGCCGGGCTGGTGCAGGCGCCGTCGCGCCTCGCGCCGACGCGCAATCCCGATCTTGCCGAAAAGCGCATGAAACTCGTCCTGAACGCGATGGTCGACACCGGCGCTATAACCGCGGCCGAAGCCAAGGCGATCCGCACCCCGCGCATCGACGTGCGCACGCGCAATACGCTGCCCACCGGCACCTATTTCGCCGATTGGGCGCTGCCCGCCGCGCGCAAATTGAGCGATGTCGGTTATTCGCGCCAGACAATCACGACGACGCTCGACGCGCGGCTGCAATCGATCGCGCGCCGCGTGACAGGCCGCGCGGGGCTCGGCAAGGCGCAGGTCGCGCTCGTCGCGATGCGCCCGAATGGCGAGGTGGTCGCAATGATCGGCGGCAAGGATTACGCCGCTTCGCCCTTCAACCGCGCGACGCAGGCGCGGCGCCAGCCGGGTTCGACCTTCAAGCTCTTCGTCTATCTCGCGGCGCTCGACGCGGGCTGGGAACCCGACGACCGGATCGACAACAGCGCGATCGAAACCGGCTCCTACCGCCCCAAAAATTCGGGCGGCGCCTATTCGAAGGACATCAGCCTCGAAGACGCCTTCGCCTCGTCGAGCAATGTCGCCGCGGTGCGCCTGTTCGGCGAAGTCGGCGACGAAAAGGTGATCGCGATGGCGCGCGACCTGGGCGTCACCGCGCCGCTGCCGAAGGGCGACCCCAGCCTCGCGCTCGGCACGTCGAGCATGACCCTGCTCGAACTGACCGCCGCCTATGCCGCGGTCGCGGCGAACAGCTATCCGGTCGAACCGCACGCGTTCAAGGAGGCCGAAAAGGGCTGGTTCGAAAATCTGGTATGGGGGCCGTCGCGCTTCGGGTCGAGCGAGCATGAGGATATCGAGACGATGCTGCGCGCCGCGGTCAATCGCGGCACCGGCCGCGCCGCGCGGTTGCCGCAGGCCAATTATGGCAAGACCGGCACGACGCAGGACAATCGTGACGCGCTGTTCGTCGGCTATGCGAACGACCTCGTCGTCGGGGTGTGGATCGGCAACGACGACAATACACCGCTTCGGGGCATATCGGGCGGCGGCATGCCCGCACGCATCTGGCGCGACTTCATGACCGAGGCATCGGGCCGGAAAGCTGCGCCGCGACCCCGACGCGCCGATCCCGCGGGTCCGGTCGAACCCCTCGACATCCCCGATATCGGCGACATCCCGGTCGGCGACCGGACGCGCGTGGGGATCGAGGACGGCGACGCCGTGATCTCGACCGAGGTGGGCGGTCGCCGCATCGACCTGCGCCTGCCGATTCAGGACCGCACGCCCGAACCGGTCGAGGTAGAGCCGCCGCCGGTGACGACGCCGCCATAGGCGGGGGCCTCAGCTCGGTACCAGGTCGAACGCCGCGGTCGCCATCGTCCGGCCGTTGACGATCAGCTCGACCTCATGCCGCCCCGGATGATGGCGCCGCGTGCTGAAATCGCGGATCGTCTGGTTGATACGGAGGGTGGCGGTATCGCCCGCCGCGAGTTCGAAACTCTTGAGCTTGAACACCTTGGGCGCGGTCTTGCCGCCCGCGCGGGCGTAATGAATGCGGTAATCGACGACCAGCGGTTGATTGTCAGGCGAATCCGACAGGATTTCGGCGCCGATCGCGATCCGGTCGCCAAGGCGCACCGTCGCGGGAACGATGGCGAAATCGCGCACGCGCACCGCCGCGCCATGGCCGACGCCGATCAGCGCGAGCGCGCCGGGGTCACCCTGCTTGATCAGCGTGCGCAGCGCGTGGCGGACGATCCATGCCGTGCGTGCATCCTCCTGCGGCCAGCCGGCGAGGCGCGCGAGCAACCATTCGGGCCGGTCCTTGGCGATGTCGTTCAGATGGTTGGCGACCGATTTGCGGACATAAAGGCTGGGATCGGCCTTGAGCGCCTCGAGGATCGGCGCCGCCAGCGTCGGATCGGCCCTGAGCGCCGGCACGCGCGCCGCCCACGGCAGGCGCGGCCGCGCGCCCTCGCTCGCGAGCCGGCGGACATGATCGTCATCGCTGTTCTTCCAGCGGGTCATCGTCGCCAGCGCGCGCGCACTATCGGCCACCAGAAAGGGGCGGATCGCGAATTCGGCGGAGCCGAAGCGCGTCAGGTCCGCGAGCGCATCCATCGACGCATCGAAGTCTGCAAGCCCGTGGCGCGCGACATATTCGCTGATCGCGATCGCCTGGAATCCGTGGGTCAAGCGTGGAGCCATCGCGCGGAGAACATCAAGGCGGTCCGCATATGCGCCGGGCAGCGCCGGATGGAGCGCGTCTGCGATATGCCGCACGCGCTCCATGATCGACAGCGCCTCAAGCCCGTGCGACGCCGCGCGCAGGAAGGCACCGCGGTCGAAGCGCGCGGCCGCCGCCGTCCCCGCATCGGCGATCGTCTCCAGCGCCTGAGGCCCGAGAATATCCTTCAGCAGAGCCGGGGCATCGGCGCTCATAATGCCGGCCTCAGCGGCGCTCGACCAGCCCGCCGCCGAGCGCGACGTAGAGCGTGACCAGATTGTCGACCTGCGCGCGGCGGAGTTCGATCAGCGTCTGTTCGGACGCGAACAGATTGCGCTCGGCGTCGAGCACTTCGAGATAGGTCGAAACGCCTTCGCGATACCGCTTGCGCGCAAGGTCGGCGATCTGCCGCGTCGCGAGCGTGCCGCGCTCCTGCGCCTCGACCTGTTCGGCGAGGTAGCGGCGCCCGGCAAGCGCGTCGGCGACCTCGCGAAAGGCGCCTTGCACGGTGCGCTCATAGGTCGCGACCGCGATATTCTCGCGCGCCTCGGCGACGGTCAGATTGCCCTTGTTGCGTCCGAAATCGAAGATCGGCAGCGTGATTGACGGGCCGAAACTCCAGCCGAAACCGTCGTCGCTGAACAGATTGTCGAGCGACCCCGACGCGAAGCCGAGATTGCCGGTCAGCGAGATCGACGGGAAGAAGGCCGCGCGCGCGGCGCCGACATTGGCGCGCGCGGCGCGCAGCCGTTCCTCGGCCGCGACGATGTCGGGACGCGCGACGAGCAGGTCCGACGGCAGCCCGGCGGTCAGCGCCGGCGATTGCGCCTGCGCGACGAGCGGCAGCGGCGCGGGCAGGGGACCCGCGACGGGCCCGCCGGTGAGCACGGCGAGAAAATTATCGGCCTGCGCCTTGCCGAGCTTCAGGCTCGCGAGCTGCGTCTCGGCCTGCGTCAACAGCGTCTCCGACTGGCGATAGTCGAGCGCCGAGGTCACGCCGGCGTCAAGGCGGCGTTTCGCAATGCGCAGCCCTTCCTTGCGGCTCGTCACCGTGGCTTCGGCGAGCTCGATCTGCTCCTCGGCGCCGCGCGACGAGAAATAGGTCGAGGCGACGTCGCGCACGAGCGCGAGGCGGAAGGCGCGCTCGGCTTGTTCGGTCGCGAGATACTGGCTGCGCGCGGCTTCGGACAGATTCTTGACCCGCCCCCAGAAATCGAGCTCGAACGAGGTCACGCCGACGCCGACCGAATAGCGGTTGGTGGTCGAGGCCCCGGTGCCCGGGACCAACTGGCTGCGCGAGCGCGTCGCATCGGCGCTCGCGCCCACGGTCGGCAGGCGATCGGCGTCCTGGATGCGGTAGAGCCCGCGCGCTTCCTCGATCTGCGCCACGGCGACGGCGAGGTCGCGGTTGCGGGTGATCGCCTGCTCGATCAACACCTCGAGTTGCGGGTCGGCAAAGAAGTCGCGCCATGCGACGTCGGCCGCCCGCTGGCCGAGCGTCACGTCGCCGGCGAATTCGGCGGGATAGTCGGTGGCAGTCGACAGCGGCGGGCGCTCGTGCTTCGGTGCCATGTTGACGCAGCCGGCGAGCGTCGTCGCCGCGGCGAGCGCGATCAGGTTACGCATGGCCGGGCTCCTCATGATGGCCTTTTTCGGCGGGGGCAGGGGGCCGCTTGCGGCTCAGCCATTTGCGCACCGACAGATAGAAGAGCGGGATGAAGAAGATGCCGAGCAACGTCGCGGCGATCATCCCGCCCATCACGCCCGAACCGACCGCGATGCGGCTCGCGGCGCCCGCACCGCTCGCGATGACGAGCGGCACCATGCCGAGGATGAAGGCGAGGCTGGTCATGATGATCGGACGCAGGCGCAGCTTGACCGCTTTCATCACCGCATCGAGCGTCGATTTGCCTTCGGCTTCCTGCTCGATTGCAAATTCGACGATCAGGATCGCGTTTTTCGCCGCAAGCCCGATGATCGTGATCAGGCCGACGTTGAAATAAATGTCGGCCGACAGCCCGCGCAGCATCGAGAAGAGCACCGCGCCGAGCACGCCGAGCGGCACCACGAGCAGCACCGCGACCGGCACCGACCAGCTTTCGTAAAGTGCGGCGAGCAACAGGAAGACGACGACGAGCGACAGGCCGAGCAACATGCCGATCTGGCCCGCCGACTGCTTCTCTTCATAGGAAATGCCGGTCCATTCGAACGCGAAGCCGGCCGGAAGCGCGCCTGCGAGCCGCTCCATCTCGGCCATCGCCTCGCCGGTCGACTGGCCCGGCGCGGGCTCGCCCGAGATCGTCATCGCGGGATAGCCGTTATAGCGCTGGAGCTGCGGCGCCTCGGCCGACCATTCGGCGGTGCTGAACGAACCGAAGGGCACCATGCCGCCGTTCGCGCTGCGCACGCGCAGATCGAGCACGTCCTGCGGCGTCATGCGGCTCGCGGCGTCGGCCTGGAGCAGCACGCGCAGCACGCGGCCTTCGCGGGTGAAGTCGTTGGCATAGGCGCTGCCGAAGCTGATCGCGAGCGTCGCATTGACGTCGCCGATCGACAGGCCGAGCGCGCGCGCCTGGATGCGGTCGATGTCGAGCTTCAGCACCGGCGCATCCTCCTGCCCCTCGGGGCGGACGTTGGCGAGCAATTTGCTCTGCATCGCGCCGCCGAGGATCTGGTTGCGCGCGGCGATCAGCGCGTCGCGCCCGTTGCCGCCGCGGTCCTGCAGCTTGAAGGTGAAGCCGCTCGACGTGCCGAGTTCGGGGATCGACGGCGGGCTGAGCGAGAAGACGAACGCTTCCTTGATGCCCATGAAGGTGCCCATCGCCTTGCCCGCGATCGCATCGGCGCTGTTTTCCTTCCCCGGGCGGTCCTCCCAGGGTTTCAGCGGCGTGAACATGATCGCATTCGCCTGACCCTGGCCAAAGAAGCTGAAGCCGTTGACGAGCACGATGTTGGCGACCTGCGGCTGTTCGGCGAAGAAGGCCTTGACCTGCTTCGTCGCCTCGCCGGTGCGCTGCGTCGTCGCGCCCGGCGGCGCCTGAATGACGGTGATCAGATAGCCCTGATCCTCCTGCGGCAGGAAGGAACCCGGCAAGCGGAAGAAGAGCAATGCGGTCACCGCGACCATCGCGACGAAGACGCCGAGCCAACGCAGCGGCGCCGCCAGCATCTTGCCCACGCCGCCTTGGTAGCGGTCGGTGGTGCGCCCGAACCAGTCGTTGAAGCGGCCGAAGAAGCGGTCGAAAAATGCCCCGATCCGTCCCTTGCGCGCGGTCTGGTCGTGCGGTTTCAAGAGCGTCGCGCAGAGCGCAGGCGTGAGCGTCAGCGCGAGCAGCGCCGAAAAGGCGATCGAGATCGCGAGCGTCATCGAGAATTGGCGATAAATGCCGCCGGTCGATCCGGGGAAGAAGGCCATCGGGATGAACACCGCGATCAGCACCAAAGTGATGCCGATGATCGCCGACGTGATCTGTCCCATCGCCTTCACCGTCGCCTCATACGGCGGCAGATGTTCCTCGTTCATGATGCGCTCGACATTTTCGATCACCACGATCGCATCGTCGACGAGGATACCGATCGCCAGCACCATGCCGAACAGCGTCAGCACGTTGATCGAGAAGCCGAACATCCACAGGCCAAGGCACGCGCCCGCGAGTGCGATCGGCACGACGACGGTCGGGATCACCGTCGCGCGCCAGTTCTGGAGGAACAGGAACATGACGAGGAAGACGAGCAGCATCGCCTCGGCCAGCGTCTTTACAACCTCTTCGATCGACAGGCTGATGAAGGGAGTCGTGTCATAGGGGATCGACCAGGTGATGTCGGGTGGGAAGCCCTTCGAAAGCTCGTCCATCCGCGCGCGAATGCCTTCGGCGGTCGACAGCGCGTTGGCGCCGGGGGTCAGCTGGACCGCGAGACCCGCCATCGGCTTGCCGTTGAGTTCGGACGAGAAGAGATAGCTTGCCGCGCCCAGCTCGACGCGGCCGACATCACCCAGCGTCACCGCCGACCCGTCGGGGTTGGCGCGCAGGATGATGCTTTCGAACTGCTCGGGCTTGGTGAAGCGGCCCTGCGTCGTGATGACGGCGTTGAGTTGCGCGCCCTTGGCGAGCGGCTGGTCGCCGAGCTGGCCGCCCGGCGTCTGGCTGTTCTGCTCCTGCACCGCGCCCAAGGCTTCGGCGGCGGAGAGGTTATAGGAAGCGAGCTTTTGCGGATCGAGCCAGATGCGCATCGCATATTCGGGCGCAAAGGCCTGGACGTTGCCGACGCCGTTTACGCGCCTGAGCTCGTCGAGCACGCGCGTGTTGGCGAAATTGTTGACCTCCATCGGGTCGGTGTCGCCGCTCTTCGACGTGATCGCGACGATCAGCAGGAAGCCCGAGTTAGCTTCGGTCACCGAAATGCCCTGACGACGGACATCCTCGGGCAGGCGCTGTTCGACGCGGCGCAGGCGGTTCTGCACCTCCATCTGCGCATTGTCGATGTCGGTCCCCGCCTCGAAGGTCAAGGTGATCGAGGCGGTGCCATTCGATTCGCTGGTCGAGGCCATATAGAGGAAGCCCTCGACCCCGTTCAGTTCCTGCTCGATGACCTGCGTGACATTCTGTTCGAGCGTGCTCGCGTCGGCGCCCGGATAGGTGACGCTGATAGTCAGCGACGGCGGCGCGACCGACGGATATTGCTCCACGGGCAAGCCGCGCAGCGCGATGATCCCGGCAAGCAGGATGCCGATGGCGATGACCCATGAGAAGATGGGCCGGTCGATGAAGAAGCGGGGGGTCATGTCGGATCAGCGCTTCGCCGCGGGGGTCGACGCCGTTCCCTTGGGCTGCGCGACGCGGACGGGCGCACCCGGCTGCACCTTTTGCAGCCCGTCGACAATCACCCGGTCGCCGGGCTTCAGCCCGTCGAGGATCGCCCACTGGCCCGCGACCATCGTGCCCAGCTTGACCGGGCGCGGCGTCGCGACATTCTTGGCGTCGAGCACCATCACGCTCGCCGCGTCCTCCGCCAGCTTGACCGCGCGCTGCGGGATCAGCACGCCGTTGGCGCGATTGCCCGCAAAGATGCGTGCGCGGACGAACTGGCCGGGAAGCAGCGCCGAATTGGGATTGGGAAATTCGGCGCGCAGCGCCGCGGTGCCCGTCGCTTCGTCGATCGAGAGGTCGAGGAAGTCGAGGTGGCCGACGACCGGATAAGCGGTGCCGTCCTCGAGGATCAGCTGGACCTCGACGCGTTCGAGCTCCGGCACGCTCACCTTGCCCGATCCCATGTCGCCGCGGATCGCCAAAAGGTCGGAACTCGACTGGCCGAAATTGACATAGACGCGGTCGATTTGCTCGATCGTGGTCAGCAGCGTGCCTTGCGACGCGCTCACCAGCGCACCCTCGGTAACCTCGGCGCGGCGCGCGCGGCCCGAAATCGGCGCGGTGACCGACGCATAGCCGAGGTTGAGGCGCGCCGATTCCAGATTGGCCTGTGCGGCCGCCACATCGGCTTCGGCGGTGCGCTGCGCGGCGACCGCTGCGTCATATTCCTGCTTGCCGATCGCCTGGTCGGCGAGCAACGGCTGGTAACGGCCGACGACCTGCCGGGCGTTGGCGGCGGTCGCCTGCGCACGGGCAAGCTGCGCGCGCGCCGCATTGGCGGTCGCGATCAGCTCGCGCGGGTCGATCCGGAACAGCGGCGTCCCGGCGCGCACGTAGCTGCCCTCGTTAAACAGCCGCCGCTCGACGATGCCGTTGACGCGCGCGCGGACTTCGGACGTGCGATACGCCTGAACCCGGCCGGGCAGTTCGATCACGTTCGGCACGGCTTGCGTGCGGACGGTCACGATATTGACCTCGGGCGGCGGGGGCGCGGGGGGCGCCTCGGACGAGCAGGCGGCCAGCAAAAAAGCCAGCGCAGCGCCGGCGGCGCAGCTGAGAGGACGGACGCGACTCATAAGGACCCCTGAAAAATCGCAGTTGTGCGGGATTGTTATATACGCAAAAGCTTGCGCTGAGGGGTCGTGTAATTTAAATTACAGAAAAGGGCAAGAGAGGGGGGGCATAATTGGGCACGCCGGAATCGACTTTATGTCAAATGGATAGGTATTCTTCACCACGCGAACGGCGGCAAAGCGCCATTCTCGACGCCGCCGAGTCGCTGTTTCTCGAACAGGGCTATGAACGCACCAGCCTTGCCGAGATCGTCAAGCGCTCGGGCGGCTCGCTCGCGACGCTCTATGAACTGTTCGGTAACAAGCAGGGGCTGCTTCGCGCGATCGCGACGCGCTGGTGCGACGAAGCCATGCTCCGGTCGCTCGATGACGATGCGATTCGGGGACTGTCGAGTGTCGACATCCTGAAGCGTTACGCGCATCGCCAGAAAGAGCTGATGGAATCGCCGCACGCTGTCGGCCTGATGCGCATGCTGATCTCCGAAAGTCTGCGCGACCATGAATTCGCGATGCAGATCTACCTCGACCTTCATGTGCCCGCGCTCGAGGAACTGATCGAACTGTTCGCCGAATGGGCGGCCACCGGCAAGGCCGAGATCGACCGCCCGGACGCCGCCGCGCGCCTGTTCTTCGATATCGTCGTCGGCGATTCGATGTTGAACACCTTGATGGGGATCGAGGTTGAATGGCTCGATAGTGAACAGATTGACTGGCGCCTCCAGCCGTTCCTGTCGCACTTCAAGATTCGGTAGGCGACCCGCCGGTTGTTGTTGACACAATTGTAAATAGCTGAAAGCTTGCGGCTTCCGTTTCGGGAGCGTCGCATCTTGGCCAGTACCGCCCTGCCATCGGCCGCCCCGGCCGACGAAACCTCCGATCTGCGGCCGCGCGCCGTCGCGGCCTATGCCGCCACCGCGGGGCCGACGGTTATGCTCGGCCTGCCGTTCAGCGTCTATCTGCCGCCCTATATCGCCGAGGGCGGGGCGATTTCGGTCGCGCTGGTCGGGCTGCTCTTTTCGCTCACGACGATCTGGGACGGCGTGGTCGATCCGCTGATCGGCACAACGGTCGATCGCGTTCGGACCGGGCTCGGCGCGCACCGGCGCTGGATGTTGCTTGCACTGCTTCCCCTGTCGCTGCTGCTGCTTGCGCTCGTGACCGTCGGCAACCAGCTACCCTTTGCGGCGCTCTTCCTGATAATGGTGCTCTTTTACTCAAGCTATAGTCTCTATGAGGTGGCGCAATTGTCGTGGGGCTCCGCGCTCGTTCGCACGCCGGCCGACAGCGCGCTTCTCTATGGCATGCGCGACTGGTTCGCGAAGATCGCGCTGATCCTCGCTTTCGCCGCGCCTGCCGCGGCGCAGCTGCTTATTCCGGGGCTCAGCCTGCAAGGGCGGATCATCGCCTACGCCAGCCTCTTCCTCCTGCTGGTGCCGATCGCGCTCTTGGCGATCCGCCGCGTGCCGCCGCGGACGGTGGTGGCCGAAGCCGGCTTCGGATGGCGGCATGAAATCCGGACGTCGCTGTCGTTCCGTCCGTTGATGCTGCTGCTCGGGGTACAGTTCCTCAACAGCTTCGCCTTCGGGTCGCTGACGTCGCTCTTCGTCTTCTTCGCCGCCGCGGTGCTCGACCTCGATGCGCAGAGCGCCGTTCTGCTGTTTGCGAGCTTCATTGGCGGGGCGCTCGCGTCTCCGATCTGGACCTTCCTCGCGCGCCGCTTCGGCAAGCCGCCGATGATGATCGCGATGGGGCTGCTGATCTCCAGCCTGCTCGTCGCGACGCTGGCGCAGCAGCCGCGCGGGCTGGGGCAGGCGGTCGGCTTTTCGCTGATGCTCGGCACCGGCTTTGTCGGGCTGCTCTTCACTTATTCGATACTCGCCGACCTGATTCCGCGCGATAGCGAGCGTTGCGGGCGCAATCGGTCGGCCTTCCTCTTCGCGCTTTTGAACCTGATGGCCAAATTCGGCGTCGCCGCCGCGATCGCGGTCAGCTATGCGGCGCTCGACCTCGTCGGCTTCGACCCGCAAAACGGCAAGGCGGCGGCGCGCGAGCTGCACCTGATCTTCGCGCTGCAACCGACGACCGCGTGGATTCTGATGGTCGGCCTCTTGCTCTGGATGCAGCGCGAATTCACCCGTGCGCCCGCGCTTGCAATCGCGGCGCTGCCCAAGTAAAGGCCGCTTCATTCGGACAGATGCGCCGTTCCCCTTCCGCCTTTCGCCGACATGCTCGGGGAGGGTGGGCGGACACTTGCCCAAAGCGCGCTTGACGC
Organism: Sphingopyxis sp. LC363; assembly: GCF_000756385.1. Lineage (GTDB taxonomy): Bacteria > Pseudomonadota > Alphaproteobacteria > Sphingomonadales > Sphingomonadaceae > Sphingopyxis. Next base: position 83,497 of record NZ_JNFC01000006.1, read on the forward strand.
GTGGGCGGCGGCAACCCATCTGGCCCGGATCATTGACGCTATTAGGACAGGACGATCGACATGGCCAAGACCAGCCCGGCTGAGTTCATCAATCAGGTGCGCGCCGAAGCTCGCAAGATCGTTTGGCCGACGAGCCGCGAAACGGTGCAGACGACGATCATGGTGCTGATCATGACGACGATCCTTTCGCTCTTCTTCCTTGGCGTCGACACGGTTTTCAACGCGATCGTCAGCTGGCTGACGTCGCTCGCGCGCTAACGCCCGCGGTTACAGGGACAGGATACGGATAGACATGGCGCGCTGGTACATCATTCACGCCTATTCGGGTTTCGAGAACAAGGTTCGCGATTCGGTGCTTTCCGAAGCCGAACGCATGGGCCTCACCGACTTCGTCGAAGCGGTCGAGGTGCCGGTCGAGACCGTCACCGAGGTCAAGCGCGGCAAGAAGGTCCAGGCCGAGCGCAAATTCTTCCCCGGCTATGTCCTCGCCAAGCTGACGATGACCGACGACGTCTATCACCTCGTCAAGAACACGCCGAAGGTCACGGGTTTCCTCGGTTCGTCGGGCAAGCCGCAGGCGATCAGCGAGGCCGAAGCCGCGCGCATCCTCAACAGCAAGGAAGAGGCGGCGGCGCGTCCGAAGACCGAAATCCGCGTCGATTATGAAATCGGCGATCAGGTCAAGGTGCTCGACGGTCCCTTTGCCAGCTTCAACGGGCTGGTCGAGGAACTCGATTTCGAAAAGGCGCGGGTCAAGGTGTCGGTGTCGATCTTCGGTCGCGCCACCCCGGTCGAACTCGACTTCGAACAGGTCGAACGCTTCAAGTAACGTCGCCCCCGCGAAGGCGGGGGCCGTCGGCAGCCTTGCGCTATGTCGACAGCGGCCCCGCCTTCGCGGGGGCGACGGATCAGGGGTTAGGCTGTCGTCATGACCATACTCACGCCCGAAGAGCTGCAGGCGCGCCTCGATCTTGCGCGCGAAATCAACAGCAGCACGCCCGCCGACAAGGTCGTCGGCGCGGTGGCCCGTCTGTTCGATCTCGACGCCGTGCCCGGCCTCGACGACGAATTCACCTTTCCCGCGCGGCCGACCACCTCGCGCGACCGGATTTTCGGCGGGCAGGTCATCGCGCAGGCGATGACCGCCGCCGCGCGCACGGTCGATCCCGACAAGCAGGTGCATTCGCTGCACGCCTATTTCCTGCGCGGCGGCGACGAGACCAAACCGCTGCACTTCCGCCTCCACCGCGACTTCGACGGCCGCAGTTTTTCGAACCGCCGCGTCGTCGTGCGCCAGGACGGCAAGGTGATCTTCAACCTGACCGCCTCGTTCCAGCTGCCTGCGGAAGGGCTGTCACATCAGGTTCCGATGCCCGAGCTGCTGCCGCCCGAGGATTGCTGGGATTTCACCGACTTCATCGCGGCCGACCCGCATATCTCGGACCGCCAACTCGCGCATATGGCACGCAGCCGCCCGTTCGAGGTGCGCAGCTTTCGGCCGCCCGCCGCCGAAAAGGCGACGCAGCATTATCAGTGGTTCCGCGTCGCGTCGCCGATCGGCGACGACCCGCTGCTCCACCGCGGCTTTCTCGCTTTCGCGTCGGACATGGGGCTCTTGTCTTCGGCGATGCTGCCGCACGGCGTCAGTTTCTGGACGCCCGGCATGGTGTCGACCAGCCTCGATCATGCGATGTGGTTTCACGGTGACGTTCGCGTCGACGACTGGTTCGTCTTCGTGATGGACAGCCCGTGGACGGGCGGCGACCGGGGGCTGTGCCGTGGATCGATCTATCGCCGCGACGGCACGCTGATGGCCACCGTCGCGCAGGAAGGCCTGATCCGCTACCGCCCCCAATAAGGCTTGTTTTTCGGCGCCTTTGGTCTTATGGGCGCCGCTTCGCATCAGACAAGGTTGCGATTCCGCGCGGGAGGAAGGCGTGATGCCCTTCTGTTCGACCGCTTATTTTGAGCTCTGGATCGCGGTCCGGGGCGACAGAAAGAAAGGAGGCCATCATGGCCAAGAAGATCAGCGGCTACATCAAGCTGCAGGTGCCCGCCGGCACCGCCAACCCGTCGCCGCCGCTCGGGCCGGCGCTCGGTCAGCGCGGCGTCAACATCATGGAATTCTGCAAGGCGTTCAACGCCGCGACCGATGGCATGGACAAGGGCACGCCCACGCCCACCATCATCACCGTCTATGCGGACAAGAGCTTCTCGTTCGTCACCAAGACGCCTCCGGCGACCTATCTGATCAAGAAGGCTGCGAACCTCAAGTCGGGTTCGAAGGAACCCGGCAAGATCAGCGGCGGCAAGATCGCCCGTTCGAAGCTAGCCGAAATCGCCGAGATCAAGATGAAGGATCTCAACGCGAACGATCTCGAACAGGCGACGAAGATCATCGAAGGCAGCGCCCGCTCGATGGGCCTCGAAGTGACGGAGGGCTGAACCCATGGCTAAGCTGACCAAGAAGCAGAAGGCCCTCGAGGGCAAGGTCGATGCGCTGAAGCTCCACGGCGTCGACGAAGCGATCAAGCTGGTGCGCGAGCTGGCGACCGCCAAGTTCGACGAAACGCTGGAAATCGCGATGAACCTGGGCGTCGATCCGCGTCACGCCGACCAGATGGTCCGCGGCGTCGTCACGCTGCCCGCCGGTACCGGCAAGGACGTCAAGGTCGCGGTCTTCGCGCGCGGCGACAATGCCGAAAAGGCGCTGGCCGCCGGCGCCGACAAGGTCGGTGCCGAAGACCTGATGGAAGACATGCTCGCGGGCAACCTCGACTATGGCCGCGTCATCGCGACGCCGGACATGATGGGCATCGTCGGCCGCCTCGGCAAGACGCTGGGCCCCAAGGGCCTGATGCCGAACCCGAAGCTGGGCACCGTGACCCCGAACGTCGCCGAAGCCGTGAAGGCCGCAAAGGGCGGTCAGATCGAATTCCGCGTTGAGAAGGTCGGCATCATCCACGCCGGCCTCGGCAAGCTGTCGTTCGGCGAGGAAAAGCTCCGCCAGAACTTCGACGCCTTCGTCGACGCGATCGTCAAGGCGAAGCCGTCGGGCGCCAAGGGCAAGTACGTCCGCAAGGTCGCGCTGTCGTCGTCGATGGGTCCCGGCGTGAAGGTCGACACGGCCGACGTCGCCGGCGCCTGATCGCAAGCGCATATGACTTAGGGAAGGGCCGGGGGAAACTCCGGCCCTTTTCTTATGTCGGCTATGGGGTGGAGAGCGGACATTCCACAACCGTCGCCCCCGCGAAGGCGGGGGCCGCTAGCGGCCTTACTCAGCGGCATTGTGTAAAACGACAGCGGCCCCCGCCTTCGCGGGGGCGACGGCTAGGTTCGGTCGAATGCCGTCATCCGCCATAAATCGCTTTCCTAAAAAATATCGACATGATCTACGCTGTTGGATGACGCCGATACCAAAGCCCTGTTCCATCGATCGCCGTCGCGGTTATCGCCTTGTTCGCGCGCGCATGGGGGCGTCAACTTCGTCAACTTTCGCGCGCCGGCAATCAGGCCGACCGACGAAACTCGATCAAATCCCACTTGTTGCCATAAAGGTCGAGGAAGACCGCGACGGTACCATAGTCGGCTTCCAGCGGTTCGCGCTCGATCCGCACGCCCTTGTCGAGCAGGCGCTGGTAATCGCGGACGAAATCGTCGGTTTGCAGGAACAGGAAGACGCGCCCGCCCGACTGGTCGCCGACGAATTTCGCCTGTTCCTCGTTCGCCGCCCGCGCCAGCAGGATCGTCGCCCCGCCTTCGGGATTGCCCGGCGGAGCGACGAGCACCCAGCGCTTGTCCTGCGCCGGCTGATACTCGTCGGCGATCAGCGTGAACCCCAGAACCCCGACATAAAAGTCGATCGCCTCGTCATAATCGCGCACGACCAGCGCGATATGCGCAAGCGACTGGCGCGTCATTCGCGCAGCCCCCGCATCGCCGCGCCCGCCGCGAACGGCCCGATCACGGTCAGCAGAAGACTGACCGCGGCCAGCAGCTTGATTGCGCCGCGCCCCGACGGGTCGAGCATTCCTGCGCCGAAAATCAGCATCGGCACCGCGAGCGGCAGGACGAGCAGTCCGCCGATCGCGCTGCCGCCCTTGTGGTTCGCGGTCAGCGAAGCGCTCAGTACCGCGAGCGAGGCCAGTGCCGGGATGGCAATCGCGATCCCCGTCGCGAGCAGTCCGACGCGCTCCGCATCCTGCGCCAGCAGCGCCGACGCGGGGAACAAGGCGATCATCAGCGGCAGCCCAAAGCCGGCGGCGTGCGCAGCGATCTTGACCGCCGCGATCAACTCGTCGGCGAAACCTCGCACCGCAAGCTGGTCGAGCACGCCCGCCTCGCGGTCGGGTCGCACCAGCCGGTCGATCGGCAGCAGCGCCGCCAGCAAAGCCGCAACCCATACCATGCCGCCGCCTGCGCGGCGCAGCAGCGGCGCGTCCGGCCCTACCGCAAAAGGAAAGGCGGTCGCGACAAGCAGGAAAAACATCACCGGCAACCACAGCGCCCCGCTGCCCCACGCGCGCCGCAGGTCGCGCCAGAAAAGAGCGATGAGCGCGGTCAAGCGAGCGCCCCCATGTCGAGTTCGGCCAAGTCCGGAATGCCGAGCGCGAAGTGCGACGCGAGCAGCACCGCGCCGCCGTTTGCCCGGTGCTTCGCGATCGCCGCAATCAGTCGCGCTTGTGCGGCATCGTCCATGCCGTTCGCGGGTTCGTCGAGCAGCCAGATCGGCGCGCCGCTGGCGATCACGCGCACCATCCCGGCGCGCTTGCGTTGCCCGGTCGACAGCATCGCCACTGGCACGTCGGCGAGCGGCGTCAGCGCCATGTCATCCATCGCGCGGTCGACGGCATGGCCGTCGACCGTATCGACGCGCGCCCAGAAGTCGAGGGCGCGCCGCAAGGGCAGTTCAGTGTCGAGTGCGCTGGCTTCGTCGATCAGCGCGACGCGCTCGCGGCGCTCGACCGTGCCTGCGGCTGCGCCCAGAAGCCCGGCGGCGAGGCGGATCAGGCTCGACTTGCCCGCGCCATTGGGGCCGCGCAGCCACAGCGCGTCGCCGCGGTCCAGCGTCAGCGACAGGCCTTCGAACAGCAGCCGGTCGCCGCGAATACAGGCGACGTCGTCGAGCAGCAAAAGCTCGGCCACGCCACCCGCGCGCGGAGGCGCGCTCACGCCATGCGCTCCAGCGCGTGCATATCGTCGTCGGAGAAGCCGAAATGATGGCCGATCTCGTGGATCAGGACATGGCGCACCAGCCATTCGAGCTTTTCGCCCGTCTCGATCCATTCGACGAGGATGGGAATGCGATAGAGGGTGACGCGGTCGGGCATCCCGCCGCTTTCGCCGATGCTGCGCTCAGTCAGCGGGCGGCCTTCGTACAGGCCGGTGAGATCATAGGGGTGCTCGATGTCGAGCGAGGCGAGCACGTCGTCGTCGGCGAATTCCTCGATCGAAATCACCACGCCCTCGATATGCGGCTTGAACACATCGGGCATGGTTGCGAGCGCCGCCTCGGCCATCGCGAACAGCGCGTCGGCGTCGGGGGCGGTTCCGGTCCATGCGCCGGGCAAGTCGGGGGGCAGGCTGCTCTTGTCGCTCATCGCGCCCTTCCTTATGGCGAGCGCACGGCATTGACCAGCGGGAGAAAAGATATGGTCCAGAAACTCGACGACACCCAGCGCGCCGCGCTGCTCGTCCGCTTTCCCGAATGGACGCACGAACCGTCGCGCGATGCCATCACGCGCCGGTTCACATTCGCCGATTTCGCGCAGGCCTTCGGCTTCATGACGAGCGTCGCGATCGTCGCCGAAAAAATGGATCATCATCCTGAATGGTCGAACGTCTACAACCGCGTGGACATCCTGCTGACGACGCACGACGCCGACGGCCTGTCCGAACGCGACGCGAAGCTGGCGGAGGCGATCGAGGCGCTGGTCTGAGGGGGGCGGGTCGGTTTCGACCGGTTGCGGCCATTGAGAGAAGAAAGCCCCTCCCCTTCAGGGGAGGGGTTGGGGGTGGGGTCTATCGGCCTTGCGCAAGGCCGATAGACCCCACCCCACTACGACTAGGCAGCAAGCTGCCA
>NZ_JNFC01000007.1 GCF_000756385.1 Sphingopyxis sp. LC363
GGGCAATTTCGGGGGAGGTTTGCCATCGTCCACAGGACGCCCTTTCTCGATGTCCACTTCATGCGCCGGATCGGATCCGCGCTCCAATCGATTTATTGCGTCACAATAATCGTGCAAACCGATGAAATAAAATTATGCGGGTTCTACAGCCCGTTCCAGAAGACGCGGAGCGCCGCAGCAACTTCGGCCGGGCGTTCGGCGATCGCCCAGTGCCCCGCCCCTTCGATCACCGTCAGCGGCGTGCCCGTGTTCGCGGTGTAGCGCCGGGCAACCGACAGCTCGACATAGGGATCGCCCGCGCCCCAGATCAGCGTGCCGTTCACGGGCAATTTCGGGATGTCCAGCGCCCAGTCATGCGCAAAGCTCAACCCCTTCGCCGAACGATAGAGTTTGAGGATCGCGCGGCGCTTGTCCCTGCTCTTCCACTGCTCGGCCTCTTCGCGCGCGATGTCGGCGGGCATGCCCTGTGCCGCGAGGCCGTCGGCGAGCTTGTCGGCCCTGCTCAGCGCCATGAAGATTTCGCCGAGGATCGGCGTGTTCCAGATGCGCGCGATGCGGTGGCCGCGATAGTCGGGCTCGATCACCGCGTTCGAGATCGCCCAGCTGCGGATCAGGTCGGGGCGCAGCATCGCAACGCGCTGGGCGATCAGCGCGCCCCAATCGTGGCCGACGATGTCGATCGGGCCGTGCGCGGCGACCAATGTCTCGGCCTGACCAATCGCCCAATCGGCATAGGCCTCCTTGGTCGCGGCAAAGCTCTCGGGCAGCGGTGCGGTGAAGCCTGGCAGCGCGGGGACCGCGACGGGCGTGTCGCCAAGCTCGAGCGCGGCGAGCAAGGGCCGCCAGATCGCCGGGCTGTCGGGAACGCCGTGGATGAAGAGTTTGGCGGTCATATGCACTCTCCTGTCGCCCCGCGAAGGCGGGGGCGCCGTCGGGGTCATGCTACGCTGACAGCGGCCCCCGCCTCCGCGGGGCGACGAATATTTACTCCATCTCCCCCCGCTCGCGGCGGAGCGCATACCATTTCTGGACATTGGCATTATGCTCGGACAGCGTCCGTGCAAACACATGGCTGCCGTCGCCCTGCGCGACGAAGAAGAGATAGTCGTTCGCTTGCGGGTCGAGCACGGCGGCGATCGACGCCTTGCCCGGATTCGCGATCGGCCCCTTGGGCAGCCCGGCCATGCTGTAGGTGTTGTAGCCGTTCACCGCCTGGATTTCGGAGCGCAGGATACGGCGGCCGAGCGGCTTGCCCTTGGTGACCGGATAGATGATCGTCGGATCGGCCTGAAGCCGCATCCCGACGCCGAGGCGGTTGGTATAGACACCCGCGACGGTGCGGCGCTCGGCGGCGACGGCGGTTTCCTTCTCGACGATCGACGCGAGCGTTATCGTTTCGTTGCGGTTCTTGACCGCGGCGCGCGGCGTGCGCTTCGCCCAAAGTTCGCCAAACGCCTTGTCCATCGCCGCCTGCATCCGCTTCACGACCGCGGCGCGGGTCTCGCCGGTCGTGAAGGCATAGCTGTCGGGCAATATGCTGCCTTCGGCGGGCACGGGAATTTCGCCCTTGAGACGCGGCTCGGCCATCAGCCGTTCCCACACCATGATCGAGGGCATGCCTTCGGGGATCATCACCAGCCGCTGGATCGTCTTGCCCGATTGGAACAGCGCAAGGATGTCGCCCGCATCCATCCCCTTTTCGATTTTATACTCGCCGGGTTTGATCGGCTCGTCCGAGCCGAAGAAGCGCGCCTGATTGCGAAAGCTCGACGCCGAGACGAGCCCGGCGTCCTCGAGAATCTCGCCCGCCTTCGCGATGCTCGCGCCCTCAGGGATCACGACCTCGGCATCCTTCGGCGCGCCGGGCGAACAAGCGGCGAGCGCCAGCGCGAAGATCGCGATCGTCAACCAGCGGAACGGATGCACGCCATTCTCCCGTCAGTCATATAGCCACGCTTAAAGCCACAAAAGACCCGCGTGTGCAGGGCCTGATTGTGTCCTTTGTGGTTTTAAGCCGGTGGTCCCGGCAGGTCGTTCCGAGGGTAAAGCATGGCGGGATAATGTAGGAAAGAGGGTTTCGATCCTCCCTGTGGCGTAGCCATGGGGAGGTGGCAGCGCGAAGCGCTGACGGAGGGGCCAATGGCGCAACCGTCGCTGCCCCCCCACCACTCGCTTCGCGAGCGGTCCCCCTCCCCATCGCTGCGCGACAGGGAGGATCAGGATCAGTCGACCGCCTTGACGATCAGGCTGGCGTTGGTGCCGCCGAAGCCGAAGCTGTTGTTGAGCGCGGCCTTCACCTTGCGCTTCTTCGCGACCTTCGGGACCAGATCGGCGCCCTCGGTGCCCTCGTCGGGATTGTCGAGGTTGAGCGTCGGCGGCACGATCTGGTCGCGGATCGCGAGGATGCAGAAGATCGTCTCGACCGCGCCCGCGCCGCCGAGCAGGTGGCCGATCGCCGATTTGGTCGAACTCATCGACACATTGGCCATCGCGTCGCCGAACAGGCGCTTCACCGCACCCAGTTCGATCGTGTCGGCCATCGTCGAGGTGCCGTGCGCATTGATATAGTCGATGTCGGCGGGGGTCATGCCCGCCTTTTTCAGCGCCGCGCTCATCGAGCGGAAGGCGCCGTCCATTTCGGGATCGGGCGCGGTGACGTGATAGGCGTCGCCCGACAAACCATAACCCACGACTTCGGCGTAGATTTTCGCGCCGCGCGCCTTGGCATGTTCATATTCCTCGAGCACGACGACGCCCGCGCCCTCGCCCATCACGAAACCGTCGCGGTCCTTGTCATAGGGGCGGCTCGCCTGTTCAGGGCGGTCGTTATAGCTCATGTTGAGCGCACGCGCCTGCGCGAAGCCCGCGATGCCGATCGGGCAGATCGTCGCCTCGGCGCCGCCCGCGAGCATGATGTCGGCGTCATCGTCGCGGATCATCCGCGCGGCGTCGCCGATCGAATGCGCGCCGGTCGAGCAGGCGGTCACTACCGCGTGGTTCGGACCCTTGAGGCCATATTTGATGCTGACCTGGCCCGAGATCAGGTTGATCAGGCGGCCATGAACGAAGTGCGGCGAAACGCGGCCCGGCCCCTTTTCGGCGAGCAGCAGGCTTTCGCTCTCGATGCCCGGCAGGCCCCCGATGCCCGAACCGATCGAACAGCCGGCGCGCACCTTCTGCTCCTCGGTCATGTCGGTCAGGCCCGCGTCCTCGAGCGCCTGGCCCGCGGCGTCGATGCCAAAGATGATGAAGGGATCGACCTGCCGCTGCACCTTGTGATCGACGCGCTTGCCGGGGTCGAAGCCATATTCATGGTCGGGACCCTTGACCTCGCAGGCGATCGTGCATTTCTGGTCCGACGCGTCGAAATGGGTGATCGTGCCGGCGCCCGATTTGCCCGCGATCAGATTCTTCCAGCTGGTTTCGACATCGCCGCCCAGCGGCGTCACCAAACCCAGACCCGTCACCACAACCCGGCGCATAATCATTCCTTTCATCGACCCCTGCCCCCGCAGGGTGCCGCGTCATCCTTGAAGACGCATATCCATAAAAAAAGCTTCCCGGCCACTGCGCGCGAGCGCTCGGGACCGGGAAGCCGGAAACGCGTTGGCGGCGTCGCCGCCGCGTCCGGCCACGCCGGACAGCAAGGACTTAGCCCTTGTTCGCTTCGATATAGTCGATCGCGTCCTTGACGGTGGCGATCTTTTCCGCCGCGTCGTCGGGGATTTCGACGCCAAATTCTTCTTCGAACGCCATCACCAGTTCGACGATGTCGAGGCTGTCGGCGCCCAGATCGTCGATGAAGCTCGCTTCCTCGGTGACCTTGTCGGCTTCGACGCCCAGATGTTCGACGACGATCTTTTTAACCTTTTCGGCCGAATCGCTCATGCACAGTTCCTTTTTTCTGACCTGTTCGTGAATGTTGAAAATTGCCCTAGTGCCGGTGGGCGGGGCTGGCAAGGGGGCTGGCATTGGCCGCGCGGCGAAGCGCCGCGTCGACCAGCCTTTCCTCCGCAGCGCTATAGGCCGACCGTATCCCTTTCTGCCCCTCCGGCACCTGCGTGACGAAATAGGCAATGCCCTCACCGCCTTCAAGGTCGAACCACAGCCCCGAGCGCAATCCATAAGCGTCACCCGAATGCCCGAGCCGCAGCCGTCCATCGCCGAACAGGTCGTCGTGGCAGGCCGGATCGCGCAGCGCCGGGCCGCCGGTGCTGTGCATGGCCATGCCATATTCGCAGAAAAAACCGCCCGTCCCCTCGCCGCTCGTCGGCCGGACGGGCGCCATCGCCTCCAGCCGGGCAAGGCTTTTGGCTTTCAGGAAACCGCCCCCCCGGCGCAGCAGCATCACCCCGATGCGTGCGAGCCCGTTGGCAGAAATGCGCAGTCCGCCCTGCGGGCTGAACCCCGCACCGTGGCGGCCGAGCCGATAGCTCGCGACGTCGCAGCTGCCGTCAGTCGCGGGCACGACGGGACAGGCCGGGCGCTGCCCTTTCAGGTCGTCGCGCACCACATTGCCGTCAGCATCGTGCAGCACGACGGCACGCGCGACAGCGGCGTTGCTGCACGCCGGCCAGTTGAAACAGGCGTCGAGGCCGAGCGGACGAAAAACCAGCCGCGCCATCGCCGCGTCGAACCGCTCGCCGGTCGCCGCTTCGATCGCCGCCGCGACGACCGGATAGTTGAAATTGGCGTAGGCGAAGTCGCCGCCCGGCGCGCGCGCCTTGTCCCACGCCGCGGGATCGCGAAGTGCGGTTTCGAGATCGGCGTCGAGCGGCAGCGCATAATCGGTGTCGTCGTTCAGCCCCGAACGGTGCCCCAGCAGCTGCGCGAGGCTGATCGGCCGGTCCGGATAGGCAGGGTGCCGCAGCCGCCAGCCGAGATAGTCCGATACATCGCGGTCGAGGTCGAGACGCCCCGCCTCCACGAGCCGCAACACGCCCAATGCCACGACCAGTTTCGAAACCGACGCGATACGCACGGGATCGTCGGGGCCGACCGGCCTGCCGCCCGCGCGATCGGCGAGGCCGTCCGCGACGCGCGTTTCGACCTTTCCGTCGCGGTTGAAATGCACCGCGACCGCCGCCGGCGGCGGCGGTGCGGCGAGGGCCAGCAGAGCAAAGGCGGACAACATGGCACCACCGTGCGCGGCATCAACCCTGCGGTCAAGTAGGCGGTCAAGCGTCGCTTACGGCGCCGCTTTGGCGGCGACCACGCCCGAATCGCGGAGCGCCGCCGAGGCGGCCTGGATCACCGCCGGGGTGATCATGAAGCGGCCGAGCACGGTTTCGGGCGCCGCGTCCGCGGGCTGGCGCGTATAGGCGAGCAGGCGCTTCCACTGCGCGCGCGCCGCGGCCAGATCGCCCTGCCGCGCGAGCACGACCGCGCGCACCATCATATATTGCGGCTCCATATTGCTGGGCGACGGCATTTGGTCGAGGATCCGCTGTGCTTCCGCCTGCTCGCCGCGCTGCGACAGGACAAAGGCCAGCGTGACTGCGGGAACCCCGGGATAGGAGGCGTCGAGCTGCAACGACCGCCGGAGCAGCGCCTCGCCCTCCTCCGCTTGCCCGCAGGCGAGCTTGAACAAGCCGAGGAAGCCCGACATGTCGGCATCATAGGGATTGAGCGCGAGCGCCGCGTCGCCCATCGCGTTGCCGCCGGCGCAATTGCCCGAATAGAAATTGGCGCGCGCCATCGCGAACAGGCCCGCCGCCGAATTGGGGCTGCTTTCATAGGAGCGCAGCGCAAGCGCGCGCGCTTCGCCCAAGGCTTCGCGGCCCGCCGGCGTCAACCGCTGCGGCTGCCAGTCGCCATAACGCACGAGCGACAGCGCGGTGAGCGCGACCGGATCGCGCGGTGTCGCCTCGATCGTCGCGCGCAAGCAGACCTCGACCCGCTTCGCCGACGCCGCACTGCGCATCTGGCGCATCCGGTTGAATTGCGCGAGGCAGGGAAAGCCCGCCGCGAAATTGTCGGGCTGGCGCTGAACCTGGTCGCGCACGATCACGCCATAGTCACCGGCAAGCTGGGCAATCAGCGGTTCGATCGCGGTGAATTCGGGGGTTTCGTCGCTGGTCAGGCGCATCTGCTGCGACCAGATCGCGCGCTGGTCGGCGACGCGGTTGAGGACGAGCGTGACATCGGTGTCGCCTTCGACCGTGCGAACCAGCGAGGTATCGAGACGATAGTCCCCCGTTCGCGCCGCCGCGCCGCCCGGCGCTTTCGAACTCAGCAGGTCGATCAGATCGAAACGCCGCAGCCCGTCGCGCAGCTTGCCGTCGAGCGCGCGCGCCAGCGCCCGCGACTGGGGCAGATTCCCCGCCATCGGCGGGCTGACTTCGAGCAATGGAACGGGCACCGGATCGCCGGCAAAGAGCCGGCCGGGGCCTTCGCGGAGCGTCCACAAGGTGAAAAGCGCAAGCGCGAACAGAATGAGCACGACGATCCATCGACCGAACCGGTAACCGCGAGCGCGAGACACGCGCCCGGACGCGGCCGAGCGAGCGGCCGCTGGTCGGAGCGTTGCAGCCTTGACGTCATCTTCATCCGCCGCGCCGTCAGCCGATCGCGACGACGGCGGCGCCGAACGATATTGGACGACCACCTCATAGCTGCCTTGCGGTACGCGCAGGCGATGCACCCAGGGGGTGTCGGCATAATAGCGGTCGAGCAGGCTGCGCAGCCGCCCGACCATGACGCGCGGATAGCTGTCGACGGCGGGATCGAAATCTTCGCTGCGCCCCAGCGCCTCGGTCGCGATCGCATAGGCCTTGGGCGAGCTGCGCCCGCCGCGCAGGCGATGTTCGACAAGAAATTGCAGCAGCCGCGACAGCACGGGCGAACGCGTGAACAGGGGGGAATCGAGCAGCTTCTCGAGCTCTTCGGCGATGATCCGGTCGACCTCTACCGGATCCTGTGTCTCGTTCGCTTTCGCCTGATCCATGCTACCCTCAAATACCCCCGACGGGCGGTGCGGTAGATACGCCAATCAGCCAGCGCGGCCACCCGTTGTTACTTTGACGTAACGGTAACACGGCAACCTTGAGTCATATCAGAAGAAAATCGTCCCGCCAATCCGCAAGGAAAAGCGCGAAAACGGGTTAAGGATTGGTTATCAAATGGCAACATTGCGGCATGTGACCCCTTGTAACTGCCGCACAGGCGAAACTCTGGCATCCTTTCCGACGTCGCGGCATCCCTGTGATGGCGCGGTGTGGAGCCAAAAGGCGAATGGTGCGAGCTGGTCCCTGGCACCTTTCGATCCCCCTCAGGCTTCATTTCAAGACTTCGCCGGGCGACCCGACAGCCCCACCTGTTCTGTCGCCCGGCAAGTCGATCTTCCCTCCCTCGACGCCTGCCGACCCGGACAGGACATCTGCCGCCCCGCGTCAGCCGGCGGCCGGGCGTGAGACCGCCTTGGTTTTGAGGCAGCTTGAATTGAAGAAGGCGCCGGTTTCCACCGGCGCCCCCATCGTTCGTCGAAATAGACGCGAAGATTCAAGTCGTCGTCGCTGCCTTGCACGGGCCCGTATGCGTGCTGGTCATCTGCATGACCATTTCCATGTCGCCGCCGGTCGGAACCTTGCCCTTGGTCGTGATCGTGACGTCGGTCTTCTTGGCTTCCATCGTCCCGGCCATCGCCATGTCGACCGTCTGGCCATTGGCGGTGCAGGTGCCCGCAACGTCGATCTTTCCGCCGGCGACCTCCTTCTTGGACCAGGTGCATTCGCCGCCGCCGTTCGGCCCCTTGGCGAGTTCGGCCGCAATGTCTTCCTTGTCGACCTGTTCCTGCGTGAAGCATTGATCCATGCCGCTCGCCGCTGCGAACTGCTTGGACATCGCGTCCTTCGCTTCGGCCGGCAGGCCGGGAACTTCGAACTTGACCAGCTTGACGTCGGTCTTCCAGTTGCCTGCCTCGCGCTTTACCGTGCCGCCGGCATTTTCGTTTTCGGTTTTGCCGCCGCTGCAACCCGCCACGGCGATCAGAGCGCCGATGGCCGCTACCGTCAGAATTTTCTTCATAAATCATCCTCCTGTTGAGCAAATGGGCGAACCCAGATGCGGCCATTTGGTTGCGAGCCATTATGTTTGTCGTTGGGCGCAATCGATACCATATTGGCAGCGATGGCAATCCAGATTCGCACCTCGCTCGACGAAATCGACACCGCCGAAGGCTATGTTCCGCATCGCCCCGCCCGCCCCGAAAAGGTCGAAGGCGGCAAACGGTTCGAACTGGTCAGCGACTATGAACCCGCGGGCGACCAGCCGACCGCGATCAAGGAACTGGTCGCGACCGCGCTCGCGGGCGAGCGCGATCAGGTGCTGCTCGGCGTCACCGGATCGGGCAAAACCTTCACAATGGCAAAGGTCATCGACGAGTTGCAACGCCCCGCCCTCATCCTCGCGCCGAACAAGATCCTCGCGGCGCAGCTCTATGGCGAGTTCAAGAGCTTTTTCCCGAACAATGCGGTCGAATATTTCGTCAGCTATTACGACTATTACCAGCCCGAGGCCTATGTCCCGCGGTCGGACACCTATATCGAGAAGGAAAGCTCGGTAAACGAAGCGATCGACCGCATGCGCCATTCGGCGACGCGCGCGCTCCTCGAACGCGACGATGTGATCATCGTCGCGTCGGTGTCGTGCCTCTACGGCATCGGCTCGGTCGAGACCTACTCGGCGATGATCTTCGACCTCAAGAAAGGCCAGGTCGCCGACAGCCGCGAGATCATCCGCAAGCTCGTCGCGCTCCAGTACAAGCGCAACGATCAGGCCTTCGCGCGCGGCAATTTCCGCGTGCGCGGCGACAGCCTCGAAATCTTCCCTTCGCACTATGAGGATATGGCGTGGCGCGTCAGCTTCTTCGGCGACGAGATCGAGGAGATCACCGAGTTCGACCCGCTGACGGGCAAGAAGATCGCGAACCTCAATTACGTCCGCGTCTATGCCAACAGCCACTATGTCACCCCCGGCCCGACGCTCAAGCAGGCGACCGAGGCGATCCGCCACGAACTCGCCGAGCGGCTCAAGGAACTCGAAGCCGAAGGCCGGCTGCTCGAGGCGCAGCGGCTCGAACAGCGCACCAATTTCGACCTCGAGATGATCGCCGCAACGGGCAGCTGCGCGGGGATCGAGAATTACAGCCGCTTCCTCACCGGCCGCCTCCCCGGCGAGCCGCCGCCGACGCTGTTCGAATATCTGCCCGACAATGCTTTGCTTTTCGTCGACGAGAGCCACCAGACGATCCCGCAGATCGGCGCGATGTCGAAGGGCGACCATCGCCGCAAGATCACCCTCGCCGAATATGGCTTCCGCCTGCCGAGTTGCATCGACAACCGGCCGCTGCGTTTTGCCGAATGGGATTTGATGCGACCGCAGACGGTCAGCGTCTCGGCGACGCCGGGGACGTGGGAGATGGACCGCACCCAGGGCGTCTTCGCCGAACAGGTGATCCGCCCCACCGGCCTCATCGACCCGCCGGTCGAGATCAAGCCGGTCGAGGAACAGGTCGACGACCTGATCGCCGAAGCGAAAAAGACCGCCGCAGCGGGATACCGCACGCTGGTGACGACGCTGACCAAGCGCATGGCCGAGGATCTGACCGAATTCCTCCACGAAGCCGGCCTCAAGGTCCGCTACATGCACTCGGACGTCGAGACGCTCGAGCGCATCGAGATCATCCGCGACCTCCGGCTCGGCGTGTTCGACGTGCTCGTCGGGATCAACCTGCTGCGCGAAGGGCTCGACATTCCCGAATGCGGGCTCGTCGCGATCCTCGACGCCGACAAGGAAGGCTTTCTGCGCAGCGAAACCAGCCTCGTCCAGACGATCGGCCGCGCCGCACGCAACGTCGACGGCCGCGTCATTCTCTACGCCGACCGCATCACCGGCAGCATGGAACGCGCGATGCGCGAAACCGACCGCCGCCGCGAAAAGCAGGAAGCCTATAACGCCGAGCATGGCATCACGCCGCAGACGATCAAGCGCAACATCGGCGACATCATCGCGCATGTCGCGTCGAAGGATCAGGTGACGATCGACATCGGCGACGACAAGCCCGCGCACATGGTCGGGCACAATCTGCGCGCCTATATCGCCGAGCTCGAAAAGAAGATGCGCGACGCCGCCGCCGACCTCGAATTCGAGGAAGCGGGCCGCCTGCGCGACGAGATCCGCAAGCTGGAGGCCGACGAACTCGGCCTGCCACCAGACGAACAGGTCGCGCCGCGCGTCGGGCGCAGCAACGAGGGCAAGCCCGGCACGCGCAAAGGGCGGTTCGGAAAGCAGAGCAAGACAAAGTGGGGGCGGTAGTGATCAAAATGTGGTGGTCGAGAATTGCCAAATTTTCATCAACGTCATACAGAAAAACACGTTTAGCTTGGCAAAACGTCGAACGCCCATACAAACTACTTATTACCGCTTTTCTAGTAATAACGGTTATTATTTCTGGAGAAACCTTAAGCAAAAATCCTTATTTTTCTAGTTTATTCGAACTCCCTCGGCAAAGTCGCGTGTTCGGTCCGATTTTCTTTCCTCCGGAATCCGCCAATAATCCGATCGAATGGAAGGACCGAGTTCAATCTCTACTTCTCCTCATCGGGCTTCCGGTTGCGTTTCTCTTATGGCATTGGCGCGATAGAAACGTTCGCGATCAAATAGAAAATGCTCGAAAAGACACCAACTTACGAGAGTATTTGGAAGTTCAGAAAATGGCTGCCGGCCTCGTGGAGGGAGCCGACGGAGAGCAAAGCGTCAAATGTCAGTTGCAGATCGCGGCGCTTCATCAAATTCGAGGTTTTCTTCGCGGAGAATATGGTGAGAGCTTTCGCAGACCGGCCTTCGAACTTCTAATGTCGGGACATGCCAACGCAATGGAACGTATCGGCGTTAAACAAGTTCAAAAGCAGATATCTGAATGTGATGACGATATTTCCGACGACATTTGGGTCTCGAAGGAAAAACTCATCCTCAAGATGGACATGGTCGACAAAGAACGTCTTGAGATTATTAAATTTGAATATGATCAAATCTTTAGTGGATATTTTAATCTATCTGGAAAATGCTTTGACTTCATAGATTTCACTTGGGCCGAATTCAAACCAGATCTAAAAATTGCCAATGCGAGCTTTTTCGGCGCCTCCTTCTTTGGATGCTTACTTAAATCCGTCAATTTTGAATATTCTCAACTACAAGCCGCTGAGTTTCATGATTGCGATCTATCAAGCGCTCGCCTGTGGGGTGCACATCTTGATAGGGGAACCTTGTCGGATTGCATTCTCTGGGGCGCCAATATCGGTATCAGTGACACAGCGTCATTCCCAGACTGCTCCGGATCCGAAATCGACGAGAACTGCTGGATGGCATCAAATTGGGGCGGGTTGAGTGAAGATGAAAAGGAAAAAGTGCGTTCGATTTGGTATGCTGCTGGAGCAAGCGCCTCGGAGAGCCTTCAGAACCACCTTTCCCGCTTCGACGAAACCCCGGCTGTAACCGACAAGTAACCTTGCTCCCCTTCCCCGTGCCGCCTAGCGTTCGCCCCGCAATCGGGGAGGAACTAGTTATGAAATCGGGTCTTTCGCTCATCGCCTTGGCGCTTGCCTTCGCCGCACCCGCCGCGCTCCATGCCGAGGACAAGGCCGACGAGAAGGCGAAGGCCGAAAAGCCCGCCGCCGATTACGAACCGCAGGTCCGCACGACCAAGCTGTCGGGCACCTTCGGCGGCCAGCGCATCAATTACGCCGCGACGATCGGCGAGACGATCATCAAAAACAAGGATGGCGTCCCCGAAGTCGCGGTCGTCACCACCGCCTATGTCAAGGAACCACGCGACCC
The DNA here is from genome assembly GCF_000756385.1 of Sphingopyxis sp. LC363. GTDB lineage: Bacteria > Pseudomonadota > Alphaproteobacteria > Sphingomonadales > Sphingomonadaceae > Sphingopyxis. Next base: position 11,836 of record NZ_JNFC01000007.1, read on the forward strand.
GAGCCGGCCGGTGACTTTCCTCTTCAACGGCGGCCCAGGATCGGGCACCGTCTGGTTGATGATGGGGGCGTTTGGGCCGAAGCGCGTCGCGATCCCGGGCGACGGCACCGACGACGGCGCGCCGCCCTATCCGATCGTCGACAATCCTGACGCGCTCCTCGATGTAACCGACGTCGTCTTCATCGACCCGCCGGGCACGGGCTTTTCGCACCTGATCGGCAAGGCCGATCCCGAGGATTATTACGGCGTCACGCAGGACGCCAAGCTCGTCGCCGAGGTGATCCGCCGCTGGCTGAACGACAACGGCCGCTGGAACAGCCCCAAATATCTGGGCGGCGAAAGCTATGGCACGACGCGCTCGGCCGCGGTCGCCAACCAGTTGATGAACGAGACGTACAACGACGTCGCGCTCAACGGCATCATCTTGATCTCGACCGTGCTCGATTTCGCGGCGGGCGCCGATACACCGGGTAACGAGCTGTCGCCGATCACCAACCTGCCCTCGATGGCGGTCACCGCGCTCTATCACGGCAAGGCGACCGCCGCCTCGCCCGAAGCCTTTGCCGAGGAAGCGCGGCAATGGGCCATCGGCCCCTACGCCTCGGCGCTGCTCAAGGGCCAGAAACTGCAAGGCGAGGAGCGCGCGCAGATTCGCCGCGAGCTGTCGCGCTTCACCGGCCTTTCGGAAACCTATCTCGAAAGCGCCGATCTGCGCGTCACGCCGAGCCGTTTCTACAAGGAATTGCTGCGCGACCGCGGCCTCACCGTCGGCCGCCTCGACAGCCGCTATACGGGCAAGGATTATGACAGCGCCGGGGAAAGCCCCGACAACGATCCCAGCTTCTATGGCATCGACGCGAGCTATACCGCGGCAATCAACAGCTGGAGCCGCGACGGGCTGGGCTTCAAGACCGACCGCGAATATCAGTCGATCGGCCGGATCGGCGGCCAGTGGGACTGGCGTCTCGGCGGCCGCGACACCAACGCCTATCTCAACGTCGCGCCCTATATCGGGCAGGCGCTGCGCGAGAATTCAGGACTGCGCGTGCTCGTCGCGCAGGGTTATTATGATTTCGCGACGCCCTTTTTCGCTGCCGAATATGCGCTGTCGCGCACCGGCATTCCGCAGGATCGCATCACTTACACTTATTATGACGCCGGCCACATGATGTATATCCGCGACGAGGACCGGCATAAATTGGCTGAGGATGTGCGGGCGTTTATCCGGGCGCGGTGAGCGCCAAGGACGAGGCCGCTACTCCCACTCGATCGTGCCCGGCGGCTTCGACGTATAGTCATAGACGACGCGGTTTATGCCCTGCACCTCGTTGATGATCCGCGTGGCGCAGCGGCTGAGGAAGCTCGCATCGAAGGGATAGATATCGGCGGTCATTCCGTCGGTCGAGGTGACGGCGCGGAGCGCGCAGACATGATCGTAGGTGCGCCCGTCGCCCATCACGCCGACGGTCTTGACGGGAAGCAGCACCGCGAATGCCTGCCAGATCGCGTCGTAAAGGCCGGCATTGCGGATTTCCTCCAGATAGACCGCATCGGCCTTGCGCAGGATATCGCAGCGGTCCTTCGATACTTCGCCGGGGATGCGGATCGCGAGGCCCGGGCCCGGGAAGGGGTGACGGCCGACGAAGATGTCGGGAAGGCCGAGTTCCTTGCCGAGCAGCCGCACCTCGTCCTTGAACAATTCGCGCAGCGGTTCGACGAGCTTCATATTCATCCGCTCGGGCAGACCGCCGACATTGTGGTGGCTCTTGATCGTCACGCTCGGCCCGCCGGTGAAGCTGACGCTCTCGATGACGTCGGGATAGAGCGTTCCCTGCGCAAGGAAATCGGCGCCGCCGATCTTCTTCGCTTCCTCCTCGAACACGTTGATGAATTCGGCGCCGATGAACTTGCGCTTCTTTTCGGGGTCGGTGACGCCCGATAGGCCCGCCATGAACCGCTCCTCGGCGTCGACCACGACGAGCGGGATGTTGTAATGGTCGCGGAACAGCCGCTCGACCTGTTCGCGCTCGTTCATGCGCAAGAGGCCATGGTCGACGAAGACGCAGGTGAGCTGTTCGCCGATCGCCTCGTGGATCAGCACCGCGGCGACCGCGCTGTCAACCCCGCCCGACAGGCCGCAGAGCACGCGCTGGTCGCCGACCTGCGCGCGGATTTCGGCGATCTTGGTCGCGCGGAACTCGGCCATCGTCCAGTCGCCGCCGCAGCCGCAGACGTGGCGGACGAAGTTCGCGATCAGCTTGGCGCCATCGGGGGTGTGGACGACCTCGGGGTGGAACTGCGTGCCGTAATAGCGGCGCTCGTCATCGGCGATCAGCGCGAAGGGTGCGCCATCGCTGATCGCGACGATGCGGAAGCCGGGGGCGAATTTCGTCACGCGGTCGCCGTGGCTCATCCACACCTGATGGCGCTCGCCGACTTCCCACAATCCGTCGAACAACACGCAGGGTTCGGTGACGGTCAGAAAGGCGCGGCCGAATTCGCCATCGCGTTCGCCGTCGGCGCCGCCGGGTTCGACCTGTCCGCCGAGCTGCTGGCTCATCACCTGCTGGCCGTAACAGATGCCGAGGACGGGAAGCCCGCTGTCGAACACCGATTGCGGCGCGCGCGGGCTGCCGCTCGCGGGGACCGAAGCGGGCGAACCCGACAGGATCACGCCCTTGGGCTGCATCCGTTCGAGCGCGGCTTCGGCGGCGCTGAACGGGACGATCTCGCTATAGACGCCGGCTTCGCGAACGCGGCGGGCGATCAACTGGGTGACCTGCGACCCGAAGTCGATGATCAGGATGGATTCAGGGGCGGCGGAAGAGTCGGGAGTCGGCATGGCTGGCCGATAAGGGCATGGGGCCATGCTGTCCAGCGGTCGATATGGTGCGCCCGTCGAACAAGCATGACCTCGACACATTGTTGCGACAATTGCGCGACATAAGTGAACGCCGGACAAATTTCGGTGTCAGGAGGCGTTAAGCCCCCTCATGCCAAGAAAAAACCACGACAGAAAAGAACAAAGGCTCTCCCCCCATGAATAATATCCGCCTGCCTATTTCTGCGCGCGCCGCGCTTCTCGCGGCCGGGGCTTCGCTCGCGCTGCCGGCGATGGCAGCGGCGCCGATCGGGCCCGCCGCGGCATCGGCGGTGGGCGAGCAGCCCGCCGAGGCCGCCCCTCCGGCGTCCGCCGACAATCAATCCGAAGAGGAGGAATATAGCGAGGACGAGATCATCGTCACGGCGCCGCGCCTCGCGGGGCAGCTTGCCACCGACATCAAGGCCGAGGCCGAGCTCGATGAGGCGGCGATCGCCAGCTATGGCGCCTCGTCGATCGAGGAACTGCTCGACGCACTCGAGCCGCAGACGCGCTCGGGCCGCGGGCGCGGCGGACGGCCCGTCATCCTCGTCAACGGGCGACGCATTTCGGGGTTCGGCGCGGTGCGCAACATCCCCCCCGAAGCAATCGCGAAGGTCGAGATTTTCCCCGAGGAAGTCGCACTCGAATATGGCTATGCCGCGACCGAGCGCGTGGTCAATTTCGTGCTCAAGCCCGATTTTCGCCAGATTTCGGTCGAGGCGGAAGCGGGCATCCCGACGCAGGGCGGGCAGTTCAAGAACGAACTCGAACCCGCCTTCATCGCGATCGGCGACAACGGCCGGCTCAATCTCAACGCGAGCTGGGAGCATCAGACGATGCTGCGCGAAAGCGAACGCGATCTTGTTTACGACGATCCCGTCCTTGCCGCGGGCGCGCCGGCGCGCAGTCTGGCCCCCGCGAGCGACGAATATGTCATCGACGGCACGCTGGTGCGCAACATCGACAAGGTGACCGAGGCGTCGGTCAGCCTTCGCTTCGACCAGACCGACAGCCTGTCGCTGCTCGGCCCGCGGAACGGCAACCCCGACGATCCCCGACGCCGCGACAGCCGTTCGCAGAACTGGACCAGTTCGGCGAGCGTCAACGGCATGCTCGGCGACTGGCGCTGGTCGGTAACGGGCAATTATGCCGATGCCGATCAACGCACCTTCACCGAGCAGGACAGCGGCGCGCGCGACCGGTTCGACAGCAGCCAGCAGAGCTTCGGCACCAACGCCAATATTTCGGGCAGCGTCGCCGACGGCTGGGCGGGCCCGATCCGCGCTTCGATCACCGGCGGCTACAGCGGTCAGCGCTTCGACAGCCGGACCGAACGCGGCGTCGACATCACGACGACCGAACTCGCGCGCGACACGCCGAGCGTCTTCGGTTCGCTCACCGTGCCGTTGCTCGATCCCGAATATGATATCGGCAATATCGGCCGCCTGTCGCTGACCCTCAACGCCCAGGCCGAGCGGCCGAGCGACTTTTCGGCGCTGGCGAGCTGGGGCGCGACGCTGAACTGGGGCGTCACCGACAATCTGTCGTTGCTCGCCAGCTACGCGAGCGACGAAGCGGCGCCCAGCATGACCCAGCTCGGCGCGGCGCCGCTCGAAACCGAAGGCGTGACCTATTACGACTTTCGGACCGGCCAGACAGTGCTGATCACCACGATCACCGGCGGCAACCCGTTCCTGCTCGCCGAGCAGCGGCGCGACCTCAAGGTCGGGCTGAACTGGGAGCTGCCGATGGTCGAAGGGTTGCGCTTCTCGATCAACTACAACCGCAACCGAAGCAACGACACGGCGAATGGTTTCCCATTGCTGACTCCCGAGATCGAGGCGGCCTTTCCCGATCGCGTGATCCGCGACGACAACGGGACCCTGCTCGCGATCGACCAGCGTCCGGTCAATTTCGAGCGCGCGACCAACTCGCAGATTCGTTGGGGCTTCAATTTCGGCAAGAGCTTCGGCCAGAGCGAAGCGGGCGGCGGCCGCGGGCGCTTTGGCGGCCGTTCGGGTGCCGGCGGGCCGCCGCCTTCAAGCGACGCAGGCACGCCGCCGCCGCGCGAGGGCGGCGAGGCGGCATCGCCTCCCGCCGAAGGACAGCGCCCCCCGGCGGAAGCGGGCGAGCGTCGTCGCGGGGGTGGCGGCGGTTTTCGCGGTCGCGGCGGCGGGCGTGGCGGCATGTTCGGCGGACGGCAGCAGCAGGGCGGGCGCTGGCAGGTGTCGCTGTACCACACGGTCAAGCTGACCGACAAAATATTGATTGGCCCGGGCGTCCCCGAACTGGACCTGTTGAACGGATCGGCGACGGGGAGCGGCGGCGGCACCAATCGCCATCTTGTCGAACTCGACGGCGGCCTTTTCTACAAGGGCTTCGGCACCCGGGTCAGCGCGAAATATGACAGCGGCAGCAGCATTGTGGGCGGCGCCAACGGCGACCTCAAATTCCACGATCTCGCGACCTTCAACCTGCGTTTCTTCGCCGATTTCAACCAGATGCCGAAGCTGACCGACGACCTGCCCTTCCTGAAAGGATCGCGTCTGCGCCTGTCGGTCAACAATCTGTTCGACGCGCAGCGCAAGGTGACCGACGCGAGCGGCGTCGTGCCGCTGAATTATCAGCCGGGCTATACCGACCCGCTCGGCCGCTATGTCGAGCTGGAGTGGCGCAAGGCGTTCTAACCCCGGGGGTATAAGCGGGATGGCGGCTTCGGGGGCGCCGGAAGCCGCACGACCGCGTTCACGGCGTCCCATGGAATTACCGTCGGGAGCCGCTTCGCGGGACCTGTTCTCGACGGGGCCTGCTGAAGCACGAGGAACCAATACGGCACCGGGCTGTTTCAGCCCAACGAACCGCTTTCGATCGACGGTGCAATTGGGGAATTTCTTGCTTCGCGTCGTCCACTGCCTTTGCTGGTTGGCCTGCATCACGATGATGGCGCAGGCGGGGCCGCTCCGGGCGCGGACCGCGCAGACGGCACCGGCGGGCGACAGCGCGGTCCTGTCGCTGATCGAGGCCCGCAAATATCCCGAAGCCGAGACGATCCTGCGCGGCCGGCTGAGGGCGCATGAAGCGGCAGGGACGATGGCCACAGCAGCGGCGGCGGGCGATGGTGAAACGCTGGCCTTCCTGCTGACGATGACCAAGCGCGCCGAAGAGGCCGAACCGCTGATCCGTGCGGCGGTGCGGACGCGCGAGCGGCTCGGCGACGACCGGCTTACCGGCCGAAGCCTCAACCGCCTGGCGTCCGTCCTCCTCGAGCGCCGTCGCCATGTCGAAGCCGAAGCGGCGGCGCGGCGCGCGATCGACCTGCTCGCCGCGCCCGGCCCGGCCGACGACCGGCTGGTGGCAGCCTGGGGCAATCTGGGACGCATCCTCGAAGCTCGCGATCGGTTGCCCGACGCAATCGGCGCCTATGACCGGGGAATCGCGGCCGGCCGCCGAATGCCCGGCGAAGGCGACGAGGTGATCGCCGCACTGCAATCGCTGCGCGCCGACGCCGAAGCGGCGCTGTCGGCCTATCGCGAGCGCACCACGGCCCAGCGCCGCAAGGTCGCGGCGGCTGCGGAAACGACGGCGCCGGACAGCACGGAAACCGCCCGCGAACTCTATCTCCTCTCGCTCCTTCTGGCACGGCAGGGCGAGGTCGACGAAGCGACGAGAACCGCCGAAGAGGCCTATGCGATTCAGGCGCGGACGCTCGGACGCGACCATGCCGATACGCGAGCGTCGCTCTACCAGCTTGCCACGATGCTCCGCCGCGAAGCCGACGCACGCGCGGCGACCGCCGCCCCGGACGAACATGTCGCGGCGCTGCCGGCCGAGACCGAGGCGGATATCCGCCAGCTCATCGACCGCGGCATGTTCGTCCGGGCCGAGACCGTGGTCCGGGCGCGCATGAACGGTCGCGCGGAAGGCGCCCGCTCGGCCGCCGCGGCGACCGACAAGGAGCTGCTCGCCAACATCCTCTACCTTACCGGGCGCGCCGACACCGCCGAAAAGCTGATGCGCGATGCCCTCGCGATCCGCGAGCGGCTCGGCGAGCCCAAGGCGCATTCGGCCGCGCTGCGACGTCTGGCGCTCGTCCTTTCGGCGCGGGGCGAATATGACAGGGCCGAGGCCCATGCGCGGCGCGCGATCGAATTGGTCGAGCCGCTGGACAGTGAAACACGCTCGCTGTCGGCGGCGTGGGGCACGCTCGGCGAAATCCTCGCCGGACAGCGCCGCCGCCCCGAAGCCTCGGCAGCGATGCAGAAGGCGATCGACCATGCGAAAGCGGCGCTGGGCGACGAGGATCCCTTCGTCATCGAGGAATATAACGGCTTTGCGCTGAACCTCGAGGAAATGGGCGACATCGCGGGCGCCGAGGCGATCTATCGCCGCAACCTCGACCTCCTCGTGCGTACCAGGGGGCGTGGCAGTCTCGACACCGCCCGCACGCTCGCGCTCCTGTCGAGCAACCTCGACCGGCAGGACAAGGCGCTCGAGGCCGAGGTGCGGTTGCGCCAGGCGATCGCGATCCGCGAACGCCACCTTGGCACCGCCAACCCCGACACGCTCCGCTCGCTCGGCAACCTCGTCGGCCTGCTGACCAAGGAGGGCAAATATGACGAGGCGGGCGCGCTGCAGACGCGCGTCATCGCGCGGCGGTCGGTCTTGCCCGAACGCAATCACGAGGAGGGCATCGCCGACCTCGGGCGGATGGGCGCGATCCTCGCGAAAGAAGGCAGGCATGATGACGCGATCGCCTATCAGCGCCGCGCACTGGCGCTCGCGCTCGACACGCTCGACCCCGGCCATCCCTATATCGCGATCGCATCGACGGCGCTGGCGCGGTCGATCGCGCGGCAGGACCCCGCATCGGACGAATATGTCGACCTGATGCGCGAAGCGGTCGCGCGAGCGCGCGGCGAGCGGACGCGCGTGCTGTCGGCGGCCGACGTGTCGGGCGCGACTGCAGGCGAACGCGCGACGGCAGCGGCGCTGAGCGACAACGACGGGTCCGACCGTTCGGGCGCGAGCGTTTTCGCACTGGCGCTCACCCTTTATGCCAATCACGCGACCGCAGTCCGCGGCGAGGAGGCGAAGCTTCGCGCCGAAGCCTTTCGCATCGCGCAGGATTCGACGTCGAGCGCCGCGACCCGTGCGCTCGCCGGAATCGTCGCGCGCGAAGCGCTTGGCGACACACCGCTGGCCCGGCTGGTGCGGCGCCAGCAGGATCTGGCGCAGGACATTCGCGACCTCAACCAGAGTCTCGGCAAGGCGATGATCGGCGCCGCCGATGCCGCCGCGATCGCAAGAAGCCGGATCGGCGTGCTCGGGCGCGAGCTCGGCGCGATCGAAGAAAGATTGCGCCGCGCCTATCCCGATTATGCGCGGCTCGCGGTTCCGCAGTCGTTGAGCGAGGAGGAAGTGCGCCGCCGCCTACGCCCCGGCGAAGCGCTGCTGCTCGTCACCGAGGGCGAGCTTTACGATTTCACCTTCGTCGTCACCGCCGAAGCGGCCGGCTGGAACGCCGTACCGCGGATGCAATCCTATCTGCGCGGCACGATCGAGGCGTTCCGCTGCGAGGTCGATCCGAAGACCTGCTCGGGCATCTGGACGGCTTCGCCGCTATTCGATCGCCGCTATGCCTGGGACCTGTATCGCTTCCTCGTCCAGCCGCACGAAGCGCTGCTCAAGGATGTGAAGACGCTTTATGTGACGACGTCGGGGCCACTCGCCGACCTGCCCTTCGCGGCTTTCATCACCGCCGAACCCCAAGGCGAAGACACCGACGCGGCGCTCGCGGCGACCCCATGGCTCGCTGACCGGTTCGCGATCGTCAACCTGCCGTCGGTCGAATCGCTGCGGATCGGCCGGCAGCGGCCGGAGAAGCGCGGTGCGCTGCCGCTCATCGGCTATGGCGCCCCGGTGCTGGCCGAAGCCGGGGGCAAGCGTGCGGCGACCGCCGGACTGTCGCCGCAGGCGGGCCCTGCCGGTCCCGCGCTCGCGGATCCCGCACGGTTGCGCGCGCTTCCGTCGCTTCCCGGGACCGAGGTCGAACTGAACGCGATGGCACAGGCGCTCGGCGCCGACGCGACGGCGATCCATCTCGGCGCGGAGGCGACCGAGACGGCCGTCCGCACAAACGACCGGCTGCGCGATGCGCGTATCGTCGCCTTTGCCACGCATGGCGTCCTTCCCGGCGAAATCGAAGGCTTAGCCGAGCCGGGGCTGATCTTCACCCCGCCGGGGCGCGCGACTTACGCCGACGACGGTATTTTGACCGCGGCCGAAGCCGCGGGGCTGGACCTGTCGGCCGAGTGGGTGATCCTGTCGGCATGCAACACGGGCACGACCGAAGGCCCCGGCGGCGGCGACGCATTGTCCGGGCTGGCGCGTTCTTTCCTCCATGCCGGCGCCGACGCGCTCCTCGCGAGCCGCTGGCGGGTCGGCGACAAGGTCACCGCCGCGCTTACCGTCGAAACGCTTGTAAACGCGCGTCGAAACCCGGCCGGCGGTAAAGCGGCGGCGCTCCAGTCCGCGATGCGGGCGATCCGCACCGGCAAACGCGACGACGGATCGGCGGTCGAAGGCTGGACCAGCGACTGGGCGCACCCCGCCGCCTGGGCGCCCTTCACGCTGATCGCGACCGACGACTGACCGCCTCGCACGCAGATCGAGCCCCGTCTGCCGCAAAATCCGATCCTCCGCACAGCCGGGCCGGCGCTCGGTTCGGCGCGCGATCGGCGGAACGATGCGCCGAGCGGCGGATTGGTGCCTCATGGAAATGCGCACGGGTCAAATGGCCTCCGCGGCCACATCGAGCTCGCCGCGATGGTTCGACCATCCCCGGCACTGGGCACGGAAAAGCTGGACTCCGGCCTGGCTTGAGAAGCGCCCGCGCCCGGTCCGCATCATTGTCCGCACGGCCGCGATCCTTCTGCTGACGCTATTTGCGATCTGGCTGATACTCTTCGTCACCAAAGGCCGGTTTCTCAAGAGCCCGTTCGAGCGCTTCGCAACGTCGCAGCTTGAAAGGCGGGTCGATGTGGGCGGCGATTTCCAGCTCTATTTCGCGCCTTTCGACATCAAGTTCTACGCCGAAGACATCCGCATCGCGAACCCCGTCTGGGCGCGTGAGAAGCAGTTTTTCGTTGCCCGAACCATCGATATGCGGATCGCTACGATCCCGCTGATCTTCGGGAGACGCATCGTCCGCTTCGCCAATTTCGACGGCGCCAGAGTCGCTCTCGAATGGGATGCCGGAAACAGGCATAACAGCTGGACCTTCGGCGACCCCGATCGTCCGCCCCAGCCGCTCGACCTCCCCGTGATCCGCCGCGCCGCGATCGCGAACAGCGGCCTGTCCTATCGCGACCCGGGGCTGCGGCTGTTCGCCGACATCGGCTTCGAGACGGTGACATCGAGGAACACGCGGATCGAAGACGCGATCCGTTTCGGGGGCCGGGGGACGATGCGCTCCCAGCCCTTTAGCCTGTCGGGCAGCCTCGCCTCGCCGAACGAGACGATCGCGGGAGGGAAGAATGCGCTCACGCTGCACGCCGAAGGTCTTGGTAACACGCTCGATATATCCGGCACGCTGCGCGGCCCGACCGACATCGAGGGTGCCGAGCTCGATCTTAGTGCGCGCGGCGGCAATCTTTCGCGTATCTTCGATTTTCTGGGCGTCGCCATTCCCGACACCCGTGCCTACCGCCTGCGTTCCGCCCTCACCTATGAGGGTGAAGTCTGGAAGCTCACGGGGCTGAAAGGCATGTTCGGCGACAGCGACCTTGCCGGAAACCTTGCGGTCAGCCAGCCCAAGGGCCGCGTCTATCTCAAGGCCAATCTCGTCACCCGCTCGCTCAATATCATCGATGCGGGGCCGTTTGTCGGCTACGACCCCGAACGCCTCGACAGGATGGGAACCTCCGGCACGGTGCGGACCGAACAGGGCCGTCCGCGTATCCTTCCCGACGCACCGCTCCGTGTCGAGGCGATCAAGCGCTTCGATGCCGACGTGCGCTACCGCGTCACGAGAGTCCGCGCCGAAAGCTTTCCGATCAGCGATGTCGATCTCACCCTCGCGCTGAAGAACGGGTTGATGGAGCTCAAACCTTTCAATTTCGCCGTCGCGGGCGGCACGGTCAAAAGCGACATTTCGATCGACAGCCGCCCCGCGGTCGTGCGCACCGAATATGACATCCGCCTGTCCCCCACCAAACTCGGCGCCCTCCTCGCCCACTTCGGCACCGAAGAATCAGGGACGACGGGAACGGTCAGCGGGCGGGTGCGGATGGCGGGCTTTGGCGACAGCGTGCGCGAATCGCTTGCCACGTCGAATGGCCGCATCGCGTTCGTCATGCCGCGGGGCACCTTCTGGACGCGCAACATCCAGCTCGCCGAACTCGATATCGGCACGTTCGTTCAGAAGATGTTCCAGGAAAAGCTGAAGAAACCGGTCGATATCAATTGCGGCGTCATCGCCTTCACCGTGCGCGGCGGCGTCGCTGCCGCCGATCCGATCCTCATCGACACGAAAAAGAATGTAATGCTCGGCCGCGGCGGCTTTTCGTTCCGCAGCGAGGCGATCGATATGGCGGTTCGCGCCGACGGCAAGACCTTCAGCCTTTTTTCGGGCCAGTCGCCGGTTGGCGTCGGCGGCTATTTCGCGGCGCCCAAAATCGATCCGATCAGCGACGAACTGGTGGGGCGCGCGGGCGCCGGGCTCGGGCTCGGTATTCTGGCGAGCCCCGTCGCCGCGATCGCGCCCTTCATCGACCCGGGCGATGCCAAGGCTGCCCAATGCGGCCCCGTCCTTGCGGGCGCGACCGCCAAGGCGCAGCGGACAGCCAAGGGCAAGCCGCGCGACGACGTCGGCAAGGGAACGACCGCCAAGTCGGAGGACGGCAAGCAGAATTCCGAGGGCCGGAAGGAACAGCGCAAGAAATTCCTCGGAATTTTCTGATCGCGGGGCGCGGCGCAGGCGAGCCCGGGCAACGCCTGGCCAAATAGAACCGCTCCGACGCCGATATTTCCAGGTTGCCTTCAGCACCGTTTCGGGAATCATGCGTCATGGCAATGAGGCAACAGAGCTTACGCACAACCTCGACGCGGCGCTGGATCGTGCGAATTCTTATCTCGCTCCTTCTGGCAGCTGCGTTGCTGTGGCTGACCTCCAAACCGCAAATCGAAGCCGATTCCCGCCCGGTCCTATCGGAAGGTGCCTCGGCAGATGCACGTGGCGCAGCGGCTTTCCTGGGCGCGGGTTTCGGTGGCATCTCGATGGAATCGCTCGACTCCAGTGCCATTCCCTGGCGGCTTGCAGCCGCTGCGTTGGTGCTTGACGAACGCCGCCGGAATCCGTCTGCCGCCATCGACCGGGCAACGGTGCGCAGCATCTTGAAGCGCTTCGGGTTCCTCTATCCAGCAACGATCGCGAACCTTCCCGCGGACCTTCGCCCGCGCGGGGGTGAGATGCCGCTGGGCATCACGCACGGCGCCATCGCGCCGATCGGCGGCACCAGGGTGGAAGTCGCCAACCTTGGGTGCGCGGCCTGCCATGCCGGCGTGACCTATGATGAAACAGGCGGCCCCCGGCCCGACCGGGCGTGGCTGGGCACGCCCAACAGCTCGATCGACCTTGAGGCCTATACGCAGGCGATATTCGACGCGACGCGCCGACACATCGGGTCCGAAGAGTTGCTGACCACCGCCGCAACGCTCTACCCCGAAATGGGATGGCGCGAGCGGCAGAGCCTGCGCTGGCTGGTCATCCCGCTCGCGAAGCGACGGCTTGCCGCACTGGAGGGTCAACCGCGACCTTTGCCCTTTCCCAACGGATCGCCGGGCAGCACCAATGGCGTAGCAGCGCTCAAACACGCGCTTGGTGCGCCGCTTGCCGAAGGCGGGCCGGGCGATGACGGAATTGTTTCGGTGCCCGAGCTAGGCCGCCGGGAGTGGCGCAGCGCGCTGCTCGCCGACGGGGCCTATGCGCTGCCCGGCGTAAAGCCGGGCGCGACCGTCGAGGCCGACCTGACCGCCGAACGACTGCGCGAGCTGGCCGCGATCACCAGTTTCTTCACGGTTCCGAGCATGGGGGTCCATCCCGACCGGGCGCAGCAAGGAATGGGGGATGCCGAAGCCGTTTTCGCTTGGCTGCGAACCTATCGACCGCAGCCCTTTCCCGGGGCAATCGATCATGCGGCGGCACGGCGCGGCGCGGCGGTTTACCGGGCGCAATGCGCCGCGTGTCACGGAGATTACGCCATGAACGAAAGCGCGGCACCGCAACTCGTGCGCTTCCCGAACTGGATCGGCGATGTCGGAACCGACCCGCTGCGCGCGCGCCTGTTCGATGCCGAGCTCCGGAAGGCTGTCGGCAATACCGGATATCGCAAGCTGATCGCCGTGAAGGCGGGGCGGGGATATGCCGCGCCGCCGCTGGCCGGTCTCTGGTCCTCCGCACCCTATTTGCATAATGGCTCGGTCACGAGCCTTGGCGCGCTGCTCGACCCGACGCAGCGTCAGGCGCGTTTCCTCGTCGGAGGGCATGCGCTCGATTTCGAAAGCGTCGGACTCCGTCTGGGACCCGCCGGCGCATATCCCGACGGTTACCGCCCCTTTTCGACACCGCAGTGGACCGACACCACGCAGCCCGGGCGCGGCAATGGCGGACACCTGTTCGGAGCCGGGCTGACGGCTGCCGACCGGCAAGCGCTCATCGAATTTCTGAAGCGGCTCTAGAACAGGACAGCGTCGATCGGCAGACGGGCCCGGGCAAAGCCGGGTCCCGAACGCCGGCCGACGCGAAAGGCGCTGACCAGCCGCTGTCCGGCGGCGATGCCATGGGTTGAAGCGACATGCGACGCCGCCCGCGGATCATCGGCCAGCGCGGCGAGCACCGCCGCACCCATCCCTGCCCGCTCGATGCCGAGCCACAGGCGGAGAAAATGCCGGCCGCTTTCGAAAGGCGCTTCGACGACGGGACGGTGAAACAAGATGACCGCCGCCGCCGCCGCCACCTTGGCGCCCTCTGCCAGCAGCGCTGGTGCAACGCGCAGGCGATCGAGCGGACTGAAAAGCGGCCCCAGCACCAGATTCGCGCCGATCGCCTCGACCGGCGACAATGCCATCGCTTCGGCATTCAACCCGTCGCGCGCCCAACAGGGATGACGCCGCCGCAGCCGCATCCAGCCAAGCAGCTCGCCGCGAAAGGCGCCGTCGCGCATGAAACCATAGCTGGCGGCGTCGAATTCCCGCCCGAGCAGGGCAAGCGCGTCGGGTGCCGTGACGATGGTCGCATCGGCGCCTGCGAACTGCTGGACCGCCGCCCGATCGGCCTCGGTCGGGACGAGAAAATTTCCGCGCCAGGATGCCCGTTTACCGAGCCATCCGGCCAACGGGTCGACGTCAGCGCCGCGATCGAACCGGTATCGCGCGATGGCCCGCAGCCCGGCGCCAAGGTCCGGAAGGCCCCTCCGTTCCTCGACAACATGCCAACCCTCGCGCGAGGCTGCGATTCGCAACGCTTCAGCGGCGGCGCCCAGACTGATGGCGGCATCGTTGCCGGTCGGATCGCCGACCGCCAGCCGGCGCGACAGATCTTCGGCGAGCAACAGCGAATTGTCCTCGATCCGCCAACGCGCGGGTTGGACATTGTGGACACTCGGTGCCGTGATCGCGTCTTCGACCAGCCGTCGCAATATCGCTTTGGTCATCCGAGCGTCTTTCGGAACAGGTGCAGCTGGTGAAGAGGTTCTGCGCCCAACTTCTCCATCTGGCGCAGGCTTGCAGCATTTTCGTCGGCGATCCAGGTGATGCCCAGCTGCCTGTAATGAGCGGCGCGCAGCTGGCGGATCGTGCGCGCGAGCATCGCGCCCATCAAGCCGCGACCGTGCCGATCGCGCACGATCGAATAGAAGATGATGACCGCGCGGCGGCGGCGGAAACGGAATCGCAGGAAATGCCATAGCGTGAGCGGCCCGATGCGCGAACGGGTCGCGCGCAGAAAGCCGTTGAGGTCGGGGATGCAGATGATCGTGCCCACCGGTCGGCCATCCTCCATCAGCACCGACGACAGGCGCGGGTCGAGAATTGCGCTCATTTCGCCCGCCTGGAACGCGAACTCTTCCTCCGTCAACGGCACGAACATCGGATTCTGCGCGAACCCGTCGTTGAGCACCGCCCGCGCATCCTCCATGCGCTCCGGGAAACTGCGCCGCTCGATCGGGGCAAAGCTGTAGGCCCCGCTTGCGACGGGCTCCTCCGACGGCGATGCGGCGCGTTCGAGGTCGAGCTCGAAAGTCGTCATCGGAAAAAAGGGTTCGAACCCGTTCGCTATCAGCAGCCGGGGCAGATGCGGCGGCCCGACGACCATGTCGGTATATCCGCGCCGCGAGAAGCCGCCGGTCATCACCCCGCATTGTTGCATGGCCGTAAGATTGAAGTTGCCGACCAGTTCGGAAAGGCCGTGCCTTCGCGCAAAATCCTGCGCCGCGCCCAGCAGCGCGGCCGCGGCTTCGGCGTCGTCGGCGCAGTCGAAGAAGCCGAATTGCGCGCGTTTCCACCCATGTGCCGCATTCGACTGGCCATGCACATGCGCGACGATCCGCCCTATCGGACGCCCGTCGCGATGCGCCGTCCAGAATGCGAACGGATTTCCGGCAGTCCACAACGGGTTCTTCGCCGTTTCGAGCATGCGGAAAATGTCGCCCTTCATCGGCGAAACATAGCCAAGCGCGTCATCATAGGCGTTGAAGGGCGCGTCGAAAAAGGCCTGTGCATCGCCCGAACGAAGCTCGATCGTCATGCCGCGCCCTCCAGCAACCTTGCCGCGAGTTCGAGTTCTTCGTCGAGCGCGGCTTCGGATAGGCCGCCGGCAGAAACGGCGAGAAAACGCGGCGGCCGTTGCGACAGGCGGATCAGGTGGCTTGCGGCATAATGGCCGAGCAGGTCGGCGGCGGCATCCGCGAGTGCGGGGTCGTCAGGCACGAGCCCGCCGTTGATCAGGCGATGTTCGGCAAGCTGTTCGATGACCGCTGGCGGATAGTCCGACAAGGCATCGCCTTCGACCAGCACGCCGCGATCGAGCAGTGGGTGTGCCGCAAGCATCGCACTGCGGCGATGCTCGACCCCCACCAGCGTCGAAACGAGACCAGCTCGTGCATCATCGTCCAGGGCGAAACGCTCGATCAGCAGCAACAACGCCGCGCCCGCGGTCGCGCAGGCGACGATCGGTAGCATTTCGATCCCGAGGCCGGGCGGCGCCAACAGCGCCAGCGCGACAATGCCGCCCCCGCCGAGCGCGAGGAGCAGGTCACCGAACAGCTGCCGCGGTCGCCCCTCGGCCGCCACGAGCCGCGACGTCGCGAGGATCAGGATCAGCACCGCAAACGCACCGCCGCGAACCGAGAGGTGGGGAAACAGTCGCTGAAAATCGGTCAGGACGAGCGGCATTGCGAGCAGCAGCGCGATAACGAAAAGATCGGCGGCGCGCCGCTCCGACAACGAAAGCTCGCCGCGACCGCGCATCAGCATGACGATCACGGCGATCATCGCCAACATCTGGAAAGCGGCGAGCGCCGCGATCGCGGCGCCGCTCCACACCAGCCCGAAGGTGACCGCAAGAACCGAGAAGCCGATCGCTCCGACGAGCGCAGCCAGTTTGACGGCGCGTGGTGCGTGGCGACGAACGAGCTCTTCGGCGAGGCGGAGCATGGCGACAGGCAGCCACGCGGCTGCGATCATCACGAGCGAGGCGACCGGCGGCACCATCCACGCGGCGTATACCAGTCGCAGCAAGAGGAGCGCCCCGACCAGCCCGTACACCAGCCGCAGCCGCGCCGCGACGGGCGAACGCCGCGCAACCGCCGCGATCCCCCGCCGCGCGACAAGCACTGCAGCGAGCGCGATGAGCGTCAACAGGATCGCTGGCGACAGGGTCACGCCATCAGTTTTTTCATGAAGCGCCGCACCAGGGCGCGCTTGACCGCGGCGATCGGCGCCGGCAGCGGTCGCTCGACCTTTCCCGCATGGGTGTTGAAGAAATAGCCCCGATAATCGACCCCTCCCGGGCGGCCCAGGATGACGCGCACCGCCTCTTCGGCCATCATCGTCCCGGCCATCGTGACCATCGTCGAGAAAGAAAAGCGCGAGCGTTTGCCCTGTGCGACTTCCGCTGCAACATCGAGGTCGACATATTTGTGACTGCTGCTGTGCGTCAGCACATATTCTATTTCGAGCATCAGGCATTCGACCGCCATTTCGCGGTCGATATCGGTCCAGGCGACGCCACGCGTCGGATAGCCGAGCCGGTCCTCGATCCGCGGATCGTCGGGCCGCACGACGGTGACCGACGGCAGTGGCGACGCATAGGCGTCGATCAGCGCCCGGCGATGTTCGCGCGCCTTGCGGTAAAGCTGTGCCCCCGCCGCGGCATCGTCGGTGCCATTGATCGCGACCGCCACCGACGGCAGTATCCGGTCGAGTTCATCGACCCACGTACCGTTCAGCACCTCTATATCGAGGCCGGGGTTGATTTCCAGCGCCAGATCGCGCGCCGCCTCGACTTTCGGGCGGCCGATGGTGTCGGCGCGGCTGAAAAGCTGGCGGTTGAGGTTCGACACCTCGAAGACATCGATATCCGCGATGATAAAGCTGCCGACTCCCGCGCGGACGAGTGCCATGAAAGCAGCGCCGCCCATGCCGCCGACACCGGGGATGAACACGCGCGCGTCGCGCAGCCTTTCCTGCTCGACCCGGGTCACGAAACCGCGATTTCGCGTGGTCATCTCGCCATAGTCAAAATCGCTCATCGGGCGGGCCTCAAACGTCTTGAATGCGTGCTCGCATCGAGCCATTGGATCAGCGGGGCGACGACGGCACCGGTGGCGAGCACCAGCGCTTGCACGGCAAGCTGCGGCAAGGCGCTGCGCGGCACACTGCGCGACAGGAAGCGCTGTCCGGCGCCGAGATCGATGGCGCCGATCTGCAAAACATCGTCGCCACGGCCATAATCGAGCTCGCGCAGGCAATATTCGTTATAGCGTTCGGCCCGATGCTTCGCCGCGACATCGAAGCTCTTCTTCAGATTGTCCGAACCGCCGGTATAGGCGTCGGTGATGATCTGCCGGTCGGGATCGAACCCGGCGTCGTCGCCGACACCGAAAGCGGCGCGGTGCCGTTTCATGATCTGATGCGCCAGATGGCGATGTGCGAAGCTTTGCCGCGTTGCGTCCTGGGCGGGGAACACATTGCTGAAGGTTTCGGCGACCATGCCGACGACCGCCGGCACCTGCGTCACGCTGCTGACCCACAGCGGTCGAAGTCCGCCGCGGAGGAACAGGGCAAAGCAGGTGAGGCCATAGAGTATCCACGACAGGCCGCCGCTACGTTCCGAAGGATCGACCATGACGAGGCCGAGGTGCAGGACATGCTCGTCGCGCCCGGCGCGTTTGACCGCGAGCTGGGGCATCGCGTTGAAGGCGACCGGCGCTCCGTCGGCGCTGCGACATACCAAGGTGATAACGCAGCGCGACCAGGCGTCGGTCCGGGGATCGAAAAGGCCGTAATCGAGATCCTGTCCCGCCAGGCATGCGCGCACGACGGTGCGGCATTGCGCGACCAGCCGGTCGAGCTCCGCCGGCGCCAGAAACTCGCCGGGTCGTTCATAAATATTGACGACATGCTCGGGCGATGCCCGGAACTGCAGTCTCAATTGCTTGTGCCGAAATGCGGCCAACAGAATATTCATCCGCCCCTTCCCGGCCAATCAGGCGGACTGTAACATCAGTTGGTTAACATGCCATAGCGAGGCTGGCGCAGGTTGGATTCCCCGACGGACGACCATTGACGATCAGCGGCAATTCGCTTGCGAGCAAGACCGCCGCGCCGTCAGCCAGTCTCGAATATACCGCAAGCGATACGGTCGCCGCTATTGCCCGACGGATCGGTCTTCTGATCGTCGACGGACGCGTGGATCACCATGGCCGAGCCATCGCTGTCGAGCAGACCTTCGAAGGTCGCGCCTTGCAACTCGTACGAAAGCGTGCCGCGCCCGTCTTCGCCGACGACCAGATTGGGCATGTCGCCGGCATGTTGCCCTGCCGGGTCTTCCAGTCCATGCTTCGCACCGGTAGGGTTCCAATGACCTCCGGCGCTCTCGAATTTGGGAGCGTCGCATTTACCCGTCATATGCACATGGGCCCCGTGCCGACCCGTCGGCAACCCTTCGACCTGAAGCGCCAACTTGACGCGCCCGTCGACCATTGTTGCGGTCGCCTGTCCGGCAGGCTCGCCCCCGGCGGTCCGCAGGATCGCCGCGGCACTTTCTACCGTCGTTCCATCGCCGCCGGCCCCGGCCGCTCCTTCTTTCGATACCGTCGGGTCGGGCGCCTGCGTCGAAGTTTCAGGGGCGTCGCAACCGGCCAGCACGGCGGAAATCGCGACGGTCATCCAGTAAATCTTGTTCATTAAAGGCCTCCGTTGCCATGTCACATATTAAGCAAACCGCCCGGCGGCTCCAACGTTCCGCAATGGCCCGTCAACCGGCCAGCGCATTGAACCTGCGGGCGCGTCGCGGGGCCAACGAGAAACGCCGAACTTGACGGGCGGGCTCCGCTCGCGGAAGGATCGCACGCTCGGGACGGAACAAACAGATCGGGGCAAAAAAGGGTCGATGAGAGGTTCATTCCACCGCGGAATCGCGGCGTCAGAGGGCCAGGGGGCCGCCGGGCCGGGTGCCGGCGCGTGACTGTATCGGCGATTGAGGCGAATGCAGCGGCCGCGGTGCTTGGCGTCGACGCGCCGGCGCTCGCTCGTGATACGCCCGCCAAACCGTCGGCAAGGCGCCTGCTCGGCCTTTATCTATTGCTCGGTTTCTCGGCGGGGCTGCCTTTTTACATGTTCAATGCGGTGCTGACGTTGCGTCTCGCGCGGCACGGGGTCGACATCGTGATCATCGGCTTTTTCGCGTGGATCGCGTTGCTGCCGACCTTCAAATTCGCCTGGGCGCCATTGATCGAACGCTATGACATACCCGGCTTTGCGCGCTTTTGGGGGCGGCGGCGCGGGTGGATCATGCTGTCGCAGCTCGGCATTTTCCTGTCGATGGTCGCGATGGCCTTTACCTCGAGCGACAAGAGCCTGCCGCTTACCGCGCTGTTCGCGATCCTGCTCGCCTTCTGGACGACAACGCTCGAGGTCGCAGCCGACGGCTGGCGGATCGAGCTTGCGCCGACGCAGACCGAGCAGGCGCCGATCGTCGCCGCCAATCTGTGGGGTTATCGCAGCGCGATGGTCGCGGCGGGGAGCGGCGCGATTCTGGTCGCGGCGTGGGCCGACTGGACGATCGCCTATCTGGTCATCGCAATCGCGGCGTTTGCGCCTTTTCCGATTCTCGCAGCGATGCGCCCCGAACGCGAAGGCACGGGCGGCCGCGTCCTGGCGCTGGCGAGCGGGATCGGCGCCAGCCTGCTCATCCTGCTCACCGCCGCACTGATTGCCGCGGCCGCCGGCTGGATCCTGCTGTCGGTTGCTGCGGGCATGGGGCTGTCGGCGAAGACCAATGTAACGCCTTTCGTGCTGGCGGTGGCGCTGCTTCCCTTTGCGGCGCTGGCAATGGCGCTGCCGCGGATCAATCGCCTTTCCGCCGGCACAGCAGCCACCCTGCCCGCCTTCGCCGCGCCCTATGTCGAGCTGTTCTGGCGCTACGGCTATGCGGTGCTCGCAATGCTCGCCTTCGTTTCACTCTACCGCATGGGCGACGTGCTGACGCTGACGCTGTCGCATCCCCTGTGGAACGCGAAGGGCTATAGCCTGCACCAGATCGGCGTCGCCGACGGCGTGGTCGCGCTGTCGGCGAGCATGGCGGGAGTCGCGCTCGGCGGCCTTCTGTCGACGCGGCTGTCGCTCGGCTGGACTCTCGGTATCGGTGCGGTGACCGCCGCCGTCGGCAACTGGATCTATGTCTGGCTGTGGCACGCCGACCCGTCGGCTCTCGTCCTCTACACCTCGGTCGCGGTCGACCAATTCGGCAACGGCTTCGCGGGTGCGGTCTTCGTCGTCTATCTCTCAATGCTGGTGAGCCCCACCTATCCGGGCGCGCAATATGCGCTGCTCTCAGGCTTTGCTTTCCTGTTGCCGCGCCTGCTCGCGGGGGCATCGGGGTCGATGCAGACGCAGATCGGCTATGACGGCTTCTTCCTGCTGTCCGGCGCGCTGAGCTTTGCGGCGATCTTCCTGTTACCCGTTGTCGCCCGCGTGAAAGGGCGGATACCGGCGTGACGGTCGGAGCTGTTTGCGAGGCGGCCTTCGCCTCCGCGCGCGAAGCGGTCGAAAGCGGGCGCATTCCCTGCGCAGCGGTCGGCGTGGTCGGTGCCGACGGCGAAAGTGCGGTCCGGCTGGAGGGCATGGCAGCGCTCGTCCCCGCGCGCGAGACACTGACGCGCGAGCATTGGTTCGACCTCGCCTCGCTCAGCAAGGTGATCGCGACAACGACGATGATCCTGACGCTCGCCGAGCAAGGTCGTCTCGAGCTCGACCGGCCGTTGACCGACGCCATCCCCGATCTGCGCCAATATGACATCGCGGGCGCGGCCGAGCGCAAGCTGACCTTTCGCGATTGCCTGATGCACCGCAGCTTCCTGCCCGCGGTCGAGCCGATCTATACCTATGGCGACGATCCGGCGCGGCTGCGCGCCTTCGTCCTTCAGCGCGAGTGGCGACATGGAACGCCGGTCTATTCGGACATCAATTTTATCCTGCTCGGCATCGCGATCGAACGCCTGACCGGCGCGCCGCTGTCGGACTGGCCGCTCGGCGCGGGACTCGGCTTCGGCCCGCCGCCCGGCCCGGCGGTCGCAACCGAAGATTGCAGCTGGCGCGGGCGCGTGATGAAGGGCGAGGTGCATGACGAAAACGCCTTCGCGCTCGGCGGCGCGCCGGGCCACGCGGGGCTGTTCGGCACCATCGACGGCGTCCTCGGCTTCGCGCGCGCTTTGATGGCCGGTGAAATCCTGCCGGAAGCGATGATGGCCGAAATCCGTACGGCGGGCGATCGCCATCGTACCTGTGGCTGGGAACGCGCCTTCGCCGGATGGCATGGCGGCGATGCCTGTTCGGCGGAGACGATCGGCCATACCGGATTCACCGGCACCGGCCTCTGGGTCGATTTCGAACGCGGCCTCGCCTGGACCTTGCTCACCAACCGGGTCCATCCGACCCGCCACGCCGATAGCGACATTGCGATCCTGCGCCCCGCCGTGGGCGATCGGGTCATCACTGCATGGGACGAACAGACGAAATCATGAACGCACCGATCAACAAGCTCGCTCTCGCCGCGGCACTCGCGCTGTCCTTTTCGTCGGTCGCAACGCGGGCGCAGACGGCCACGAGCCCGGTGCCTGCGCCGCTGCTGGCGACTGTCGAGCAGAAGCTGGCCGAGGGACCGGCGGGTTCGCGCTTCGGTGTGCTCGTGACGACGCTCGACGGCGAGGTGCTGGTGTCGATCGCGCCCGATCAGCGCTTCATCCCGGCATCGAACACCAAGATGTTCACGACCGCGATCGCCTATGCCGAGCTGCCTTCGCTCCAGAGCAACGCAAAGGGCACGGGCGTGCGGTTTGAAACCGGCGCCGACGGCAAGGTCGACGTCGTGCTGCACGGGCGCGGCGACGCGATGCTGTCGAGCGCCGACGATTGCAAGACCGATTGCCTGCAAACGCTCGCCGACGCGGTCGCGGCGAAGACGCGTCATGTCGGCAACATAGTCGGCGACGACAGCTGGTTCCCCGACGAGCGTTGGAGCCCGGGGATGAGCTGGAACAATATCCCGTCGCGTTACGGCACCGGCATATCGGCGCTGACGCTCGACGACAATGAGCTGGTGGTGAAGCTGGCGCCGGGTGCGATCGGCGCGGCGCCGGGCATACAGACGTCCGGCTATTACGAGATCGAGAATCGCGTCATTACCGTCGCGGGCAAGGAAGAGGCGATTGAGGCCGATCGCATGCCGAACAGCCGCACCCTCCGCTTGACCGGCACCGTCGGCGCCGATGTCGCGCCGATGGCGCTCCGCTATGGGATCGACGATCCCGCCCATTATACGGCGTGGCGCTTTCGCGAACTGCTGCGCGCGCGCGGGGTGCGCGTCGATGGCGATATTGCGGTGCGTCACCGGCCGCTGACCGCCGCCGACGATCCCGAGAATCGCAAGGGCGCACCGGCCACGCGCCCCCCCGAACCCGCCATGCTCGCCGAATTGCCCGCGCCGTCGCTCGCCGAAAATATGGTGCGGATCAACAAGGAAAGCCAGAATCTCCACTCCGAGCTGATGCTGCGGCGCGTCGCGCGGCACGCGGGCAGCGGCTCGATCGCCGACGGGCAGGCGGTGATGCAAAGGGTCATGACCGGGGCGGGCGTGTCCGAGGCAGGCTATCACTTTGCCGACGGGTCGGGCATGTCGAGCTACAACCGCCTCAGCCCGCGCGCCGCGGTCGGTCTGCTCGGCTGGATCGCACGCCAGCCATGGGGCGCGGCGTGGCGCGAGACGCTGCCGGTCGCGGGGCGCGACGGGACACTGCAAAACCGGTTCAAGGGCACGGTCCTTGAAGGAAAATTGTTCGCGAAGACCGGCTCGCTCAACGCGTCGCGCGCGCTGTCGGGCTATCTCGTGACGCGCAGCGGCGCGACGCTCATCTTCTCGGCGCTGGCGAACGACATGCCCGAGGACACCGATGGCGAGGCGACCGCTGCGGTCGACCGCGCGCTAGTCGCTATCGCCGAGGCGCTTTAGGGTCAGGATCAGCCGCGCGGCGGCGTGCCGTTCGACCGCCCCCTTGCTGAACCATAAGGGCTGCATCTCGCCCGCGATCCACTTCGGATAGAAATCGCGATAGCGCGGCGAGCGCGGATCGGCCGACTGGCCGGGGAGCAACAGAAAGCGGCTATTGTCCCAAGCGCCGACGTCGGCGACGAAGAGATAGCTGGCGCCGTGCGAGACGTCGAAGCCGCGTTTGGCGTTGAAACCGCGCGCCATCGGCGTATTCCAGTCGCCGCCCGAGCGGCCGCCCTCGATCTTCGGGAAGGCCGCCGCGATCGCCGGGTTCGACGACGCCAGCGGATGGGCGATCGTCACGCGGTGGAGGTCGCCCCAGCGCCAGCCCGCGGGATCGGGGCCGGCCAGTTCGACCGCGCGCTTCCAGCCCGCCGCCAGTGCGCCATCGATCATCGCATCGCGCGCCGCCACGGGATCGTCGCCGAGGCGCTTGTCGGGTGCGCCGAGGATGCGCAACATTTCGGACAGGTTGACCGAGGGGATCAGGTCGCGCGCAGCCGCAGGAACGACCCGTTCGTAAAAGGCCGTCGACAGCGATGCCATGACCATTTCATAGAGCAGGGTCGCGGCGCTGTCGGCCTCGATGCCGCAATTCCAGCGGCGGAGGAGCGCCGCGGCGCCGGCGGCTTCGGGCGACGGCGCGGCCGGAAGCAGTTTGACGAGTGCGCGCGCGGGAAGCGATTGGACATCGTGCTGAAGCGCGATGCTGTCCTCGATCCGGTGTTTCGGCTGGGCACGCAAGACCTCGGCGCAACGATCGTAGCGAAAGGGGTCGCTCCAGCTGAAGCTGATGATCCGTTCGCGATAGGGATAATCGGCCGGCAGGTTCATCTGGTTCGCCGACGCGAACCAGCCTTCGCGCGGGTTATAGACGTGCGGCATATCCTCGACGGGCAGGATGCCCGTCCAGTCGAACGACCCGTCGCCGGGCGCCGGAAACAACCCGTCGTGCCGCGGCCGGCGCGGTACAAAACCGATTGTCTGCCAGCCGGTGTTGCCGTCGACATCCGCATAATGGAAATTGGTCGGGGAAACGTGCAGCTTGAACGCCTTGCGGAGCGACGCCCAGTCCTTTGACAGGTTGATCGCGATGATCGCAAATCGCATGTTTGCACCTGGCAGCATGGCGACGGTCGCCAGGGCAACCGCGCGCTCGCGTGCCGCATCCTCGGACACGACCGGGCGGCCGTCCGCATAGCGCAGGATCACGCGCTCGGCCGGCGCACCCTTGACGGCAATCTCCTCCTCGACCGTCTCGAACGCTTTCCATTCGCCCTTGTGCCAATAGCGGCCGGGATCGTCCTTTTTGGTGCGGAGGATGAAGAGGTCGGTCTGATCGATGTGGAAATTGGTGCGGCCAAAGGCGAAGCGGTCGGTATGGCCCTGCATGATGCCGGGCAGTCCCGGCGCGCCCGCACCGATGACATCGAGCCCCGGCGCCGTCAGGTGGACCATGTGCCGCGGGCTCGACCCGCCGATGCCGAGGTGCGGGTCATTGGCGAGAATCGGCCGTCCGGTCGCGCTGCGCGACGGTGCGACGGTCCACGCGTTGCTGCCGAGCGCGAAGCGCTCGGCATTGCGCTCGGCGGGGTCGAGCCGCGTTTCCTGGATCGGGGCGAAGCTCGCAGGCCGGTTGGCAGGGTCGAGGATACCCAGATCGGTTTCGCTCACCGCCGCGACGTCGAGCCCTTCGGGGATGGTGAAGGACCAGGCGGGGCGCAGCGGCATCATCAGCTGGTCGGCGTCGAGCAGGCCGCGCGCCTGAAGCTGTGCGCGGCGCACCTCGTCGTCGGCGTCGCCCATGCTGATGCCGCGATCCCGCACGAGATCGCGCACATCCCAGCGCAGCGGACTGATTCCGAGGATGCCATATTCCAGCGGCAATTGCGCCGGATCGGCTGCGAGTTCGTCGATGCGGGCGTTGACGCCGGCGACATAGCCGCGCGCGCATTCGAGGACGTCGGACGGCAGCGCCGCAAGTTCGGCGTCGATGTCGCCGCGATAAAGGAAAAGTCGCGCCGCTTTGTCCGCCGCGATAAATCGTGGGCCGAAAGCTTCGGCCATTCGCCCCATGTCGCGGCGGTGATCCATATCGATCTGGAAGAGCCGGTCGCGCGCGACGAGATAGCCCTGCCCAAAAAAGGCGTCGTGCAACGACGCGGCGCGGACGTGCGGCACGCCCAGTTCGTCTTCGATCACCTCGATCGGTGCCCGCGCGCCCGCCAGCCGGACGGACCGCGCTGTGCCCATGCCTCCCGTCACCTTGGGTTTTGCCATCAGGCTTGCCGGCATCGCGACAAAGGCGGCGGAAGCCAGCAGGAACGCACGGCGCTGGATCAACAGGAGCCCTCCAACATCGAAAAAGCACAACCAACGCCGACCCTATCGCACCTCTCCGCGGCGCGGCCATAACAAGCGGGTCACGTCCTATAACTGCAAGCTATCAGATATTCCCGCAAGGGCTGCCACAGTATTATTCCTTGAGGTTATATATCCATATATTCAAGTTATTAGGGTAGTTGTTGACCTGCCGAAAGCACCCTGTAACCTCACCGTCACCAAACCGACCTGGGCTAGCCTTGTGCGTGGCGGCCGCGGGTAGGGTACGGCGCTTATCATGAATAAGAAGGGCGGAGCAGGGCATCCGCCAGATGGTCAGGTGGGACATTAGGCAAGCCGAGCCGGCGACAGGCCGGAACGCGCCTTGGGGCGTGCGGCTCGGGCAACAGGGGACTGCTGATATGCGTGATATGGAACATGTTCGTGGGCCGCTGGGCCGTTTCGGGGCGGCGATGACCGCACTGGCGCTGGTGCAGGCCGCACCGGCACTGGCGCAGGAGGAAGCCTCCGCTGCCGACAGCACCGAAGCGGCGCTGTCCGACCAGATCATCGTCACCGGTTCGCGCGTCGCACGCGACGGCTTCCAAGCCCCGACCCCGCTGGTCGTTCTGTCGCAACAGGACATCCAAAACACCTCGCCGTCGAACAATATCGCCGATTTCGTCAACCAGCTTCCACAACTCGCCGGTTCGACGCGGCCCGCCAACTCGCGCCTCAATATTTCGAACGGCTCGGCGGGCATCAACGCGCTCAACATGCGCAACCTCGGCGAAAGCCGCGTGCTCGTTCTCGTCGACGGCCGTCGTTCGGTCGGTTCCACGATTTTCGGCTGGGTCGACATCAACACCATCCCGCAGGCGCTGGTCGATCGGGTCGAGGTCGTGACCGGGGGCGCATCGTCGGCCTATGGTTCCGACGCGGTCACCGGCGTCGTCAATTTCGTCCTCAACAAAAAGCTGGAAGGTCTCCGCATCACCGGGGACATCGGCCTCACCGACAAGGGCGACGGGTTCAACTATTCGGGCAGCGTGGCGGGCGGCCTGTCGTTCGCCGAAGGCCGCGGCCATGCCGTCTTCAACGCCGAGATCGCGCATCAGGACGGCATTTACGAGATCGATCCGAACGACCGGCCGTGGAACCACCGCGGCTATCTGGCCTTCGCAAACCCCGCCTATACCGCGACCAATGGCCAACCGGCGTTTATCACCTTCCGCGAGAATGCCGGCCAGACCAATCAGGCGCCCGGCGGCTTCATCACGGGTTCGGCGGGCAACAACAATGCACTGCGCGGCCTCTATTTCGGGCGGAACGGGGAGGTCAATCAGTTCAACTATGGCTCGTTCAACTCGCCCGCGCTGAACAGCGGTTCCGCGGTGACGCGCACCGTCGGCGGCGACTGGCGGCTCAACGATTCGGGCCGCCGCATCGGCCTGAACCCCAAAGACGACCGCTGGGGCGTCTTTGGCCGCCTGAGCTACGAAATCGCCGACGGCGTCGAAATCTTCGCCGAAGGCTCGTACAACCGGCAGGAAGTCTTCTTTAACGCGGGCCCCAACCTCGGGTCGGCGACGCTCGGCACGGTCGGTTGCACGGTCGTCCCCGTCCCCACGACCTGCAACGCCTTTGCGCTGCAAACGCTGGGTGCCGCGCGCCTCGCGGGCGTCAACAGCATCAGCATCACGACCACCGCGGCCGACCTGCCGTTCCGCGGCATCAACAACCAGCGCGAGGTCCAGCGCTATGTCATCGGCGCCGAGGGCGAGTTCGACGCGTTCGGCAAAGCGGCGCGCTGGGACGTTTATGGCCAATATAGCCGGTCGGACCTGCGCGAGCAGCTCCGCAACATCATGAATGTGGGCCGGATGCGAGACGCGTCAAACGCCGCCTTCGCGCCGGCAGGAAATTCCGGCGGCTATGCGACCGGTTCGATCCAGTGCCTGATCAACGTCGATGCGGACGCCAACAACAACGATCCGAACTGCGTGCCGCTCAACCGTCTGGGTATCGGCGTCGCCGACCCGGCGGCGATCGACTATGTGCTCGGCGATCCCTATCGCAAGCAGGTGATGGAGCAATATGTCGCCGGTGCGAACCTGTCGCTGACGCCGTTCGCGACATGGGCGGGCGACGTGAGCATCGCGATCGGCGGCGAATATCGCGAAGAGAAGATTCGCGGCAGCGTGCCGGAGGAATTTCAGCCCGCCCGCAACGCCGACGGGACGACGTCGAACCGATGGTCGGTCGGCAACTATCTGCCGTTCAAGGGCAGCTATAATGTGAAGGAAGCCTATCTCGAGACCGTGGTCCCGCTGGGCCTTGGCCTCGAATTCAACGGAGCTGTCCGCGCGACAGACTATTCGACCTCGGGCTATGTTACCACGTGGAAGCTTGGCGCAACCTGGGCGCCGATCGAGGATATCCGCTTCCGCGTCACGCGATCGCGCGACATTCGCGCCCCCAACCTCAACGAACTGTTCCAGGCAGGCACCGCCAACAGCGATTCGGTGCGCAACCCGGCGTTCGTTCAGGGCGACCCGACCAGCGGCCCGCAATTCTTCCCCTATTCGGGCCTGACGACGGGCAATCCGGACCTGAAACCGGAAAAGGCCGATTCGTGGAATATCGGCGCGGTGGTCACGCCGCGTTTCCTGCCCGGCTTCAGCGCATCGGTCGATTATTTCCGCATCGATCTGGAGGATGCGATCGATACGATCTCCGCACAGGAAATCGTCAACCGCTGCGACGAAGGACGACAGGAATATTGCGACGCGATCACCGAGGATCCGGCACGCGAACAACCGGGGCCGCCGCGCGTCCCCTATCTGCTGATCCGCAGTCAGCCCTTCAATTTCGTCAGCAAGCTGGTGCGCGGCATCGACTTCGACGCGGCCTACCGCCTGCCGGTCGGCGGAGAAAGCAGCATCACGCTGCGGGGTAACGCGACGCGCTATATCGAGAATCTGTCAGACACCGGCATTGCCGGGGTAACCCCGGTCAATACCGTCGGCGCGAACGGCAGCCAGTCGGCAACGCCGAAATGGATCTTTCGCGGCAGCCTCATCTATGAAAATCCGGCTTTCTCAGGCACGATCACCGGTCGAGGCGTCAGTTCGGGCAAATATCTGGCAAACGCCATCGAATGCACGAGCGGCTGCCCGACCTCGACCAGCCAGGCGCCGACCTATGACAACAACCACGTCAAGGGCACCTTCTACGTCGATCTCAATCTGACACAGAAGGTCCGGATGCAGAGTGGATCGCAGGCCGAACTCTTCTTCAACGTGACCAATTTGTTCGATGCCGATCCGCTGCTGCTACCTGAAACCGGTTTGGCTGCGAACAGCACCTATTCGGATCTTCTCGGCCGCCAATTCCGCGTCGGAATCCGGTTCAGGACGAAGTGAACCGGCAGGAACGAGCTGCCAATTTCGCGTGACAACAAGCCGCGAACTGCTGCGCCCCCGGAAATCAGGGTGATGGCCATGCCCCCGCTTCGCTGCGCAATATCGCGAAGGAAGCGGGGGCACACCACCGGCGCGATCGCCGATTACTCCGAGGACAAAGAGGCGATAGTCCGCGGTCGTCGAGCATCGCGGCTTCATGGTTGTAGGATCAGAAACGGTAGGTGATCGCAAAGATCCCATAAGGACGCGTCTTGTGATAGACGATCGGGCTGTCCTTCGCATCGCCAAGCAATGAGGACACGCCTCCCACTGTCATCAAACTGACGCGATCGGTCAGGCGGTAGACGACTGCGAGTTCGGCCTTCGCGTCGACAAGCCCGCTGCCCGCGCGATATTGCGGGAGCCCCGATGCGGCGGATTGCTCTGCGGTCACCCCGAAATAGCGATTGTTGTGCTTTCGGTTCCCCCAGGTGGTGCCGATCGACGGGATCAACATCAGCTTGTCGCTCGCCGTGACGCGATAGGCGAGGCTCGCATCCACAATAACGCCTTCGGTGTTGCCGGTGATGACCTTGGTCGCTCCGAGCGTCGCTTCGAAGCCGCCCTGCCGCAGCTTCACGAAACCGCGCCCACCGAGGCCCAGCGACAGCTTGCCGATGCCATCCGGCGCATCCTTCGCCCGGTAGCCGCCGACCGGAGTGAGCCCTGCGCCAACCGTCACATGCTCGGAATCGAAGAGATTGGCTCCGATACCGTCCTGAAGATTGACGAAGAAACGGCCCCATTTCACGTCGACCATGGGCAGCGGCTGGAACCTGTAATCGTCCGCGCCCTGATAGGCTGGCGCATAGAGTCCGCCGACACCGACGACGATGCGGACCAAGATGACGAAGGCTGGCGATTCATGAGCGGCGGCACCGCACTGAAAATGAAATGTTGCGAATGGTGCAAGCGCCTTAAGGACTACCGTTCCCCTCGGAGCATGCGCCTTTAGAAGCGCGCCCGGATCCCGGCGGTGTAGATGGTGTCGTCCCACCGGATATCGCGGTTGAACCCGGTCGGGTTGAAGTAGCTGCGATATTTATTGCCCAGAATATTGGTGCCGCCGACGTCGACCCGCAGATTCTCGTTCAGCTCATAGCCGATCCCGAAATCGAGACGCCCGCCCGGACGGACGTAGTTCAGATTGGGCGGGGTCACACCGGCGGCCAGTTCCGCGTCCGTGATCGGCCGCACCAGATTGAGCCCGGTCGTGTCGCCGTCATAATAGCTCGACCGATAGGTGTAGACGAGACGCGCCGACAAACCGAATTTGTCGTAGAACAGGCCAGCGTTGAAATTATATTTGCTGACGCCCTGAAGCGGCAGGCCGGCAAGCCGGTCGTCGCCGCCGACTTCGGAATCGGCATAGGTGAAGTTGCCCGACACGCCGAAGCCGGACAGAGCACCGGGCAGGAAATCGAAGAAGGTCTGACCGCTGACTTCGACGCCCTTGAGCTTCGCTTCGCCGACGTTGCGCGGACGCGTGATATTATATCCGATGCCGTCGATGAATTCGAGCGACGGGGCGCTGATGACGCGATCGGTGATGTCGCGATAATAGCCCGCCACGGCGACGAAACCGCTCTTCCAATAATATTCGAGCGTCGCATCGAAGCTTTCCGATTTTTGCGGACGCAGTTCCGGATTGCCCGCCGATCCCGAATTCTGAACGTTCGGATTGGTCGCCACAATGTAGCTCAAACCGGGATTGAGCGAGCCGAAATCGGGGCGGCGGATCGTTTTCGAATAGGTCGCTCTGGCCTGCAGGCCGCCGCCGAACTGGATACGCGCGCTGGCATTGGGAAGTATATCGATATCCGACGTCTTCGCACGAACCGGAGTGACCACGCCGCTGACCACGCCAGCGCCTTCGATCTGCCGGTCCGTCAGCGTCGGCCGCACGCCGATGACCCCGTCGAGGACGAGCGGTCCGCCAAGCTCGACTTCATATTTCGCCTGAATATAGCCGGCGAAGGTCCGTTCCTTTGCGTCGAAGCGCCGCTCCGGCTGGTAAACAGGATCGCCCAATGCGACGCCGTAAATCTCGCGCAGCCGATCGCGGCCCTCGGCCGTTCGCAGATAATCGGGGTTGGGCGACAAACGCGGAGCTCCGCCGTTCAGGCGCGGAATTCCGGGGACCTCGATGAGGAAGTCGGACGGCAAATCCAGTGAACTGAGCAGCGTATTCGAATCGCCGCCGGGTGCGGCGCGGTTGACTAGCGCCTGATTGGACGTGGCACCGCGATCGGCGAAGCGAAGGCCCAGCTGAAGCTGGTCGAGCAAGCCCCCGACCTCGAACTCGGCGTCCATTCGTACCTGGAACAGCGACCCGTCCGCGCGAGTGAAATTCTGGTTCAGTCCGTTCCGGAGCCTGAAATCCGAGGGATCGTTCAGCGGGTTACCGGTGAACTCATACTGCGCCCCGATGCCGGCGTTGCTTTCGACCACGACTTCCGCCAGCCGCTTGCCGACATCGACGATCACCACTTCATTGATGAAGGTCGATTCCTGATAGGCGAGGTCGAACTTTACGCGGCCCGGCCCCTTCTCGAAGATGAAACCGCCGCCGAAGAGGTAATTGTCTGTCTTCTGATCGCGCGCCTGGGTGCTGACGAATGAGGTGGCGTTGCCATAGGTGGCGCTGTCGAGCTCGCAAAGCTCTTGCAGCGTGAACTCTCCCGCTTCGATCTGGGCCGTCGTCGGGTTGAATCCGGCTGCGTTCACGCGAGCGCGGAAGCAATTGTCGTTCGTAACGGGGTTCGAGATCGTCGTGCCCGGGCTGAACAGCTGGGCCTCGACAAAGGCCGACTGCTGCTTCGCGCGATAGCCCGCGTAAAGTCCGTCGAAATAGATTTCGAGTTCGGGCGTTGCCTGCCACTGGATCGCCGCATTCGCCTGCGGACGTTCGAAATAGCCATATTCATTGAGCCCGCCCGCGACGTTCTGCGACGCATAGCCCGGCAAGTTGAACGGCGCCGTAGCAGTAGAACGGCGGACGGGAGCATAGAGATAAGGCCGGTTATAGTCGGTGCGGCTCCACGAGACGTTCAACAGTGCACCGATCTCGCCAATGCCGGTGTCCCAGCGGTTGGTAGCGAGGAGCCCGAACTGCGGATTGAGCTTTTCAACGTTGGTGGCGTAGTTCCCGCGGGCGGTGACGACGATCGTCGGGTCGCGAAACTTGAACGGCTTGTTCAACTGAAGGTCGGTGTTCCCTGCAATCCCGCCCTCGATGAGGTCGGCCGTCGCGGATTTGATGACGTCGACCCGCGACAAGGCTTCGGCGGGAAGGTCCTGAAACGAAAAGGTTCTGCCGGTGGTGGAAAAGAACTCGCGGCCGTCGAGGGTGGTCAGGATGTCGCCCAGCCCGCGGATCACGACGCCCGTGATCTCGTTGTTCGCGCCCACCGTCACCTGCACGCCCGGCACGCGCTGCAGCGCCGCGGCGGTCGTCGGGTCGGGGAATTTACCGATTTCCTCGGCCACGATCGAATCCACGACCTGGACTGAATCGCGCTTGATCTCGGCCGCCGCCTCAAGGCTCCGACGAATCGTTCCTGTCACCACGATTTCCGCGTCCGATCCGGCGGGCTGCGGATCGGTATTTCCTTGGGTCGCAGATACGATCACATTGCCGGAAATCGGTTCGGAAGTACGCGATTGCCCTTCCGACGCGGCTGCGTCGGAAATCATCAGGCCCGCCACGAGTGGCAACAATGACACCGACACGACAGCTTTAGACGCCTTGCTCATCATCCGTTTCCCATCTTTGTAGCGCGTCATTGGACCGAGGCGCTTGGATAACGGTATAATGCGATAAATCATATCTGACAATCCGGTTGCGCGATGATTCAGGGTAACGCTTTGGCGAGCGAGTCGAGGCAGGCGCATCGCCCAAAGCCACGCTCGCGATCATCGGATCGGCTCGGCGTTTCTATGAACGCTCCGCCCTTGCACGCGGCACAACGAGCGTTGCGAATTGCCGACTCGCCCTGCGGACAGGGGGCGGCATGAACGACAAGACACGCGCGCAATCCGTCCGCCAGCATGAAGGGTTGCAGATACACCGCTCGGGCACGCTCGATATATTGACGCTTGAGCGCCCCGACAGGCTCAACGCCATCGATCCGCGTATGGTCGATGCGCTGACCTCCTATTTCCGGCAAAAGCGCGACGACGATGATTGCCGCGTGATCGTGCTGCGCGGAGCCGGGCGAGCCTTCTGCGCGGGCGTGGACCTGAAATCGACGACTGACGCGCCACCCGACCTGCAATTCACCGGCTGGCTGGGGCGGCAGGATTCGAACCTGCGCATGGCGGTACCAAAAACCGCTGCCTTACCGCTTGGCTACGCCCCAACGGCCGGTGCGACGCGCGCTCTATAGCGCGTCGCGACCTAATGCAAGGCGGGTCGGATCAGAGCCGCGTGACCCAGCCGTGCGGGTCGGCGGCGCGGCCGCGCTGGATGTCGACGAGCTTGCTCTTCAGCATTTCGGTGACCTGTCCCGGGCCGCCCGCGCCGATCGTGAAGCTCGCCTCTCCGCGCGTCACCTTGCCCACCGGGGTGACCACCGCGGCGGTACCGCAGGCGAAGCTTTCGGTGAGCTTGCCGCTCTCCGCATCGGCCTGCCACTGGTCGATCGCATAGGGTTCCTCGCGCACCGTCAGGCCCGCGTCCTTCGCCAGCGTGATGATCGCGTCGCGCGTGATGCCGGGAAGGATCGTGCCGGTCAGCGGCGGCGTGACGATGCTGCCGTCGTCGAAGACGAAGAACATGTTCATGCCGCCGAGTTCCTCGATCCAGCGATGCTCGGCGGCGTCGAGGAAGACGACCTGGTCGTGCCCCTTGGCGATCGCCTCGCGCTGCGCGACCAGGCTGGAGGCATAATTGCCGCCGCATTTGGCGGCACCGGTACCGCCGGGCGCGGCGCGGGTATAATCCTCCGACACCCAGAGCGAGATCGCGGGGGCGCCCGATTTGAAATAATTTCCGACTGGCGAGGTGATGACGAGGAACTGATATTCGGAGGCCGGCTTGACCCCCAGAAACACCTCGCTCGCGAACATGAAGGGGCGGAGATAGAGCGCGCCGCCGTCGACGGGCGGGAACCATCTGGCGTCGGCCGCCACGGCCTCCTTCACCGCCGCGATGAACAATTCCTCGGGGAGTTCGGCCATCGCCATGCGGCGCGCGCTCGCGTTGAAGCGCGCGGCATTGGCCTCGACGCGGAACAAGGCCATCGACCCGTCGTCGAGACGATAGGCTTTCAGCCCCTCGAAGATTTCCTGCGCATAATGGAGCACTGCGGTCGCGGGATCGAGCGTTAGCGGCCCGCGCGGCATCACCTGCGCGTCGTGCCAACCCTTCCCCTCGGTATAGCGGATCGACACCATATGATCGGTGAATACGCGCCCGAAAAGCGGGTCCGCAATCGCCGCCGCCCGTACATCGTCCGCCGCCGGATCGGGATGCGGCAGATGGGTGAAGACGGGAGCGGACATGCGAAAACACCTTTGGTTGGCTGGTTTCAGGAGCGCGCCTCTTGCCAAAGAGCGGCCCGGCGCGCAACGGTAGCGACTATGCCGGATGAAAATTTTCTTTCACAAGTCCCCGCCGCCTCTGCCCTTTTCTTGCGCGAGGAGGAGGTGCGTCGCGGCATCGAGTTCCTCTTTTTCGCCCATGCTTCGCTCTGGCACGCAATCGACGCGCGGCTCGCCGAAAAGGCGCTGGGACGCGCGCATTACCGCGCGCTCTATTTCATCGCGCGCCAGCCGGGGCTGACGATTTCGGATCTGCTCGCGCTGCTCGGCATCACCAAGCAGTCGCTGGGGCGGGTGGTAAAGGAGCTCGAAGCGCGCGACTATCTGACGACGCGGCCCGGCAACCGTGATCGGCGCGCCAAGGAGCTGCGGCTCACCGACGCCGGCCGCGCGGCCGAACGCGAGATATTCGCGGCGCTGCGCGATACGATGAGCCGCGCCTATACCCATGCAGGGCAGCAGGCGGTGACCGGCTTCTGGCAGGTGAGCGAAGCGCTCGTCCCGGCGCGCGAACGCCGCCGGATCGCAGAGCTGGGGAAGGACGCCGGCTAGAATCTGTCCTGAGGCGATTGAGGGATCGAGATTGCCGCGAGACGCCCGCCGAGCGGCGACGCTGCGCCGGCGGGTCAGGCCTTAAAGCCACAAAAGCCCCGCATGCGCGCACCGTATTGTGTCCTTTGCGGCTCTAAGGCGACAAAGGATATGCGTGAACGCGCCGCGACTGTCTCCTTTGTCACTTTAAGAAAGCGACGCGGAACCCCTGCTGCCGGGTGACAATCAACGATCCAAAGAGCCGGTCCAAAGGCTGGCACAGCCGGATAATGTAGGAAAGCGATCTTTTCGGCCCGCGCCGCGGCTCGCTTATTTTGGATCCGGAAGGGTGGTGAATGTCCGGTTTCGAGCGATTACGGACATAATGATCCTCCCCTGCGGCGGAGCCGTGGGGAGGGGTGGAGGGGCCACGCGCGCAGCGCGCTCGCTTCGCTCGCGGCCCCTCCGTCAGCGCTTCGCGCTGCCACCTCCCCATCGCTGCGCGACAGGGAGGATCGCCACGGCAGCTGCCCACAGCGTCAGCCGGAGCCAC
This sequence comes from Sphingopyxis sp. LC363, assembly GCF_000756385.1. Classification (GTDB taxonomy): domain Bacteria; phylum Pseudomonadota; class Alphaproteobacteria; order Sphingomonadales; family Sphingomonadaceae; genus Sphingopyxis. The sequence continues at coordinate 47,937 of NZ_JNFC01000007.1, forward strand.
AGAGTCTATCCCTCGCCGCGCGCAATGTCCGCCAGTTCGCGCCCGCGGTCGCGCGCCGCGCGCAAGACGCCCGTCAGCAACGCAGCGAGCTGGCCGTCGCTGTCGAGCACGTCAAGCCCCGCCTGCGTGGTTCCGCCCTTGCTTGCGACCTGCGCGATCAATGCACCGGGCTTTTCGCCGCTGTCGGCGAGCAGCGCGGTCGCGCCGCCGAAGGTTGCGGTCGCGAGCTTCAACGCGTCTTCGGACGACAGGCCGAGGCGCTCTCCGGCGGCTGCGTAGGATTCGATCAGGCGAAAAACGAACGCCGGGCCGCTGCCGGTGAAGGCGGTGACGAGGTCCATCGTCGAATCGTCGGCGAGCGGGACGACCGTGCCGAGCGGGTCGAGAAGGCTGCCGATCGTCGTCTCGTCGGCGTTGCCGTGGCTCGCGACCGCCGAGACCCCGGCGCCGATGCGCGCGGCGAGGTTGGGCAGAATGCGGACCTGCGCCCGCGCGGCGGGAAAACGTGCCGCGAGGTCGGAGAGCGAAACCCCCGCGAGGATCGACAGCAGATGGGTTTCGCCCGTCACGACCTCGGCAAGCTCGTTCGCGACTTCGCCGAGTTGCTGCGGCTTCATGCCGAGCATGACCCATTCGGCGGCTCCGCCCGCGCCCAGCCATTCGGCGAGCGATGCGAATTGCGCGATCCCCTCGCGCGGCGCCGCGAACGGATCGACGATCGCGACCGTAGCGGGATCAAGCCCCGCCTTCAGCCAGCGATCCAGCATCGCGCCCGCCATATTGCCGCACCCCACGAGCAGCATCCGGCCGGCAAAATTCTTCAAATTCTTCGTCATGGTCCCTGGTTCTTCTTAGTTACCGGCAACTGCTTTCTGGACCCGAGATCAGGTCGAGGCAGCGGCCGTCGATCTTGTTTGCATCCACCGTCAAGCCAATCAGCGAGGCCAGCGTCGGCATGATATCGACCGTCATCACCGCATTGGGCTGTTCGAAGCCGGCCAGCCCCTTGCGCCAGAAAAGGATCGGTACGCGGCGGTCGTAATCCCACACCGAGCCGTGCGTCGCGACATAGCCGACGCCGGCTTCGGGGATCGGGGTGACGCGGGGCTTCAACGCGATGATGAAATCGCCCGACCGCTGCGGATGATAGGAGGCGCGCAGCTTGTCCATCAGCGTCCAGGTATCGGGCGCGCGCTTCGAGATCGGATGCGCTTCGAGTTCCTCGCGCGTCACCACCGCCTCGATCTGCGGATGCGCGCGGAGGCGCGGAAGCAGTTCGGCAAGCACGGCCTTGCGCTGCGCCGCGGTCAGCGTCTTCGCGAGATAATAGTCGCCGCCATCACCGTAAAGAATGGGCTGCGGCAGGCCGAGCTTTTCGGCGACGGCTTTCCCCATCGCCTCGGGATCGAGCGCCTTGTCGACGCGCTGCGCATCGGGCCAGGCGTTCTGGCGGTTGCGTTCGGGCAGGTCGTGGCCGCCATGGTCGGCGGTGAGTGCGACCGCATAGTCGATGCCCGTCGCATCGAGCCGCGCGAAGAAGTCGCCGAGCTCGCGGTCGAGCCCCGCCATCTGGAGGCACATTTCGCTGCCTTCGGTACCCGTGCCGTGGCCGACATAATCGGTCGCCGAAAGGCCGACGATCAGGAGGTCGGTGCTGTCCCCCTCGCCCATCTTGCGCACCTGACGCAGCGCCGCGGCGGTCGCGAGCACGGCGCCGTCCGCTTCGGGCGACGCCATGAAGCGGCGGAAGTCGCCCGCGTCGCGCGCCATCCGGCCGGTGCCGACCGAACCGCCCTTGTCGAGCGGGATCGCGATGTCGTGCGGCGCGCATTCGGCGGGCAGCGTCAGTGCCGGACGCGCCTGACCGATCGCCGCGGCGATCGCGGCGCTCGCCTGCTGCGCGGTCGGCGACAGCGTGGTGCCGCGATAGCTGGTGAGGCCGGTGGGCACGAGCCACATCAACTCGTCGGCCCGGCGTCCGCCCATCATGATCGCCGCGCGGTCCTTACCCGATACCGAGACGACCTGCGCCTTCGGGTCGCGCGCCTTCATCAGGTCGCCGAGCGTCGGGACGAGCAGATGGTTCACCGACGGCGCATATTCGCCGCCCTTCGACGTCGTGCCGGCGACACTCTCGTCCTCGGCGCAATAGACGCGCTTGTCCGCGCGCGCGACCGACGGGTCGAAATAATTATTGGCGACGATGCCCGTGTGCGCCGGGTGGTTGCCGGTCAGGATCGTCGAATGGCCGGGGCAGGTTTCGGTCGCGCCATGCGCCTGATAGCCCGACGGGAAGACGACACCCGACGCGAGCCGCGCGAGACCGCCGGTGAAGCGGCCGCGATATTCGGCAAAAAGGTCGGCCGAGAACTGGTCGACCGCGACCATCACCACCAGCTTCGGGGCAGGCGTCGCGGCCGTAACCTTCTGCACCGGCGGCGCCGAATCCTGCGCGAGGCCGGTTCCCGCGGCGAGACAAAGCGCGGTGGCAAGGGCAGCGGACAAATATTTCAGCGTCACGGACGGCTTCTCCAACCAAGGGGTGTCAGCGCGGGCTGTCCTCTCGACGAAAGCCGCCTATATGGCAAGCCTTCGAACGACCAACAGCTGCGGACGGGCCATGAATTTGCTGAGTGAGGCTTTTGTGACACGCATAGCGCGTACGCTGCTGCTGGCGCTGGCGCTCGCCGCGTTCAGCCCCGCGCACGCGCAATCGACGCATATCCATCCCAAACTCGTTGCCGAATCGGCCACCCCCGCGCCCGGCGGCACGACGACGCTGGCGCTAACCATGGCGCCCGACAAGACGTGGCACGGCTATTGGGTCAATGGCGGCGACGCGGGCTTCGGCCTGTCGGTCGAATGGAACGCGCCCGAGGGGGTGACGATCGCGCCCTTCCGCTATCCCGTTCCCGATGCGCTGATCCTCTTCGGCATGATGAACCATGTCTATGAGCATCCCTATGCGCTGCTCGCCGAGGTGCGGGTCGACGAAAGCGTCGCGCCCGGCACCGACTTGACCTTGTCGGGTGTCGCCAACTGGCTGGCCTGCACCGACAAGGTGTGCGTCCCCGAACGGGCGGTGATCTCGGTCGCATTGAAAGCAGGCGACGGGGCGATCCCGGACGCGTCGCGCACTCGCTTCGACGGCTGGCGCGCGCTGCTTCCGCAGCCGCTCGATCGGCACGGCGCGTGGGAGCGGCGCGGCGAGACGGTGCGCTTCGCCATTCCCCTGCCCGCCAGCACCCAGATCGACGCACCACACCTGTTCGTCGAGACGCAGGATGTCGTCGATTATGCCGCGCCCCAGAAGTTCAGCCGCAACGGCGATCAGATCATCGTCGAGACGCGCGCCAAGGGCGAGAAGGCCGGGCCGGTTTCGGCGCTGCTCAAGCTGGGCGGCGGGCGCGGCCTGTCGCTCAAGCTCGAACCCGGCACGGTGCCCGCGGCCGGCGAAGCGATTGCGGGACCGACGGGCGCGATCGGCGGGACGCTGTTCTGGACCGCGCTCGGCGGCGCGATCCTCGGCGGGCTGATCCTCAACCTGATGCCCTGCGTCTTCCCGATCCTCAGCCTCAAGGCGCTCAGCCTTGCGCGGTCGGGTGGCGTTGCACGGAGCGCCAAGGTCGAAGCGCTCGCTTACACCGCCGGCGCGATCGTCACCGCGCTGCTCCTCGGCGGCGCGTTGCTCGCGCTCCGGGCGGCGGGCGAGCAGGTCGGCTGGGCCTTCCAGCTCCAGCATCCGGTCAGCGTGCTCGCGCTGCTGATTCTCGCGCTGGCAATCACGCTCAACCTGCTCGGATATTATGAACTGCCGTCGTTCGGCGGCGGGCAAGCGCTTGCTGAAAAGGGCGGCGCGGCGGGCGGCTTCTGGACCGGCGCGCTCGCGGCCTTCGTCGCCACCCCGTGCAGCGGGCCGCTGCTCGGTGCTGCGCTCGGCGCGACTTTGGTGCTGCCGGCATGGGCGGCGCTGCCGATCTTCGGCGGGTTGGGGCTGGGGCTCGCCCTGCCCTTCCTCGCGATCGGTTTCGTCCCCGCCTTGCGGCGCCGCCTGCCCAAGCCGGGCCCGTGGATGGACCGGTTCCGCAAATGGATGGCACTGCCGATGGGCCTCACCACGCTCGCGCTGGCATGGCTGCTGTGGCGCCAACTCGGCAGCGGCGGGCAGCTTCTGTGGCCCAGCCTCGCGGTCGCGATGGCACTTGTCCTTCTGACGCAATACGGCGCGATCCAGCGCGGCGACCGGCGGTCGTGGCTGTTGATCGCGTCGGGCCTGCTCCTCGTCGTCAGCCTTGCAGGAACGGTGACCGAGGTTGCCGAGGCGGAGCGCAGCATTGAGGGCGCGGGCTCGACCTTCTCCCCCGATGCGCTCACCAAGGCGCGTGCCACCGGCAAGCCCGTCTTCGTCTATTTCACCGCCGACTGGTGCCTGTCGTGCAAGGCGAACGAAGCCGGCGCGATCGAGCGCGAGGCGGTGCAGAAAGCCTTCGACAAGGCCAGCGTCGTCACGCTCGTCGGCGACTGGACCAATGGCGATCCGGTCATCACGCGCACGCTCGCCGAGCATGGCCGCAACAGCGTGCCACTCTACCTCTGGTATGCGCCGGGCACCGCCAAGCCCGAAATCCTGCCGCAGATCCTGACCCCGGGTCTGCTCACCGACAAGGCGGGCGGCTGATGGCGAAGCAGCGCGCCGACCAGTTGCTCGTCGACCGTGGGCTGGCCGAAAGCCGGACGCGCGCGCAGGCATTGATCCTTGCCGGGCTTGCCTTCGTCGGCGACCGCAAGATCGACAAGGCGGGACAGCAGATCGCCGACGATGCCGAGATCAGCGTCAAGGGCCGCGATCACCCATGGGTGTCGCGTGGCGGGATCAAGCTCGACCATGCGCTTAGGCATCTGGGCTGGGACGTGAGCGGCGCGGTTGCGATCGATGTCGGATCGTCGACCGGCGGGTTCACCGACGTGTTGCTCAGCCGCGGCGCGGCGCGCGTCTATGCAATCGATTCGGGCACCAACCAGCTCGCATGGAAACTCCGGCAGGACCCGCGCGTCATTGTCCACGAACAAACGAGCGCGCGCATCCTGACCGCCGGCCATATCCCCGAACCCGTCGACCTGATCGTTTGTGACGCGAGCTTCATCGCGCTGTCGAAGGTGCTGCCGGTGCCCATGAGCTTCGCGAAACCCGGTGCCCGCATGGTCGCGCTGATCAAGCCGCAATTCGAGGCCGAGCGTCGCGAAGTCGGCAAAAAAGGGGTGGTGCGTGATGCCGAGGTGCATGCGCGCGTTTGCGCCGAGATGCGAGATTGGCTGCAAAGCGAAGGCTGGGACGTCGCCGACCTCGTTGAAAGCCCGATCACTGGGCCCGAGGGCAATGTCGAATTTCTGATTGCAGCGGTGAATCGAGCCGCTTGACGCTACGCCGCACAATCGCGACACAAATGCAACGGATTCGCATTTGGGGGATATTGCGGACATGACCGAAATCGCGACACAGGGCCAGCTTCGCATGTCCTACCTGCGTTGGGCGCTCGTCACCGTGCCGGCGATCGTGCTGATCGGCAGCCTGATGGGCCTGCTCTCGAACAGCGGTTACGGCAATCGCTGGTTCGCCGCGCTCGACCTGCCCTTGATCACACCGCCGGGCTGGGTGTTCGGCACGGTATGGCCGATCCTTTATATCTGCCTCGGCCTGTCGCTCGCGATGATCCTCCATGCGCGCGGCGCCAAGGGGCGCGGTTTCGCGTTGCTGCTTTTCTTCGTCCAGCTGATCGCCAATTTCGCCTGGTCGCCGCTTTTCTTCGGCCAGCATCAGGTGACGACCGCGCTCTACCTCATCATCTTCATCCTGATGGTCACGATCGCGACCGCCTTCGCCTTCGCGCCGATCCGCAAGGCAGCCGCATGGCTGCTCGTGCCCTATATGGTCTGGCTCAGCTTTGCCGCGATCCTGAATTTCCAGATCGATCAGCGCAATCCCGACGCCGAAACCCTTGTCCCCGCCGCCGCCAGCACCCAGATAAGGTGAAGGCGCAAGGGACAACCCGGGGGCCACCCCGACGAAGGAATATCAGACATGCAGAGCGAAAACCGCTTTTTCGACGACCTCGCCAAGATGGTGAACGGCATTGCCGGGACCGTCGCCGGCGCCGGCCGCGAAGCCGAAGCCGCGATGCGCGACCGCGCGAAGGAATTCGTCGGCCGCATGGATTTCGTCAGCCGCGAGGAATTCGAGGCGGTGAAGCAGATGGCCGCCACCGCGCGCGCCGAAGCCGAAGCGCTGAAAGCGCGGCTCGACAAGCTCGAGGGCGCAAACAAGCCCGCTGCGGCGCCAAAGGCGGCTGCCAAGACGGCGCCCGCAAAACCGGCGGCAAAGCCCGCGGCGCGCAAGCCCAAAAGCTGACGCGTCCCCCGCGCCCGCCGTATCTTGTCTGCAAATTATCCCCGGATGACGTGGGACGCGGACTCGCGTCGCTGCGCCATCCGGGCTAAGGCGCGCGCATGAGTGACGATCTATACGACGACGATGACGGCCAGGACGCCGCGCCGATGGAAATGCTAGCGTCCTATTTCGCCGCGCACGACTGGCCGCACGAGATGGTCGGTGAGGACGAGATCGTCGCGACCGCGCAGGGCAGCTGGACGGCCTATGAGCTGCGCGCGGTGTGGCGGCCCGACGACGGGGTGATCCAGCTCCTCGCCTTTCCCGACATTCGCGTTGTCGAGGACAAGCGCGCAGTGGCGCACGAGGCGCTCGCGATGATCAACGAGCAGCTCTGGCTCGGCCATTTCGAGCTGTGGTCGAACAGCGGCACGATTCTCTTCCGCCACGGCATGCTCGTCGGCGCTGATGCGGCGCTGTCGCTCGACCTGACCGAAACGCTGATCGAAAGCGCGATCGACGAATGCGAGCGCTTCTATCCGGTGTTCCAGTTCGTGCTGTGGGGCGGCAAGACGCCGGCCGAGGCGCTCGCCGCCTCGCTCATCGAAACGCGCGGCGAGGCTTAACCCCCTTCCCCGCTCGCATCCAGCGGGTTCGGAGGGCCCTTACCTTTTCTCGAACCTCGTCAGGCCAGCGCCGAGCTCGTTCGCCCCGATCGCCAGCGCCTCGCCGCTCCAGTCGGCGACGAATACCGACCGGCGATCGATGCCCGCGGGCAGGCTCGCGCGATTGCCCTCGATGACGAGCCCACGCGACGGATTCTTGCGCTCCTCGGCCGCGACGGCGATGAAGGCCGAATAATTTTCCTTGTCGCGCCCCTGCACGAACAGATTGTTCGAAATCCGCCCGATCGAACCCGAGGGCAGGTCGATCATATAATTGGTCGCCTTCCCCTGAGTATCGTCGAAGCTGTTGTCGTCGATGTCGACCCGCACCGCGCGTGTCTTGAGATAATGGCCGCCGCTGCCTTTTTCAAAGCGCGTGCGGGTGACGGCGACGCGGCCGTAGATGCCGGTATAGACGCTGTGCGCGCAGCTCAAACCCCGGTCGCAGCGGCCGAGGCGCGAAAAGGTCGAACGGTCGATCGTCAGCGTCGCGTCGGGATCGTCGGCGGTCAGGATGCCCTGTTCGCTGTCGCGGAACATCGCGTTCACAATGTCGAGATCGCTGGTTTCGAGCCGGATGCCCGCGCCATTGCCGTCGGGAACGCGCATATTCTGAAAGACGATGCCGTCGATGCGCGCGCCATCGCCGCGCAGCACGAGCGCTGCCTTGCCTTCGCAGGTCACGCCGTCGAAGATCGCCCGGCCCGGCTCGGCGGCGACGAAGGCGATGCGCCCCGCGGTCTGCACCGCGCAATCGCGGTGATAGCCGGGGGCGATACGGATCGTCCCTTCACCCTCGCCGATCGCATCGACCGCGTCCTGCAGCCGCCCGAAACCGCGGCCGTCGATGCTGTAGGGCGCGCCGCCCGTCTGCGCCGGCAGCGGCGCGGACGCGAAAAGCAGCGGCAGGGCGAGCAGCGGCAGCAGCGGCCGGCGAAGGATCGATCTGAACATGGACCGCGCATAGCGATTTTAGCGACGCAAGTCGTTGGTGAAGCTGGTTAACCCCGTACCTGTCTCGCTTTCGGACAAGTGCGGACACGCCCATTAACCGTCGCGCCGAAATCAATCCAGGTTCGGCCGCAGCCAGCGCGTCGCGGTTTCGATGTCGACGCCGCGCCGCTGCGCATAATCCTCAAGCTGATCGCTGCCGATCCGTGCGACGCCAAAATACTGGCTTTCGGGGTGACCGAAATAGAAGCCGCTGACCGCCGCGGTGGGCAGCATCGCGAAGCTTTCGGTGAGCACCAACCCGGCATTCTCGCCCGCGGCGAGCAGGTCGAACAGGATCGGCTTCAGGCTGTGATCGGGGCAGGCGGGATAGCCGGGGGCCGGGCGGATGCCCCGATATTCTTCCTTGATCAGCGCTTCGTTAGTCAGCTGCTCGCCCGGCGCATAGCCCCACAGCGTGGTGCGGACATGCTGGTGCAGCCGCTCGGCGAACGCCTCGGCGAAGCGGTCGGCGAGCGCCTTCAGCAGGATGTCCGAATAATCGTCCTTGTCGGCGCGGAAACGCTCCGAATGCGGCTCGATACCGTGGATGCCGACCGCGAAGCCGCCCATCCAGTCGCCCGCCGGATCGATGAAGTCGGCGAGGCACATGTTCGCGCGGTCGCGGCTCTTCTTGATCTGCTGGCGCAGGAAGGGGAGCGTCACATGCCGTTCCTCTTCGGCGAGGTGGATTGTGACGCTGTCGCCGTCGCGTGCGCACGGCCAGAAGGCGCAGACGCCGCGCGCGGTCAGCCATTTCTCGGCAATCAGCTTGTCGAGCATCGCGTCGGCGTCGGCCTTGAGCGCCCGCGCGGTCTCGCCGACCACCTCGTCGTCGAGGATCGACGGATAGGTCCCGTGCAGCTCCCACGCGCGGAAGAAGGGCGTCCAGTCGAAACATTCGCGCAGATCTTCGAGCGACCAGTCGTCGAAACGGTGCAGCCCGGGCTGCAACGGCGGCGCCGGCTTGTCGCTGAGATAGGCGTCGTAATAATTGGCACGCGCCTCTTCGAGCGTATGCAACACGCTCTGCCCCTTGCCCGCGCGCACATCGCGGACATGCTCATAATCGTCCTTATAACCCTGCACATAGGCGTCGCGCCCAGTGTCGCTGACCAGCGCGGTGGCGACGCCGACCGCGCGGCTCGCGTCGAGGACGTGGAGCACCGGGCCCTTGTACGCCGGGTCGATGCGCAGCGCGGTATGCACCTTCGATGTCGTCGCGCCGCCGATCAGCAGCGGCATTGTCATGCCTGCGCGCTGCATTTCCTCGGCGACCGTCACCATCTCGTCGAGCGAGGGAGTGATGAGGCCCGAAAGGCCGATCATGTCGGCGTCATTCTCGTTCGCCGCATCGAGGATCTTCGACCAGGGCACCATCACGCCGAGGTCGACGATCTCGAAGCCGTTGCACTGGAGCACGACGCCGACGATATTCTTGCCGATGTCGTGGACGTCGCCCTTGACGGTTGCCATCACGACCTTGCCCTTGCCCTTCGCGCCGGGTTCCTTCGAAGCCTCGATGAAGGGCAGCAGATGCGCGACCGCCTTTTTCATCACGCGCGCCGATTTGACGACCTGCGGCAGGAACATCTTGCCCGATCCGAACAGGTCGCCGACGACGTTCATCCCGTCCATCAGCGGGCCTTCGATCACCTCGATCGGGCGCGGCATCGCGAGGCGCATTTCCTCGGTGTCGTCGACGATATAGGCGTCGATGCCCTTGACCAGCGCATGTTCGAGCCGCTTTTCGACCGCCCAGCCGCGCCATTCCTCGGCCGCCTTTTCCTGCGCGGCGTTCGTTCCCTTGTAACGTTCGGCGAGCGCGATCAGCCGCTCGGTCGGGCTCAGCTCTTCACCGTCCACCTTGCGGTTGAGGATGACATCCTCGCATGCGGTCCTGAGTTCGGGGTCGATCGTATCATAAACGTCGAGCTGCCCGGCGTTGACGATCGCCATGTCGAGCCCGGCGGGGATCGCATAGTAAAGGAATACGCTGTGCATCGCGCGGCGCACCGTCTCGTTGCCGCGGAAGCCGAAGGAGAGGTTCGACAGCCCGCCCGAGAAATGCGCGTGCGGGCAGCGGACGCGGATTTCCTTCACCGCCTCGATGAAGTCGACGGCATAATTGTCATGCTCTTCGAGCCCCGTCGCGACCGCGAAGATATTGGGGTCGAAGATGATATCTTCGGGCGGGAAGCCGATGGTCATGAGCAGCTTGTAGGCGCGCTCGCAAATCTCGATCTTGCGGTCCTTGGTGTCGGCCTGCCCGACCTCGTCGAACGCCATCACGACGACCGCGGCGCCATAGGCCATGCACTTCTTCGCATGATCGAGGAACTGTTCCTCGCCTTCCTTCATGCTGATCGAGTTGACGATCGGTTTGCCGGGGACGCACTTCAGCCCCGCCTCGATCACATCCCATTTCGAGCTGTCGATCATCACCGGAATGCGCGCAATGTCGGGCTCGGCGGCGATGAGCTTCAAAAAGGTCGTCATCGCATATTCGGCGTCGAGCAGACCCTCGTCCATGTTGACGTCGATGACCTGCGCGCCATTCTCGACCTGCTGGCGCGCGACTTCGACCGCCGCCGTATAATCATCGGCGAGGATCAGTTTCTTGAACGCCGCGGAACCCGTGACGTTGGTGCGCTCGCCGATATTGACGAAAGTTGAGGAGGCGTTGGTTTCAGTCATCTTGCTCATCTTGCTCCCCTCCCGCTTGCGGGAGGGGTCGGGGGAGGGTCCGTTCAATCTCGGGCGGCGTAGAAAGGAACAGGCCCTCCCCTAACCCCTCCCGCAAGCGGGAGGGGAATTACGCCGCCATCGTGAACGGCTCCAGCCCCGCAAGCCGCGTGCGCACCGGAACGTCGGGAATATGTCGCGGCGCGAGACCCGCGATCGCTTTCGCCATCGCAGCGATATGTGCCGGCGTCGACCCGCAACAGCCGCCCAGAATGTTGACCTGCCCATGCTCGGCCCATTCGCGCACCAGCTCCGCGGTTGTTTCAGGCATCTCGTCATATTCGCCGAGTTCGTTGGGAAGCCCGGCGTTTGGATAGACCATCACGAGCGCGTCGGCGAGATCGGACAGCACTTTCACATGCGGGCGGAGCTGTGACGCGCCGAACGAGCAGTTGAGCCCGATCGTCAGCGGCTTCGCATGGCGCACGGCATACCAGAAAGCCTCGACCGTGTGTCCCGACAGGTTGCGTCCTGACAGGTCGGTGAGCGTCATCGAAATCATCAGCGGCAGCTCGCGTCCGACCTTGGCTTCGGCTTCGAGCGTCGCGGCGATCCCCGCCTTGGCGTTCAATGTGTCGAAGATCGTCTCGATCAGGATGAAATCGGCGCCGCCTTCGGCAAGCGCGACGACCTGGTCGAGATAGACGTCTTTCAGCTCGTCGAAGTCGATCTCGCGATAGCCCGGGTTGTTGACGTCGGGCGACAGCGACAGCGTCTTGTTCGTCGGCCCGACCGCGCCCGCGACGAAGCGGCGGCGGCCGTCGAGCGCTTCATATTTCACTGCCGTCTCGCGGCCCAGCCGCGCGCTTTCGATGTTGATGTCCGCGACGAGCGTCTCGGCACCATAATCGGCCTGACTGATCCGGTTCGCGCTGAAGGTGTTGGTCGACACGATGTCCGACCCCGCCGCCAGATAGGCCTCGCCGATCGCGGTGACGACGTCGGGGCGCGTCAGCGCGAGAATGTCGTTGTTGCCCTTCTGATCGTGCGTCAGACCGAGCGTGCCGGCATAGTCGGCTTCGTCGAGCTTACGGAGCTGGATCTGGGTGCCCCAGCCGCCGTCGGTCAGGAGGATGCGCTCCCTTGCCGCCGCGGTGAGGGCTTCGCGTGCGCTGCTCATGCTGCCTGATCCTTTGCGGTCGAAACCGGCCGCAGCCCCAGCAGATGGCAGATGGCATAGCTGAGCTCGGCGCGGTTGAGGGTGTAGAAGTGGAAATCGCGCACGCCGCCCGCGTAGAGGCGGCGGCACATTTCGGCGGCGATCGTCGCCGCGACGAGCTGGCGCGCGGCGGGATGATCGTCGAGCCCCTCGAACAACGACACCATCCACGCGGGGATCGCGGTGCCGCACATGTCGGCCATGCGCCGCGTCTGCGACACGTTCGACACCGGAAGGATGCCGGGAATGATCGGCGCGTCGATGCCCGCTGCCGCCGCCGCATCGCGAAAGCGCAGGAAGCTGTCGGGCGAGAAAAAGAATTGCGTGATCGCGCGCGTTGCGCCGGCGTCGAGCTTGCGCTTCAGATTGTCGAGGTCGGACTGCGGGCAATCGGCATCGGGATGCACCTCGGGATAAGCTGCCACTGAAATCTCGAAGGGCGCGACCGCCTTCAGCCCCGCGACCAGTTCGATCGCATTGGCATAGCCTTGCGGGTGCGCCCGATAGGGCTCGCCACCCGGGACGTCGCCGCGCAGCGCGACGATATGGCGCACGCCCGCTTCCCAATAGGCCTGCGCGACCTCGTCGATCTCGGCGCGCGAGGCCTCCACGCAGGTCAGGTGCGCCGCGGGCGGCACGCGGCTTTCGGCAGCAATGCGCGCGACGGTCGAGTGGGTGCGTTCGCGCGTCGATCCGCCCGCACCATAGGTGACCGATACGAAGCTGGGCGCCAGCGGCTCGAGCGTGCGGAACGTATCCCACAGCTGCGCTTCCATCTTCTCGGTCTTGGGCGGGAAAAATTCGAAGCTGACGCCGATATCGCCGTCGAGATTGGCGAAGAGCGGCGACGCCGCGGCGCGGCGCGCCTCCGCCAGCGAGTTCAAGTTCGACGTCATGCCGCAAGCCTTTTACTTTGCCCGCCTTCGCTGACGGGGGGTTGATCTTCGTCGCTGCGACGGCGGCCGAGCCACAGCTTCACGGCCAGCTCCCCGCCTTCGAGCGTCTGGGTGGTTTCGAGCAGCAAGCCCGCCGAGGCGAACCAGCCGCGGATCTGCGCATCCGAGAATCCGAGGCGGGCATGCGCGGCGAGCGCCCGCAGTTCCTCATCCTCGTGCGGCGCGAAATCGACGACGAGAAGGTGACCGCCGCCGCGCAGCACGCGGCTCGCCTCGGCGATCACGCGGTCGGGCTCGTGCGCGAAATGGAGCGCCTGATGGATGACGATGCTGTCGATGCTGGCGTCGGCGACCGGCAGGTCGAGGAAATCGCCCTGCAACAGATCGACGGGCACCGGCTGCCGCTCGAGCTTCGTGCGCGCAATGCGCAGCATTTCGGGGCTGCGGTCGAGCGCGGTGATCCGGCGCGCGGTCGGTGCGAAAATCTCGGCCATCCGGCCGGTGCCGGTGCCGATGTCGAGCAAATGGCCGAGGCGGCGGTTGTGCATCATCGCCAGCATTGCGGCTTCGACTTCGCTCTCGGCGATATGGCGCGATCGGATCGCGTCCCATTCGGCGGCATGCTCGGCGAAATAGCGTTCGGCCGCCGCGACACGCTCGTCGCGCACCGCCGCCAGCCGCCGAGCATCATGCGCGATGACGCGCGTTTCGCGCGCGGAGAAAGGCCATTTCTCCGCCTGACCGATAATCTCGGCGACCGGCCCTTCGCCGGCGATGCGCAGGAAAACCCAGCTTCCCTCGCGCCGCCGCTCGACGATTCCAGCCTCGACAAGGATACGGACATGGCGCGATACGCGCGGCTGGCTCTGGTCGAGAACGATCGCGAGTTCGCCGATCGCAAGCTCCATCTCGCGCAGCAGCGCGACGACTCGCAGTCGCGTCGGATCCGCGAGAGCGCGGAAAATGTCGATAAGCTCACTCACCAAAGGACATATAAAGCTTTCTTTATATCTGGTCAACCAAGCGCCGTGCCACGATTTTCCGCGGTGCGCGCCGCGGTCGTCGCGGCATTGCGACGCAACAGCGGGGTCAATCGCCAAAAGGACGGTTGCACGCCATTTGGCGAGTGGGTAATTCTGCGCGCGATTGGCAATGTTCGGGATCGATCAGTTCCTGTGCCGGTCGATCAGTCCAAATTTGAGAGGGGTATTCCCACATGAAGAAATCGATCACTCTGTCGCTCGTCCTCGCCGCTTCGATGGGCCTCGCTGCTTGCGCCGAAAAGGCTGCCGACGACACGGCCGCCACGACCGAAGACGCAGCCGCGACCGTCGAAGGCGCTGCTGACGGCGCGATGGAAGCTGCCGAAGGCGCTGCCGACGCGACCGCCGCCGCCGCTGGCGAAGCCGGTGCCGCCGCCGACGCTGCTGGCGATGCCGCCGCTGCCGGCGACGCCGCCACCGCCACCGACAAGGCGGCCGAAGCTGCCGGCGCTGCCCAAGAAGCCGCCGACGCCGCCAAGGGCGCGATGGAAGAAGCCAAGAAGTAAGCTTCTTTCCGGCCTCTTCGGGGCCGAAGAAACAGGAAGGGGTCGACGGCTTGCCGGCGGCCCCTTTCCTTTTCGGGACAGGCGTCGCAGCGCGGTTGCCAAGCCCCTGATCGCCGGTTAACTCTCTTCCCATGGCCGGCCACCCGGTCATTGCATTCGAAAGGAATACCCATGCGCAAGATCATCATCGCCTCGATGGCCGCCGCGGCCTTCAGCCTCGCCGCCTGCTCGGAAAAGACGCAGGACGCCGCCGGTGAAACCGCCGATTCCATGGCTGACGATGCCGCCGCCGCCGGCGACGCAATGGCCGAAGGCGCCGCCGACGCCGCCGACGCGACCGCCGATGCCGCCGCCGATGCCGGCGCCGCCGTCGAAGGCGCCGCCGACAACGCCGGCAATGCCGTCGAAGGCACGGTGAACGCCGCCGGCGAGGCCGCCGACAAGGCCGGCGACAAGATCGCCGAGGAAACCAAGAAGGCCGAAGCCAACGACAAGCAATAAGTCGTCGGCACGCCCTTGGGCTGCTAAGGAGGGGCTCCATCCGGACGGGTGGAGCCCTTTTTTTGTGGAAAACGAATGATGCGAAACCTCGTGCCCGCCGCCGCCGCCCTGCTCGGCCTGCTCGTGACGGGATGCAGCCGCACCGACAACGAGCCGGGCCCCGGCGGCGTGACCGTCAGCGAAGCCAAGGCGCTCGACGATGCCGCCGAGATGCTCGAAAGCCGCGACAGCGGGCCGCCAGCAGGCGCGCCGGCAAAGGACGCCGCCGAATAATCTTTCCTCGCCGCGCGGCGAGGGTTAGGCTGATGCCGTCCCGCGACTGGCGCTGAAGATGGAGTTCCATCGGGGAGCGGGACCGATGCGAGCCGCGCGCCTGGGTGATCCACGCCAGCGAAGGACCATCCGCATGACCGACACGACCACCATCGTCTTCCTGCTCTTTCCGGGCATCACCCAGCTTGACTTCACCGCGCCCGCGCAGGCGCTGTCCCGGATGCCCGGCGCGGTGCTGGCGGCGGCGGCGGCACGGCTCGACCCCATCGCGACCGACAGCGGTTTCGCTATCCTGCCCACGCATGATTTTGCGGGCGCGCCGCAAGCCGACATCCTCTGCATTCCCGGCGGGCACGGCGTGACCGAGGCGCTGAACGATGCGGCGACGATCGACTTCATCGCGCGGCAGGCGGCGGGCGCCGCGTGGGTGACGAGCGTGTGCACCGGCGCCTTCCTGCTCGGCCGTGCCGGATTGCTCGCGGGCAAGCGCGCGACGACGCACTGGGGTTACACGCATCTGCTGCCGCTCGTCGGAGCGCGCCATGAAAACGCCCGGGTCGTCGAGGACGGCAAAGTCGTGACCAGCGGCGGCGTGACCTCGGGGCTCGATTTCGCGCTGACGCTGATCGCGCGGCTGAAAGGCGATGCCGTGGCGCAAGCGATCCAGCTCGCGATCGAATATGACCCTGCCCCACCCTTTGCCGGCGGTCATCCCGAGCGCGCACCCGAAGGGGTTACCGTCGGGCTGAAGGCACACGTCTATGATGCGGCGGCGGCGCGGATGGAGGCAGCGCTGCGCGCCTAGCGACAGTCGGCGAGTGCGATCTCGTAGAGCTTGGGCCAGTTCTTGCCCGTCACGAACAGGCGCTTCCCCTCGTCGTCCCACGCAATTCCGTTGAGCACGCTGTCGGTACCGGTCACACCAGCATCGGCCTTGAGCGTCGTGAGGTCGACGAGCGAGGCGACATTACCGGTCGCGGGATCGATTCGGACGATGAAATCGGTCATCCAGACGTTCGCCCACACCTGCCCGTCGATCGTTTCGAGTTCGTTGAGCATCGCGACCGGCCGGCCGGCGAAACGAACGGTCACGCGTCTCCTCTCCTCCATCGTGGCGGGGTCGAAGAAGCGGAGCGCCGGCGTGCCATCGCTGAGGACGAGGCTGTCTCCGACCATCGTCAGCCCCCAGCCCTCGCCTGAATATTTGAAGGCGCCGACAGGTTTCAGATCTTCGATCGACCAGCGGTTGCCGACGCCGCCCCGCCATGTGACACCGATGATCTGGTCGCCCCAGCGCGTGATCCCCTCGCCGAACTGGTCCGAGGAAAGTTGCGTCTGGGCGAGCGCCTTGCCCGTCTCGAGGTCGAGCCGCGCGACGCGCGACTGGCCGTACTGACCGGTGGATTCATAGAGATGCCCTTCGTGCCAGAAGAGTCCCTGCGTGAAGGAGGATATGTCGTGCGGGAAGGTCTCGACGATTTGGTAGCTGCAACGCTCGACCGGCGGCAATGCGGGCGACGCCGCGGCCTGCGGTTCCGCGAGCAGGGCGAGGGCAAAGACAAGCATCATCACCGCTTAGCTATGTCGCTCAGGCTGAACTGGCAATGTCCCGCCTACCCTATTTCGCTAATCCATCTTCGTCTGGGTGACGAAGACAGGAAAAGCGCAAAGAAAAAGGGCCGGAGGATCGCTCCCCCGGCCCCGTTTTTCGTTGGCTGAGCGCCGAACGGTACGGACTTTAAAAGTCCATGCCACCCATGCCGCCCATGCCGCCGCCGCCCATCGGCATCGCCGGCTTGTCTTCGGGCAGCTCGCTGACCGCGGCTTCGGTGGTGATCAGCAGGCCCGACACCGACGCGGCGTCCTGAAGCGCGGTGCGCACGACCTTGGTCGGGTCGATGACGCCGGCGGCCTTCAGGTTTTCGTAAACGTCGGTCGCGGCGTTGAAGCCCTGATCCTGGTTATTTTCGCGCAGCAGGTTGCCGGCGACAACCGCACCGTCGTGGCCGGCGTTGGCCGCGATCTGGCGCAGCGGCGCTTCGATCGCCTTGCGGACGATGTCGATGCCGCGGGTCTGATCGTCGTTGGCGCCCTTCAGGCCGTCGAGAGCCTTGGTCGCGTACAGCAGCGCCGTACCGCCACCGGGGACGATGCCTTCTTCGACCGCGGCGCGGGTCGCGTGCAGCGCGTCGTCGACGCGGTCCTTGCGTTCCTTCACCTCGACTTCGGTCGCGCCGCCGACCTTGATCACAGCAACACCGCCGGCGAGCTTCGCCAGACGTTCCTGCAGCTTTTCACGGTCATAGTCGCTGGTCGTGGTTTCGATCTGCGCGCGGATCTGTTCGACGCGGCCCTTGATCGCATCATGGTCGCCAGCCCCATCGACGATGGTGGTGTTGTCCTTGTCGATCGTGACGCGCTTCGCCTGGCCGAGCATGTTCAGCGTGACCGACTCGAGCTTGATGCCCAGGTCTTCGCTGATCATTTCACCGGCGGTCAGGATCGCGATGTCCTGCAGCATCGCCTTGCGGCGATCGCCGAAGCCCGGCGCCTTGACGGCCGCGACCTTCAGGCCGCCGCGCAGACGGTTCACGACGAGGGTCGCGAGCGCTTCGCCTTCGATGTCCTCGGCGATGATCAGCAGCGGACGGCCCGACTGCACAACCGCTTCGAGGATCGGAAGCATCGACTGGAGGTTCGACAGCTTCTTTTCGAAGATCAGGATGTACGGATCGGCGAGCTCGACGATCATCTTTTCGGGGTTGGTGATGAAATAGGGCGACAGATAGCCGCGGTCGAACTGCATGCCTTCGACGACGTCGAGTTCAAACTCGAGGCCCTTGGCTTCCTCGACGGTGATCACGCCTTCCTTGCCGACCTTTTCCATCGCTTCGGCGATCTTCTCGCCGACTTCGGTGTCGCCATTGGCCGAGATAATGCCGACCTGCGCGATTTCCGAGGTGCCGGCGACCGGGGTCGAGCGCGCGGCGAGGTCAGCGACGACCTTGCCGACCGCGAGGTCGATACCGCGCTTCAGGTCCATCGGGTTCATGCCGGCGGCAACCGACTTCATGCCTTCGCGAACGATCGCCTGGGCGAGAACGGTCGCGGTGGTGGTGCCGTCGCCGGCCTTGTCATTCGCTTTCGAGGCGACTTCGCGCAGCATCTGCGCGCCCATATTCTCGAACTTGTCCTTGAGTTCGATTTCCTTGGCGACGCTGACGCCGTCCTTCGTGATGCGAGGCGCGCCGAAGCTCTTGTCGATCACGACATTGCGGCCCTTGGGGCCCAGCGTGACCTTGACGGCGTCGGCGAGGATGTCGACGCCCTTCAGGATGCGCTCGCGCGCGTCGCGCGAAAATTTAACGTCCTTGGCAGCCATGTGGATGCTCCTTCAAATGGAATGAAATAGGGGAAGAACAGGGACTCAGGCGATGACGCCGAGGATGTCCGATTCCTTCATGATCAGCAGCTCTTCGCCGTCGACCTTGACTTCGGTGCCCGACCATTTGCCGAACAGGATGCGGTCGCCGGCCTTGACGTCGAGCGGAGTGACCTTGCCGTCGTCGGCGCGGGTGCCCGAACCGACCGAGACGACTTCGCCTTCCTGCGGCTTTTCCTTGGCGGTGTCGGGGATGATGATGCCGCCGGCCGTCTTTTCTTCGGCTTCGATACGGCGGACGAGCACGCGGTCGTGCAGCGGACGAAATTGCATGGATATCCCTCCAATAGTGCAATGGATGTCGCTTAGCACTCACAGGACGCGAGTGCTAACAGGCGGGGATATGGGTGGGAGTCAGGGGAGCGTCAAGCGCCGCCGCAAGATTTTTGCGTCAGACCGGGAGGAGACCGAGACGGCCGCGCATTCGCCAGCGCAGGAGCAGCACCGCCGAGACCACGACGAGCCCGACGGCGAGGCCGATCCACACCCCGACTCCGGCGAGCGGGGTCCAGAAGCCGAGATAGATGGCGGTGCCGTAACCCGCGATCCAGTAACCGCAGATCGCGATGATCATCGGCGTTCGCGTGTCCTGCAATCCCCGGAGCACCCCCGCGGCCACCGCCTGCGCACCGTCGAAGAGCTGGAAGGCGGCCGCGACGACGAGGAACTGCATCGCGAAGCCGACGAGCGCGGCGTTGCGCGCGGCATCGACGTCGACATAGATCGACAGCACGAGCGACGGGAAAAGCCACATGATCAGCGCGGTGACCGCCATGAAGCCGATCCCGAGTATCAGCGACGCCTGCCCCGCGTGCGCGATACCATTGTGGTCGCGCGCGCCATAGAAGAGGCCGACGCGGATCGTCGCCGCCTGCGCGACGCCAAAGGGAATCTGGAAGGCGAGCGCCGCGACCTGAAGCGCGATCGTGTGCCCGGCGAGTTCGGTCTCGCCGATCCGGCCCATCAGGAAGGCGGCGCCGGTGAACAGCCCCGCCTCGGCGAGAATGGTCAGGCTGATCGGAGTGCCGATGCGCAGCATATCGAAAAAGCGCGTCCATTCGGACCGCCACCAGTTTCCGAACAGACGATAGCGCCGCAGGCGACGGTCGGTCTGGATGACGATGATATAGGCGAGCAGCATCAGCACGCTCGTCATGACGCTCGAAATCGCCGAACCGTGGAGGCCGAGCGCGGGCATGCCGAGATGGCCGAACACGAGCACCCAATTGCCGAGCGCGTTGACGAAGAGCGCGCCGAAAGTGATCGCCGTGGCAATGGTCGGCCGGCCGAGCGCCGAGACGAAGATGCGCAGCACCGCCGCCGCGATCATCGGGAACATGCCCCACATCAGGATCAGCAGGAAGCCCGCGGCGCGCGCCGAGGTTTCGGGCGGCTGCCCGGTCGCGATCATGATCGGCCCGCCCGCGGCGCAAATACCCATGAATAGGATCGACACCAGCGCGCTGAGCCAAAGCGCCATGCGCACCGTCCGCCGCACCTCGCGCACCGCATGTTTGCGGCGCCCGAGTTCGGCGGCAATCAGCGGCGCCGAGGCGCCGACAAGTCCCGATCCCGTCCACAGCAGCAGGCCGAAGATCGCCACCCCGAGCGACGAGGCGGCGAGTGCCGCGTCGCCGAGCCGCGCCACAAAAATGACGTCGATCGCGTGGACGAGCATCTGCAACAGATTCGCCGCCGCCAGCGGCACGGCGAGCGCCAGCGTCGCGCGGAATTCGGCGCGAAGACTCTGCGGTGTTTCCGCGGTCAGAGGGGTAGCCCGCTGCAGCATAGCCGGCCCGGATAGGCGCGCGAATGTTACCGTTCAAGTGCGGCGAGACGGCGGCGGATGATTTGTCGGCGGGGGTGGCAGAATGGCAACAGCGCTGCCCGATTTGCTCCTCCCTGTGGCGAAGCCAATGGGGAGGTGGCAGCGCGAAGCGCTGACAGAGGGGCTTTAACGCGGCCCCTCCACCACTCGCTACGCGAGTGGTCCCCCTCCCCATCGCTTCGCGACAGGGAGGATCAATGGGTTCATTCGCTCCAAAGCCCCGCCATTTCGACCCCAAACGCCACGAAGGTCAAAGTCAGCCCCACCACGAACAGCCGATAAGCATAAGCGAGATAGCGATATTTGCGCCGCGCGAGGACGACGCCGTTCTGATAGGTGTCGCGCAGCATCGTTTCGTACAGATCCTCCTCGCTGCGCAGCCGGTTCTTCACCTCGGCGATGAATTCATCCTCGTCCATCTGGGCAAAGCGGCCGAAGAAGAGAATGTTGCTGTGATCCTTACCGTCTTTGTAGACGACCGGCGGGCCCTTGCCGACGCGCGGGAGCACGGCCGACACCGCGAGCAGCGCCGAGAGGAAGGAAAAGGTCGCGAGGATGGCGAGCGGCATCGCGAGCGCGCCGCCGCCCGACCGCGCCTGTCCGATCGCGAGGGTGAAGACGACGAAGGTCGCACCCATCAGAATCGACGCCTTTTGATCCGCCATCTGCGACAATTGCATCGTCAGCTGCTGGTTCGTGCGGACGAGATGCACCGCGTTCGCCGGAAAGGAGACCGCCGGCGGGTCCCGCGACACCTCTGATTCTGCGCTATCCATGCCAAGCTGCCCCTGCTGGCGACCCGCGACAGGGATGGCATGAAGTCCCGCGAGCGGCAAGATGCTGCCCTGTTCCCGCCGCATTCGCTTGCCAATCCGGAGGCTTCGCGGCATGCCCGCGCGCAACTTTATTCCGCTATAGGACACAGTATATGAGCACCGCCATCAAGGACCAGATTTACGGCCTGATCGCCCCTTTCAACAAGAAGGGCGTCGAACTGAGCGACGCGACGACCTTTGCCGGCGACCTCGAATGGGACAGCCTGACCGTGATGGATTTCGTCGCCGAGGTCGAGGACACGTTCGACATCATCATCAGCATGAACATGCAGGCCGAGATCGAAAATGTCGGCCAGCTCGTCGCCGCGGTCGAGAAGCTGCAGGGCTGACCACCGCGATGACCGACCTCTTCTCCAAATTCGACCCGCTGATCCAGCAGCGCGAGGCATTGCTCGCGACCGGCGTCACCGATCCGTTCAGCCTGGTGATGGAAAAGGTGATCTCGCCGACCGTCGCGATCTGCAACGGGCGCGAGACGATCCTGCTCGGCACCTATAATTATATGGGCATGACCTTCGACGAGGATGTCATCGCCGCGGGCAAGGACGCGCTCGACAAATTCGGCAGCGGCACGACCGGGAGCCGCGTGCTCAACGGCACCTATCAGGGGCACAAGGAGTGCGAGGACGCGCTCAAGGAATTTTACGCCATGGATCATGCCATGGTGTTTTCGACCGGCTATCAGGCGAACCTCGGCATCATTTCGACGATCGCGGGCAAGGGCGATTATGTCATCCTCGACATCGACAGCCACGCGTCGATCTATGACGGGTGCAAGATGGGCGACGCCGAAATCGTCGCCTTTCGCCACAACGACATCGAAGCGCTCGAAAAGCGGCTGAAGCGCCTGCCCGCCGAGGCCGGCAAGCTCGTCGTGCTCGAGGGCGTCTATTCGATGCTGGGCGACGTCGCGCCGCTCAAGGAAATGGTCCGCGTCGCCAAGGAAAATGGCGCGATGGTGCTGGTCGACGAAGCGCATTCGATGGGCTTCATCGGCGAGCACGGCCGCGGCGTCGCCGAGGCGCAGGGCGTGATCGACGATGTCGACTTCATCATCGGCACGTTCAGCAAGAGCGTCGGCACCGTCGGCGGCTTCTGCGTCTCGAACCATCCGAAGTTCGAGATCATGCGGCTCGTCTGCCGTCCTTATGTGTTCACCGCCTCGCTGCCGCCGAGCGTCGTCGCGACCGCCGCGACGAGTATCCGCAAGCTGATGCACGGGTCGAACAAGCGCGCGCATCTGTGGGAAAATTCGAAGATGCTCCACCAGGGGCTCAAGGATCTGGGCTTCCAGCTCGGCACCGACGAGCCGCAGTCGGCGATCATCGCGGTGATCATGCCCGACCTCGAAAGGGGTGCGATGATGTGGGAAGCGCTGCTGGAAGAAGGGCTCTATGTGAACCTCGCGCGTCCGCCGGCGACGCCCGCGGGTATGACGCTGCTGCGCTGTTCGCTGTGCGCCGAGCATAGTAGCGAGCAGGTCGGCGAAATCCTCGGCCGCTTCGAACGCGCGGGAAAGCGCGCGCAGATTATCGGCTGAACCGAGCGCTCACGCCGACCAGCGGATTCCTTTTCGCGGCGAATTGAAGCCGCGCGACCTTCGGTGCTTTGCGGCGCACCGCTTGTCCGGTAAGAGATGCGCGTGTTCGAGCGGGATATCGACAGCGAAAATGACGGCCGGCGGGAGCGTATTCGCTTCTGGTCAATGATCGTCCTCGGTGCGATCCTGACCGGTGTGGTCGGGGCGCTCGTGCTGCTGCTCGCGCGCGCCAACGACAATTACGACCGCTCGCTCGGCTGGCAGACGCAGAGCATGGAGGTCATTTCGCAGACGCGCTCGGTCGACGCCGCGATCGCGCGGGCGGAGGCGGCGCTCGGCCGCTTCGCGGTCGGGCTGCAGAAAGAGGACGGGCGCATCTATGAATATCAATGGGGCCGCGCGCGCCAGTTCATGACGCGGCTGAAGCGCAATGTGCGCGACAATCCCAAACAGATCGTGCTCGTCGAGCAGCTGGCGCGCGAGATGGACAGCCGCGGCGAACAGCTGGGCGACGCAGCGCTCAGCGCCAACTACAACCAGACCGTCGCCGCGATTTCCAAATTTTACGCCGCCGGCCAAGGCGACGGGCTGGCGCGGATCGACAATCTGCTCAGCGAAATCATCGCCAACGAACGCGCGCTGCTGCGCGAGCGCAACCGGTTGGCGGCGGCCGACCGCGCCAGTCTCAACCAGGCTATCCTGCTCTTTTCGCTGCTCGGCGCTGCCGCGGCGGTCATCGCGATCGGCGCGACCTTCTCGCTGATCCGCGCCGAGGGCGAACGGCGCCTCGCACGGCGCGAGCAGCTGGTCGAAAGCGACCGTGCCGCGCAGCTCGAGGCGGCGGTCGAGGAGCGGACCGCCGAACTCGCTGAGGCAAACGCCGCGCTGCGCAGCGAGATGACCGACCGCGAAGCGGCGGAGGCGCAGCTCCGCCAGGCACAGAAAATGGAAGCCGTCGGCCAGCTGACCGGCGGCATCGCGCATGATTTCAACAATATGCTCGCGGTCGTCGTCGGCGGGCTCGAACTGGCGCAGCGCTGGCTTCCCGATACGCCGGACAAGGCGCAGCGTCACCTTACCAACGCGCTCGACGGCGCCAATCGCGCCGCCGACCTGACGCGGCGCCTGCTGACCTTCGCCCGCTCGGAGCCCGCGCGCCCCGAAATGACCCCGGTCGACGAGTGTATCGCGAGCTTTGCGCAGCTGATCGAGCGCACGATCGGCGACCGGATCGCGCTCACGCTCGACCTTCAGGCCGGCGACCTCGCCTGCTGGGTCGACCGGCAGCAGTTCGAAAATGCCCTGCTCAACCTCGCGGTCAACGCGCGCGACGCGATGGATGGCCACGGATCGCTGACGATCCGCACGCTGGGCGACGGCGAGGTGAAGGCAGCGGCGCTCGCGGTGCAGGTGATCGACACCGGCTGCGGCATGTCGCCCGAGGTGCTCGAACGCGTCTTCGACCCCTTCTACACCACCAAGCCCGCGGGCCAGGGAACCGGCCTCGGCATGAGCCAGGTCTTCGCCTTCTGCCGTCAATCGGGCGGCGAGGTGCAGATTTCGTCGACCGAGGGCGAAGGCACGAGCGTCGCGATGCTGCTGCCCGTCGCCCAGCCGCCGACCAGCGACGCGGACGAAGTGGTACCCGGCGATACCGAAGCCCCCGCGGCGCCCGCCGACGCACTCAGCATCCTGGTGGTCGAGGACGACGCGCGCGTCCTGGCCGCGACGGTCGACGCGGTCAGCGAACTCGGCCATAATGTGGTCGCATGCGGCAATCCGCTGGAGGCCGAGGCCTTGGTCGAAGGGCGGCTGGCCGAAGGCCGCGGCGGGTTCGACCTGATCCTGTCCGACGTGTTGATGCCCGAACTCACCGGCCCCGAAATGGTCGCGCAGCTGAAACAGCGCTGGCCCGAACTGTCGGTGCTGTTCGTCACCGGCTATGCCGGCGATGCGAGCGAGGACGCCGCCTTTGGCGACCATGACGTGCTGCGCAAGCCCTTCACGCTCAGCGCGCTCGACCGCGCGATCCGGCGGAGCGGCGAAACGCGGCCCGACGGCCAGCGGCTGGCGAGTTAGATTATTCGCACGCTAGATTCACTGGCGCACAACCTTCGTCATCCGCATCCCCGAGCGAAGACTAGGGGCTCGTTCGAGCGAAGCGAGAACCCCGCGTAGTGACGCTGCCTCGACTTCGCTCGGCATAGCCCCTCGTCTTCGCTCGGGGATGCGGATCAGATTCAACGATGCAGCTCTAACGTATCGCGCCGCCGCGGATCAACCGCGGCACCAGCGTCAGCGCGGCGACGAGCGGCCAGCGGCGCTGCCAGGGCTTGATCTCGATCTTCGTTCCAGCGTGGCGGTTGATCTTCCACGCCAGATAATCGATCCCGCCGGCATAGGTCAGGCTGGCCTTCGCAAGCCGCGCAACGCTGAGCAGCTTGCCCTCCAGCCGCCGGCGCGCCCACCCCCCGGCGCGCGCCTCCGCCGGGATCGCCGCGATCGCGGGCGCGCTGAACCGCTCATAACGTTCCGCGTCGGCATCGACGACCGACTGCGCGCGACCCGCCCGCTCGGCGCGCAGCTCGACCGAATAGGTGAGCGAAAAAGCGCGGCGCCACCAGTCGAGCGGCGCTTCGCCGTCGAGCCGGCCCGCCGCCGCGAGCAGGGTCGGCGCGGCGCGCGCTACCGCGGCGACCGCGCGGCTCGCCGCGGTGTCGTCCACCGCCCAGACGAGCCGCGACGGCTGGGCGAAACGCGCCCACACCGACACGTTGCGCGTTTCGGCGCCGTTCAGCCGGTCGAAATCGCCTTCGCTCAGGACCGCATATTTGGCGATCAGGCCGCCGTGCTGAAATGGAAAGACATTGGGCGGGATCAGCCGGTTCGCGGCCGCCATCCAGCCTTTGGAATAGGCGTCGCCATAGTCGGAGACGATCAGGTAGAAATCGAGCATCAGCCCGTCGAGTTCGCTCTCGCGGAGGCAACTGCCGTAAAAGAGCACCGCGCGCGCGCTGCCCGGATAGTCGGCCGCGATCGCTGTCGCCATCGCGGTGACGCGCGGATCGACGGGGCGTCCGAGTTCTTCGCGGACCAAATGCGCCAACCTTCCCGCATCCCCGAGCGAAGACGAGGGGCTATGCCGAGCGCAGTCGAGGCTGCGGCGCCCAGCTTCTCGCTTCGCTCGAACGAGCCCCTCGTCTTCGCTCGGGGATGCGGATGGGAGGTTTGGCTCAGCCATCGCCGAACGACTGCGCTCAGGCGGCGAGGCGCAGGAAGGGAACCGGCTGCGTCGAGGTCAGGATGATCGGCATGCCGTTCTTCGCCTGAAAGATTTCGCCGTCGAGGATGACGTTCGACCGTTCGCCCTCGATACGAATCTCGTCGCCCTGCTGGAAATGCACGCCTTCGAGCTGCTTTTGCCCCAGCGTCCCACGCCAGGTCGCGCCGAGCATGCGAAACAGCGCGCCGACGCTGCTGTCGGTCGCGAGCAGCTTCATATTGCCGTTCGTGCCATAGGCTTCGCTGGTGCGGATGCTGAGCAGCAGTTTCTCGAGCGTCGTCACGATGAGCAGCGAGAATTTGCCCTTGAACTCGCCCTGGCGGATCAGCGACACCGTCATCGGCTCGGGCTTGGGCGGCAGGCGCCCGCCGCCGACCCCGAAGATGATCGCGAACAGCGCGAGCATCGCCGCGAGGAAATGCGAAATCCCGTTGGGCAGACCGAGCGGATAGATGCGGTTGCGGCAATAGAGCATCACGTCGGCGAGGTAGGCGCCGCCGAGAAACATGCCGAGCACCGGGCGCGATTCGTCGCCGCTGTCGAGCGAGATGAGCTGGCGTTCGATCACATGATCCTCGAGCCGGCCGCTCCCGACCAGATCGACGACGCGCTGCAATGCCTTGATCGGATCGCCCTCGGCGCCGAGGTCGAGCGCGATCAAATTGGTCTTGCCGTTCGGGAGCACCGCGACCGGCGGCGGCGAGCCGCCGAAATGGCCGCCCGAATACAATTCGGTCAGCGCCGCCTGCACCGTGCCGTCGCCGCCGTTGATGACGACAATGCGCGGGCTGACCATCGC
Organism: Sphingopyxis sp. LC363; assembly: GCF_000756385.1. Taxonomy (GTDB): domain Bacteria; phylum Pseudomonadota; class Alphaproteobacteria; order Sphingomonadales; family Sphingomonadaceae; genus Sphingopyxis. The sequence continues at coordinate 74,828 of NZ_JNFC01000007.1, forward strand.
CATCGTGCGGATCGCTTCGCCGATCTGGTCGACGTCCTCGACCTCGTAATGAAAGATATCGGGGTGCGCCGCGCAATATTCGCGAACCCGCGGCAACAGGGCACGGTTGCCCGTCGAACGTGGATTCGAAAGGAGCGCGACGCTGGCCATGTCTTTACATATATTTCATCGAGATGGAGATCGTTTTGGGCGCATCGCCGACCGAAAAGGCGGTCTTCTTGTAGCTCGGCTTGCCGAGGTTGAAGATGTTGATGCTGGGATTGTTCGACATCCCGCCGCCATCGCGCGAGATATCGGTCTTGCCATTGCCGTTGACGTCATGACGCACCGCGATGCCATACACGCCCGCTTCGGGCAGCGGAACGCAGACGGTCATCGATCCGGCACGCGCCGGCACCTCGATGCGCGCGAGCCAACGGCCCTTCTCGAGCCAGTCGGCGGCCGTGCCGCGATAGCTTTGTACGCGAATCTTGCCGGTCGACGCCTTGACACCGCTGATCCGGACCAGCGTCGACGGGCCGCTTTTGCACTGCGACAGATCGTTCGAGATGACCCGGCCTTCCGCCTGCGCCGTCGCGGCGACAGCCAGCACGGAAACGCCAAGCAGCGCGGATAGAAATTTCGACATGACCTCAAAACCTCCAGAGGCTATAGCCACATCCGCACACGCTAAGCGCGCGCCGACGTGGGTCCCTGTCGCCCTTGAATCGGCATATCGGAAACAACTGCGGCCAAATCATGGTGATGGGGCGACGAAAGATTGAATAAGCTTCCTGCCATCGACCGCTACATCGCGCGGCTCATCTTTTTCCCGATGCTCGGCACGCTCGTCCTGTCGGCGATGCTGCTCGTGCTCGAAAAAATGCTGCGCCTCTTCGACTTCGTCGCGACCGAGGGCGGCCCGGTCAGCGTCGTGTGGCGGATGCTCGCCAACCTCATTCCCGAATATCTCTCGCTCGGCATCCCGATCGGCCTGATGCTCGGGATTCTCCTTGCTTTCCGCAGGCTTGCGACGTCGAGCGAGCTCGACGTGCTCAAGGGCGTCGGCATGAGTTTCGGGCGCCTGATGCGTATTCCATTCGCCTATGCGATCGCGCTCGCGGCGCTCAATCTGGCGATCGTCGGCTTCATCCAGCCCGTCGCGCGTTATGCCTATGAAGGGTTGCAGTTCGAATTGCGTTCGGGCGCGCTCGGGGCGTCGATCAAGGTCGGCGAATTCACCAAATTGGGCGACCGCATGACGCTGCGCATCGAGGAAAGCTATAACGACGGGCGGTCCCTGCGCGGCATCTTCGTACGCGGCGACCAGCGCGACGGGCAGCGCGTGTCGGCGACCGCGGCGCGCGGGCAGTTCCTCGCGACCGACGACCCCAACACGATCATCCTGCGCTTGTCGCAGGGCGTGCTGATCCATGAATCGCCCAAATTCTCGGTGCCGCGCGTGCTGACCTTCGACAATCACGATCTGCCGATCCCGCTCCCCAAGATCGAGGCGTTCCGCCTGCGCGGCGGCGCCGACCGCGAGATGACGATCCCCGAACTGTTCGTCGCGGGCAAGGACAGCAGCCAGCCCGAACAGACGCGGCTTGAATCGCGAGCGAATTTCCACTTCCGCATCGTCGAGGTGATGTCGATGTTCCTGATCCCGCTGATCGCCGTCGCGCTCGCGGTGCCCCCGAAACGATCGACCTCGTCGCTCGGCGTCTTCCTGTCGATCGTGCTGCTCGTCACCCAGCACAAGATCAACCAATATGCCGAGGATCTGGGCGCGCGCGGGACGATCGACCCGCTGATCGCGCTCTGGGTCCCCTATCTGCTCTTTGCCGCCCTCGCCATCTGGATGTATTACACGATCGCGCATGTTCCCGGCGGCCAGCCGATCGGCGCGCTCGAACGCGTCGCCGCCAAGGCGGCGCAGAAGATCCGCGGATTGCTCAGCATGTTCCAGCGCGACAAGGCCCGGCTTACCTGATGCACCAGCTTCATTTTTTCCCGTCGCGCACGATGGCGATCTATGTCGGCCGCCTGTTCCTCGTCCGCTCCTTTTCGATCCTCTTCGCGCTCGTGCTGATCCTCCAGACGCTCGACCTGCTCGGCGAAAGCGGCAAGATCCTGGGCGTCGCCGGCAACAGCGATGCCGACGTGTGGCGCTATGTCGGGATGCGGCTGCCGCAGATCATCGAGACCTTCCTGCCCTTTTCAGTGCTGCTCGGTACGATATTGACGATGGTGACGCTCAACCAGAACAGCGAGGTCATCGCGATGAAGGCGTCGGGCATGTCGGCGCATCAGGTGCTCGCGCCGCTGTTCCTCGCCGCGCTGCTCGTCGCGGGGATCAGTTTCGCCTTCAACGAACGCATCGTCACGCGCTCGACCGCCGCGCTCAGCGCCTGGCAGAAGGTCGAATATAAAAAAGTGCCGAAGGACAGCGGCATAAGAACCAATATCTGGGTTCGCGACGGCGACGACCTGATCAACGCGACAACGGTCGATACCAGCGGCCCGGCAATCACCCTCGGCTATGTCACCATCTATGAGCGCACCGGCGGCGTGCTGTCGTCGATGCTGTCGGCCGACAGCGCGCGCGCGGTCGCGGGTGGCGGCTGGGAACTGACGAACGCGCGGCGCTTCATCCGCCGCTCGGGCACCGTCGAACCGCTGGGCACGATCGTTGCCGCGAAAAATGTGCGCCCCGACCAGTTCACGCTGGCGCAGGTCGACGGCGACGAATTGCCCTTCCTCAAGCTCAAATCGGCGATCGATGACCTCGAGGCCGCGGGGCGCCCCGTCGACGCGCTGAAGGGCGTGCTCTGGCACAAGATTTCGGGGCCGCTGTCGGCGATCTTGATGCCGCTATTGGGCGCGGTCGCGGCGTTCGGCCTCGCGCGCTCGGGCAAGCTGTTCGTGCGCGCGATCATCGGCATGGGGCTCGGCTTCGCCTATTTCGTCGCCGACAATTTCGCGCTCGCGATGGGCGATCTCGGCGCTTACTCGCCCTTCCTCGCGGCGTGGGGGCCATTCATCCTGTTCGCGCTGATCGGCGAGATGATTTTGATCCGGACCGAGGAATAGCGGGCTCGAACCCATGAAGTCGTTCGCGAACTATCGAGCCAAGATTTTGGGCGAGATGTACGAAGGGGAACCGTTCGGCCCCGACAAGCTCACGATGCTCTGGCCATTCCTTGTCGGCTGCACGATATTTGCGGCCCTCGACATCAGCGTGGGCTTGGCGAATCCGTATCGCATCATGATCCTCGCCCTACTGCTCGCGCCCGGAACGATATGGCTTGGCTATCTGATCTTCCACATGCTCAGGGCGTTACGACTGTGGGCGGCGCGCCGAGATTCCCGCGATTGATCCGATTTGCGGGAGAAATCCTCCGGCAGCCAAAAAATCATTCCAGCAACTTCAGACCGCCGCGCCCCGTGCCGAACCCGCAACCAGATTCATCACCAGCTTCGGCAGGCTGTCGTAATTCGCGCCATGATATTGCGAGTCCGACGGCAACGCGTCCTTCAGGCGGCGGTGCGCCTCGGCGAGCGAATGATAGGGAACGCCCGGCAACAGGTGGTGCAGCGCGTGGTAGCGCAGTCCGACCGGCGCCCACAATTCGGGGAGCAGACCCGGCGGCGGCACGTTGACGCTGTCAAGGAACTGGCCGGTCACCGTCAGCACTTCGCCGTCATTTTCCCAGAGATGTGCGACGAGCGTGCGGATCTGGTTGAGCACCAAAGTCGCCGACGCAATCGCGCCGAAGATGATCAGCGCGCGCAGCGGTACCCAGCCGAAGACGCCCGCGGCGATCAGCAGGCTCGACCACGCCCAGGCGCCGCCTTCCTGCCACGCCCACTGGCGGCGGAATTCGCCCTCGGGCGGCTTGCGGCGGAACAGCGGGTTGATGATCATCCCCGAATAGCGTTCGACGACGATCCGGCGCAGCGGCGGGATCAGGAACGAGAGCGGGGTGAGCACGCCATAGCGGAAGACGAGCGCGAGCGGCGCAAAGGCCGCAGCGACGACAAACAGCGGCACCGTCCAAGGCTTCATCAGTGCGAGCGGCAGATATTCGGGATCCTCTACCGTGCCATATTTGGTGCGGTTGTGGTGCAGGCTGTGTATCCCCTCATACATGAAGGAGGGGATGAGCAGCGGCACGCCGACGAGGATATTCCACGCGAGGCGGAAACCGGGCAGCGCATTCTTGCGGATATGCGTCAGCTCGTGAATGAAGCTCCCCGCGCGATAGAGTGCAACGACCGCGATCACCGCCGCGACGAGCATCCACGCGATCGAAGGCGCAAGGATCGCGGCCGCGATGCCCGCATAACCGATGAAGGTCGAAGCGAGAAAATCGGTCCAATAAATGCGCGCCGAAGGCTGCACGAGATCGCGCGTCAGCTCCGACGCCGCGCGGATCATCGCCATATCGTCGGCGATCGCGGACTTCGGGGTCGTCGCCGCGGCAGGCGCCGACAAGCGGTCGACAAGGGTGTTCATCGCTAACATAGGCGGCTCTTCATCATATTTTCGTGGCAGCAAAATGGCCGAAAGCGGGTCGCCAGCGCCCCATCTATGCCCTAATGCCTCGCCACAAATATAGGCTCGGCTTTTCAGGAAACCACCCATGAGCGGACATTCGCACGGCCCGATCACCATTCATCCGGTCAAGGACAAGAATGATTTGCGCGAGTTCGTCGAGCTCGCCTTTCGCCTCAACCGCGGCGATCCGGCGTGGGTGCCGCCGCTGAAGGGCGAGGTTTACGGTCTGCTCACGCCGGGCAAGAATCCGTGGTTCGAACATGGCAAGGCCCAATTTTTCCTCGCGCGGCGGGACGGCCGCACGATCGGCCGCATCTCGGCGCATATCGACGAACTCGCGCTCGCCCAGCCTGCCGAACAGGGCATGGGGCCCGGCACCGGCAACTGGGGGCTGCTCGAAGCCGAGGATGAGGAAAGTGCGCATGCGCTGATCGCCGCGGGCGAGGATTGGCTGCGCGGGCAAGGCATGACGCGCGCGCTCGGGCCGCTGTCGATTTCGATCTGGGACGAGCCCGGGCTGCTGATCGAGGGGTTCGACAACCCGCCGACGGTGATGATGGGGCATAATAGCCCGCTCTATCGCGGGTGGATCGAGGGCACCGGCTATCGGCCGGTGAAGCAGCTTCTGAATTATGATGTCGCGATAGGCGACGGCTTCCCGCCGATCGTCAACCGCATCGTCGCGGCGGGCGAGAAGAATGCGCGGATCCGCATCCGCAAGGTCGACAAGCGCCGTTTCGATGCCGAAGCGAAGCTGATCATGGGGCTGCTCAACGACGCATGGTCGGACAATTGGGGTTTCGTGCCACTGACCGACAGCGAGATCGCCTATGTCGGCAAGAAGCTCAAGGATATCGTGTTCGAGGACCTGATCCGCGTCGCCGAAGTCGACGGCGAACCGGTCGCTTTCATGATCGTGCTGCCGAACATCAACCAGCTCTTGATCGACATGGACGGCTCGTTGCTGCCCTTCAACTGGGCGCGGCTGCTCTGGTGGCTGCGCAAGCCCAAGAGCCGCATCCTGCGCGTGCCGTTGATGGGCGTCGCCAAGAAATTGCAGAACAGCCGCATGGCGAGCACGCTGGCCTTCATGATGATCGAATATATCCGCCGCGACGCGGTGGTCGACTATGGCACCGAGCGCGGCGACATCGGCTGGGTGCTCGACGACAATCAGGGGATGAACGCGGTCGCCGAGGCGATCGAGGCCAAGGTCAACCGGGTGTATCAGATCTACGACAAAATGCTCTGATCGCTGGGATAGCTTTGCGACAAATGGCGGCCATCGTGCGTTTGAAGCCACGGAAAGGTTTGTCATGGCAGTCCAGTATCTTGCCACCAATCGCTTCGGGCTCGGCCGCCGCTTCGACGATCCGGCCATCGAAGACCCGAAAGACTGGCTGATCCGCCAGATCGGCGACTATGATCCCGCCCCCGCGGCGATCGCGGAGCTGGCGGGGCGCGAGGCGATCGCGACCGCCTATGCCGAATATCAGGGCGAGCGGCAGGCGATGCGCCGCGAAGCGAAGAATGCAGAAATGCGCGACGACGACGGCAGTGCGGTTGAGGCGATGCGCCGCATGTCGCGCGCGGGATTCCGCCGCCATTATGGCGAAGCCGCGAGCGCGCGCCTCGCCGCCGCAGTCGCCACGCAAACCCCCTTCGCCGAACGTCTCGTCCATTTCTGGTCCAATCATTTCGCGATCTCGGCGGACAAACAGACCGTCGTCGGCTTCGCCGGCAATTACGAGAATGAAGCGATCCGCCCGCATGTCATGGGCAAATTTTCCGACCTCTTGACCGCCGCGGTCCACCACCCCGCGATGCTGCTCTTTCTCGATCAGGCACAAAGCTTCGGCCCCGACAGTGCCTTTGCAACGCGGGTACGCAATCGCGGCAGGCGGCAGGCGCCGGGGCTCAACGAGAATCTGGCGCGCGAGATCATGGAGCTGCACACGCTCGGCGTGCGCGCCGGCTATACGCAGGCCGATGTGACGAACTTCGCCAAGGCGCTCACCGGCCTGACGGTCGCCGGGCTCGGCCGCGGCGCGGGACAGCGGCTGATGCCCGCCGACGCGCAAGCGGGCGCGACGGTCTTCGTCGACCGGCTCCATCAGCCGGGGGCGCTCACGATCCTCGGCAAACGCTATGACCAGCCCGGCGCGAAACAGGCCGAAGCGGTGCTGCGCGACCTCGCCGTTCATCCCGCGACGGCGCGCCATGTTTCGACCAAGCTCGCAAGGCACTTTACCGGCGACGAACCGCCCGCGGCGCTCGTCGAGCGGCTGGCCGACGATTTCGAAAAAACCGGCGGCGACCTGCCCTCGCTTTATCGCACCCTCGTCGCTTCGCCCGAGCCCTGGGCGGCCGAATCGACGATGTTCAAATCGCCATGGGACTGGACAGTGTCGATGCTGCGCGCCCTGAAAACACCGGGGCTCGGCGAGCGCCAGAATATCGCCGCGATGTTCACCCAGCTCGGCCAGCCGGTGTGGCGCCCCGGATCGCCCAAAGGCTATGACGACACGGTCGCCACCTGGGCCGGATCGGCCGCCTTGATGCAGCGCGTCGAACTGGCGAGCCGCATCGCGGGCCGGATCGGCGACCGCGCCGACGCGCGCCAGCTCGCTCCCCTCGTCCTCGCCGACGCCCTCGCCCCGGATACCGCCCAAGCCATCGCCCGCGCCGACAGCCCCGGACAGGGGCTCGCGATGCTGTTCGCCAGCCCGGCCTTTTTGCGGAGATAGACGATGATCCTCTCACGCCGCTCGATCCTCCTGTCGGGAATCACCGTTGCCGCCGCGGGCGCGATGCCCGGCTTCGCCTATGCCGCGGCGGGCACGCCGAAGCGGCTTGTCTTTGTGATCCAGCGCGGCGCCGCCGACGGGCTCGCAACCGTTGCCCCCACCGGCGATCCCGCCTTCGCCGCCGCGCGCCGCGCGATGACCGACGAAACGGCGGGCGGCGCGAAGCTCGACGGCATGTTCACATTGCACCCGTCGCTCGCGCAGACCGCGAGCCTTTACACCGGCAAGCAAGCGCATTTCGCGCATGCCGTCGCGACGGCCTATCGCGACCGGTCGCATTTCGACGGACAGAATATGCTCGAGGGCGGCGGGTCGCGCCCCTATGGCCGCGACGACGGCTGGGTCGGACGGCTGCTCACTTTGCTGCCCGCCGCCGAGCGCGACGCGATCGCCATTGCCCCCGCAGTCCCGCTCGCGCTGCGCGGGTCGGTGCAGGTCGGCACCTATGCTCCGAGCCGCCTGCCGCAGGCCGACGCCGACCTGATCGCGCGGCTGACCGCGCTATATGCCGACGACCCGCTGCTCCACCCGCTGTGGGACAGCGCGGTGAAGACGCAGGAACTCGCGAGCGACATCGGCGGCAACAACGGCCGCAACGGCGCCGAACTCGGCAAGCTCGCGGCGTCGCTGATGCTCCCCGCAGACGGTGCGCGCGTGATGATGGTCGAAACCGGCGGCTGGGACACGCACAGCGGCCAGCGAAATCGTCTCGCGGCGCAATTGCGCGGGCTCGACCAGCTGATCGGCGCGCTGCAGACGGGGCTCGGTCCCGCGTGGAACGACACGCTCGTCATCGTCGCGACCGAATTCGGCCGCACGGTCGAGGTCAATGGCACCGGCGGCACCGATCATGGCACCGCGTCGACCGCGATGCTGCTCGGCGGCGGATTGGCGGCGGGCGGCAAGGTATCGGCCGACTGGCCGGGGCTCGCTGCCGCTGCGCGATATGAGGGCCGCGACCTCAAGCCGACGCGCAGCTTGGAGCGCGTGATCGCGGGCGCGGTCGCGCATCATTATGCGCTCGATCCCAAGCGGGTGATGTCGACGCTTTACCCTGACGCGTGATGACAGCCGTTATCTCGGCTGCGCGTTAAGAAAGCACCGCCCAGGTCGGCGCATGGTCGCTCGCCTTCTCGCGGCCACGATGGTCCTTGTCGACGCCCGCGTCGACAAGCCGGTCGGCAAGCGCGGGGCTCAAGAGCAGATGATCGATGCGGAAGCCATGGTCGCGCTGCCAGCCGCCCGCCTGATAATCCCAGAAGGTCCAGACGCCGCCCGCCGGATGGCGGCTGCGGATCGCGTCGGTCCAGCCGTCGCCGAGCAGGCGGAACCAGGCGTCGCGCGAATCGGGCTGCATCAGCGCGTCGGTCGCCATCGCGCGCGGGTCCCACACATCGTCGTCGTGCGGGATGACATTATAGTCGCCGGTCAGGATCGTCGGGATTTCGGAAGCGAGCAGAAACTTCGCCCGCTCGCGCAGCCGCGCCATCCAGCGCAGCTTGTAATCGAATTTCGGCCCCGGTTGCGGATTGCCGTTGGGCAGATAGATGCACCCGACGCGCAGGCCGTGGACATCGGCTTCGAGGTAGCGCGATTGCTCGTCTTCGGCCTCGCCGGCAAGGCCGCGCTGCACCTCGACCGGCTGTGTGCCCTTGGCGAGGATCGCGACGCCGTTGAAGCCCTTTTGCCCGTGATAGAGAAAGCCGTAGCCCGCCGCCTCGATTTCCTTCGTCGGCATCGTCTCGTCGCTCGATTTCAGTTCCTGCAGGCAGGCGATATCGGGCTGCGTTTCTTCGAGCCATTCGACAAGGCGCGGCAAACGGGCCTTGATCCCGTTGATGTTAAAGGTCGCGATTTTCATCGGCTTGCTATGCCAGCAAGCACGCCGCTGTGAAAGGCGTCAGATTGAGAAGCTGGAGCCGCAACCGCAGCCTGCGGCGGCGTTGGGATTTTCGACCTTGAACGACGATCCGCCGAGCGAATCGACGAAATCGACGACGCAGCCGCGCACCAGGTCGATGCTCACGGGATCGACGACCAGCTTCACCCCGTCGGTTTCGGCGACGATGTCATCGGCCTCGATGCTTTCGGCAAGCCCGAAACGATAGGTGAAGCCCGAGCAGCCCCCGCCGTCGACCGCGAGACGCAGCGCGGCCTCGGCCTCGCCCTTGCGGTCGGCGATCCAACGGACGCGCGCCGCAGCGGCGGGCGAAAGGGTGATATCGGAAAGCTGCGTAGCCATGATCGCTAGATAGGAGCCTTATCCCCAAATAAAAAGGGCGCCTCGACGGTGACCCGCCTGGCGCCCCTTCCTCTCCGACCCAGGAAAGCTCTTATTCGGGACCGCCCATCGCGACATTCTTGCCCGTGATCGCGGCGATCGCCATCTGGTCCGAACGGACGAACGGCATCGGATTGACCGGTGCGCCTTCGATGCGGACTTCATAATGGAGGTGGTTGCCGGTCGAACGGCCGGTCGAACCGACGTAACCGAGGATGTCGCCCTTCTTCACCTGCTGCCCGGAGCGCACGATGTAGGAGGACATATGGCCGTAACGCGTCTGGATCGCGTTGCCATGCTCGACTTCGACATAATTGCCATAGCCGCCAAGGCGCTGGGCGCGGCCGACGATGCCGTCGGCGGTCGCATAGATCGGGGTGCCGCGCGGCGCCGGAATGTCGATGCCGTTGTGGCGCGCGACCCGGCCGGTGACGGGGTGGACGCGCATGCCATAGGACGACGAAAGCGACATCTGGTCGATCGGGCGGCGCGACGGGATCGCAACGCCGATCGAAGCGGTCAGGCCGGTGTCGAGGCGCTTCCACGCCTGAAAGATCGCGCGGGCTTCGCTGTCTTCGCTCGCCGAGGGAACGCCAGCGTCGAAGCTGTCGTCATCGGGTTCGTCGGGAGCGACAATGCCAGCGTCGGCGCTGGTTTCGGCGGCGTGGACGGCCGGGGTGGCCAATCCGAAACATGCTGCCGCGCAAATTATTGCGACTTGGTGCAACTTCTGCGCCAGAAGAGTGTTAGTCAAAACAACGACCCCGCATTTGCCATGTCGCCAAAGCCCCGGAAATAGGCCTTGGCGCCGGTTTTTCTTGGTTTGGATGATTGCTCATCCCCCGCGGAAGCCTGTGTGCTGTTCCAATCCTTACGAAGCAATAACGGCGTAGAATTCTTGCGTTAAACCGGCACGCTCGCGCGCCGAGTCGTTGAACGGCGGCTTCAAACTGCCGCGAAAGCGCGATTTTACTAGGCTGTGCCACGTTTCGACGGCGTTGAATCCCATTTCGTCGCACTTTTGCCGGAACCAGACTGTGCCGGCGCTCACATGGCGAATTTCGTCCTTGTAAATACGCGATAAAATCTTCGCGGACGCCTCGTCGCCCACGCTTCGGAAGCGGTCGACCGTCGCCGGAGTGACGTCGAGCCCGCGCGCTTCGAGCACCATCGGCACGATAGCGAGGCGGGCGAGCGCATCGTCGGCGGTCGCCTGCGCCGCTTCCCACAATCCGGCGTGCGCCGGAAGCGCGCCATAATGGCTGCCGAGCTGGCGCAGACGCCGGTCGAGCAGCGCGAAGTGCATTGCCTCGTCGGCCGCGACGCCGATCCAGTCATCGACGAAAGCGCGGGGGAACTCGCCGCCAAAGCGTCCCACCAGATCGACCGCGAGGTCGATCGCGACGAATTCGATATGCGCGAGCGCATGGAGCAGCGCGATGCGGCCGCGCTCCGACCCGCCCTTGCCGCGCTTGGGCATCTGGTTCGGTGCGCGCAGTTCGAGTTCGGCGGGCCACGCCGGCTGATCGGGCATCGCCGTGTCGCAGCGATGTTCGATCTCGCCGCGCCGCCAAGCCCGCGCCAGACCCCGCGCCGCGCGGCGCTTGTCGTGCGGATCCGCGGTCAGCAGCACCGCGCGCGCGGCTTCGCCCAGCGTCGGCATCAAAGCGCCTTGGCGGCCTCCAGCACGGCGTCGGCATGGCCCTTGACGCGCACCTTGCGCCACTCTTTCGCCAGCTTGCCGTCGCGGCCGAAGAGGAAAGTAGACCGTTCGATGCCCATATAGGTGCGGCCATAATTCTGCTTTTCCACCCACGTCCCGAATGCCTCGCACACCGCCCCATCCTCGTCCGACGCGAGGCGGACGGTCAGGCCATATTTATCGCGGAACTTGCAGAGCTTCGCCAGCGCATCGCGCGATACCGCCAGCACCTGTGCACCCAGATGCGCGAATTCGGGCGCGAGGCGGGTGAAATCCTGCGCCTCGGTCGTGCAGCCGGGGGTGTCGGCTTTGGGATAGAAATAGACGACGAGCGGCGCGCCCTTCATCGCGGCAAGGTCGATCGCCGCGCCGTCGGCATCGAGAAGCTTCACATCGGGAATCGGGTCGCCGATCGCGGGTGCGTTCATGTCTCAAATCTCCTGCTGTGCCGGGGCGACGGGCCGAATCGAGGCCCACCAGTTCGCGATCTCCTGCCGCGCCAGATCGTGCGCGGCAAGCAGTTGCGGCCAGCCGGGCTCGCCGCACTGGCTTGCCACCAACTGCCGCGCCGCCGCCGTCGGCGGCTCGCCTTCGGGCGCCGTGAGGCGCAACATGACGAGCATGCGCGCGAGCAGGCCGTGCGCGTCGATTACCTCGAGCGGCACAAGCCCCGCCGCCTTCATGCACGCGAGCGCTGCCGCGATATTCGGATCGTGGCACTGGCCGCTCACAAGCTGGGTCACCTGCATTGCGAATTCGAGGTCGACGAC
>NZ_JNFC01000008.1 GCF_000756385.1 Sphingopyxis sp. LC363
GGCAACAGCGGTGCGATAATCGCCCACTCCGCATCGCTCAAATCAAAACGCGCCATGATCCACCTCCAAACTCAGTGAATCACAGTCCAGCCTTACACGGAATCCAATTTATGGGTTCAGCACCTAGTCTCGCGCGGCGTCGATCCGCGGAATACCGATCGATTCGGCATCGCCAATGTCGATCGGCACCAGCCCGAACTGCATGCGCCACGGCGCGGTCGGATCGTTGCCGAACATCGTGTACCAATAGCGCCCCTCCTTATCGCGGAACGCCGTGCCATGGCCGCCGTGCGGCGCGCCCATGCGGCGCTGCGTATAGGGACCGAACAGCTTCTTCGACGTGCCGTACATCATGTCGTAGGTGCCGTGCGTGCGCAGCGGGCCGTGCCATTCGGCACCAGTAAGGAAATAGACGCCGTTCGCTTTGATCAGTCCGTTGCCTTCGTAACCGACATGATCGCCGTCGGCGTCGACAAGCTGGCGCACGGATCCCTCGAAACCGCTGCGAGCGGCGTTGAGCTTCGCGATATTGCCGCCGCCCCACAGGAAATAGAGGCCGTCGTCATCCTCGAACGGGAATCCGTCGATGCCTTTGACGAAGAAACTCCTGGTCACATTCTCATATGGTCCATCGGCCTTGCCGGTCTTCGAACGATAGAGCCAGGTCTTGCCGCCGACGCCCTTCTCCATCACCGAAAAAGCGAGATAATAGGTCTTGTCGCGCGCCGACCACATGATCTCGGGCGCCCAGAGTTCGGCGATATTCTTGCCGAAGTCATAGCCCATGTCTTCCCATTTCCAGATGAAGCCGACCTCGTCCCATTGTTTGAGGTCCGACGAGCGCCATAATTTCACCCCGCCGTCGGGCTTGTGATAACCATAGCCGTCGAGCGTCCCGACGAGATAATAATTGCCGTCGCCGCCGAGCGTCACCGACGGATCGCGCATCGTCTCGCTCGTCACCAGCGCTTGCCGTGCCGCGACCGCGCTGTCCTCGGTGATCACCGATGCGGCCTGCCGTAGCCGCCCATCGGGTGCGCGTTCGAGCGGTACCAGCCCGATCTGCTCGCAGAACATCGCGAAGCTGTCGTCGCATTTCGGGTTATAGGCCGCGGCGAGCTTGCCGTCCTCCAACCGCACGATCGAACCGCGCCCGGCGTGCGGCACCGCGAGCGAGCGCATCGTGAAGGGACCATAGGGTGTCGGCGCCTCGGCCACGAACAGATCTTCGGTCGCGGTGCGCATCCGCCCCGTCGCTTCGCTCGCGGCGAGGACATAGCGGTCGCCGTCGCGGACCATCGTCGCACCGCGCGTGCCGACACGCGTGCGCACCGGCCAATCCTTGCCGACCGGTGGATGCTTGGCGAACAGCGCCTGATCGGGCTTCAGGAAGCGCGGCGCCTCGGCAAGCTTGGCAAAACCGGGGACGAGCTTCGCGATATAGCCGCCCCCCCATAGAAGATAGCCGGTGCCGTCCTCGTCGACGAACAGCGATACGTCGGACGCGTCCTCGACGAGGCAGGGCGAAGCCTTGAACGCGCCGCCCGGCTGTGTCGCCCGTCCCGTCGCGACGCGCGCGCAGCCCGTCTTGTCGGAGAAAGCGAGATAAAGCTCGTCGCCCGCGACCGTCGCCGACGGCGCGAGATAGCGTTCGGACACGTCCCCCGGCGCGATGCCCTCGCCCGAAATCTTCGCCGAGCCGATGCGCGTCCACTTCTTTGAGTCGGGCGAGGTCCAGAGTTCGACGCCGTGGCGCGCGCCGGTGCGCAGCGATGTCCCGGTCAATATCCAGCCGCCCCCCGGCAATCGCGCGATCGACGCGTCGCCGATCGGCCGTTCGGAGAAGACCGGCGCGACGGGCTTCGCGTCGGGCGCGGGCATCACGGTCGCATTCTTGTCCATCGACGGATGGTCGGCGAAAATATCGTCGGCGACGGCGGCTTTCAGTTTCTGCTGCGCGTCGGCCGAGGGCGCCAGCGACAGCGCCGCCAACGACAGGCCAGTGATCCAGCTTTTCATCTGCACGGTCATTTATCCTTCTGGAACGCCTTGAAATCGTCGAAGATCGTATAGTTGGGCGCGGCGCTGCCGTCCGCATTCTTGCGGATCGTCGCCGGCGCGAACACGCTGTTGATCAGCCAAGGCGTCTTGTCGGGACCGAAATTGTTCGACATCGAGCTGCCCTGCTTGAAGCCGTAGGTGGCGACCGCGAGCCGGCCGGTGTCGCGAAATATCTTCATCTGGTTCGCGACATAATGTTTGCGGTTCTCGAACCACGGGCTCATCCGCAGGAAGTCGTCCCACTGCTCCTTGGGAAAAGGCGTCTCGAGCGCCGCCTTGATGATTTGCCAGTTCTGCGCATTTCGCGGCGCTGCATATCTATCGGCAAAGGCGGGCGCCACGACGCCCTTCATATTCTGCTTCCACCACCAGACGAGCGAGAATTCGGTGACGATGAATTTCTGCTCGGGCCGGATGCGCGGCAGGATATAGTCGAGGAAGGGCTTCGAGGCCTGGATTGCCGGGATATGCGGGTGGATGTTGACCCCGTCGAGTTCGGGCGTCGCCTTGACGAAGGCCATCCAGCGTTCGGTCGAGGTGGTCCGGTTCTTCTTGATATCCATGCGGTTGAGCGCGCCCATATAAAGGCGGGTCTTGCAGTCGCCGGGACACGCCTTCGCGCGATAGTCGATCACGCGCTTCGCCATCGCCTCGTAAAAGGCATTGAGGTCGAAGTCGCGATCCTTCTCGCGGCTCTCGATATAAGGCTCGTTGCCGACGACGAGGATATCGACCTTGCCGACGACGAGCGGCAGCACCGCATCGACGCGCGTCAGTTCGCGCGCGAAAGCTGGGGTGCCCGCCTTGGGGAAATCACCACGGTTATACGGGAATTTCAGCGTCAGGATCGTCTTGTAGCCGCGCGCATGCGCGCCCAGGATCGCCTTAACCGCCCCGTGCTCTGCGGCGCCGCGGTCGAGCTGGGGCATCGGCACGAACAGGCGAACCCAGCTTGCGTCGGCCTTTTCAAGGTCGCGGTAATCGATATCTTCATAATGCTCATTAAAATTCGCGCCGAGCGCCCCCTGCGCCTGCGCCACGCCCGGCAGGCAAGCCATCGCCGCGGCGGCGGCCAATAATCCCCGCATCCTCATCTCCTCTAGATCCTGATCACGGCCGGCTGCGGCCGTCCTTTTCGATTTTGTCGAGCCGCGCCGCCAGCCGGGCGGTAAGGTCGGGCATCTTTCCGGCCAGATTCTCCCGCTCGCCCGGATCGTTCGCCAGATTGTAGAGCTGGTGCCGCCGCAGCGTGCCGATCGCGTTGCCGTGGAATTCATGCGGCTTCACGCTGCCGCGAATGAACTTCCAGTCGCCGGTGCGCAGCGCGAGGATGCGCGCGCCGCTGCTCGCGACGGTCGATCCCGTCGTCACCATCAGCTTTGTATCCTCGATCACATGGTCGCGCCCAGGCTCGCTCCGCCCCATCAGCGGCATCAGCATGTCGAAGCTGTCGACGGCGGCATCGCGCGGTAGCGCCTGTCCGACCAGTGCCGCCAGCGACGCGACCATGTCGACATGATCGACCAGCGCCTCGGACACATGCCCTTCGCGCACATGCCCCGGCCAGCTGACGATCATCGGCACCCGCGTGCCGCCTTCGTAGATGCTGTATTTGCCGCTGCGATACGGGCCCGACGGTTTGTGGTCGCCCGCCAGCTCGACCGCACGATCGTCATAGCCGTCGAACAGGATCGGACCATTGTCGCTGCTGAGGACAACCAGCGTGTCGTCGGCGATGCCGATCTCGGCGAGCTTTTCCATCAGCGCGCCGACGGTCCAGTCGAACTGGACGATCGTGTCGCCGCGCGGTCCCATGCCCGACGCGCCGACAAAGCGCGGATGCGGCGCGCGCGGAACATGCGGCTCGTTCATCGCGAAATAGAGGAAGAAGGGCTTATCCCTGCGCTCGGCAACGAAATCGATCGCCTTGCCGAGCAGCTGGTCGGTAAGCTCTTCATCCTTCCAGCGCGCGGCCTTACCACCGGTCATATAACCGATGCGGCTGATGCCGTTGACGATCGTGTTCGAATGTTCGGGATCGCCCTTGAACTTCAACTGCTCGGGATGCTCGGCGCCGGTCGGCTCGTCGCCGATCTTGGCCTTGTAGTCGACGCGGATCGGATCGGCGGGAACGAGGTTCACCACGCGCCGGTTCTCAATCAATACCGTCGGGACGCGGTCGAGCGTCGCGGGCATGAAATAGCCATAGTCGAACCCGATATCGAGCGGCCCAGGCGCGATCTCGCCGTTCCAGTCAACCTTGCCGTCGCCGAGGCCGAGGTGCCATTTGCCGACGACGCCGGTGGCATAGCCCGCCTTCTTCAGCATATGCGGCAAGGTGAACTGCCCCGGCCGGATCAGCGCGGGTGCATCGCCGGGCAGTATCTGCGTTCCCGACGCGCGCCAAGCATAATCGCCGGTCAGCAAGGCATAACGCGACGGCGTACACGTCGCCGAGGGCGAGTGCGCGTTGACGAAGCGCGTTCCGCGCGCTGCGAGACGGTCGACATGGGGCGTCCTGAGCGCCGTCGCGCCATAACAGCCGAGGTCGCCATATCCGAGATCGTCGGCGTAAATGAGGATGATATTGGGCTTGGTGCGCGGCGCGGCGGCCAGGGCGACACGCGGCAGCGCGGCCACTCCCGCGCCAGCCAGCAGCAGCGCCCGACGCGACAATGTGGATTTCAAGACGCCCTCCCTATCGGCTTGAGTAGGATATATCTGATTTATTACGGGCACGCAACGCGGCGGCGCTATTTCGCCTGCATTCGCCGGAAATCGTCGATCCAGGCATAGTTGAACGGCGCTGTGCCGTCGGGATTGGGACGGATCGTCCGTCCCGCGTAGACACTGTTGAGCAACCACGGCGTCTTCTTCGGGCCGAAATTTCTCGACATCGAGCTGCCCTGTTTGAATCCATAGGTCGCAACCGCCAGCCGGCCGGTGTCGCGGAATATCTTCATCTGATTGGCGATATAATGTTTGCGGTTTTCGAACCACGGACTCATCCGCAGGAAGTCATCCCACTGCTCCTTGGGGAAGGGCTTTTCGAGCGCCGCCTTGATGATCTGCCAGTTTTGCGCATCCCGCGGCGCCTGATATTTGTCGGCAAAGGCCGGCGCGACCGGCTTGGTCAGATTCTGCTGCCACCAGCCGACGAGCGAAAATTCGGTGACGATGAATGTCTGCTCAGGGCGCATCCGTGGCAGGATATAATCGAGAAAGGCTTTCGACAGCTCGATCTTCGGAACATGCGGGTGGATGTTCACGCCCTCGATCTCGGGCGTCGCTTTCACATAAGCCAGCCAGCGTTCGGTCGATGGCGTCCTATTCTTCTTGAGGTCGAGCCGGTTGAGCGCGCCCATATAGAGCTTCGTCTTGCAATCGCTGCCGCAATTGGCCTTGCGATAGGCGATGATACGACCCGCCATCGCCTCGTAAAAGGCATTGAGGTCGAGGTCGCGGTCCTGCTCGCGCGTTTCGAAATAGGGCTCGTTGCCGATCACCAATATGTCGACCTTGCCCATCACCAGCGGCAATACGGCATCGAGCCGCGCCAGTTCGCGGACAAACTCCGCGCTTCCCGCCTTGGGGAAATCACGGTCGTTTTGCGGCCATTTTAATGTGAAGATCGTCTGGTATCCGCGTGCGCCGGCCTCCAGCGTGGTACGGATCGCGCCATGTTCGGCTGCCCCGCGATCGACCTGCGGCATCGGCAGGAAGAGGCGAATCCATTTCGCGCCCGCGCTATCGAGCTCGCGATAATCGACATCTTCATAATGCTCGTTGAAATTGGCGCCGAGCGCGCCCTGCCCCATTACCGCACCCGACTGCAGCGCCAGCACCGCACCTGCAAGCCCAACCCATTTCCTCACTATCTCACCCTCCCGTCCTGCGCCATAAACTTGACTCGTCTGAATTATACGATAATACAGATATAACGAAGGCGCAGAGCCGGACAAGGGAGGAACGGATGAAATCGGCACGGCATGCACGGCGGTGGACGATCGGGGCGGCGGGGGCCGCCCTTTTCACAATGCTGGGCGCCGGCATCCTTCCAGCCCACGGCTTCGCCTCCGCTCCGGCGCCAGCGGAATCGACTCCCCGCACAACAGCGCAGAAGCCGAACATCCTGTTCATCCTGATCGACGACATGGGCTATGCCGACCTGTCGCTGACCGGCAACAAGCTGGTCGCGACGCCCAACATCGACGCGCTCGCGCGCGACGGGATGGTGATGACGCAATTCTATGACGCGGCGCCGATCTGCTCGCCGTCGCGGGCCGGCTTCATGACGGGCCGCTTCCCCGCGCGCGACCGCTTCGTCACCTATATTCACGACCGCAAGCGCAACCGGAATTTCGGCCAGGCCGACTGGCTCGACCCGTCGCTTCCGGTCCTGCCGCGCATGATGCGGCAGGTCGGCTATGCCACTGGCCATTTCGGCAAATGGCACCTCGGCGGCGGACGCGACATAGGCGACGCGCCGCTCCCGTCTGCCTATGGCTTTGACGAAAGCTACACCCAGTGGGAAGGCCTCGGCCCGCGCGTCCTGCCGACCGACCTCACCAACAAGCTGGGCCAGCAGAGCGCCGAACTCGGTCAGGGCCCGGTCGAATGGCTGCCGCGTGCCGAAATCACCGGCCGCTTCGTCGACAAGACGCTCGATTTCGTCGGGCGCAGCAAGGACCACCCGTGGTTCGCGCAGCTCTGGCTCACCGACATGCACACGCCGTGGGTTCCCAGCGCCGAGCAGCTCGCCGCAACAAAAGGCAAGGGCGCCACGCCGCGCGAGGACCAGTTCCTCGCCGTGCTCGTGGCGATGGATGCCGAGATCGGCCGGCTCGTCGACGGCCTGCGGCAGAGAGGCGAGCTCGACGACACGCTGATCGTCTTCACCTCCGACAACGGCCCCACCATCGGCGCCAACACGCCGGGATCGGCGGCGCCCTACCGCGGCCGGAAGGCGAGCCTCTATGAAGGCGGTGTGCGCCAGCCGCTGATCGTCCGCTGGCCCGGCCATATCGCTGGGGGCGGACGCGACGCGAAAAGCGTGGTGCAAGCGGTCGACCTGCTGCCGACGCTCGCGACGATCACAGGCGCAGAAAAGCCGGCGGGGATCGACGGCATCGATATGTCCGCCGCCTGGCGCGGCCGGCCGATCGCCTCGCGCCCCGACATCTACAGCCATATCGCACGCCCCGGCGGCGAAGCCTTCGGCCCGCTCTATTCGATCCGCTCGGGTCCGTGGAAGCTGTTGATGAACGCCGACGGCGGTGGCGTCGAACTCTACAATATCGAAGAGGATCCGCGGGAACAGCGTGATCGAAAGACCGAAGATCCCGCGATCGCCGCCAAGCTCTCGACGAAGCTTTCGAAGTGGATCGCGAGCTTGCCGCAACCAGCCTTGCCCCGGCGCCGCGCCAGATAGCGCACGGCCAGCTAACCGGCGGCTTCGCGCCGAATTTTATCATATTAATTCTATACTTATCCGATTTGAAGGGGGGAGAAGTTCATAATGCGAAACAAGATAATCCTGGCGTGCACGACGTCGGCCTTGGGGCTCATCGCCATGCCTTCGGCGGCACTGGCACAGGACCAGGACGGGCAGGTCACCGTCGAGTCGGCGCCCGAAGATCCGCAGGCCGACGACGCGATCGTCGTCACCGCGATCCAGCGCAGCCTCGCGACGTCGCAGGCGATCAAGGAAGACTCCGATCAGATCGTCGATTCGATCGTCGCCGAGGATATCGGCAAGCTGCCCGACGTGACCGCGACCGAATCGCTCGCGCGCATCACCGGGGTGCAGGTCGACTATGCGAACGGCACCGCCGCCGGCACCCGCGTCCGCGGCCTGCCCAATATCGCGACCACCTACAATGGCCGCGAACTCTTCACGGGTCAGGGCCGGGCGGTGGCGCTTCAGGATTTTCCGTCGAGCACCATCGCGCGCATCGACGTCTATAAATCGGGCAGTGCCAATCTGCTCGAACCCGGCGTCGCTGGGTTGATCGACGTGCGCGCGCGCAAGCCGCTCGATTTCAAGGGCGACCGCATCGCCGGCGGCGTCAGCGGCGTGCACTGGAAGCAGTCGCAGAAACTCGGCGTCGATGCGAACCTGCTGCTCAGCAAGCGCTGGGAAACCGGCATCGGCGACATCGGCTTCCTGATCGAGGGGTCCTACACCGACCTCAAATTCCTCGATTCATCGCGCAACGTCGCGCAGGCGATTCTCAGCCGCAACGTCGCGGGCCTCGGCACGATCCGCTATCCGTCGTTCGTCAACATCAATTATAACACCGCCGATCGCTACCGCCCGTCGGTGGCGACCGCGCTGCAGTGGCGCCCGAGCAACGAACTCGAACTCTATGCCGACTTCCTGTTCCAAGGCTATCGCAGCAGCGGCTACGGCAGCAACCTCCAGATCAACTCGGGCGTGCAGGCGAACCTGACCGACATCGAGCTGTTCCCCGGCACCAACCAGGTCAAAAGCATGACGGCGACCGCCGGCGGCATCCCGACCGGCAACCAGAATGTCGTGACGGGGAAGACCGACACCTATCAGGCGGGCACCGGTTTCATCTGGAAGCGCGACGGCCTGAAGATCACGGGCGACGTCGCCTTCACCGATTCGACCTTCACGCGGCGGACGACCCAATTCAACTATTCGCTCGTCGTGCCGCAACCGACGCGCACCTATGATTTCGACACCGATATCGGCGCAGGTGGCGGCACCGTCGTCGTCGACGATTTCCCCGTCAACGACCCGTCGCGCTATCGCATGGTGGGGCTCGGCGAGAATGGCGAGCGCAACCACGGCCGCGACTGGCAGGGGCGGCTCGACTTCGATTACCGGATGGGTCCGACGGGCATTACCAACGTCCAGGCCGGCGTCCGCTTCAACAGCCGCGATTTCGACTTTGCCAATTATTCGGAAAGCGGCAACGCGCCCGCCGGCCAATTCTATTCGCTGCTGCCGCTCGAATATAATACCGTTGCACCGGGCTTTCGCGGCGACAAGGTGCCGGTCACGCGCGTCTTTCTGACCCCGACCACCGACAGCATCATGGACAATCTGGACTTCCTGCGCGACCTCACGGGCGACCGCACCGAGGTCCCGCCGCTCGACCGCGTCTATTTCGGCAACGAAAAGGGATATGCGGGCTATGTCCAGGGCCGCTATGCCTTCGACATCGGCAGCATGACGGTCGACGGCCTCGTCGGCCTCCGCGCCGTTCGCACCGAGACCGAAATCAACGGCTTCGACCGGGTAACCACGGGCGGCGTCACCACGGTGACCCCGGTGTCGCAGTCGAATAGCTACACCGACTTCCTGCCCAACATCAGCGCGCGCATTCGCCTGGCACCGAAGCTGCAGCTTCGCCTCGCTTTCACCGAAACGCGCACGCGTCCCGGTTTCGGCGACCTCAACCCGTCGCTGACCATCGGCGCGCCCTCGGCGATCTGCAACACCGATCCGAACGATGTCGATTGCGTCCGCAATGCTTCGGGCGGCAACGCCGATCTGGAACCGATCAAATCGCAAAATTACGACGCGTCGCTCGAATGGTATTTCTCGCGGGGCGGTTCGCTGACCTTCGGCGCCTTCCAGCGCGACGTGACCGGCTTCATCTCCGATTTCACAACCGATGTCGAAGATGCCGAATTCGGCCGGCTGCGCGTCACGCGGCCGTTCAACGGCGGCGAAGGCCGGCTGCGCGGCATCGAAGCCGCCTTCCGCACCTTCCTTCGCTTCCCGCAACTGCCCGAATGGCTTCAAAATTTCGGCGTCCTCGCGAACTATACCTATATCGACCATGGGACCGAATTGCCCGAGGCGCTGGCGGCGACCCTGCCGGGCAAACAGCGGATCGCCGGCGTGTCGAACCATATCGCGAACGCGTCGGTCTTTTACGAGAACCAGTCCTTCTCGGCCCGGCTGTCGTACAATTACCGTTCGGACTTCGTCACCGACTATAACCGGGTCAACGATCCGTCGCTCGGGAATGCGGTGCTCGGTCCGACGACGCCGATCATCGAGGACGGCCGCGGCAGCCTCGACTTCAACGCGACGCTCGATCCGACGAAGAATGTGACGATCGCGTTCAGCGCAACGAACCTGCTCGGCGCGGCGGCGACGAACCGCCGGCAATATGACGCCGAGGGCCATAGCTATCCGTGGCAGACGCGTTTCCTCGAGACGATCTACCGCGTCGGCGTCCGCTTCCGCTTCTGATCCCAACCTCCTTGGGTCCCATTGGCCCGCAATCGCCAGCTGGCGATTGCGGGCTTCTTTTTGGGGCGCACCGGGCGCCGTGCGTGTCATTCGCCCGCCGCGGCCCGCGCACGCTTGCGCTTCCCCTTGCCGCGCTTGGCCCTTCCGGGCCCCGGCGCCTTGCCGCCTTCCAGCCGGCCCTTCACCACGCCGCCGTCGATCTTGTTCGGCCACGGGTCAACAAAGCTTTTCGCCGCCCAGTCCTCCCACTGCTTCGCCATGCGTGCGGCGATGTCGGGGTGCGCGGCGGCAAGGTCGCGCGTCTCGGTCCGGTCGCTGCTCATGTCATAAAGCTGCCAGGGCGTGCCGAATTGCGCGACCAGCTTCCATTTGCCTTCGCGCACCGCCTTATTGCCCTCATGCTCCCAGAATATAGGCAGGCTGCGCATCAGCTGCTCGCCTTCGAACGCACCGGCAAAGCTGCGCCCCGACATCGGGCGGATGTCGTGCCCATCGAACCGCGCCGGATATTTCGCGCCGGCAAGCTCCACCAGCGTCGGCATGACGTCGATCAGGTGGCCGGGCTCGCGCACCGTCGTGCCGCGAACCTTCGCGTCGATCCCGGCCGGCCATGACGCGATCAGCGGCGTCGCGATCCCGCCTTCCTCGGCATAATGTTTGAAATAGCGGAACGGCGTGTTTTGCAGTGTCGCCCAATTGAGCCCGACGAAGACGTTCGAATTTTTTCCGCCCCACGGCGCTACGCCGGTGCGCCCATCAGGGCCGCTTTCGGCGTTGCCGCCATTGTCCGACATGAAGAGGATCAGCGTGTTGTCGAATTCGCTGCGCGCCTTCAAATCGGCAACCAGCGTGCCGATCGCCTTGTCCATCCGCGAGATGGCAGCGGCATAGACCGCCATCATCATGTCGAACCGCTCCTTGTCGGCCGCGGACATCTTGTCCCAGTCATAGGCCTCGGGCAAAACCTCGGACAACGTCGCATCGGCGGCGATCAACCCCGTCTGCTTCTGGCGCTCGAAACGGTCGCGGCGCAGCTTGTCCCAGCCCGCCATATATTTGCCCTTGAACTTCGCGATCTCGTCGGCCGGCGCCATCACCGGAAAATGGACAGCGGTAAACGGCAAATAGAGGAAGAAGGGCTTTCCCTGCGCCTTCGCCTCGTCGACGAAACGCACGGTCCAGTCGACCAGCATGTCCGACGCATACCATTCGCCCTTGCCCACCTCGGGCGAATCGAGCCGCGTGCGCTGGCCGTCGATCATCGCGAACTCGCGGCCCGGCTGATTCGGGAAATAGGTCCCGCCCTTGTGAAAGAGGGATCGGTCGAACCCCACCTCTTTCGGCGGCGTGCCGTGTTGCGCGCCAACATGCCATTTGCCCGCCATTCCCGTGAAATAGCCTGCGGGCTTGAGCACTTCGGCGATCGTGACCGCGCGATCGGCGATGCGGCCCTGCAAACCGCCCACCCCGGGGCGCACAACGCTGTCGAGCCCTCCCATTCCCGCTTCGTGCGGATAGAGGCCCGTCAACAGCGACGCGCGCGAGGGGCTGCAACGCGCCGTATTGTAGAATTGTGTGAAGCGGAGGCCGTTCTTGGCCAGCGCGTCGAGGTTGGGGGTCGGGATCTCGCTTCCATAGGGGCCGATGTCCGAGAAGCCCATGTCGTCGACGAGGATGACGATCACATTGGGGCGCTTCGCCTGCTCGGCCGCGGCGGGCGCCACGGGGGCCGGGGTCTGCGCGGTCGCGGGAATAGCGCAGGGTCCCGCGAGCAGCGCCAGCGCGGTCGCGGTCGTCGCGGTGCCGCGCAGGGCCCGCCGCACGGACTTCACGATGTTCATACATATTCCCCTATGGCCAGTTGAATTGGCCTATTTATCTTACAATAATTGTCGCAGAAGTATGTTAGCTGCCGGACAAAGTTGCGGCCCCGCCCGAAAACCGGCGCCGCCAGCGGCGCGCAGCCCCACCGCCCAAGTCCATAGCCACCGGTTATGGCCCTCCCCCGCCTTTGAAGACGCGCGGTCCGGACGCTTCGAGCATGATACTCCCGTCCCCACCTGAGAGGCCTTTCATGATCGCCAGCCCCTATCTCCTCTATCTTGGCCATGTGAACGACGAAGTCGGCATCAAGACGTCGCGCGGCCTCGCGGTTTTCCGGCCCGACGATTGCGTCGGCGAATTTCGCCATGACGATTGCGAGCTGTCGCTGGGCCTTCCCCGCATGGGCTTTGCCGAAGCGGTCGCCGCGGGCGCCCGGACGCTGGTGCTCGGCATCGCCAATGCCGGAGGCAAGCTCGGCGAAGATCTGGTTCGCGACGCGGTCGCGGCGATCGAGGCCGGGCTCGACGTCGCCTCGGGCCTACACAACCGGTTGCGCGACGAGCCGGCGCTGGTCGAGGCTGCCGCACGCCATGGCCGCACGCTCCACGACGTCCGCGACCCGCGCCCCGACATCCCGATCGGCAACGGCAAGCGGCGCGCGGGCAAGCGGCTGCTCGCCGTCGGCACCGATTGTTCGGTCGGCAAGATGTACGCGACCCTCTGCCTCGAACGCGCGATGCGCGCGCGCGGCATGGCGGCCGATTTCCGCGCGACCGGCCAGACCGGCATCCTGATCGCGGGCAGCGGCGTGCCGCTCGACGCGGTGATCGCCGATTTCATCTCGGGCGCGATCGAACAATTGTCGCCGCCGCGCGACGATGACGGCTGGGACCTGATCGAAGGTCAGGGATCGCTCTTCCACCCCTCTTTCGCCGGCGTTTCAACCGGCCTCCTCCACGGCGCGCAGCCCGATGCGCTGGTGCTGTGCCACGATCCCGTGCGCCCGCACATGCGCGGGCTGCCGCATTATCCGATGCCGGGTCTTCGCGAGACGCTCGACGCGAACCTGCAGGTCGCGCGGCTCACCAATCCCGACGTTCGCGCCGTGGGCGTCGCGCTCAACACCTCCAAGCTCTCGCCCGCCGAGGCCGAACGACTGTGCGCCGAAACCGCCGACGCGCTCGGCCTGCCCTGCACCGACCCCTTTTCCATGGGCGTCGACCCCATCATCGACTGGATCGCCAAATGCTTCGAACCCTCGCCGCGCAAAACGACGCTTTCCCTCTAGCCAGGCCGTTCCGCATCTCGCGCGGGGTCAAGACCGTCGCGGATGTGGTGACGGTCGAAATCGGGCACGACGGCTTTGCCGGGCGCGGCGAAGGCGTGCCCTATCCGCGCTATGGCGAATCGATCGCGGGCGCGCTGGCCGCGATCGAAGAAGCGCGCGGCGCGATCGAGGCGGGAGCGACGCGCGAAGAGCTGGCCGAAATCATGCCCGCGGGCGCGGCGCGCAACGCGGTCGACTGCGCGCTGTGGGACCTCGAAACCAAGGCATCGGGGCAGAGCGTCACCGACCGGCTCGGCCGCCCGCCGCTCGGCGCCACCCCGACCGCGATCACCGTCAGCCTCGACACCCCCGCCGCGATGGGCGCCGCCGCCCGCGCGCTCGCCCGCGCGCCGCTGATCAAGATCAAGGTCGACCGCAGCGATCCCGAAACGCAGATCCGCACCGTGCGCAATGCGGCGCCGGCGCCGCGCGTCATCGTCGATCCCAATGAAAGCTGGACCTTTGCCGAGGTCGAGCGACTCCAGCCGCTGCTCGCCGAATTGCGGATCGACCTTCTCGAACAGCCGCTCCCGGCGGGCGAGGACGACGCGCTTGCGGGTTTCGCGCCGCTCGTCCCGATCGCCGCCGATGAATCGGCGCATGTCGCGGGCGACGTCGGCGCGCTCGCCGAAAAATATCAGGTCATCAACATCAAGCTCGACAAGACGGGCGGGCTGACCGGCGCGCTCGCGCTCGCCGACGCCGCCGCCGCCGCGGGGCTCGGCGTGATGACCGGCAGCATGATTTCCTCGTCCCTGTCGATCGCGCCCGCGCTGATTATCGCGGCGCGATCGGCCTTCGTCGATCTCGACGGCCCCTTGTGGCTGGCGAACGATCGGCCGGGCGGCGTCGGACACGGCACAGGTGTCTTGACGCCGCCCGCACGAGGCTTTTGGGGAACGGCATAAAGTCCTTAGCTATGTAAGAAAAAGGGGTGTCGCACAATGATCCGCTCTCTCAGGACAACTACCGGGATCGTCGCTATTCTTGCGGCGGGCGCCTTAGCGGCGCCGCAAGGCGCTGCCCAGTCCGGCGGCGCCGCCGACCTGATCCTGCGCGGCGGCACCATCTATAGCGGCGAGGCCGAACCCTTTCGCGGCGATGTCGCGATCCGCGGCGACCGCATCACCTATGTCGGCCCCAAGGCGCCGGGAACGGCGATGCGAACGATCGACGCCACCGGGCTGATCGTCGCCCCCGGCTTCATCGACCCCCATACGCATGTGGGCGAGGCGCTTGCCTCCTCCGATCCCGCCGCGCGGCTCGTGCTCCCCTTCGTGACGCAGGGCGTCACCACGGCCTTCATCGGCGTTGACGGCGGCGGCGATCCCGACATCGCCCGCACCTTCGGCACCGCAAAGGCCGGTGCGGGGGGCGAAGGCGAAGCGGGGCTCGGCCAGTCGACGCGCGACTTCGGGATCAATTTCGCCGCCTATGTCGGCCTTGGCGCCGTTCGCGCAAAGGTCATCGGCGCCGCCGACCGCGCGCCCCCCCCCGCCGAACTCGGCCAGATGACCGACCTCGTCGACCAAGCGATGTGCGATGGCGCGCTAGGCCTTTCGACCGGCCTCTTCTATGCGCCGCAAAGTTTCGCCAAGCGCGACGAGGTCGTCGCGCTCGCCAAGGCGGCGGCGGCGAAGGGCGGCATCTACGACAGCCATTTGCGCGACGAATCGAGCTATACGATCGGCCTCGCTGCCGCCGTCGATGAAGCCCTGTCGATCGGCCGCGACGCGAGCATTCCGGTGCATATCGCACATATCAAGGCGCTCGGCGTCGATGTCCACGGCCAGGCGCCCGCGATCATCGCGCAGATCGAGAAGGCGCAAAAGGCAGGTCAGATCGTCCACGCCGATCAATATCCTTGGTCGGCATCGGGGACCGGGCTTTCGGCCGCGCTCCTGCCGCGCTGGGCGCAGGACGGCGGGCGCGCCGCGATGCTGAAACGGTTCGACGATGGCGCGACGATGGCGCGGATGCGGCCCGAGATCGCCGAGAATCTTCGCCGTCGCGGCGGCCCCGCGTCGCTGCTCATCACCTCGGGCCCTGCCGGTGTAGAGGGCAAGACGCTCGAGGATGTCGCCAAGGAACAGGGCGTCGATCCGGTCGATGCCGCGATTGCCGTGCTTCGTCAGCGCGAGGCGGGGGTCGCGTCCTTCAACCAGAGCGAGGCCGACATCGCCGCCTTCATGACCCGTCCCTGGGTCGTCACCAGTTCGGACGCCTCGCGCGGCCATCCGCGCTATTACGCCTCCTACGCGCGCAAATATGCCACCTATGTGAAGGACAAGCGCGTGCTCGATCTCAAGCGCTTCATCGCGCAGAGCACGACGGCCACGGCGCGCCTGTTCGGGCTGGAGGGACGCGGCGAGCTGAAGGCGGGCGCCTTCGCCGACGTCATCGCCTTCGATCCCGCGACCTTCGCTCCGCGCGCCGACTATGCGCATCCCGCGCTCTTCTCCACCGGAATGCGCTTCGTCCTCGTCAACGGCGTGCTCGCGCTCGAAAATGGCGAGCCGACAGGCGCCGCGGGCGGCAAGCCGTTGCCGCGCACGCCAACGGGTCAATGCGAATAATCCAGGGAAATGCGCCGGCCTCGCCGGCGGAACGGAGGCGTCCTTCACGCACAATAAACAAACAAAACAAGGGGTAAGACACATGACCAGATCAACGCCGATCGTATCGACCGCGGCGCTCGCCACCGCGCTGCTTTGGAGCGCGCCCGCGCTGGCGCAGGACGCGCCGCCCGCGCCCGCCGCCGAAACCTATGCCGACGCCGAGATCACCGTGACCGGCAGCCGCATCCAGCGCGACGGCTTCCGCGCCCCGACCCCGCTCACCGTGCTCAATTCGGAGGATATCGAAAGTTCGGCGCCGGCGAATATCGCCGACTATGTCAACGACATCCCCTCGCTCGTCGGCAGCGTCACGCCCGCGAGCTCGAACCTCAACATCAGCGCGGGCACCGCCGGGGTCAACGCGCTTAACTTGCGCGCGCTCGGCACCGCGCGCACGCTCGTACTGCTCGACGGTCAGCGTTCGGTCGGGTCGACGATGACCGGGCTGGTCGATGTGAACACCTTTCCGCAAGGCCTGATCAAGAGCGTCGAGATCGTCACCGGCGGCGCCTCGGCTGCCTATGGCTCCGACGCCGTGTCGGGCGTCGTCAACTTCATCCTCGACAAGGACTACACCGGGATCAAGGGATCGGCCGAATATGGCATCACTACCTATGGCGACGCTCCCAGCTATCGCGCGACGCTGACCGCCGGCACCGCCTTTGCCGGCGGACGCGGCCACTTGCTGCTCAACGGCGAGATCGCGATCAAGGACGGGCTGCACAGCGTGCCGCGCGACTGGAACCAGCGCGGGTCGTACATGATCACCAACCCCGCCTATGCCGCGGGCAACGGCGAACCCGAGCGGCTCGTCGTGTCGGGCGCGGGGCTCAGCCTCGCGACGCCGGGCGGGATCATCACCGACACCGCGCTGCGCGGCACCGTTTTCGGCCCCGGCGGAGCGGTCGGCCAGTTCGACTATGGCACCGTGCGCGACCCGTGGATGATCGGCGGCGACTGGGAATCGACGCAGGTGAACAGCTTCCAGTCGCTCGACCCGGCCGAAAACCGCAAGAGCCTGTTCGGGCGCCTCAGCTTCGAGGTTTCCGACGGGCTCAACCTCTTCGTCCAGGCCTCCTACGCCAAGTCGAAGAATCTCGGACACCTCGGCATCCAGCTCAACCAGGGCAATGTCACGATCAAATCGGACAATGCCTTCCTGCCGCAATCGGTGCGCGACGAACTGGCGCTTCAGGGGATTCCCGAGTTCAAGCTCGGCACGACCAACGCCAATCTGCCGGTCCGCAAGAATGACACGCGGCGCGAATTGCAACGCTATGTCGTCGGCGCCAACGGCGAATTCGACCTTTTCGGATCGAGCGCGCGCTGGGACGTCTATTATCAGAAGGGGATCAGCCGCACCCGCGAAATGGCGCGCGACATCAGCAACAATGCGCGCCTCGCGCTCGCGCAGGATGCGGTGTTCGCCCCCGCGGGCAACGCGCTCGGCGTGCCCGCGGGCACGATCGTCTGCCGCTCGTCGCTCACCAGCCCCGACAATGGCTGCGTGCCGTTCAACCGCATCGGTATCGGCACCGCGAGCCAAGAAGGGCTAGACTATGTGCTCGGCAACCCGTTCCGCCGCCAGAAATTCCAGCAGGACGTATTCGCCGCCAACCTGTCGTTCGACGCCTTCGAGCTGCCCGCGGGGCCGGTGTCGGTCGCGATCGGCGGCGAGCACCGGCGCGAGAAGGTGTCGGGCGAAGTGGCCGACGAGTTCCGGTCGGGCTGGTTCGTCGGCAATTTCCTGCCCAGCTTCGGCTCCTACAATGTCAGCGAGGCCTATCTCGAACTCGCGGTTCCGGTGTTCGAGGGGCTCGATCTCAACGGCGCGGTGCGCGGCACCGACTATTCGACCTCGGGCTATGTCACGACATGGAAGGCGGGGCTGACCTGGGAACCCATCCCCGACATCCGCTTCCGCGCGACGCGATCGCGCGACATCCGCGCGCCCAACCTCGGCGAATTGTTCACCGCGGGATCGACGCGCATCAATGTGCTGCTCGACCCGACGCAAGATGATGCGTCGGTGCAATTCGCCGGAACAACGCGCGGCAACCCGTTGCTCGACCCCGAAAAGGCCGACCAATGGGGCGTCGGCGTGGTGCTGCAGCCGCGTTTCATTCCCGGCCTCGCGCTGTCGGCCGACTATTATGACATCAAGATCAACGGCGCGATCGGCACCGTCGCGGCGCAAACGATCGTCGACCGCTGCGCCGAAGGCGTGCAGGCCTTTTGCACGGCCGTAGTGCGCGGCCCCAATGCTTTCGGCAACAACCTCCAGGTCTTTGAAAGCCCGTTCAACTTCGCGGTTCAGCGTGCGACGGGGATCGACTTCGAAGGCTCCTACCGGATGCCCGTCGGCAGCGGCGACCTGACGCTGCGCGCGATGGCGACGCGCTATATCAAGAATTATTTCGACAATGGCATCGATGCGCCGACCGACACGGTGGGACAGAATGCGCCCGGCGGGACGCCCAAATGGCTTTACCGCATCCAGGCCAATTGGGCGACCGACGACTTCAACTTCAACCTGACGGGGCGCGGCATTTCGAGCGGCGTTTATGACACCAGCTTCGTCGAATGCACCTCGGGCTGCCCGGCGTCGACGGTCACCAACCGGACGATCAACGACAATCATATCGCGGGCGCCTTCTATCTCGACACGTCATTGACCTTCGACGTCGCGATGGCGGGCAAGGAGCTCGAATTCTATCTCGCGGTGAACAACCTCTTGAACAAGGATCCCGCGATCGTCGCGCCCGGGCCGGCGGGCAGCGCCTATGCGACGCCGGCGACCAACCAGACGCTCTATGACCTGCTCGGGCGCACCTATCGCGTCGGCATCCGCTTCAAGCTGTGACGAAAGGACGGTCGATGAAACGCCTGACGCTCTCGCTCGCGGCGCTGCTCGCCACCACCGCGCCCGCCCTCGCCCAGCATTATGACGTGCTGATCCGCGGCGGCACGCTCTACGACGGCACGGGCGCGCCCGCGCGCACCGCCGATGTCGCCATCACGGGCGATCGCATCGCGGCGGTGGGGGCGATCCCGGAAGGAGCGACCGCGACGACGCTGGTCGATGCCGCCGGCCGGATCGTCGCGCCGGGCTTCATCGATCCCCATTCGCACGCGGCGCCGAACATCCAGACGAGGGAGCTCGCCGCCGCGTTGCCGATGCTGCATCAGGGGATCACGACGCTGGCGATCAACCCCGATGGCGGCGGGCCAGCCGAACTCGGTCCGCAGATCGCCGACCTCAAGACCAATATTCCCGGCGTCAACGTCATCCCGCTGATCGGCCACAACGCGGTGCGGCGCGCGGTGATGGGAGATGTCGCGCGCCTCGCCCACGCCGATGAGCAGGCAAAGATGGAGGGGCTGGTCACCGCGGCGATGGCGGCGGGCGCCTATGGCCTGTCCGACGGCCCCTTCTACATTCCCGGCAAATATTCGAACACCGCCGAAATCGTCGGGCTCGCGAAGGCCGCGGCGCGTTTCCCCGGCGCCTTCTACATCAGCCATATCCGCGACGAGGGCAATTACGACATCGGCGTCGTCGCCGCGGTCGACGAAGTGATCACCGTCGCGCGCGAGGCGAAAATTCCGGGCGTCGTTACCCATATCAAGGTGCTGGGGCCGCAGGTCTGGGGCAAGTCGGCCGACGTCATCGCGCATATCGAAAAAGCGCGCGCCGGAGGGCTCGAAATCTGGGCCGACCAATATCCCTATTCGGCATCGGGATCGAGCCTGATGGCCTCGCTCGTTCCCGGCTGGGCGCAGGAGGGCGGCGCGGCGGCGCTCGCCAAGCGGCTGCAGGATCCGGCGATGCGCGCGAAGATCCGCGCCGAGATGGTGCCCAACCTCGAACGGCGCGCGGGACCGCACGCGCTGATGATCCGCAGCTTCGCGCCCGATCCCTCGCTCGAGGGCAAGAGGCTCGACGAGGTCGGCCGGATCAAGGACATGGACCCGCTCGACGCCGCGATCGAGATGCTGATCGCCGGCGGCGCGCCGACGGTGTCGTTCAACATGAGCGACGCCGATGTCGAGGCCTTCATGCGCCAGCCGTGGACGATGACCTCGACCGATGGCGGGCTGCCGCATTTCGGCAAGACGTCCGAGCATCCGCGCGCCTATGGCGCTTTCCCGCGCAAGCTGCGAGGCTATGTGCTCGACAAGCCGGTGATCCCGATGGCGCAGGCGATCCATGCCGCAACCGGCCTGCCAGCTAAAATCCTCGGCGTCCCCGATCGCGGCCTGCTGCGCGAAGGGGCGTTCGCCGATGTGATCGTCTTCGATCCCGACAAGATACGCGACCTTGCGACCTATGAACGGCCGCACGCCTATTCGGTCGGCGTCGATTATGTTTTCGTCAACGGCAAGGCGGCGCTGGCGAAGGGCAGGCCCACCGCCGATCGCCATGGCCGCGTGCTGCTGCGGCCGCGCTGACGCCGGAACCCCGCGGTGCTGCATTGAAAATATCTTGCCGCAGGCCGGGGCACGGTTAGGGTCTGAACCATGCCGGGGATGAATCTGCGCCATATCGAGATATTCCACGCGGTCTATACCAACGGGTCGGTCAGCGCCGCCGCGCGCGCGCTCAATATTTCGCAGCCGTCGGTGTCGAAGACGCTGCGCCACGCCGAATCGATCCTCGGCTTTCCGCTGTTCGAACGCTCGGCGGGGCGCCTCGTCGCGACCGACGACGCGCACGCGCTGTTCGCCGAGGTCAGCGAGATCCAAGATCGCGTTCACGCGCTGCGCGAAGGTGCGCGCAATCTGCGACGCGGCGCGGGGATGAAGCTGCGCATCTCGGCGCTTCCGTCGCTGGCGCTCGGCGTCCTCCCCGAAGCCGTCGCGCGCTTCCTCATCAGCCACCCGCACGTCAATTTCGACCTGCAGACGGTCCACCACGACGATCTGGTCCGCAAGCTCCAGGAACGCGAAACCGACGTCGCGATCGCGGTCGAAGTGCCGCAGAACGCGCCGATCGGCAGCCGCTGGCTGGGCGAAGGCGAACTGGTCGTTCTCTACCGCGAAGCCGACATTCCCGACGCCCCGCCGCGCCTCGCGCTCGGGAACTTGCGCGAACATCGCTTCATCAGCGTCGCGGCGAGCGGGCCGATCGGAGAGATATTCGTCGAAGAACAGCGCCGGCTCGGGCTCGAATTCGACCATGCGATGTCGGCGCGCACCTTCTATATCGCGACCGCGCTCGTTCGCGCGGGCGTCGGGCTGACGGTCGTCGACAGCTTCACCGCGCAGGCCGCGCTGGCGCCGGGGCTGGCGATCCGCCCGCTGACGCCGCCGCTGACTTTCGACCTTTATGCGATGTATTATCACAATCGCCCCCCCACCGCGCTGACGACCGACTTCCTGAAAGTCGTGGCAGAAATCATCGACGGGATATAGCGACGGGTTATGGATAGACGCACATTCGCTATGCCGTCCGGGCAGCGAGCCCGACTAGGCTTGCCGGCCATGACTTGTCTTCCATCCCATCCCGCCCGACGGGCGGCCGGACGATGATGCGGCGCTGGTTCGCCATTCCGCTCTGGAAGCGCGTGCTCGGCGGGCTGGTGCTCGGACTGCTGCTCGCGCTCGTCTGGCCCGAAGCGGCGCCGAAAGTCGCGGTGTTCGGCGACCTGTTCGTGCGCGCGATCCGGATGCTTGTCGCGCCGATCGTTCTTGTCACCATCGCGGCCGGGATCACCTCGCTCGCCGATCCCAAGCGCCTCGGTCCGCTCGGCGGGCGGACGGTCGGGCTGTTCGCGCTGACGACGGCGATCGCGGTATCGGTCGGCATGGCGGTCGCGCTGCTCGTCGAGCCGGGCGTCGCCGCCCCCGTCGGCACCGCGGCACCGAAGGCGCTGGGCGACCCGGTGCCGCTCTACGACCAGCTTGTCGGCATCATCCCGCTCAACATCGTAGACGCCTTGGCGAAAGGCGACATGCTGGCGCTGATCTTCGTCGCGATCCTCGTCGGCGTCGGCACCGTGCTCACGGGCGAGGCGGGCAAGCCGTTCGCCGGCCTGTTGCAGTCGCTGTCGGCGGTGCTGCTGAAGATCGTCGGGCTGGTGATGGAGGCGACCCCGATCGGCGTGTTCGCGCTGATCGCCAACGCCGTCGCCGCGAATGGCTCCGCGGTCTTCGTCAACATCGGCTGGCTGGCGCTGGCCGTCGTCCTGGGGTCGGCGATCCAGATCGTCCTCGTCCACAGCCTGATCCTGCGGCTGCTCGCGCGTCTGCCCGTCCTCACCTTCTTTCGCGGCATCGTCGATGCACTCGTCGTCGCCTTTTCGACCGCCTCGTCATCGGCGACCTTGCCGGTTGCGATGACCGTCGCGGGCAAGAACCTCGGCATATCATCGAGCGTCTATTCGACCGTGCTGCCGCTCGGCGCGAGCATCGGCAAGGACGGCACCGCCATGTATGTCGGGCTGCTCAGCATCTTCAGCCTGCAGGCCTTTGGCGTGCCGATCGACGCGGGGACCCTCGCGATCGTGCTGCTGACCGGCGCGCTCGCCGCCTTCGGCACCGCCCCCGTTCCCTCGGCGTCGCTCTTCATGCTCGCCGCGGTGCTTTCGGCGGTCGGGGTTCCGCCCGAACAGACCGCGCTGATCGTCGGCTTCGTGCTTCCCTTCGACCGGTTGCTCGACATGACGCGCACGGTGCCGAGCGCCAGCGCCAACCTGACCGTCGCAACCACCGTCGCGCGCTGGGAAGGCGAGCTCGACCAGGCCGTCTATCGCGCGCCGCCGCGACGCTAGACGGCACGATCATTCCAAATTGAATCGTCATCCCGGCGAAGGCCCGGGATCTCGCCGGTGCGTCAGGCCGGGGCGATGAGATCCCGGCCTTCGCCGGGATGACGGGATAAATGACGCGTTCCAGAGTCCTTCGAACTATTTCCCCGGCGCGACGCGCATCGCGGCGCCGCCGCCCGGGGCGAGCCATAGTTTATAGGTGTCGCCCTTCTTCACCTTGATCACCTCATAAGCGATCCGGTGTCGCGCTTCGTTGAGATAGGTGGCGCCCTCGCCGTCTTTCCAGATCGTCGCGGTATAGGTCTTGCCCGGGTCGAGGAAATCGAAGCTCAGCGTCAGCGTGCGTTCGGTCGCGTCATTGACCCCGCCGACATACCAGTCGGCGCTTTTGCGGTCCTTGCGCGCGAAGATCGCATAGTCGCCGACCTCGCCCGCGATCAGCTTGCTTTCGGCCCAGTCGGCCGGAACCGCCTTGATGAATTCGAGCTCGCGCGGATGCGCCTCGAGATTCTCGATGAAGTCGGCGGCCATCTGAATCGGCGAATAGAGGGCGAGATAGAGGCCGAGCTGCTTGGCGAGGGTCGACGCGAAGGGCGCCTTGTTCGAGCCTTCGAGGCTCAGCACCCCCGGCGTATAGTCCATCGGTCCCGAGAGCATGCGCGTGTAGACGAGCGTCGGTTCATGGTCGGGGCCGCTGCCGAAATCGCTCCACGCATTATATTCCATGCCGCGCGCGCCCTCACGCGCCACCCAGTTCGGATAGGTCCGGCGAAGCCCGGTATCCTTCACCGGCTCGTGCGGGTTGACGGCGACCTTGTACTTCGCCGCGGTCTGGACGACCTTCAGATGGTGCTGCACCTGGCGCTGGCCGTCGTGCCATTCCATGCGCGTCGTCCCCGGCGTGTCACCCGGCGCGATGATGCCACCGGCGTCGGCGACATAGCCGGTTTTCACCGCCTTGACGCCAAGCTCGCCATAAAGCTTCATCGCATCGTCGAGCTGCGCCTCGTAAACCGCGATATTGCCGCCGGTTTCATGATGACCGATCAGCGTCACGCCCTTCTTGCGCGCGTAATCGGTGACCGCCTTCAGGTCGAAATCGGGATAGGCTTCGGTGAAGCTGAACTCGTCGCCATGGCCGAACCAGTTGCCGTTCCAACCCTTATTCCAGCCCTCGACGAGCACGCCGCCGAAGCCGTGCTTCGCAGCGAAGTCGATATATTGCTTGGTGCGTTCGGTGGTCGCGCCATGCTGCGGGCCTTCGGCCCAGCTCCACGGTCCGCGGATCATGCCCCACCAGATGCCGATATATTTCATCGGCTTAACCCAGCTGACATCGCCCAGCTTGTTCGGCTCGTTGAGGTTGAGTTCGAGATCGCTTTCGACGAGGCCCGCCGCATCGTCGGCGATGCGGATCGTTCGCCATGGGGTCGCGAACGGCAGGTCGCGGATGACGCGCGCGCCCTGCGACGACGGCGACAGGGTGGTGCGGAATTTCCGCCCCTCGACGCGTTTGAACCACATGCCCGCATAGTCGACGAGCGCGGCTTCGTGGAACGACAAGTGCGTGCCGTCGTCGAGCCGCATCGTGATCGGCGTGTGCGCGGTCGACACCGCGTCGATCGGAGTCTGTTGGTAAATCTGTTCGTAGCGGTTCCATTCGCCGCCGGTGATCCACCAGGCGGTGCCTTCGGGTGCGATATCGAACTCGGTGATTTCGTCGGCGATCTTGGCGGTCTGGAGTCCCGCCTGCTCGGGGAGTTCATAGCGGAAGCCGATGCCGTCGTCGAACAGGCGGAAACGGACGTTCATCGCGTGTCCGCCCCAGCTTTCATTCTGGCGGAAGCGGATGAGCAGTTCGTTGTGGCGGTCGCTCACGAAGCGGCGTTCGCCCCACGGCTGTTCCCAGCGCGTGTCGCCGCTCGCGCGTTCGACGCTCTCGATCGCGAAACCGCGCTGGAGCGCGATGCCGTCGGTCAGCAGGAAACCGAGCTTCGACGGCGCGATCAGCAGCTTGCCCTTGCGCGTCAGCGACCAGGTCGGCCGCTGGTCGTTGTCGGTCGACACGGTCAGCACGATGTTGCCGTCGGGCGACGCGGCGGTCTGCTGCGGCCGCGCGTCCTGCGCGACGGCAGGAACCGCGGCGGCGAGCAGCGGAAGGGCGACGAACAGGCTACGCATCATTTTTTCCTTCGAGTTTCAGCCAGAGGGCGCCGCACGGCGGCAATTGCGCCGGATCGGCGCCGTTGAGTGCGACGATCGGCTCGGCGCCGGTGCCATGGGAGGCGATGTCGAGCGTCCCGCCGCCGAGATTGAAGAGGCAGCGTATAGATTCGCCGCCCGCGACGCGATCGAAACCGAGGAGGTCGCCCTCGGCGATCCAGTTC
Organism: Sphingopyxis sp. LC363; assembly: GCF_000756385.1. GTDB lineage: Bacteria > Pseudomonadota > Alphaproteobacteria > Sphingomonadales > Sphingomonadaceae > Sphingopyxis. The sequence continues at coordinate 25,224 of NZ_JNFC01000008.1, forward strand.
GCGTTGGCGCCGAGCCGCAGCGCCGGGTGCGCCGCGCGCAGCGCGACCAGGCGGCGCGTGAGGTTGAGCAGCGAGACGGGGTCGCCATGCTGCCGGTCGACCGCGAGATCGCCGTGCGCAGCGCCGAGCGGCAGCCAGGGATCGACGCTCGAAAAACCCGCATGGCTTTCGCCCGCCGCCCAAGGCAGCGGCGTCCGCGCGCCGTCGCGCGACAGGGTGAGCGGCCAGTTCTTGAGCGCTTCGGGATCCTTGACGAGTTCGAACGGAATCTCGACCTGATCGAGCCCGAGTTCCTCGCCATTATAGATGATGATATTGCCGCGCAGCGCGCAAAGCAGCGCCATCTTCATCCGCGCGAAGGCGGCGGGATCGACGCCTTCGGGGGTCCAGCGCGACAGCGCGCGCGGCGCGTCGTGATTTTCGAACGCCCAACTCGGCCAGCCGATCCCCGGCGCGTCGGGCCAGCTCTCGGCCGCCTCACGCACGAGCTGCGGCGTCAGCTGGCCCGCATAGAGGAAGTCGAAGCCATAGGCGCTGTTCAGCCGCCGGTCGCCCGCGGTGAACAGCTTCATCTCGCGCGCCGCGTCGTCGCCGCCGACCTCGGCGACGGTGAAGCGGCCCGGATATTGGTCGGTCAGCGCGCGGATGCGTTCGAGGAACAGCGGAATGTCGGGGTGCGACTGATTATGGATTTTCTTCTGGAAATCGAACGGCCGGGTGCGCGGCTTGTTCGACGGCGGCGCAGGCGGATTGTCGCGAAATTCGGGGTCGTGCATCGAAAAGTTGATCGCATCGATGCGAAAGCCGTCGACGCCGCGGTCGAGCCAGAAGCGCACGACATCGAGCAGCGCGTCCTGCACATCGGGGTTGTGGACGTTGAGTTGCGGCTGCGAGCCGAGGAAATTGTGCATATAATATTGGCCGCGCCGCGCGTCCCACGTCCACGCCGGCCCGCCGAATACCGACTGCCAGTTGGTCGGCGGCGAACCGTCCGCCTTGGCATCGGCCCAGACATACCAGTCGGCCTTGTCGCCATGCTTGCTCGCGCGGCTTGTCGCGAACCAGCCGTGCTTGTCCGACGTGTGCGCGAAGACGAGGTCGGTGGTGACCTTTAGCCCCAGCGCATGCGCGCGCGCGACCAGCGCGTCGAAATCCTCGAGCGTGCCGAAGATCGGATCGACGCCCTGATAATCGGCGATGTCGTAACCGAAATCGTCCATCGGCGAGGGGTAGAAGGGCGACAGCCAGATGGCATCGACGCCCAATGAGGCGATATAGTCGAGCCGCGCGGTGATGCCGGCAAGGTCGCCGATGCCGTCGCCGTTCGAATCGGCGAAGCTGCGCGGATAGACCTGATAGATCGCCGCGCCCTTCCACCAAGGCGTGGTCGCCGCGGCGGTCATGGTCTGGTCCTGAACGAGGGGGCTGTTCGTCGTCACGCTTGCTTTCGCTTATTCGCTGGCCTGGCAGATGATCGTGCCGAAGGCGGGGAGAGAAAGATGGAGGCTGCCCGGCGCGGCGGGTGCGGCCGGGCAATCGCCGAGGAGCGCGGTAAAGCCCGCGCTTTTCATATCGATGGCAATATTCGCCGACAGCGGCGCCGCAGACGTGTTGAAAGCGAGCAGCACCTCGCGCCCGGTGTCGGGGTCGAAACGCGAAACGGCGAGCAGGCCCGGCTTGTCGGAGAAGGCGCGGACCTTGGTGGCGCCGCGCGTCAATGCGGTGGTCTTGCGGCGGATTTCGGCGAGCGCGGCGATATGGCGATAGAGCGGGTGCGCGGGATCGAAATTGGCGGTCGCGGTCGTCGCGTCGCTGCCGATCAGGTCGTTGTCGTTATAGGCTGCAATCTGTGACGCGAACATGTCCTCGCGCGCGAGCTGATCCTTGTCGTCCGAAACGAAACCCTGCTCGTCGCCATAATAGATCGTCGGCACGCCGCGCAGCGTCAGCAGCATCGCATGGCCGAGCATCACGCGCTGGAGCAGTTCGGCCTCGCTCGCCTTTGGGTTCGCCGCCTTCACGAACATCGAAAAGCGGCCCATGTCGTGATTGCCGAGGAAGGTCGGCAGCTGCTGCGCCGCCCCTGCCCCGCCCTTGTAGAGCGCGTCGCCGTCGAACAGCCGCGCAAACTGATCCGTGCCCTTCGTGCCGCTGACCGCGTCGATCGCGGCGCGCGCGAAGCCGAAGTCGAGCACCGCGGGCAGGCCCGCGGCATGCGTGTACCAGGCGAGCGCGCCGGGATCGACGGCATCGACATAGACTTCGCCGAAGATATGGAAATTGGGGATGCCGCGGGCCTTCGCGCGCGCAAGCATCGCGGGGACGAACGCCTGCCAGAATTCGGGGTTCACATGCTTGGCGGTGTCGATGCGAAAGCCGTCGATCCCGAATTCGTCGATCCAGCGGCCATATATGTCGATGAAGCCCTGGACCACCTGCGGATGTTCGGTGGCGAGATCGTCGAGCCCGGAGAAGTCGCCGTACAGCGCGGACTCGCCGACCCAGTCGCTGTTGCCGCGATTGTGATAATAGATCGGGTCGTTGAGCCAGGCCGGCACCTTCACCCGCTCCTCGTCCTTTGGGACGACGGGGGTGTAGGCGAAGGCCGGGTCGGTCAGCTTCGACCAGTTTTCGGCATCGGCGACATGATCGCCCGCGAAGTCCGGGTTGATCGGCGCGCCTTCGACCCCGCCGCGCCGCGAGAAGGGATAGTCAGCGAGGCTGCGGTATCGGAAGCCTCCGGCCGCATCCTCGCGGTAGGTGATCACGTCGGCGGTGTGGTTGGCGATGATGTCCATATAGACCTTCATGCCGCGCGCGTGCACCGCGTCGACGAAGGCCTTGAACTCTTCATTGGTGCCGAAATGCGGATCGACCTGGGTGAAATCGGCGACCCAATAGCCGTGGTAGCCCGCGCTCTCCTCGCCCTTCGGCCCCTGCACCGGCTTGTTCTTGAAGATCGGCGCGAACCAGATCGCGGTGGCGCCCAGTCCCTCGATATAATCGAGCCGCTTCGTCAGACCCGCAAGGTCGCCGCCGTGGAAGAAGCCCTTCGCAGCGGGATCATAGCCCGTCGCGAGCCGGTCGCCCTTGAGCCCGCCCTTGTCGTTCTTCGGATCGCCGTTCTCGAAACGGTCGGGAAGGACGAAATAGATGACCTCGTCCTCGGGCGGCCGCTGGCGGTAATCGGCGGCGGGCGCGGCGCCGGCGAGGCTCAGCGCGATCAAAGGGGCGAACAGGCTCATGCGGGCACTCCTGCCGCGCAATGCTGCGCGATGAATTCTTCGTGGCGGGGCAGATGCGACGCGGTGCGCGCGACGATCGTTTCGATGTCGGCGAAAAAGCCCGCCAGTTCGTCGTCGGTGAGCTGGTCGGCCATCGGGTGATAGCCGTCGGGCATGATATTCTGCCCTGTCAGCACCTGAAACCAGCCGATTTCGATGAACAGTTCGTCGCCCTCGCGGACGATCTGGCCTTGGCTTTTGAACAGCGCGATCTTGCGCGCGAGCGTTTCGGGAATTTCCATCTCGCGGCAGCGGATCCAGAAGGGCGCGTCGGTGCGCTGATTGGCGTGATAGTGGAGGATGATGAAGTCGCGGATACGCTCGTAGTCGAAACGCACGCGGCGGTTATAGGCGTCGATATTGGCGGCGTCGAAATCGCGATCGGGAAAATGCGCGAGCAGCTTGGCGATGCCGTTCTGGATCAAATGGATGCTCGTCGATTCGAGCGGTTCGAGGAAACCCGAGGCCAGCCCCAGCGCAACGACATTGCCGTTCCATGCCCTGCTGCGCATGCCCGTCTTGAAACGCAGTGTGCGTGGTTCGGCTAGCGGGCGTCCCTCGATATTGGCGAGCAGGGTCGCAGTCGCTTCATCCTCGCCGATGAAGTCGCTGCAAAAGACATGGCCGTTGCCCGTCCGGTGCTGGAGCGGGATGCGCCATTGCCAGCCCGCCTTGTGCGCGATCGCCTGCGTATAGGGTCGCGCCGGGCCGACGTTCTCGCTCGGTACCGCGATCGCGCGGTCGCACGGAAGCCAGCGCGCCCAATCCTCGAAGCCGGTTTCGAGCGCCTGCTCGATCAGCAGCGCGCGAAAGCCCGAGCAGTCGATGAAAAGCTCGCCGCCGATTTCCTCGCCATTTTCGAGGACAACGGCTCCGACATGGCCGCTCGCGCCATTGCGTTTGACGCTTTCTATCTTGCCCTCGGTTCGCACGACGCCTGCACCCTCTGCGACCTTGCGCAGATAGGCAGCATAGAGCGCGGCGTCGAAATGAAAGGCATAGGCGATGCCGTCGAGGCCGGTGTTCGGGATTTGGGGCAGCCGCGCGAAGCGGTTCTGACGCGCCGCCGTTTCGTTCAGCGAATAGTCGCCCAGCCGGCCCGCGACGCCCTCGGCCCGGCCGCGCAGCCAATATTGCGGAAACTGGAGCATGCCGAGGCTGCGCCCGATCTGCCCGAAGGCGTGCATATAGCTATCGCCGAGGCGGCCCCAGTCGCGAAACTCGATGCCGAGCTTGAACGTACCCCGCGTCTCGCGGACGAATTCATCCTCGTCGATGCCGATCAGCGCGTTGAACAGCCGGATCGCCGGGATGGTCGCCTCGCCGACGCCGACGGTGCCGATTTCGTCGCTCTCGACCAGCCGGATCGACAGGTTATCCATCGTGCGCGACAGCGCCGCGGCCGCCATCCAGCCCGCGGTGCCGCCACCCACGATCACCACCTTCGTGATGCGACTATCGCCCACGCTGTTCCTTCCCTCTCGTCCGGCACCTGCGACGAGCGGGCCGGACGTGCCGGCCCGCGCATCGGATCAGAACTTGTAGGTGACGCCCGCCATGAAGTTGCGACCATAATTCTGATAGTCGCGGATCTGGCGCGGATCATTGTTGTAATAGGTCACGAACGGTTCGTTGGTCAGGTTCGACGCCTGGAGCAGGATGCCCAGCCCCTCTAGCGCGCCGCTCTGGAAGGTATAGCCGATCTGCGCATCGACGACCATTTCGCTCTTCGCCGTCACCAGATCGCGCTTGAGGCTGAGACCCGAAACCTCGGCGAGGAATTTGGAGCGATAGCGGCCCGAAATGCGCGCTTGGAAGCCCGCCTTTTCGAAATAGGCGGTACCGTTCACGACCCAGCGCGACAGGCCGGGCAACGCGATCGGATCGGCGCTTCCTTCGCGGACGCGGCTCTGGGTATAAGAGCCGCTCGCCAGCACGCCGAACCCGTCGAGCGCCTGTGTGAAGGTCGCAAGGGGCAGCGAGAGCGACGCTTCGGCGCCATAGACGCGCCCACCGTTGCCGTTGCGCCACTGGTTGGCCAACCCCTGATAGGTGGCGACCGTGCCGCCGTCCGGAATTTCGAAGCCGGTGAAGTCGAACGCGTCGCTTTGGCGGTAGATATAATTTTCGAGATATTTGTAGAAACCGCCCACCGACACATAGGCGCCCTGGCCGAAATATTTTTCGAACGCGATATCGACCGTGTCGGCCATCAGCGGCCGCAGCTTCGCATTACCCAGATCGAGCGACCAGGGCGACGCTTCGATGTCGGTGTTGTTGCGCTTCGACGCGTCGAAATTGACGCCGCCGCCGGGCTTCAGCTGATCCATGCGCGCCCGCGCCAGCATACGGGCAGCCCCGAAGCGCAGGAAAGTGTTGTCGGCGAATTCGACCGTCAGGTTCAGGCTGGGCAGGAAGTCGGTATAGGTCGCGCCGTCGGTCACCGGCGTCGACTGCACCTGTCCGCCGACGACCTGCGCATAGAAGCTCGATGCCGTCTGGTCGCTATGGACGATCTGGAGACCGACATTGCCGCGGATCGGCGTGTCGCCCGTATCGGCGTCGAAATTGGCCTGGATGAAGCCGGTCAGCACTTTTTCGCGGACATTATAGTCGTTGAAGATGCGGCCCGGCGTCCAGCCTGCTTCGTCGGTGAGCACATAGTTGCCGTCGTTGTAATAGCGCCAGCTGTCGAACGCGACCATGCCGGGGATGCCGATGAAGTCGAGCGACACCGGGTCGTAGAGATAATCGGCGGGCACCGCGGTGTTGGCCGGATAAGCGTTGCTGGTCAGCACGAAGCCGCGATCGTCGAGGCTCTTTTCGCGATCCGAATAATTGGCGCCGACGCGCAGGCTGCTGATCACCCCATCGAGTTCCTGGGTCGCCTGCAGGCGCAGCGATTTCAGCTCGTCCTTGATCTTGGGCGTGTTGACGAAGCCGTCCTGGCAATTGGGAACCGCGCCGCCGCAGCTGTTCCAGCCTTGCGGATCGGTGATGAGGAACAGGTTCGGATCGGCATAGTCGAGCGACGGATCGAGGATGATGCCGCCCTTCGGCCGCAACTGGAACCCGAGCGCGGTTTCGCGCGCGCCGACGCCCGCACCGCGCCCGGTGCCGAGATAGATTTCGAGATTTTCCTCGGTCTTCTTGAGCCGCGAATAACCGAGATCGAGTTCGAGCGTCAGTCGTTCATTGGGCTTGAACTGGGTGTTCCAGCCGCCGGCGATGATCGTCGAGTCGCGGTGGACGACGTCGTTGCGCATCACCGCTTCGGTGCCCGACCACGTGCCCGACGTCACCAAACCATCTTCGATCGTGAAATCGGTCAGAGTCGAATTGCCCCATGCCAGCGGCAGTTCGATGCCGCGCAGCCGCTGGTCGTCCTTGAACTTCGACCAATAGCCATCGATCGTCATGTGCAACCGGTCGCTCGGCTCCCATTCGACAACCGCCATCACGCCGTCGCGCTTCAGCTCGTTCGATTTCACATAGGGCTTGGCACCGCCGATCAGGAAGGCGGTGTTCGTCCCGTCGGTCAGCTCGGGATAGCCCCAGGCGTTGAAGCGTTCTTCCGCGGTCGGCGACTGCATGCGCGCGTAACCGATCGCCCAGCCGAGCGTGCCATCGGCATTCTGGTCGATATAGGAGATATTGGCGCGATAGCCCTTGTTCGAAATATCGGGGTTGAGCTTGCCGAGGTCGTTGACCTCGAAGCGCGCGCCCGCGGCGATCGCGCGGCGGCCATAAGCGAGCGGCCGCACCGTCCGCATGTCGATCGTGCCGCCGAGCGCCTGCCCGATCAGCGACGCGTCGGGGGTCTTGTAGACGACGGCGCCGTTCAAGAGTTCGGACGGATATTGGTCGAGTTCGACGCCGCGGTTGTTGCCCGCCGAAACCTGTTCGCGGCCGTTGAGCAGGGTCGTGGTGAAATCGGGGGCGAGGCCGCGGATCGAGACGACGTTGGCGCGGCCGTCGAGGCGCTGCGTCGCGAGGCCCGGCAGGCGCGACAGCGATTCGGCGATCGACAGGTCGGGCAGCTTGCCGATGTCTTCGGCCGAAATCACCTCGACGATCGAGGTGTTCGCCTTCTTGGCCTGCACCGAATTGTTGATCGCGCCGCGGATGCCGGTGACGACGATGGCGTCTTCGGTCGGCGCTTCGCCTGCGGGTGCGGTGTCCGCATCCTGCGCCATCGCGGCGCCGGGCACGAAGGCGGTCAAGGCGAGGCCGAGCGCAATGGCGCTGGCATCCCGGCGAAACTTGGTCGGCATGGTCATTTGTGGCTCCCCTGGCACGGACGGGCGGTCTTGACCCGTGCATCGGACCGGGGACGCGGGGCGTCCGTCAGGCTCCTCTCCGATGCGTGGGCTTTCCCATCTTGAGCCTCGCAATTGAAACCAATCGCGGCGTGCTGCCATAGGGTATACGTATACGCATAATATGCAGACCCGCCTACTGTCGCAGAAATACCACGCTTTCGGCGCGGGAAACCGCGAGTGTCGGCCCCGTGCAAATTCTTGGCATCGAGCGGACCAATCGCTAGTCTCCGGCATCGGCGGCGGCCATCGACGAGAGCCGCGGCCTCAGGGAGAGAGAGATGGGGCGCCAGCCCTCTGCTAAGCCGACGAGCTTCGATATCGCCTATCTGGCCGGCGTGTCCCAGCCGACCGTGTCGCGCGCGCTACGCGGCAGCAAGTCGGTGAGCGCCGCGACCCGCGCGAACATCGAACGCATTGCGCGCGAGCTCAACTACACCGTCGACAAAAATGCGTCGAGCCTGCGCTCGCAGCGCACCCACACGCTCGCATTGCTCTTTTTCGAAGACCCCACCCCCGACCAGTCGATGATCAACCCCTTTTTCCTGTCGATGCTCGGGTCGATCACGCGCCAGTGCGCGCTGCGCGGCTATGACCTGCTCATCAGCTTCCAGCAGATGCACAACGACTGGCACGTCGCCTATCAGGACAGCCACCGCTCCGACGGCATCATCCTGCTCGGATACGGCGATTATCAACTCTATCGTTCAAAGCTCGAGCATCTGGTCGAAATGGACACGAAATTCGTCCGCTGGGGATCGGTGTCCGACGACAGCATCGGGCTCACGGTCGGATCGGACAATGTCGGTGCGGGGATGCAGGCGGGACGGCACCTGATCGAAATCGGGCGACGCACCATCGCATTCCTCGGCGACGCGTCGGACCATGCGCCCGAGTTTCAGGATCGCTACGCCGGCCTGTGCCGGGCGATGGAGGGCGCAGGCCTGTCGCCCGACCCCGCGCTACAGCGCGACGCCGTGTCGTCGGAGGAATCGGGTCACGCCGCCGCGCGGGCGCTGCTCGCAAGCGGGCGCGCGTTCGACGCGATTTTCGCCGCCAGCGATCTGATCGCGATCGGCGCGATGCGCGCACTGACCGAGGCGGGGCGCCGCCTGCCCCAAGATGTCGCGATCATCGGCTTCGACGATATCCCGGCGGCGAACCTGACCTCGCCGACGCTGACCACGGTGATGCAGGATATGAAGAGCGCGGGCGAACTGCTCGTCGACGCGCTGCTCCGCCGCCTCGACAATCTGCCTGTCGAACGCAGCATCCTGCCGACGCGGCTGATCAAGCGGCAGAGCACGGCGGTCTAGCCCGCCCGACGAACGTATTCGTATACGCACCAGCCGCGCGGCTTGCCCTCGCTCCCCCGCGCTGCAATCGTCACGCCGCGCGCCGCGCCAGCGCCGCCGGGGAGAGAGATATGGAAAAGCCGGCACAGGGCTTTCGCGGCCTGTGGAACATCAGCTTCGGCTTTCTGGGAATCCAGATCGGCTTCGCGCTGCAGAATGCCAATATGAGCCGCATCTTCCAGACGCTCGGCGCCGAACTCGAATCGCTGCCCGCGCTCTGGATCGCCGCGCCGCTCACCGGCCTGCTCGTCCAGCCGGTCATCGGCCATATGTCCGACCGCACCTGGCTCGGGCGCCTCGGGCGGCGGCGTCCCTATTTTCTCGCCGGCGCGATCCTCGCCGCGCTCGCCTTGCTGATCATGCCCGAATCCTCGGTGCTCTGGTTCTCGGTGCTGATGCTCTGGATTCTCGACGCGTCGATCAACGTCTCGATGGAGCCGTTTCGCGCCTTCGTCGGCGACATGCTGCGCCGCGACCAACACAGCATCGGCTATGCGGTGCAGACCTTCTTCATTGGCGTCGGCGCGGTCGCGGGATCGGCCTTCCCCTGGCTGCTCGACCATCTCGGCGTCGCCAACACGGCGGCGCCGGGCGAGATCCCCGACACCGTGCGCTACAGCTTCTGGGCGGGCGGCCTCGTCTTCTTCCTCTCGGTGCTGTGGACCGTGCTCACGACGCGCGAATATTCGCCCGAAGAAATGGCGGCCTTTGCCGGGAGCGATGCCGTTGCCGACAACCCCGCCACCCACCGCCTGCTCGCCGCGCGCAGCTTTACGGGCAGCGCCATCTGGGCTGGCGCCGGCCTTGCCATCGCCTTCCTCGTCGCCGAGTTCGGGCTCGAAAAGGAGATGTATCTGCTCGCCGCGCTCGTCGCGGGCTATGGCCTCGCCAGCGCGGCCGCGATCGCGCTCGCCCGCGCGGGACGCAGCAACAATATGCTCGCGCATATCGTCGGCGACTTCGCGGGCATGCCGCCGGTGATGAAGAAGCTCGCGCTCGTCCAGTTCTTCAGCTGGTCGGCGCTGTTCATCATGTGGATCAACACCACCCCCGTCGTCGCGCAATATATGTTCGGCAGCAGCGATCCCGCATCGCCTGCCTATCAGGCGGGGGGAAATTGGGTCGGCGTCCTGTTCGCGACCTATAATGCCGTCGCGGCGATCGCCGCGCTGACCCTGCTGCCATGGTTGTCGCGGCGCGTCGGGCAGGCGCGCACGCACATGATCTGCCTGCTCGTCGGTGCTGCCGGGTTCGTAAGCTTCCTCTTCCTGCGCGATCCGCAGGCCCTGCTCGTCGCCGAGGTGGCGATCGGCATCGCATGGGCCTCGATCCTCGCCATGCCTTATGCGATCCTCGCATCCAACCTGCCGCAGGCAAAGCTCGGCATCTATATGGGGCTGTTCAATATATTCGTCGTCATACCCCAGCTTCTGGTCGCCACAGTCATGGGTCAGGTGATGAAGGCGCTGTTCCCCGGCGAGCCGGTTTATACGATGGGCTTCGCGGCGGCCGCGTGGGCGATCGCCGCGATCGCGATGCTGCGCATCGTCCCGATGGTTCCGCATGGCCGGGGCGGCGTCACGGACCCGCGTTGAATTCGGCAACCAGATCGAAGCGATCACCGCGGAACAATTGCCGGACGTGCGTGACGACGCGGCCCGCGCGCCACGTCGTGCGGTCGAGTTCGAGGCACGCCGCGCCGGCCCCGATTCCCAGAAGCGCCGCTTCCTTGCGCGCCGGGTTCACCGCGCGAATGACGTGGCGCGCCTGCGTCCAGGGGATATGACCGAGCAACCATGTGCCGGGTGCTTCGGCCGCAAAATCGGCGCCCGCAGCGGCGGGAACCTCGTCGAGCGCGATGAAGCGGCGCTCGAGCGCAAAGGGCTCGTCCGCCGCCATATGAATACCCGCAATGCGGAGCGCCGGCCCGGCGCAAAGCTCGTCCCCCGCGGCTTCGTGGGTCGCTGAGGTCAGCGCCCAGCGATAGGCGTCGCCGCGCGCCGCGATCAGTTCGGCAAGGTCGGGCACCGTCATCACCGCCGAATGAACCGGCGGATGCGCGACGAACGTCCCCGCCTTGCGGCGGCGTTCTACCAGACCCGATGCCGCGAGTTCCGCCAGCGCCTTGCTCACCGTCGCGCGCGCGCATTCATATCGCGCGGCGAGTTCCTGTTCGGTGGGCACGCGGTCGCCGGGACGCCATTCGCCCGAGCGGATCGCAGCGGCGATCTCGTCGCGGATGCGGCGCGCGGGATTCACGCGAGCAGCCGTGCGAGGCAGGCGCGATAGGCGGTTCCGATCGCCTCGGCATCCAGATGGCGCCCCTTTGCAACGCGCTTTACGCCCGCGCGCCACACGCTGTCGATCGCGCCCGCGCGAGCGGCGAAAATCCAGCGGTCGAGCAGCGTCGCATCGTCGTTGCCAGCGAAGGAGGGATGCTCCAAGTCGAGCGAGACGATGTCCGCGGCATGGCCGGCGGCGAGCCCCGCGGGCACGCCGAGCGCCTGCGCTCCGCCCGCGACGGCCCGCGCAAAGAGGTTGGCGCCGACGAAGGGCGCTTCCTCGCTCGCCAGCAAGGCGCGGGCGCGCTCCGCGAGACGCTGCGAATATTCGAGCGCGCGAAGCTCCTGCGCCGCATCGACGAGGATATTGCTGTCGGTGCCGACCCCGAAGCGCCCGCCCGCGCCCAGATAATCGGTCGCCGGAAAGATGCCGTCACCGAGATTGGCTTCGGTGACCGGGCAGAGCCCGGCGACCGCGCCGCTTGCAGCGAGGCGCGCGACCTCGTGCGCCGCAAGGTGGGTGGAGTGGATGAGGCACCAGCGTTCGTCGACACCGGCGTTGTCGAGCAGCCATTCGACCGGCCGTGCGCCGCTCCACGCGACGCAATCGGCGACCTCCTTCACCTGTTCGGCGGCATGGATATGCACCGGCCCGGCCGGTGACATTTCGAGCAGCGCGCGGAGCTCTTCGGGCGTCACGGCGCGAAGCGAGTGCGGCGCGACGCCGATATTGGCGTCGTCCGCGAGCTTGCCTCGCGCCGCGTCGAGCAGCGCGGCGAAGCCGTCGATGTCATTGAGGAAACGCCGCTGCCCCGCGCTAGGCGGCACAGCGCCGAAATTGCCGTGCGCGTAGAAAACGGGAAGCAGCGTCAGCCCGATCCCCGTCGCCGCGCTCGCCGCTGCGATCGCGCCCGCCATCTCGGCGGAGTCGGCATAGGCCGCGCCCGCCGGATCGTGATGGAGATAATGAAACTCGCCGACGCGCGTGAAGCCGGTCTCGAGCATCTCGGCATAGGCCTGCGCGGTGATCGCCGCGACATCCTCGGGCGTCAGCCGGTCGAGGAAGCGGTACATGATTTCGCGCCAGCTCCAGAAATTGTCGTCGGGGCGGCTGCGGCGTTCGGACAATCCCGCCATGCCGCGCTGGAAGCCGTGGCTGTGGACGTTGCAGAGGCCGGGCAGGCCGGCGCGATGCCGTTCGTCGGCGCCGTCCGCTGCAACGCTCGTTTCGACCGAAGCGATCCGCCCGTCCGCGATACGCAGCCGCACGTCCTTTTCCCAGCGGTTGCCGATCCATGCACGTTCGAACCAGAGCGAAACCATCATCCGTCCTCATATTATGTCTAGACATAATGGCGCATAAGAACGATGCTGTCCAGATGGAGCAGCTTTGGACGAACGCCCGACTCGCAACGATGGCCGATGACGCGCTCGGCCTGATCGACAATGGCGTGGTGGCAGCGAAGGATGGGCGCATCGCCTATGCGGGGCCGGCCGAAGGCGCGCCGGCAACCGCCGCGACGGTTACCGATTGCGAGGGCCGGCTGATCACGCCCGGGCTGATCGATTGCCACACCCACCTCGTCCACGGCGGCAATCGCGCGAACGAATGGGCGATGCGCCTCGAAGGGGCGACTTACGAAGAAATCGCGCGAGCGGGCGGCGGGATCGTCTCGACCATGCGCGCGACGCGTGCGGCGAGCGAAGCCGAGTTGATCCAAAGCGCCCTGCCCCGCCTCGACGCGCTGATCGCCGAGGGCGTGACGACGATCGAGATCAAGTCGGGCTATGGCCTGTCGACGGACGACGAGCTCAAGATGCTGCGCACTGCGCGTGCGCTTGGCGAGCGCCGAGCGATCCGCGTCGAACCCACTTTCCTCGGCGCACACGCCCTGCCCCCCGAATATAAGGGAGACAGCGACGCCTATATCGACCTCGTCGTGAACGAGATGATTCCCGCCGCCGCGCCGCTCGCAACCGCGGTCGACGCCTTTTGCGAGGGCATCGGCTTCTCCCCCGCGCAATGCGGGCGCGTGATCGAGGCGGCGAAGGCGCACGGCCTTTCGGCCAAGCTCCACGCCGAACAATTGTCGGCGCTGCACGGCAGCGCGCTCGCCGCGCTGCACGGCGCGCTGTCGGCCGATCATCTCGAACATGCGACCGACGACGATGTCCGCGCGATGGCAGCGGCGGGCACCGTCGCGGTTCTCCTCCCCGGCGCCTACTATTTCATGCGCGAGACGAAGCTGCCGCCAGTCGACGCGATGCGCCGCCACGGCACGCGCATTGCGCTTGCGACCGACAACAACCCCGGCACCTCGCCCACGACCTCGCTGCTGCTGATGCTCAACATGGGCGCCACCTTGTTCGGGCTAACCGTCGTCGAGGCATTGCGCGGCGTCACGGTCAACGCCGCCGCCGCGCTCGGGCTGGGCGCCGGGATCGGCACGCTCGAAGCCGGCAAGGCGTGCGACCTCGCGATCTGGGACGTCACTGAACCCGCCGAGCTTGTCTATCGCATCGGCTTCAACCCGCTTCACCAACGCATCAAGGACGGACAATGATCATCGAGCCCGGAAATATTTCGCTCGCCGACTGGCGCGAAATCTATGAGGGCGCGAGCGCCGAACTCAGCGACGCCGCATGGGATGCGATTGATGCGAGCGCCGCCGCGGTCGCGCGGATCGTCGCAAAGGGCGCGCCCGTCTATGGCATCAACACCGGCTTCGGAAAGCTCGCGAGCGTGCGCATCGCCAACGACGATCTGGCGACGCTTCAGCGCAATATCGTGCTCAGCCATGCCGCGGGCACCGGCGCACCCTCGCCGACGAAGATCGTCCGCCTGATGATGGCACTCAAGCTCGCGAGCTTCGGCATGGGTGCTTCGGGCGTCCAGCGCGAAACGGTCGCGATGATCGAGGCGATGCTGGCGAAGGGGCTCACCCCGGTCGTCCCTTCGCAGGGCTCGGTCGGCGCGAGCGGCGACCTCGCGCCGCTGTCGCATATGGCCGCGGCGATGATCGGCGTCGGCGCGATCGAGGTGGGCGGCCAGACGCTGCCCGCCGCCGACGCGCTGAAGCAGGCGGGTCTCGCGCCGCTCGACCTGGGCCCAAAGGAAGGTCTCGCCCTCCTCAACGGCACCCAATTCTCGACCGCCAATGCGCTGGCGGGTCTCTTCCGTGCCGAAACCGTCTTCCGCTCGGCGCTGATCACCGGCGCGCTCTCGACCGAAGCGGCCAAAGGCTCCGACGCGCCCTTCGACGCACGCATCCACGCGCTGCGCGGCCATGCTGGACAACGCGAGGTCGGCGATGCGCTGCGCGGCCTGATGGCGGGGTCGGCGATCCGCGCTTCGCACGCGGTCGACGATCCGCGCGTGCAGGACCCTTATTGCCTCCGCTGCCAGCCCCAGGTGATGGGCGCCGCGCTCGATCTGCTAAGACAAGCCGGGACGACGCTCGGCATCGAGGCGAACGGCGTTTCGGACAATCCGCTGATCTTCGCCGATACCGATGAGGCATTGTCGGGGGGCAATTTCCACGCCGAGCCCGTCGCCTTCGCCGCCGACATGATTGCGATGGCGCTGTGCGAGATCGGTTCGATTTCGGAGCGCCGCATCGCGATGCTCGTCGACCCCGCGCTCTCGGGCCTGCCCGCCTTCCTCACCCCGCGTCCCGGCCTCAACTCGGGCTTCATGATCCCGCAGGTCACCGCGGCAGCGCTCGTCAGCGAGAACAAGCAGCGTGCCTATCCGGCTAGCGTCGATTCGATCCCGACCTCGGCCAATCAGGAGGATCATGTCTCGATGGCCGCGCACGGCGCGCGCCGCCTGCTCGACATGGCCGACAACGCCAGCGCGGTGATCGGCATCGAACTGCTCGCGGCGTGCCAGGGCATCGATTTCCACGCGCCGCTGAAATCGAGCGACGCGCTCGAAGCCGCACACAAGCATCTCCGCGCGAATGTGCCGACGCTCGAAGACGACCGGCATTTCCACCCCGATATGGAGGCCGCGACCGCGCTGATCCGCTCAGGCAGCCTCGTCGCCGCGGTTCCCGCCAGTCTGCCGGGTCTCGGCTGATGGACTGGCTGCGCGTCCATCGCGGCGACGCGCCGCTCGTCATCGCCTTCCCGCACGGCGGCACCGATCTTGCTGGGCTCGACGCGCAGTTTGTTTCGCCCTGGCACGCGCAGATCGACACCGACTGGTGGATCGCCGAGCTTTACGCCTTCGCCGCCGATCTCGGCGCGACTTTGGTCGCGACCGACATTTCGCGCAGCGTGATCGACATGAATCGCGATCCGTCGGGCGCGTCACTCTACCCGGGGCAGGCGACGACCGAACTCTGCCCGACGACGACCTTCGACGGCGAGCCGCTCTATCGTTTCGACCAGCCCGACGAGGCGTCGATCACCCAGCGGCTCAACCTTTACCACCGTCCCTATCACGACACGCTGACCGCCGAACTCGACCGTCTGAAAGCCGCGCACGGCAAGGTCGTCCTCTATGACGCCCACTCGATCCGCAGCCATGTCCCGCGCCTGTTCGACGGCGAACTGCCGCAGTTCAATATCGGCACCAACGGCGGCGCGACCTCCGCCCCCGAGCTCGAAACGATCGTCGCGAACATTTGCGCCGCGAGTGGCCATGGTCATGTCGTCAACGGCCGCTTCAAGGGCGGCTGGACGACGCGCCACTATGGCCGCCCCGAAAGCGGCATCCATGCGATCCAGATGGAGCTGGCGCAGCGCGGCTATATGGCCGAGCCCGATACGATCACGCACGTCAACTGGCCCAGCCCCCTCGACCCCAATCCCGCGATCCGGCCCGTGCTCGAACAGGTCATCGCTGCGACACTCGATTTTGCGAAAGGACATTCATGACCACCCGTCTCGACAACAGCCGCGTGATTCGCCCGGCGACCGGCCCCGAGATCAGCGCGAAAAGCTGGCTCACCGAAGCGCCGATGCGGATGCTGATGAACAATCTGCACCCCGACGTCGCCGAAGCGCCGCACGAGCTCGTCGTCTATGGCGGCATCGGCCGCGCTGCGCGCGACTGGCAGAGCTATGACAAGATCGTCGAGACGCTGAAGCGGCTCGAAGGCGACGAAACTCTGCTCATCCAGTCGGGCAAACCCGTCGGCGTCTTCCAGACCCACGAGAATGCGCCGCGCGTGCTGCTCGCAAATTCGAACCTCGTCCCCGAATGGGCGAATTGGGAGCATTTCCACGAGCTCGATAAAAAGGGCCTGATGATGTACGGCCAGATGACGGCCGGAAGCTGGATCTATATCGGCAGCCAGGGCATTGTTCAGGGCACCTACGAAACCTTCGTCGAAATGGGGCGCCAGCATTATGGCGGCAGTCTTGCGGGCCGCTGGCTGCTTACCGCCGGTCTCGGCGGCATGGGCGGCGCGCAGCCGCTCGCGGCGGTGATGGCGGGCGCAAGCTGCCTCGCGATCGAATGCCAGCCGAGCCGGATCGAGATGCGGTTGCGCACCGGCTACCTCGACAAGCAGGCCTCGTCCATCGACGAAGCCATTGCGATGATCGAGGCGAGCCATGCCGAGGGCAAGCCGGTATCGGTCGGCCTGCTCGGCAACGCCGCCGAAGTGCTGCCCGAGATGGTCCGCCGCGGCATCCGTCCCGACCTGCTCACCGACCAGACCTCGGCGCACGATCCGGTGAACGGCTATCTCCCCGCCGGCTGGAGCCTCGACGAGTGGTTTTCGAAGCGCGAGAGCGATCCGGCGGCGGTAGCAAAAGCCGCGAAGGCGTCGATGGCAGTGCATGTGCAGGCGATGCTCGACCTGCAGGCCGCGGGCGTGCCGACGACCGACTATGGCAACAACATCCGTCAGATGGCGAAGGATGAAGGCGTCGAAAATGCTTTCGACTTTCCGGGTTTCGTCCCCGCCTATGTCCGCCCGCTCTTTTGCCGCGGCATCGGACCGTTCCGCTGGGCGGCGCTGTCGGGCGATCCCGAGGATATCTACAAGACCGACGCCAAGGTGAAGGAGCTGCTGCCCGACAATGCACATCTCCACAACTGGCTCGACATGGCGCGCGAGAAGATCCGGTTTCAGGGCCTGCCTGCGCGCATCTGCTGGGTCGGGCTCGGCGACCGCCACCGGCTCGGCCTCGCGTTCAACGAGATGGTGGCGTCGGGCGAACTCAAGGCACCCGTGGTGATCGGCCGCGACCATCTCGATTCGGGCTCGGTCGCCTCGCCCAACCGCGAGACCGAAGCCATGCGCGACGGCAGCGATGCCGTCAGCGACTGGCCACTGCTCAATGCGCTGCTCAATACGGCATCGGGCGCGACCTGGGTGTCGCTCCACCACGGCGGCGGGGTCGGCATGGGCTATTCGCAGCATAGCGGCATGGTGATCGTCGCCGACGGCACCCCCGAGGCAGCGAAGCGGCTCGAACGCGTGCTGTGGAACGACCCCGGCACCGGCGTGATGCGCCACGCCGACGCGGGCTATGATATCGCGATCGAGTGCGCGCGTGAGAAGGGCCTCGACCTGCCGAGCATTTGAGGCGCGGTCATCTCTCTCTTCTTCCGTCATCCCAGCGAAGGCCGGGATCTTACCCTATCGGAAATTCGCACCGGCGAGATCCCGGCCTTCGCCGGGATGACGATCAAGTGCAGAGCGCCAATAGTGCTTGGCGGGTGATGCTTCGCATTCTAAGGCTCTCCCCTACGATCAGGGGAGAGCCGAACGCCGATGTCCGAAGCCCAGTCGCAGAGCCACCCCGAAATCCGTGAGGCGGTGCGCCGCCTCTGTGCTGCGTTTCCCGGCGAATACTGGCAGAGGCTCGACCGCGACCGCATCTATCCGACCGAATTCGTGCGCACGCTGACCGAGGCGGGTTTTCTCTCGGTTCTGATTCCCGAAGACTATGGCGGATCGGGGCTCGGCCTCGGTGCCGCGACCGCGGTGCTCGAGGAAATCCACCGCTCGGGCTGCAACGGCGGCGCGTGCCACGCGCAGATGTACACCATGGGCACGCTGCTCAAGCACGGGTCGGAGGCGCAGAAGCGGGAATATCTGCCCGCGATCGCACGCGGCGCGCTCCGCCTCCAGGCCTTCGGTGTCACCGAGCCGACCGCGGGCACCGACACGACGCGCATCCGCACCTTCGCAAAGCGGGTCGGCGACAAATATATCGTCAACGGCCAGAAAATCTGGATCAGCCGCGCCGAACATTCAGATCTGATGGTCCTGCTCTGCCGCACCACCCCGCGCGAAGATTGTGCGAAACCGTCGGACGGGATGAGCGTGCTGCTCGTCGACATGCGCGAGGCGGTGGACAAGGGCCTGACGGTCCGTCCCGTCCGCACGATGCTCAACCATGCGACGACCGAGCTTTTCTTCGACGATCTCGAAGTCCCCGCCGCGAACCTGATCGGCGAAGAAGGCAAGGGCTTCCGCTACATATTGTCGGGCATGAATGCCGAGCGCATCCTGATCGCATCCGAATGTATCGGCGACGGCCGCTTCTTCGTCGACCGCGCGGCCGCCTATGCCAAGGACCGGTCGGTCTTCGGCCGCGCGATCGGCGAGAATCAGGGAGTCCAGTTTCCGATCGCGCGCGCCTGGGTCCAGATCGCCGCCGCCGCCGGAATGGTCGACAAGGCCGCGCAGATGTTCGACGCCGGCGCCGATTGCGGGACCGAAGCCAATATGGCGAAGATGCTCGCATCCGAAGCCAGCTGGTACGCCGCCGACATGTGCGTCCAGACGCACGGCGGCTTCGGTTTCGCCGAGGAATATGACATCGAGCGCAAGTTTCGCGAAACGCGTCTCTATCAGGTCGCGCCGATCAGCACGAACCTGATCCTGAGCCATGTCGCGACCCACGCGCTTGGCTTGCCCAAAAGCTTTTGAGCGATGGACGATTTTTCCGCCTGGGTCGGCCGCAGCGAAACGCGCGAGGATATCGCGACCCAAGCGCCGCTGCGGGGTCTCGCCGCCTTGCTCGACCATGACGCCGTGCCGGATATTCTCCCGCCGCTCGGTCACTGGCTCTATTTCCTTCCCGACGCCCGGCAGTCGGCGATCGGCGAGGACGGCCACCCGCGCCGCGACGGCGCGGGTCTGCTCCCGCCCGTCCCGCTTCCGCGCCGCATGTGGGCGGGAAGCCGCATCGAATTCCTCGCTCCGATCAAGGTCGGCGCCGCGCTGACCCGCGTCACCACGGTCGACGCGATCAAGCCCAAGCGCGGGGCGAGCGGCGATCTGCTCTTCGTCACCCTGCGCCACGACATCGCGGCCGGCGGCGTGCCCGCGATCCGCGAGGAACAGGATATCGTCTTTCGCGAACCCGCCCCGGCATCGCCCGCGCCGCAGGCACCGACCCCGGTCGCACCCGCCGAACCCGCCGACGTAGTCCGCAGCGTTTCGCCCGATCCGGTGCTGCTCTTCCGCTATTCGGCGCTGACCTTCAACGCGCACCGCATCCATTACGACCGCGATTATGCGCGGGACGTCGAAGGCTATGCCGGGCTGGTCGTCCACGGTCCGCTGATTGCGACGCTGTTGATGGATCATGCGCTGCGTTCCGCGCCCGACCTCGCTCCCCGCCATTTCGCCTTCCGCGCCGAGGCGCCGCTGATCGACGGCGCGCCCTTCGACCTCTGCCTGACGCGCGACGACGACGGGGTCAGATTGTGGGCGCGCGATGCCGCCGGGCGCCCGGCGATGCGCGCGGGTCTCGCCTGAAAACAGCGGATTCGGAGCGGGATCGAACGCGCGCAATTCCTCCTACTGTTATCATCTGGGTAATTCTTCACCTCCGACATTGCCAATTCGCAAAGCGGATGCGCCGGGCGGGGAGCATGGTGCGCTTGTTCGCAAGGATGCGGACAACTGTGGGGAGGTCCGCACCATCGCGCCACGCGGCGTGAGCGAATTCCCTTTTGCCAATGTAAGGAGACGATCATGAAGAAAGTCATGCTTGCAGCGTCGGTTCTGGCGCTCGCGATGGCGGGGTCTCCCGCCTATGCACAAACTCTCGGCGGCGGGACCAACACGACCGGTGCGTCGGGCAACAACAGCGACAATGACACCGTCGTTGTGAACGACCTGATCGACCTGTTCGTCCAGGACAATGCGGCCGACACCTTCTCGGACGACGACCAGGACAATGATGGCAACGGCTCGTTCAACAGCAACACGCTCGTTGTCGCGACGCAGTCGCTCAGCGCGACCAACACCAACCAGAATATGGACGAACTCGTCGATCTGGACGGCGAGGACGACACCGATACCGCTGTCGGCTACAACAGCGGCAACAACTCGGTGCGCGGCAATGCCTTCGCGGCTTATGCGGGCATCCTGAACGCTGCCTGGAACACGGGCATCAACTCGAACGCCCAGGCTGCGACCAACATCGCCGCGCAAGGCACCGTCAGCTTCGGCGACAGTGCTCCGGCCGGTGGTGGCGGCGGCGGCGGCGACTGATCGGTCCCCCCGGATGGCCGGCCCGGCCCCACTGGCGGGCCGGCCATTTCTTCCCGTATCGCTTTCGAGGAGCGCATCATGAAACCCCCGATCGTCCCGGTTCTGCTGGTCATGGCAGGCTTGTCCGCGCCGGTATCGGCCCAATTGCCTCCGCCCGATGCGGCGCTGCCCGTCGTGGCGCACTCCGCCCCGGCTGAGGCCCTTGCGGCGTCGGCCATTCCGGCGCGGCCCGAACGCAAATCGCCGATGCTGAACGACAGCGAACTCGACACGCAACGCGGCGGCCAATCGCTCGTCATCACCAACCAGACGATGGAGTCGCTCGTCGCCGGCAATGTCCTGAACGGCGACTATACCGCAGGATCGGTCGCGCTCAGCGATTTCGCCCTGTCGAATTTCAACGGTGTCGGCAACCTGCTGATCAACACCGGCGCGCAGGTCAGCGCCCAGAGCGGCATGAACCTGACCATCAACCTCGGCGATTGAATTCGCCGTGCGGCCCATGCGAGCCTTGATCGCGAGCATGCTGTGCGCCCTCGCCGCGGCACCCGCCGCCGCCGAGGTCCGGCTGACCGGACCCGAAACCGGCGGCACTTACCAGCTTCAGGTGATGACCTGGTGGGACATTCCCTTTCGTTCGGTCATCCGCCAGCGTTATGATTTCAGCTGCGGTTCGGCCGCGCTCGCAACGCTGCTCACCTATCATTATGGCGCACCGACGTCCGAAGCGATGCCCTTCCGCGCGATGTGGGAAAAGGGCGACCGCGAAGCGATCCGCAAGGTCGGCTTCTCGATGCTCGACATGAAGACCTATCTCGCCTCGCGCGGCTATCGCGCCGAGGGCTTCCGCCTGACCGTCGACCAGCTGAAGCAGGTGAAGCGCCCGACGATCGTCCTGATGGACCTAAAGGGCTTCAAGCATTTCGTCGTGATCAAGGGCGTTCTCGGTGATCGTGTGCTCACCGGCGATTCGGTACTCGGCCTCAACGAATATTCGCTCGAGGATTTCGAGAAGCACTGGAACGGCATCGCCCTGGCGATCGTCGAAGGGGGCAAGAAACGCCCCGAATTCAACCTCGCCGGCGACTGGGGGCCCTGGTCGCAGGCTCCACTCGAAAAGGACGGATCGCTCCACGTCGCGGCCGGCGACCTTACCACCCACCTTCCCCCCCAATATCAGCTGACGCCGCAGATCCTGCTCGACGTGCGCGTCGGCACCGTGAAATGAGAAAAACCATGTCCCCACGCATCCTCATCCTCGCCTTCGCGCCCCTGCTCCTCGCGGCAAGCGAGCCCGAGGACGGCGACCTGCTGGCCAGCGCGCAGACGGTACCGGACGAGGTGCTGGCCGCGCAGCGCGGCGGCTTTGCCTTTCAGGGCATGGTGATCGCCTTCGGCGCCGACATCCGCAGCTATGTGAACGACGAGCTCGCGCTGCGCACGATCGTCAGCTGGACGCCCGAGGGGCAGACGATCGAACGTTTCGTCTCGCCCGCGCTGACCGCGGTCGACGCGGCGCAGATACAGGGCGGCATATTGACCAGCGGCGGCATCTCGATGCGCGTCGGCGACGAGACGGTGTTCCTCGCGAACAACGGCCAGACGGCGCTGATCCAGAGCACCGACGCGATCCAGAATGTGCTGATCAACACCGCCAGCAACGTCTCGCTGAACCAGCAGGTCGACGCCGTGCTCGACATCAGCGGCTATGAAGGCTTCCGCGATGCGCTCGCGACGACACGGCTCAGCGACTCGATCGGCGCCGTAATGGGCGCCCAGACCGTCGGCGCACTCGGAAACTAGGGATCATTCTGAACGACCCCCCGCCCCCGTTTCGACAGGGACGGTTCACCTGGCCCCGCCATCATTGGCGGGGCTTCTTTCCGGGTCGCTTTGAAAAGGTCTATTTGCCGCCGAAGGGCATCCGCAGCGTGATCGACACGTCGGGCGCATCCTCGGTCACCCCGATTTCGAAACCGAGGTTGAGCACGTCGCGCTGGGTCAGCCGGTACGACATGCCGAAATTGAGCGAACCAACGTGGAGATAGTTTGATTTCTGGCGCGTATCGCCGATCTCGGTCTTCGTCGGGAAGATATAATTGTGGCGATAGCCGAGCGAGAAGGAAAAGCGGGGGTTGAGCGCAAAGCCGAAGCCGATGTTGGCGGACACCGCATCGCCCGGGTCGACGCGCCCGATCAGCACATCGCCGACCATTTCGTTCACGTCGCGCGGGATGTGATAAAGGTAGGCCGCGCCGCCATAGATCACTGCGGGATCCGACGGCATCAGGAAGTTGAGGCCCGGCTGGACCGCCCAGAATCCCGACCCGGTGGCGAGCCCCGTCGCGACGCCGAATTCGTCATAGCCGATCTCGAACGGCCCCTTGCCCGTGTCCGATTTGACGCGCAGCGTTCCGACGAAAATCGGCTTTTGCCCGACCGGCCGGTTGAATTGATAGCGAAGCGAAAATTCGGCGTCGCCGAATCCGTCCTCGCGCAACGCGATTTGCCGGACGATGCCTTCGTCACGCTGCTGGACGACCTCGATCCGGTCGTTGCGATACAAATAGGGCAGCCGCACTTCGGCTTCGAGCCGGTCGGTGATCCCGTAACGCAGCGACGCCGTGCCGACGAGCGTGTCGCGATCGGCGTCGGTCGCCTCGATCAGGCCGATCTGGATGCCGGGGATCAGCTCGATCCCGCGGAACACGAGGCGGTTGGTCGACGAGCGCGTATATTCGAACGAGGGTTCGAAAAAGAGTTCGCCGGCGCGCGTGAGCACGCCCTGCCCTTCGGGAACCGCCGCGACGCGTTGCTGGGGTGGCTCTTCCGGCGGCGGCGCTTCGCCGACCGGCGCATCGGGCAGCGCGACCGCGTCGCTGCCGGGGCCGGGAAGCGCGGGTCCGGCGCCGACGCCCTGCCCCCCGACACCCCCCATGCCCGTGCCGCGGAAGATGTCGAGCGGCGCTTCGGCGAGCGCGAAGGAGGAAAGCCGGTCGACCTGCGCCTGCTGGGTCACGATCTGTTGCTGGAGCTTCGCGATCTGCTCTCCCTGCTCGGCGATCATGGCGCTCTGCCGGTCGATCAGCGCGCGCTGTTCGGCGATGATCCGGCGCTGCGCGTCGATCTCGCTCTCGGAACTCGCGGCGGGATCGCCCGCGGCAGCGCCTGCCGGTGCCAACGCCGCGGCGCGCCAGGTCGGCGCGGTGTCGAGGAACGGCAGCGTCTCGCAAAGGCATTCGAGCGCCGGCGCCTCATGCGCGCGTGCCTGCGCGGGCATGAAGACGGCCGAAAAGCCGGCGGCCGCCACGCCCAAATGGCGCAGCGCGGGCGGGGCGGACACGATGCTCATGCTCCCAACTCCTGCCCGGCGAAGGGTGGCCGCATCCGCATTCCTCCCATCCTGTCGATCGCCATCCCCGCCTCTTCGCCGGCAATGGCGCGCAGTCCGCCCGGATCGAGCAGCCGGCACGATTGCGGGCCGTCGAGCTCGATCAGGCCCTGGCGAACGAAGCCCGATATGGTGCGGCTGACCGTGTGGATCGTCAGCCCCAGATGATCGGCGATGTCGCCGCGCGTCATCGGCAGGGGAACGCTGCCGATCGCCGACAACCGCTTCGCAGCGATCAACAGGAACGCCGCGACGCGTTCGTTCGCGTTGCGGCGGCCGAGCAGGAATATACATTGGTTGGCGCTGTCGAGCGCGCGTTCGAGGGCCCGGCTCTGCCGCGGCGCGTCGGGCCCGCCGTTCGATGCGGGACGGCGCGCCAGGACGGCGTTCGTCACAGCCTCGGCCGCGGCGTCGCGCGCGCCATATTCGACGCCGAACACGTCGCCCTGATAGAAAAAGCCGGTCAGCTGGCGATGACCGTCGACGTGAAAATGACAGGTCCGGACGGTGCCGGAGATGACTTCGAACCAGCAATCGCCGGGATCGCCCTGCGAAAATATGATTTCGCCCTTACGAAATTTCAGGATGGCATCCTGCGGAATCGCCCCGCGATGAACTTCTGCCGACAGACCTTGCACGCCACGTCTCCAATCTGGAATTGGTATTTGCGGCGACCCCGTTTGCGAGTCTCATCTGCCTTTGCGGACGTCGAATCCATCCGGGGAAAGACCTAGGAATTCGTGTGTAAGGATGGCTTAGATGAATCACTTACGTATAATTCCTTAGCGTTTTCGGGGAATATACATTTGGATTCCAGCACCATAGCTGTATCGGCACAACGAGTGCCGCCATATACTTAATTAGCTTGCGTTAATTGCTAAACAGCTCGCAAAGCGATATGCTCCTCACCAGAGCAGGTGGGTGGCGGCTTTGCCGCGCAAAAGATGCTCGTCGGTCGCAAAGTGTCCACGCCTTGGGTGTCAGGGGATTGCACCGTGCATCGAAATGCTTTGAACGTCGAACCGCATTTGACCTTTCGTGAGCATCAAATACTGGAATTGGTAGCTGTCGGCTGCTCGGCCAAGCAGATCGCGCTCGAGATCAATATCGCGCCGCGTACCGTGGAACGGCATATCGAAAATGTGCGGCTGAAACTCAATGCCCGCAACCGCGCGCACCTGATCACGCAGGCGATGCACCTCGGCCTGCTGGTCATCGAAACCCCCGCGCCCGACGAGCCGACGCTCTTCGAACTCAAATGACCGGGGCGCCTGCGTTGACGCGTCAGCTGCGCTCGACGCGGATGCGGCTGAGCCGCGTCTTCGCGATTAGCCAGCGGCCGCGCGCCTTGCGGTAGCAATCATGATAATGTCCGAAGCCATGGCGCGAGCGACCGGCAAGGTCGCTTCCCTCGCCTGCCCAGAAATGGTCGTCCATCGCCCAGATGCCCTCGGCGTCGCGCGCGCCGGTGAAGCGGATTTCGAAACTGTGGACATGATGGACGGTCGAGGCTCCTTCGAGCGCCGCGGTGACTCCCGCCACAAAATTATCGGCGCCGGTGGTCAGCAACTGCTCGTCGGGCTCGCCGCCCGGCATTTCGCGGAAATCGCCGACCATGTCGTCGGTGAGCAGGCTGCGCAGCAGCGGCCAGTCCTTGGTGTCGAGCGCGCGCAGATAGCGCGCCTTGAGCAGCCTGATCTCCTCGATCGCGGCGAGGTTGACGGCTTCGGTCATGATCTATTTCCCCTCCAGGAAGGCGGCTCGATAGGCCGCGAAACTTTGTTCGACATCGGAGCGGACCAGATCGAAATCTTCAAGTGCATATTTATGCGGTGCGCGATCCTCGCGCCCGTTGGCCTCGATCCACTCGGTCGACCATATCGGTCCCTCGCCGCAAGTGCAGGTCACGGGAGCCGCCGAAACCGCGGAGCGGCGGATAGCTTAGTTCCGAAGTGGTGCACCCGACTGGATTCGAACCAGTGGCCCCCAGATTAGGAATCTGATGCTCTATCCTGCTGAGCTACGGGTGCGCCGCCGCTCGTGTAGCGGCGGAGCGCGCGGAGCGTCAATCGGGCTTGGATCAATTGGCCGCTTCGGGCGGCACGATCGGCACCAGCAGGGGCATCGCGGCGATCCCGTCGTCGCGAAGCGCTTCCGCCTCTTCGGGCGAGGCCTGGCCGTGGATCAGGTCCTCGGCGGCGCGGCCTTCGTGCATCGCGCGGGCGGCATCGGCAAACTCGCGGCCGACCCAGCGCGATTGCGGCAGCATTTCGGCCTGTTTTGCCGCGATGCCAGCGAGCAGCTTGCGCACCAGTTCGGGGCCGGGTTCGGGCTCCGCCGCTGCCGAAACCGGCGCGATCGAGGCCTGATTGGACTTCGCGCCCACGCGCGGCGCCATCACCGCCTTCTTCACCGCGCTGTCGCCGCAGACCGGGCACGCGATCAACCCGCGCGCCTGCTGGTCGGCAAAGCTGTCGCTGCTTGCGAACCAGGCTTCGAACCGGTGATCGCCGGCGGCGCAGCAAAGATCGAACACGATCACGGGTCAGGCGGCTCCGATCAGCGCGTCGAGTTCGCCCTTCGCGTCGAGCGCGGCGAGGTCGTCGCTGCCGCCGACATGCTTCCCGTCGATGAAGACCTGCGGCACGGTGCGCCGCCCGTTCGCGCGTTCGACCATCGCCTCGAACCCCGCGCGGTCCATCGTCACGTCGATTTCGCGAAAATCGGCGCCCTTGCCGCCCAGCAGCATCTTCGCCCGCGTGCAATAGGGGCAGAAAGCCTTCGTATAAACTTCGATCTGGGCCATGCGGCTATCCTGTCGTCCTTTCGCTGTGCATATCGGAATCCAACGAAGCAAAGTCAAATATGTTGCCCCCGGCCGCGTCCGGAACGACGCGCGCCCAGGTCAGCGCCGACACGCGCGAGGCACCGCTCCGCCGCAGCACCCGCGCCGCGGCGCGCAGCGTCGCCCCGCTCGCATGAACGTCGTCGACCAGCACCAGATGCCTGCGCGCCGCGCGCGCCTTGGCACCCGGCGCCAGCGCAAAGGCGCCGGCGACGATGCGCTCGCGCTCCCTGCGGCCCTTACCGCGCAGCGATGCGGTCGGCTTGACGCGGAGCAGCAGATGATGATCGCGCGGCGCGCCGGTCAGCCGCGCCAGTTCGTCGGCGAGCAACGCGGCCTGGTTGAACCCGCGCGACCAGAGCCGCCAGCGGTGCAAGGGCACCGGAACGAGCAGGACCGCGTCGATGTCGCCCGCCGCGACGAGGCGGCGCGCCATCAGCCGCGCCATCAGCCGCGCGTGCCCGGTCCGCCGCCCATATTTGAGCCGCAGCGCGACGGTGCGGGCGACCGGGCCGTAGACGAGCGCCGCCGGCGCGCCGTCGAATGGCGGCGGCTCGGCCAGGCAAGCGCCGCACGCCAGTGCTCCGCCGGGCGCGGCGGTGGGTAGAGGAATCGAGCAATGCGCGCACGCCGGCTCGCTCAGAAAATCGAGCGACGACCAGCAGGCGAGGCAGAATTGGCGGTCGTCGCCGACGATGACACCGCAGCCTGGGCAACGCGGGGGCAACGCATAATCGACGATTGCGCGCCCGATCGCGCGCAGACCGCCGAACCATGCCGCGGCCCTCTCGCCCGTTTTTTCGGCTTCCCCCGTCGTCCTTGCCATAGGCGGGTTGTGAAGCATCGCCCGGGACGGCACAAGCGGCGCATGTCGCAATCCCCGCGCCCGCTCTTCTCGCCCGCCCGCCACCGTGCCCAGCGCGACCGTATGGCGCGCCTGCCCGCGACCGCCAATTTCCTCGCGCCGATCATCGCCGAAACCCTGCTCGACCGGCTGACGATGGTGACGCGCGAATTTTCGCGCACGCTGCTCGTCGGCGCACACGACGCGGCGCTGACCGATCGGCTCCGCGGCACCGGCACCGACCTCACGATCATCGAAGCGGCGCCGGGGCTCGCAAGCCGGACGGCGGCGATCGCGGTCGAAGCCGACGCGGTCGATCTGCCATTCGGCAGCTTCGACCTCATCGTCTGGCCGGGCGGGCTCGACAGCGTCAACGACGTGCCGGGCGCGCTCGTGCGGCTCCGCGCACTGCTCGCACCGGACGGCCTGCTCCTCGGCGCCTTCGTCGGCGACGGCAGCCTGCCGCGCCTGCGCCGCGCGGTGATGGCCGACGGCGTACGGTCGATCGCGCGGCTGCATCCCCAGATCGACCTGGCCGCGATGGGCAATCTGCTCCAGCGCGTCGGCTTCGCGCTTCCGGTGGTCGACGTCGAGGCGCTGACGGTGCGCTATGGCGAATGGTTCGCGCTCGTGCGCGACCTGCGCGCCGCTGGCCTGTCGAGCCGCCTCACCCCCGCACCGCCGCCGCTGACCCGCGACGAAGCGGCGCGGATCGCCGCGGCGTTCGCGGCGCAGGCCGACCCCGACGGCCGCATCGCCGAAAGCTTCCGCATCGTCCATTTCAGCGGCTGGGCGCCGCATCCCGATCAGCCGCAGCCCGCGCGGCGCGGCAGCGGCACGGCCTCGCTGGCGGAGGCATTGAAGCCCAAGGAATGAACGTCGCACCCGCGCAGGCGGGGACCAATGGAGGGTTAGCGCAAGGCCGATGGCGGCCCCCGCCTGCGCGGGGCGACGCCTTGTTCAGATCAGCGCCTCGATCAGCCCGATCAGCGGCGCGTCGGCGGGCGGCATGTCGAGGCCGTGCAGCTCGACCGGGCGCACCCAGCGGAGCGCGCTCGCATGCTGCGCGATCGGCGTTCCGCGCCATTTGCGGCAGACGTAAAGCAAAAGCAGCAGATGCCTTTCACCAAGCATGTCACTCGCAAAGCAGGCGGGCGCAAGGCAGGCATGGTCGACGTCGATCGCCAGCTCCTCGGCGAGCTCGCGAATCAGCGCCTGCTCTGGGGTTTCGCCGGGCTCGAGCTTGCCGCCCGGAAATTCCCACAATCCAGCCATCGCCAGCCCTTCGGGACGCTGTTGGACGAGCAGCCTCCCATCGCGGTCAACCAGCGCCGCAGCAACGACGACAAGCGATGTTTTTGGCGGTTTTCCGGGGATAAGCGCGGACAAATTGTTAACCTTCCTGTGCGAATGCTGGAACCCTCGGGAACTATATTTCAGTCAGGGGTGGAACAATGCGAAACTTTTACAGGCTGATGCGGTCGACCAGGGCCGCCACGGCCGTCGAATATGGGCTGATCCTGGCCCTTGTCTTTCTGGCGGCTGTCGTCGCTGTCAGCAACGTAGCCAACTCCACCGGCAATATGTGGGGCGAGGTTTCGAACGCCGCAGACGCGAATATGTAGCGGCAGCGACTGTCCCCTTTCGGGGCTATTTCTGGCCCGCTCACGGCCCGGCCACATTAAGATTTTCAAAACCTATTCGCCCTAAACCGCAGATGTTGACCCAGACCAGACCGTCAACAGGGTAAGTGAAATCAGGAGACCAGTCATGAAGTTCATCAAGAAGTTCGTCCGCGACACCAAAGCCGCCACCGCCATCGAATATGGCCTGATCGCGGCCCTCATCGCCGTCGCCGGCATCTCGGCCATGGGCCTCGTCGGCAACAGCGTCAGCAACACCTTCAACTCGGTTGCGTCGAACCTCGACTAATCGCGTTGGTTTGCGCGGCTTCGGGCGCGCGAACAAGATCGGAAAGGGCGGTGGGTCATCCCACCGCCCTTTTTCGCGCCTTCGGACCTATCGGTTCGCGTAGACCACGACCTTTACCTTCTGCCCCGGCGTCAGCCGGCTCGATGCGGTCAAGCGGTTGAGCACCTGAAACCGTTCGGTCTGGTAATTGCTGTATGCCATCCGCCGCGCCAGATTGGCGACCGTGTCGCCGCGGCCGACGGTGACGACGTCGACCCGCCGCGGCCGGATCGCCGCCGCCTCGGCGGTGCTCAGCCGCCGCACGCTGGTGAACATCGGATTGAAGACGCTGCCCCGGCCCGCCTGTGTCAGCGCGACGAAGTGGAACGCCTGCCCACGCGAAAATTCATAGGCGAAGACGGTGACGTCGACCTGTCCCGACTGGCTGTTCACACGCGCGGTCGAGTAGGACGCCGGAATGCCGTTCACGGTCGTGCGCTGGATCGCGCTCGGGCTGATCGACGCATTGCCGGCAACCGCCCGGAAAGCCGCCGAGATATAGGCGTTCATGTCGCCATTATAGGGGCCGGTCGAAAATTGCGCCTGCCCGCCGTTGCCGCTGATCGACACCGCATCGGTTCCGTTCTGCATCCCGTAGCCGTTCGGCACGGTGAACCGAAGGCGAAGGTCGGGGTGCAGGAAATCGCGTCCCTCGACGACCCCCTGCGCCGGATCGTCGCCATAGAGCACGCCGTCGACCGATGCGAGAAATGCGTCGGCATTGCGATTTCCGCCCCGGCCGCCGACGCGGCTGGCGAGCGTCTGTGCGTTGCGGACGCGCGACGCCGGGTCGGGGTGCGTGCTCGCCCATTCGGGCAGCGATCGCGCATCGCCGCCCGACAGGCGCGCGTCGAGGTTCGTCTGGTTGGCGAGGCTCGCGAGCATCGTCGACAGCGCGAGCGGATCATAGCCCGCGCTGCTGAGATATTGGACGCCGAGCTGGTCGGCCTGCAATTCCTGGCTGCGCGAAAAGCCCAGCGTCGCAAGCTGCGCGACGCGCATCGAATTATTCTGGAGCAGCCCGCCGAGACCGCCGAGCAGCCCGCCATTATCGCCGATCGCACCGCCGAGCACCGCGCCGAGGACGCCGAGGATCGTGTTGCGCGTCGCCGCCGACTGCCGCTTCTTGCTGTGCTGCGCGGCGACATGGCCGACCTCGTGTCCGAGCACGCCGGCCAGTTCGGCCTCGTCGTTCATCAGCGCCATCAGCTGGCGCGTGACATAGACATAGCCGCCGGGGATCGCGAAGGCGTTGTTTACCGGCGAATTGAGCAGGGTGACGGTGAAATCGCTGGGCGAGCGCGACAGGCCCGATTGCACCGCGATATTCTGCCCGACGCGGTTCACATAGGCCGCTTGCGGCCCCTTATATGCACCGCCGAATTCCTGGAGCAGTTGCGGATGCGCCTCGTCGCCCTGCTTGCGCTCGGCGGGCGAGATATTGGTCTGGGTCTTGATCGCCTTCAGCTGCGCATCCGCCGCGCCAGTAAAGGCGATGCCGCCCATCGCCAGCGCCGCCGCAAATGTCCTTCCCGTCTTCCAGCTCATCGCAATGCCTCCCATTTTCTCTCTTGCCGAGGGATATCCACCCTGCGCGGCAAGGCAAGCCGCGCTACCCTTCGCAGCTCGTCGGTTTCCTGAAAATGGGAACGCCATGACCCGCGATCGGGTTCCGGCAGGGATCCGCCTAAGCGCGCCCCATCGCGAGGAATTTTTCCTCGCGCGCGGCCAGCAGCGTGCCCTGCGGCAGCCCCGCCAGCGCGCCCAGTTCCTGCTCGATCGCATCGCCCAGCGACGCGATCGCGACTTCGGGCGCACGGTGCGCGCCGCCGACGGGTTCGGGAACGATCCGGTCGATGACCTTGAGGCCGAGCAGGTCCTGCGCCGACATTTTCATCGCCGCGGCGGCGTCCGCCGCCTTGTCCGACGTGCGCCACAGGATCGAGGCGCAGCCTTCGGGCGAGATCACCGAATAGACCGCGTGCTCGAACATCAGCACGCGGTTGGCGGCCGCCAGGGCTATCGCCCCGCCCGATCCGCCCTCGCCGACCACCGCCGCGACCATCGGAACGCCAAGCGCGAGGCATTGCTCGGTCGAACGTGCGATCGCCTCGGCCTGCCCGCGTTCCTCGGCCTGGATGCCGGGAAAAGCGCCCGAGGTATCGACGAGCGTCACCACCGGCAGGCCGAAACGGTCGGCGAGCTGCATCAGGCGGATTGCCTTGCGATAGCCCTCGGGCTTCGCCATGCCGAAATTATGCTTCATGCGCGACGGGATGTCGTCGCCCTTTTCATGGCCGATCACCATCACCCGGCGGCCGCGAAAGCGCGCGAGTCCGCCGAGGATCGCTTGATCGTCGCCGAAATTGCGGTCGCCCGCCAGCGGCATCCAGTCGTCGAACAGCCCCGCGACATAATGTTTGAAATGCGGGCGGTCGGGATGACGCGCGACCTGCGTCTTTTGCCACGGCGTCAATTTGGAATAGATTTCGCGCAGCAGTTTCGAGGACTTGTCCTCCAGCCGTGCGATGTCGTTGTCGATGTTGAGCGACGGATCATCGCCCATTTCGCGCAGCTCGGCAATCTGCCGATCGAGCGCGGCGACCTGTTTTTCGAAGTCCAGAAAGGCTGTCATGCGGAGTCGCTAGGACGAAGGCTCCGCTAGGTCAACGCCATCCATGCGGGCGAGCGGGTGGCGCTTGTTGACGAGCTCGACGAGGCGGCGGCTATCGACATGCGTGTAAATTTCGGTCGTCGCGATATCGGCGTGGCCGAGCATCAATTGCAACGCGCGCAGATCAGCGCCGCCCTCCAGCAAATGGGTGGCAAAGGCGTGGCGCAGCACATGCGGGCTGATCGCGGTCGGGTCGATCCCCGCGCGTGCGGCGAGTTCGCGCAGCATCTGGAACAGCCGCACGCGCGAGACATGCGCCTTGCCCGACGGAAAGAGCCAGGGCGATCCGTCGGTCAGCAAGGGCAGCCAGCGATCGAATGCCGCGCGCGCGCGCTCGGACAGGGGCACCAGCCGTTCCTTGTCGCCCTTGCCGCGGATGATCAGATATTCGCGCTCGCCCGCCACGGCCCGGCGCGGGAGCGATACGAGCTCGCTCGCGCGGAGCCCCGACCCATAGAGGAGTTCGAGCAGCAGCAGCATCCGCACCTTGCTCGCGGGCGGGGCTTCTCCCGCTGCCTCCTCCTCCGCTCGCTCGAACAGCCGTTCGACATCGGCGTGCGTCATGATGCGCGGCAACGGCCGCCGCGTTGAAGGGCGCGCGATATCGAGCACAGGGTTATCCGCCCGCTCGCCCTCGTCGAGCAGGAACGCGAAGAACTGCCGCAGCGCCGACAATTTGCGCGCCGCGCTGCTCGCCGCAAGCGGCTGATAATCCGCCATCAATTTGCGTAAGGCCGCAGCATCGGCGTCGCCGAGCGGGCCTTTGATCCACTCTGCCGCCTGTTCGAGGTCACGGCGATAGGCCGCCAGCGTGTTGCGCGACGCCCCGCGCTCGGCTGCCATCATTTCCAGAAAGCGGCCGATTAAAGCGGCGTCAGACATTGACGAAAGCGGCGCCAGCCGCATCCTTCAAAAGAAACTCAGACACGCACCACTGCTTCGGCGGCGATCATGCGCGCTTCGGCGTCGAGGCCCACCTCGCGCAGCGCGCGGACGATATAATAGAGATGATAGGGCGGCACTTTCGACCATTCGCCCTGCATACCTGTCGCCGCGAGCAGCGCCACCATGCCCGGCTCGCGCCGCGCGGCTGCCGTCATGATCGCGCGCGACCAGCGCGTTTGCCGGCCCAGGTCGACCTCCAGGTCGTCCGCCGCCGAAGCCGCCGCATCGGCATCGAGCCGCCCGAGACCGGCAAGTCCCGCGAGCAGGAATTTCGAGCGCAGGGTGTCGGCGCTGTCGTCATCGTCCGAAAACCGCTCGACCGCGCCCGCACTCATGCCGCTGAGCGCGCGCGGCGATCCGACCGCGAGCACGCCCCACGCGCGGCTGCCCACCGACACGGTCGGAACCCAGGCGAGCGCATTCGCGTCATAACCGCCCGCGAGCATCGATCCCAGAAGCTGCCACGGATCGCCGCCTGTTTCGGTGCTGGGCGAAAGCGCGGCCGCCGCGCGTGCGGTTGCGACCATCGCGGCATAGCTTTGCGACGCGCTGCCGCCCGCGCCCCACAGCTGCTCCATCGCGGCGTAGCGCTCGGCGCCGGTCGCGAGGCGAAAGGCACCGCGAAGCTGATCGGTCTGCGCCGCGAGGGCTTCGGCGGGCTCTTCCTCGCTCGCTGCGGCGCTGAGCAGCGACACATAGGCCTCGCTCGACAGCACGCCCCGCGCGGCCGCCTCAGGCGCCGCGGCCACTCGGTTCGCCATGTCCGTCATCGGCGCGAGAACCGTCCAGCCCTTCATATAATAAGGTGCCGAGGTCCTGAGCGCCTCGGGAACCTCGATCGCGGTCGCGGTCGCCATGCCGAAACGCCAGCTCGTCAGCCGGTCGATGTTGTCCCATTCGATCGTGGTCGAACGCCGCCCCGCACCGGTCGCGCCGAGCACGCGTTCGGCGAGCAATATGTCGAAGTTCGAAATCTTCCCGCGCGATCGCACGCGGCTGACGGCCCAGCCCGCCGGCCCGGCCTCGCCCGACAGGCCTGCGCAGATCGCGGCCGCAAGACGCCACGCCTGCTCGTCGCCATGCGCAAGCCCCGCCGGCACATAGGGGCACATACCCGCAGGATCGGCGTTGGCGAGATAGACCTGCTGCGCCGCGGCGACGAGACGCGGGCTTGCCCGGTCGTAGTCGACCGACTGGACGATCCGCCGCGCGGTGATCGATTCGCCCATGCGAAGCAGCAGCGACACGCGCTCGGCCGCGAGGTCCGCGCCGTTGATGGTATCGGGTGTATCGATCGCCGACGCGAGCGCGCGGCGAAGCAATATCTGGCCCCAGCGCGATGCGAACTGGCCGCTCGTCTTGCGCATGATCGCCGCGGCATATTGCCCGCGAACCCCGAACGCATCGGGGGCGAGCCCGCCGGTTTCGGGGGTGAGCGGCCCGATGCGGGTGAGCAGGCGGCGCGCGCCGGGCGGCAGGTCATATTTCAGCCCGCCCGATTCGACCTCTTCCTCGTCCTCTTCATCTGCTGCGCCGACCGTGGTGGTATCGAGCGTCGGCGCAACCGGCGGCGGCGCGGCGCCGTTCGCCGACGGCGAACCGGGTGCAGTGGTCGGGGTGGGTGATGGAGACGGCGTCGGTGACGATTTCGGAGCGGGGGTCTCGGCGGGAGCGCCGAACCCTTCGGGCAACAGCGATTCCTGCGCGATCGCGGGCAGCACCAATATCGCGGCGAGCGCGGTGGCCGACAGGCCCAACGTCAACGACAGCGTGTTTTTTTTCATCGCGTCGCGCCTTCGGCAAACTTGTCGATCACATTCACCTCAATCATTCCGGCCCGATCGGTCATGACGCCGCAACCCAGCCTTTTCCCGATCTGCCCGGCACGCGCAATATCCCATGCCCGCCGTTCGTCCCATATCGCGCAAAACCATTGTTCCGCGCCGAACGGGCGGTATAGCCGCGCGCACCATGTCGCGAAACCCGAAAAGCCCGGCCGCTGCCATCCCCGCGTCGATCCGCGACCGGTCGATCGTGCTCGTCGGGCTGATGGGGTCGGGAAAGTCGACGATCGGCCGCCGCCTCGCGCAGCGGCTGGGCATGCGCTTCGCCGACGCCGACGACGAGATCGAACGCGCCGCCGGCATGACGATTTCCGACATTTTTTCGCGCTTCGGCGAGGCGCATTTCCGCGACGGCGAGCGCCGCGTGATCGCGCGCCTGCTGGCCGGGAAGCCGATGGTGCTCGCGACCGGCGGCGGAGCCTTCGTCAACGGCGAGACGCGCACGCTGATCCTGAAGGATAGCCTCTGCATCTGGCTCGACGCCGACATTCCGACGCTCGTCGAACGCGTCGGCCGCCGCAGCCACCGTCCGCTGTTGAAGGACCGCGATCCCGGCGAAGTGCTGCGCGAACTCGCGGCGGTCCGCAATCCCATTTACGCCGAGGCGCATCTGCGCGTCAGTTCGGCAAGCACGCCGCACGACCACACGGTGCGCGCGATCCTGGAGGCCCTGTCAAAGGGGGGAGATCCGCAATGGAAAAGCTAACCGTAGACCTCGGCAGCCGCAGCTATCCGATCCTGATCGGCGACGGGCTGATCCGCGAGATCGGCGCGCATGTCGCGCCGATCTTGAAGCGCCCGCGCACGATGATCGTCACCGACGCCCATGTCGCCGACCATTATCTGATCCCGCTCGGCACCTCGCTGGCGATGGAGAATATCTCCTTTTCCTCCTTCGTGCTCGATCCCGGCGAAAGCACGAAAAGCTGGGCCGGCCTCGCGCGGCTTACCGAATGGCTGATCGGCGAAGGCGTCGAACGCGGCGACCATGTCATCGCGCTCGGTGGCGGCGTGATCGGCGATCTCGTCGGCTTCGCGTGCAGCATCGTCAAACGCGGCTGCCATTTCATCCAGGTACCGACCACCTTGCTCGCACAGGTCGACAGCAGCGTCGGCGGCAAGACCGCGATCAACGTGCCCGCGGGCAAGAATCTGATCGGCGCCTTCCATCAGCCGGCGATGGTCGTGATCGACCCGACGACTCTCGAAACGCTGCGGCGCCGCGACCTCGGCGCGGGCTATGCCGAGGTCGTCAAATATGGCCTGATCGACGACGCGGATTTCTTCACCTGGTGCGAGGCGAACGGCGCGGCGTTGCTCGCGGGCGACAGTGCCGCCCGTCACAAGGCGATCGCGCATAGCGTTGCGGCAAAGGCGCGCATCGTCGCCGCCGACGAGCGCGAGACGCAGGATATCCGCGCACTGCTCAACCTCGGCCACAGCTTTGGCCATGCGCTCGAGGCGGAGACGGGCTATTCGGACCGGCTGCTGCACGGCGAAGCGGTCGCGGCGGGCATGGTCCTCGCGCACCAATTTTCGGCCGCGAACGGCCTTTGCCCGGCCGCGGATGCCGACCGCGTACGTGCGCACCTTGCGAGCGTCGACCTGCCCCACAGCTTGGCGAGCGCGGGCGTGAATACCGGCGGCGTCG
Organism: Sphingopyxis sp. LC363; assembly: GCF_000756385.1. Classification (GTDB taxonomy): domain Bacteria; phylum Pseudomonadota; class Alphaproteobacteria; order Sphingomonadales; family Sphingomonadaceae; genus Sphingopyxis. The sequence goes on from NZ_JNFC01000008.1 coordinate 62,102, forward strand.
AACTCGCCGCGCATATGGCGCACGACAAGAAGGTGCGCAGCGGCAAACTGCCGCTGATCCTCACCCGCGGTATCGGGCAAAGCTTCGTCACCGACGAATATGGTCTCGATAGGGTCGCGGCGTTCCTCGACGGACAGCGTGCCGCATAGGAACGGCTAACTCTCGCTCGTCAATCCCATCGCCTCATTCTCTTCGCGCGCCGCTTTCGCTTCCTGTCGCTTGCGGCGGAATTTCTCGAGCACGCTGTCGGCCTCGCGTCCGCCGCCCGGCTTGAAGCGATGATCCATTCCCGCCGACAGGTCGCCCTCGTCGAGTTGCGCCCGCAGCCGCGTTTCGTCGAGGTGCCGCAAGGTCGCCTCGACGTCGTCCATCTCCGCCGGGTCGACATCGAGATGACGCAGCGCCGTCAGCCCCATCGCGACCGAACTTTCGAACACCTCGCGAATGACGCCGTCGACGCCGGATCCGTCGATCGCAAGCATCTGGCGGCGGTCGAACACGCGCATCAATATCTTCGCGTTCGGGAAGGCTTCGACGATCGGCTTGAGCGCCGCGGCATCGACCGATGAATCGTCGATGCAGAAGATGATCAGCCGCGCTTCCTCGCCCCCCGCGCGGCGGAGCAGGTCGACGCGCAGCCCGTCGCCGAAATAGACCTTGGTGTCGAAGCGGCTCGACAGTTCGATCTGGCTCGGTTTCTTGTCGATCAGCGTCACCGAGCAGGCGACGCCGTGCAGCATCTGCGACACGATCTGTCCGAACCGGCCATAGCCGACGACGATCGCCGACCCGCGCGGCGCGCCCTCGGGATCGTCGAGGTCGGGCTCGGCGGCGCCGGGCGAGAATTCCAGATTGCGCGCGAACAGCATCAGAAACGGCGTCGTTACCATCGACAGCGTCACCACCGCGCTGAACAGGCTCGCAGCCTCGGGGTCGATGAGCAGCGCGTCCGCCGCTTGCGCGAAGAGCAGGAAACCGAATTCGCCGCCCTGGCTGAGCAGCAGACCAAGGCCGAGCGCAGCCTGCCAGCTCTTGCCGAACGCTTTCACGATCAGCGTCAGCACGGACGCCTTCACCGCCACCAGCCCAAGCGCCAGCGCGAGCACCAGCAACGGACGTTCCATGACCGCGCCGACATCGAGCACCATGCCAACGGCAAGGAAGAAGAGCCCGAGCAGGATCAGGCGGAAGGGCTCGACGTCCGATTCGATTTCGTGCCGGTAAGGCGAATCGGCGAGCATCACGCCCGCGATAAATGCTCCGAGCGCGGTCGACAGATGCAGACTGTGCATCAATGCGGCGCTCGCGAGAATGGTCAGCAGCCCGACGACGACGAACAGTTCGCGCTCGCCATAGCGCCCCACGATGCGCAGGAGCGGGTTGACGATGAAGCGCCCCGCCAGCACCAGCACGACAATCGCCCACAGCGTGAAAAAGGCCATCTGCCACCCCGGCGGCGCCGAGGGGTTGGCCGGCGCGCGCGACAGCACCGCGACGATGGTGATCATCGGGACGATCGCGAGATCCTGGAACAGCAAGATCGAAAAGGCTTTTTCACCGAACGGCGAATTGATCCGACCCGAGCTTTTGAGCCCCGGCAAAACCTGCGCGGTCGACGACAGCGCGAGCGGCAAGCCGAGCGCGAGCGAGGCCGCAGGACTGAACCCCAGCGTCAGATGGATGAGCGCGGTGAGCACCAGCCCTGTCACTACGACCTGCGCCATGCCAAGCCCGAAGATCGCGCGGCGCATATCCCAGAGCCGGCGCGGCGAGAGTTCGAGCCCGACAAGGAAGAGCAGGAAGGCGATGCCGAGTTCGGCAAAGGCGAGCTTCGATTCGCCGCCGCCGACAAGGCCGAACCCGTGCGGCCCGACGATCGCGCCCGCGATCAGATAACCCAGCACCGCGCCGAGTCCGAGCCGGCGGAAAATCAATACGAACAAGGTCGCGACGCCGAGCAGGATCGCCCCTTCGACGAGCGCGGTATCGGTCGCGGTTTCGGTAACCTTCCCGGCCGCCTCGGAGGCCCCGGCAGAAAGGGCGACCAGGCTCATGCCGCCGCCGCCTGATCCTCGAGCGCGGCGATCGCGGCATCGAAGGGCAACAGGATTGCGCCGTGGCGCGCGGGATAGTCGCGCGCGGGCGCGAGCAGGTCGAAGCCCGGCCAGTCGGGCCGTTCGCCCGCGCCGGCGAACCAGCCCGCGATACCGTCGCGCGCGGCGCGGATTTCGGCGAGCCCCAGCCCCGGCGCATGGCGTGCGAGCAGCGCCGCCGACGCCTGCCCCAGCGCGCACGCTTCGACATGCAGGCCGACGCGCGTCACGAGGCCCGCATCGTCGGTGTCGAGATCGAGGATGATCGCGCTGCCGCACAGCGGCGCGCGCTTGCTGACGCGGTGGCGCGCATCGGCGAGCGGCAGATATTGGGCGGTCGCGACCGCCAGCGCCAATATGTCGCGATTGTAGAGCGGCGCGCTCATGATGCGTCGCCATTCGCGGCTTCGGCTTCGCGCGCCTCGGCGCGCCGCTCGGCGATCACTTTGCTTATAGCGCTGCTCGTCGCGTTGAGCGCCGGATAGGTGCGGCTGCCCGTCATCCACGCGGGGCGTTGCGCATTGCCGTAACCGATGTCGTAAAGCAGCGTCACGAGCATGAAGCCGATAGAGGCGATCAGCAGGCCCTTCACCGCGCCGAAGCCCGCGCCGAGCCCGCGGTCGAACCCGCCGACGAGCGAGGCGCGGCTGCGCTGTCCCATCGCACGCGATCCCCATTTGGCGAGCGCGAAGACGCCCCCGAAAAGCAGCACGAACGCCAGCATCGCCGCACCGCCCTCGGTCCCGACCCATCCCGCGAGCAAGTCCGTCACGAGCGGATGAAAAAAGCGCACCGCCGCGATCGCCAGAACCCATGCAAGCAGCGTCGTCACTTCCTGCACGAGGCCGCGCGAAAAACCGAGCACCGCACCGCCGCCCACGAGCGTCAGCACGATGATATCCATAGCCGTCAGACTTCCCATTTGCCGGTCGCTAGTCGCGCCCGAGCATCAGGTCAACGAGTTCGCCAAGACGGCCGAAGCCTGTCACCGAAATCCCGCCGACACCTTTCATCCCCTTGGGACCCCAACCGCGCGAGAAACCGAGCTTCGCCGCCTCGCGGAGGCGCAGCGCGTCGTGCGCGACCTGCCGCACCTCGCCTGACAGCGACAGCTCGCCGAAGACGATCGCATCGGCGGGTACGGGCCGCTCGCTAAACGCCGAGATCAGCGCCGTCGCGACCGCGAGGTCGGCGGCCGGATCGGTGAGCCGGTAGCCGCCCGCGATGTTGAGATAGACTTCGGCGGCGCCCATCTGGAGCCCGCAGCGCGCTTCGAGCACCGCGAGCACCATCGCGAGCCGCCCGCTGTCCCAACCGACGACGGCTCTACGGGGCGTCGCCCCGCTCGCAAGCCGCACGGTCAGCGCCTGCACCTCGACGAGCACCGGACGCGTGCCTTCGAGCGCCGGAAACACCACCGAGCCCGGCACGTCGCGGCTGCGGTCGGTCAGGAACAGGCTCGACGGGTTGCTGACTTCACCCAGCCCTTCCTCGCCCATCGCGAACACGCCGATCTCGTCGGTGCCGCCGAAGCGGTTCTTCACCGCGCGCAGGATGCGATATTGGTGGCTGCGCTCGCCCTCGAACGCCAGCACGGTATCGACCATATGTTCGAGCACGCGCGGCCCGGCGATCGTCCCGTCCTTGGTGACATGGCCGACGAGCACGATCGCGGCATCGCTGTCCTTGGCGTAGCGGATCAGTTCCTGCGCGCTCGCGCGCACCTGGCTCACCGTCCCCGGCGCGCTGTCGATCAGGTCGCTGTGCATCGTCTGGATCGAATCTATCACGACGAAATCGGCCGTTTGCTTGTCGAGCGTCGCAAGGATGTCGCGCACCGACGTCGCGCTCGCGAGCGCGACCGGTGCATTGCCGAGCCCCAGCCGCTGCGCGCGCAGCCGCACCTGCGCCGCGGCTTCCTCGCCGCTGATATAGACGACCGACTTGCCCGCCTTCGCGAGCCTTCCTGCCGCTTGCAACAGCAGCGTCGACTTGCCGATCCCCGGATCACCGCCGATCAGCGTCGCCGACCCCGCGACGAAGCCGCCGCCCAGCGCGCGGTCGAACTCGGCGATCCCGCACAGCATCCGCTCGGGCATCCGGCTGTCGGCATCGAGCGTTTCGAGCGCGAGCGTCCGCCCGCCACGACTAAGGTCGTGCTTCGCCGAAAAGGCGGTTTCGGCGGCCTCCTCGACCAGCGTGTTCCATTCGCCGCAGTCGGCGCACTGGCCCTGCCACCGATAGGTGGCGGAGCCACAGTTCTGGCAGACATATTGACGTTTCGCTTTGGCCATGATCGCCGCATAATCGGAACAAAGATGGAACGCCAGCGGTTTCCTTGTTCGTCATGCCGGACTTGATCCGGCATCCATCGCTGCCCGGTCGTTGTGGACCCCGGATCAAGTCGAACGAGCCACGTGTCTCGTTCGAGGGTGACGAAAGAGGGGTGAGGACGGTTCAGTTTTCCCGGCTGTTGCTCTAGGGCGAACGCAACAGCCGAATCACCTTCCCAAACGAAAGCCCTTCCCATGAAATTCTTCGCCGACACCGCAGAAATCGCCGACATTCAGGAGCTCGCCGCGACCGGCCTGCTCGACGGCGTCACCACCAACCCCTCGCTGATCGCCAAGTCGGGCCGCGACTTCAAGGAAGTAACCAAGGAAATCTGCGCCATCGTCGACGGCCCCGTCTCGGCCGAGGTCGTGGCGCTCGACCATGAAACGATGATGAAGGAGGCCGAAATCCTCCGGAAGATCGCCGACAATGTCTGCATCAAGGTGCCGCTGACGATCGACGGCCTCAAGACCTGCAAGGCGCTGACCGGCGACGGCACGATGGTCAATGTCACGCTCTGCTTCTCGGCAACGCAGGCGCTGCTCGCCGCCAAGGCCGGCGCAACCTTCGTCTCGCCCTTCGTCGGCCGCCACGACGACAATGGCTTCGATGGCATGCAGCTGATTTCGGATATCCGGCTGATTTACGACAATTACGGCTTCGCGACCGAGATCCTGGTCGCGAGCGTGCGTCACGGCATCCATGTACTCGAAGCCGCGAAGATCGGCGCCGACGTGATGACCGCACCGCCGTCGGTGATCAAGGGGCTGTTCAAGCATGTTCTGACCGAAAAGGGCATCGAAGGCTTCCTCGCCGACTGGGCGAAGACCGGCCAGTCGATTTGAAAAACTCCTCCCTGTGCCACAGGCATGGGGAGGTGGCAGCGGCGTAGCCGCTGACGGAGGGGCTTTTGCGTCGAGTCGCGGCCCCTCCACCATCCTGCGGATGGTCCCCCTCCCCATCGCTGCGCGACAGGGAGGATTACAGTTGACGTAAACGTCAAGTCATCGCGATACTCCCCCGAAAGGGAGAGATTCGCGATGACCGACACCACCATCCTCACCGAACGCCGCGGCCATGTGCTGATCGTCACGATCAACCGGCCCGAAGCGCGCAACGCGGTCAACGCCGCGGTCCACACCGGCATCGGTACCGCGCTCGAAGAGGCCGAAGCCGACCCCGAAATCCGCGTCGTCATCATCACCGGCGCGGGCGACAAGAGCTTCTGCGCCGGCGCCGACCTCGTCGCCCTGTCGCGCGGCGAAAGCCTCTATCCCGACGATCCCGCGCAACAGGCGTGGGGTTTCGCGGGCATGGTGTCGCACCCGATCTCGAAGCCGATCGTCGCCGCGGTCAATGGCTTCGCCTTCGGCGGCGGCTGCGAAATCGCGCTGATGAGCGACATCATTATCGCCGCCGACCACGCCCAGTTCGGCCTGCCCGAGGTCAAGGTCGGGCTGTTCGCCGCGGCGGGCGGCGCGTTCCGCCTTGCGCAGCAGCTGCCGCGCAAGCTCGCGATGGAATATATGCTCACCGGCGATCCGATCCCCGCCGCGCGCGCGGCCGAGTTCGGGCTGGTCAACCATGTCGTCCCGCTCGCCGACCTGATGCCGACCGCGCTCGCGCTCGCCGAGAAGATCGCGAGTAACGCCCCATTGTCGGTGCAGGCATCGAAGCGCGTCGCGCTCGGCATCGAGCAGGGCCGGATCGCGGCCGACGCGCCATATTGGGATCACAATACGCGCGAACGCTCGGTGCTGATGCGCAGCGAGGATGCACGCGAAGGCCCGCTCGCCTTCGCGCAAAAGCGCAAACCCGAATGGAAGGCGCGCTGATGACCGATCCCGAGCGCACTCCCGTCATCATCGGCGTCGGACAAGTCAATGACCGGCCTAGCGACCCCGATCAGGGGCTCGACTCGCTCGGGCTGATGGTCGCGGCGTTGGAGGTCGCGGCCGACGACGCGGGCGTGCCGCTCGCCGAGATCGGCAGCCTCGCGATCGTCGACCAGATCAGCTTCCATCATCTCGGCAAGCTCTGCGAGCCGCTCGCCGCCGCGATCGGTGCGAGCCCCGCAATCAACTACCAGTCCGCCGCGCCGCACGGTGACACCCCAGTGCGTCTGCTCAACGAAGCCGCGAACCGCATCGGCGCGGGCGAGGTCAAACTCGCAGCGATCGTCGGCGGCGAAGCATTGCGCACCGCCGCCGGCCGCGCTGCCAAGGCGGCAACCGGCGAGGACAAAAGCTATAATGCGATCCGCAAGGTCGCGACGCGGCGCGAGCCCAACTATGCACAGAAGCACGGCCTCGCCGCGCCGGTCGACGTCTATCCGCTCTACGAGAATGCGACGCGCGCCGCATGGGGCGAAAGCCTCGAGGATGCGCAGTTCGAAAGCGCCGAAATCTGGTCGCGCTTTTCGGAAGTCGCCGCCGCGAACGACGGCGATTGGATCCGCAAACCCGCCTCGCCCGCCGACATCCTCCGCGTCGACGAGCGCAACCGCCCGATCGCCTTCCCCTATTCGAAGCTGATGGTCGCCAATTCGTCGGTGAACCAGGGGGCAGGTTTCATCCTCGCCAGCCTCGCCGAAGCGCGCCGCCGCGGCATTCCCGAAGACCGGCTCATCTACGTCGGCATGGGCGCCGCCGCGAAGGAACCCGCGAGCATCCTGCACCGCGACCGCTACGACGGGAGCGTCAGCATGGAAACGTCGATCACCCGCACGCTCGACCTCAACGGCATGACGGCGGACGATTTCGACTGCGTCGAGCTCTACAGCTGCTTCCCCTGCGTCCCCAAGATGGCGCGGCGTATCCTCGGCTGGCCGTGGGACCGCCCCGCGACGGTGTTCGGCGGGCTGACCTTCGGCGGAGGGCCGATCGCCAATTATATGAGCCATGCGATCGTCTCGATGGTCGAGAAGTTGCGGAACGAAGGCCGCTATGGCTTCCTCTTCGCCAACGGCGGTTTCGCCACCGACAATCATTGCATCGTGCTGGGAAATAAGCCGATCGCGGCAGCCAGCTTCCCGCAGGATTTCGACTATCAGGCCGAGGCCGAGGCGAAGCGCGGCGCGGTGCCCGAGCTGGTCGAGGATTATGCCGGGCCGGCGATGATCGAGAGCTATACCGTGTTTTACGACCGCGACGGGGCGCCGGAGGCGGGCGTTGTCATCGCGCGGACGGCCGATGCTAAGCGCACGCTCGCGCATGTGGACGTGAGCGACGCCGCGATGCTGGCATTCCTGACCGACGGCAAGGTGGAGCCGGTCGGCACGGAAGGGCGAGTCGTCGCGCTTGATGAAGGCTATGGCTGGCAGGTGTAAACCTCTCTCCTCCCGCTTGCGGGAGGGGCTGGGGGTGCGCCAGCGACGGGGCAGATGCCCACCCCGCTGCGAGTAGCGAGCAAGCTCGCAACTCTCGCTGCCCCTCCCGCAAGCGGGAGGGGAACATCCTCAAATCTCGAAGCTCACCCCCTGCGCCAGCGGTAGCGCATCCGAATAATTCACCGTATTCGTGGCGCGGCGCATATAGGCTTTCCAGCTGTCCGAGCCCGACTCGCGCCCGCCGCCCGTTTCCTTTTCGCCGCCGAATGCACCGCCGATCTCGGCGCCCGAGGTGCCGAGATTGACGTTGGCGATCCCGCAGTCGCTCGCGGCGAGGAAGCGTTCGGCCTCGCGCATGTCAGTGGTGAAGATCGCCGACGACAGGCCCGCCGCGACGTCGTTGTGCTGCTCGATCACCGCATCGAGGTCGTAATAGCGCATCACATAGAGGATCGGCGCGAATGTCTCTTCGAGCACCGGGCCGACCTGTCCCGGCATCTCGACGAGCGCGGGCCGCGCATAGAAGCTCGCACCATCGCCGACGCGCTCGCCGCCATGGACGACGCCACCCGCCGCCTTGGCGGCCGCCAGCGCGTCCTGCATCATCTCATAGGCCGCGCGGTCGATCAGCGGTCCGACAAGCACTTCACTCTCCAGCGGGTTGCCAACGCCGACGCTGCCATAGGCGGTCTTCAACTTCGCGACGAAGCCATCGTAGATGCTGTCGTGCAGGAACAGGCGACGCGTCGTCGTGCAACGCTGCCCCGCCGTACCCATCGCCCCGAACGCGACGCCGCGCAGCGCGAGGTCGAGATCGGCCGAGGGCGCGACGATCACGCCATTGTTGCCGCCGAGTTCGAGGATCGCGCGCGCGAAGCGCTGCGCGAGCCGCGGCGCGACCGCGCGGCCCATCCGCGTCGAGCCCGTCGCCGACACCAGCGCCACACGCCTGTCATCGACCAGCGCTTCCCCCGCCTCGCGCCCGCCGATCAGCAGCCGCGCCAAGCCTTCGGGCGCATCGCCGAAGCGCGCCAGCGCACGCGCGAAAATCGCCTGCGTGGCCAAAGCTGCGAGGGGCGTCTTTTCCGAGGGCTTCCAGACGACGCTGTTGCCGCAGACGAGCGCGAGTGCGGCGTTCCACGCCCATACCGCGACCGGAAAGTTGAACGCCGAAATCACGCCCACGACGCCGAGCGGATGCCAGACCTCCATCATCCGGTGCCCAGGTCGCTCGGTCGCGATGGTGAGGCCGTATAATTGCCGCGAAAGCCCGACCGCGAAGTCGCATATGTCGATCATCTCCTGCACCTCGCCCGCGCCCTCGGACGGAATCTTGCCCGCCTCGATCGTGACGAGCTTGGCCAGATCGTCCTTGGCGGCGCGCAATTCCTCGCCCCATAGCCGCACCAGCTCGCCGCGACGCGGCGCCGGCACGTTGCGCCACGCGCGGAACGCCGCGCTCGCGCTATCGAGCACCTCGTCGATCGTTGCCGCCTCGACGACCTGCACCATGCCGATCTGCTCGCCGGTCAGCGGCGTCACCGACGGCATCGATCCTTCGCTCCACAACGCGCGATCGACGCCGAGCCGGTCTAGCAACCCGCCTACCTCTTGGCCCAATTCAACCATATTCCGTCCCTTCATTGGCACGCATGCGCCTTGCAGTTTGTGGCTCGCGGGTTATCGCAGCGGGCGAACAATGCAAACCCGAATGGGAGAGTCGCCTGTGTCCGAGTTGCCGCCGTCCGAACCGCTGGTTCCCGTTCCCGCCGACGCCGCCGCGAACACCCACTGTACCGCCGCCGACTACGATCGGCTCTATGCGCAGAGCGTGAACGACCCCGACACTTTCTGGGCCGAACAGGCGAAGCGGGTCGACTGGATCACGCCGCCGACGAAGATTTCGGGCTGGTCCTACGACCCCGTCGAGATCAAATGGTATGAGGACGGCGTTCTCAACCTCTGCCATAACGCGATCGACCGCCACGTCGCCGCGGGGAACGGCGACCGCACCGCGATTATCTTCGAACCCGACGCGCCCGACGGCGAAACGCGACACATCAGTTACAAGGCACTGCTCGCCGACGTCATCCGCTTTGCCAATACGCTCAAGAAGATGGGCGTGCAGAAGGGCGACCGCGTCACCATCTATATGCCGATGATCCCCGAGGGCGCGGTCGCGATGCTCGCCTGCGCGCGCATCGGCGCCGTGCACAGCGTCGTCTTCGGCGGCTTCTCGCCCGAGGCGATCCACGGCCGGATCGAGGATTGTGGCAGCGACTGGGTGATCTGCGCCGACGAAGGACTGCGCGGCGGCAAGGTGGTGCCGCTGAAGGCCAATGTCGACAAGGCGCTCGAGCGCGTCGAGGTGAAAGCGGTGCTCGTCATCGCGCACACCGGCGGCGACGTCGCGATGAAGGAAGGCCGCGACCATTGGTACGACGCGCTGTCGGCCGATGTCGATGCCGACTGCCCGTGCGAGCCGATGGGGGCGGAGGACCCGCTCTTCATCCTCTACACCTCGGGCTCGACGGGCAAGCCCAAGGGCGTACTCCACACCGTCGGCGGATATTCGGTGTGGACCGCGAGCACCTTCTGGTACGGCTTCGACTATCGTCCCGGCGAGATCTTCTGGTGCAGCGCCGATATCGGCTGGGTCACCGGACACAGCTACGTCGTCTATGGCCCGCTCCAGAACGGCGCGACGACTTTGATGTTCGAGGGCGTGCCCAACTATCCCGATCACGACCGTTTCTGGCAGGTCGTCGACAAGCACAAGGTCAATATCCTCTACACCGCCCCGACCGCGATCCGCGCGCTGATGCGCGAGGGCGACGATTATGTGACGCGGCACGACCTGTCGTCGCTTCGCCTGCTTGGCAGCGTCGGCGAGCCGATCAATCCCGAGGCGTGGCGCTGGTATCACCAGATCGTCGGCAAGGGCCGCGTTCCCGTCGTCGACACCTGGTGGCAGACCGAGACGGGCGGCATCATGATCACCACCCTGCCCGGTGCACATCCGATGCAGCCGGGCAGCGCGGGCAAGCCCTTTTTCGGCATCCGCCCGCAGCTTGTCGATGCCGAGGGCGGCGTGCTCGTCGATGAGCAGACCGGCGGCGCGGCCGAGGGCAATCTCTGCATCACGCACAGCTGGCCGGGGCAGGCGCGGACGATCTATGGCGACCACAAACGCTTCGCCGAGACCTATTTCTCGACCTACAAGGGCAAGTATTTCACCGGCGACGGCTGCCGCCGCGATGCCGACGGCTATTGGCGTATCACCGGCCGCGTCGACGACGTCATCAACGTGTCGGGGCACCGCATGGGCACCGCCGAGGTCGAAAGCGCGCTGGTGCTGCACGAGGATGTTGCCGAGGCCGCGGTTGTCGGCTTCCCGCACGACATCAAGGGTCAGGGCATCTACGCCTATGTCACGCTCAACGCCGGGGTCGAACCGACCGATGCGGTTGCCGCCGCGCTGAAACAGCAGGTCCGCACTGAAATCGGCCCGATCGCGACCCCCGATCATATCCACCTGACCCCCGGGCTGCCCAAGACGCGCTCGGGCAAGATCATGCGCCGCATCTTGCGCAAGATCGCGGAGAACGACTTTGGGTCATTGGGCGACACCTCGACGCTCGCGGATCCGAGCCTCGTCGACGGGCTGATCGAAGGGCGAAAGAACCGCTGACAACCCTCGTCGTTCCGGACTTGATCCGGGATCCATTTGCGACGGCGCTTCCTTGGGCCCCGGATCAAGTCCGGGGTGACGAGAAAGCTATTTCGCCAGCGCCGCGCATAGCCTGTCGGTGGCGAGCGCGATCCGCGATTCGGCGGTGTCGCGATTGGCGGGGCTGTTCGCGATGCCCTTCGTCTCGGTGTTGAACGCGAGCAGGCTGCCGGCGCCTTGTTCGGGGCAGAGGCTCAAATAAGCGCGAAAGCCGTTCTGGTCGCCATTGTGGCCGACAAAGCGCACCCCGGCGCTGCGATCGACGAAGAAGGACAGCCCGCTCATCGTCGTCGTCGCCATGCGGCCCTGCGTGAAATCACCGCCCGCCGAAATCTGCGGCACCCACATTTCCTCGAGCGACGCGCGCTTCAGCACTCGATCATAGTCGGCCGCGCGCGCCGCATCGCCGAGCAGGAAGGCGGCATATTTCGCCATGTCGGGCATCGGCGCATTGAGCCCGCCGTTCGACACGGTGACGCCGGTATCGACGTCGAAGGGCGCCGCGACGCGTTTGCCGTTCCTGACATAATAGCTGTGCGACCGGTGCGGCAACAGATGCGGCGGCGTGCGGTCGAAATAGCTGGCGTGCATGCCCAGCGGCTTCAGGATATTCTTGTCGATATAGACTTCATAATCCTCGCCCGACAGCCGTTCGATCACCTGCCCCAGATAGACGATACCGGGATTCGAATAGCCGAAGCGCGAACCGGGTTTGAACTCGACCGTCGTATAGGGAAGCATCGCGACCAGCTGCGCCCAGCCCCTGGGCTCGAACGGCTGCCAGTCATGCTCGCGCCACGGCCAGGTACCGCTCCGGAACCCCGCGCTGTGGCTCATCAGCTGGCGGAGCGTGATCGCGCCGGTGTCGCCATAGACATTATGCACCGCCGCAAGTTCGGGGACATATTTGACGACCGGATCGTCGAGCGACAACAGCCCGCGGTCGCGCAGCTGCATGATCGCGATCCCGGTCATCGTCTTGGTCACCGAGGCCCAGTGATAGATCGTTCGGGCATCGACGGGGACGTGCGTCTCGGCATCCTGTTCGCCCAGATGATCGGCGGCGATCGTCTGCCCGTCGCGCACGAAATAGAAACTGCTCCCCGCAATCCGGGCGCGGTGGGTCTCGGCGCGATGCAGTTCGCGAAAATCGCGGAGCGCGGCCTCAAGCGCGGCATCCTCGGCAGCGGCCGGACTGGCGATCAGGGCAAGTGCAGCAACAATCCGGCGCAACATCGGCGTCCTCTCCGTCCGTCCCGAAAGACGCGACGGTGGCCGAAGCCGATCAGAAATGGAAGTCGGGAAGCTCGGCCAGCGCGATTCCCAGCGCCTCGGCCCAGCCGTGCGAGACGCTTTGGAAATAGGCGTCGTCGCGCTCGAAACGCCGCTCGCGCACCGTGGTGAACTCGTCGCGCTCATGGATCTTGAGGTCGATCGGCAAATCGACCCCCGCATTGGCGCGGATCGTCGAATCGAACGAGACGCAGAGCAGTTTCACCGCATCCTCGAACGACATCGCCGGATCATAGCTGCGCACAATGATCGGGCGGCCATATTTCGTCTCGCCGATCTGGAAGAAAGGATTGTCCTCGCCCGCCTCGATGAAATTGCCTTCGGGATAGATGAGGAACAGCCGCGGGTCCGATCCCTTGATCTGCCCGCCGACGATCAGCGACGCGCGGAAAAGCGATTCGGCCGCCGGGCCTTCGTCATTGTGGCGCATCACGATGCTGCGCAGCGTCTCGCCGACGATATTCGCCACCGCGAACATCGACGGCGCGGCCAAGATCGACGGGTGGCGTTCCTCGGGGGCCTTGGTGCGCTCGTCGAGCAGGCTGACGACGGCCTGCGTCGTCGCGAGGTTGCCCGCCGACATCAGCGTGATCACGCGCTCGCCGGGGACGGTCCAGCTGCGCATCTTGCGGACCTGCGAGATGTCGTCGACGCCCGCATTGGTGCGGGTGTCCGACATGAACACCAGCCCCTTGTTCAATCGCATGCCAACGCAATAAGTCATCGTATCCCGTTTTCCCCGCGGATAATTCTCGGCCGCCCCGGCTCGCTTATTGCTGGACCTGCACTTGGACAACCAGATTTTCCTGCGCGGCGCCATAGCGCATGCCGCGAACCGGGGCGGCGTCGCGATAATCGAGCCCCGTCGCGACGCGAATGTAACGCTGGTCTGGCGAATGACCGTTGCTCACGTCGAAACCGATCCAGCCGATATGGTCGAAATGCGCCTCGGCCCAGCCGTGCGTCGCATCCTGATGCGTGCGGTCGTTCATCATCAGATAGCCCGAGACATAGCGCGCCGGATGCCCGAGATGGCGCATCGCGGCGATGAATATATGCGCATGGTCCTGACACACCCCGCCTTCGCCGGCGAGCGCCTGCTCGGCGCTCGTCTCGGCATCGGTGACACCGATCCGGTAAGGCAATCTGCCCAGGATCAGCGCCGACAGCGCGTGTGCGCGCTCGATGTCGTTGGCGAAATCGCGGCCGAGTTCGGCGGCCAGCGAGCGCACCCCACGTCCCGCGCGCGTCAGCGGGGTCGGGCGGAGAAAGGTCCAGAGCGGCATCGCGCCGCGGTGCGGGCCGATCACCCCGTCCCAAGTGATCAATTCGATTTCGCCCGTGCAGCGGATGACGAGTTCGCTCGCACCGCTGTCGACCGCAACCAGATCGACGCCATTGCCATGATGGTCGGTATAATGAAGCTGGTGCCCGCCGCCCTCGATCGCGATCGTCCAGCCGTGGATCAATTGCTGCCCCGGCCGCTCCTTCGGGGTCAGCTTGACCTGTTGCAGCGCATAGCGAACCGGGCTGTCATATTGATAATGGGTGCTATGTTCGACACGCAATCTCATGTCAGGGTCCGTACTCAGTTCCAGCGTCGTCGAGGCGTCCAAATGGCGAACAGCTCGGGCCGAAAGACGCGCCAGGAAGGCTGGTTGCCTTTCCAAGCGGCTTTCGGTCCGAGATGGAAGCCATTTGGACGTCCCGAAGGGATTTGATCAAAATGGTCCATTGCTTCGTCGAGAAGCCTCGAAATATCGACATATATCTTCGCCTTCTCTCCTCGCACTGGGCCATTTTGCTTCAAACCTCGACGCCGCTGGAACTGATTACGGACCCTTACTCCACGAACCGGTAATCGCGCTCGATCTGCTGCGCGAGTGCGGCATTGGCGCGGAGGAAATCGGTGATGAATTCATGCAGCCCTCCGTCGAATATCGACGCGATCGGTCGCGACAGCCGGTCGCGGCAGATCGAGGCGCCCATCCGCACCGCCTCGGTCTCCTCGCCATAGGCGTGCTGCAGCCACGCAAGATTGTCGTTCATCTTGTCGCAGCAAAATGACAGGCTGCGCGGCATCTGTTTATAGAGGATCAAAAATTCGGCGATCTTCAGCGCGCTGATCTCGGCCCCGTAAAGCCAGTGATAGGCGCGGTGCGCCGATACCGATCGCAGGATCGTCTCCCACTGCACATTGTCGATCGAGCTGCCGATATGCGCGACCGACGGCAGCAGCAGATAATATTTGACGTCGAGGATGCGCGCGGTGTTGTCGGCGCGTTCGAGGAAGGTGCCGACCCGCGCGAAATTATAGCCGTCGTTGCGCAGCATCGTCCCCGCGAAGGCACCGCGCACCAGCCCGCTTTGCTGGCGGATCGCCGCGAGCACATCGGGCAGGTCGTCCTCGCGCACCTGTCGCCTCAGCAGCGCACCCAATGTCATCCAGCTCGTGTTGACCGCCTCCCACGCCTCGCGCGTCAGATAGGTGCGCGCGGTCCGCGCATTGTCGCGCGCCTGCTTGATTACCGACATGATGCTCGACGGGTTGGCGGGATCGCGCAGCATGAAATCGACGACGCGCTGCGAACTATAATCCGCGCCATGCGCCTGCCGGAAATAATAATCCTGTCCGGCCGTAACGAGCACCGAGCGCCATTCGGCCGCGGCGGTGTTCGACCGTGTCAGCGCGATGCGGAAACCGGCGTCGATCAGCCGCGCATTATTCTCGCTGCGTTCGAGATAGCGTGCCATCCAGTAAAGCGAGCCTGCGGTTTTTCCCAGCATCCTAAAGCCCCTCCCCTTCAGGAGTGTCAGGTAAACCGTCCCCCGGACAGTTTAGGTCATGCCGGGGGCATGACCGACTTGACACTGGGTTGGGGTGGGGGCTGGCGAGGTGGCGTAAGGCCGATACCCCCCACCCCGCTGCGACTAGGCAGCAAGCTGCCAAGTCTCGCTGCCCCTCCCCTGAAGGAGAGGGGCTGAAGTCAAAAGACATCATCGCCGCCACCCCATCAATCCTCCAACACCCACGTATCCTTCGTCCCACCGCCCTGGCTCGAATTGACGACCAGCGATCCCTTGCTCATCGCGACACGCGTCAGCCCGCCGGGCGTGATACGGATGCCCTGCGGCGACATCAGCACGAAGGGGCGCAGGTCGACGTGGCGCGGCGCCAACCCCGCCTTGGTAAAGATCGGCACGGTCGACAGCGACAACGTCGGCTGCGCGATATAATTGCGCGGGTTCGCTTCCAGCTTGGCGCGGAACGCCGCGATCTCCTTCTTGCTCGCCGCGGGTCCGACGAGCATCCCGTAACCGCCCGACCCGTGCACCTCCTTCACGACCAGTTCGGGCAGGCGGTCCAGCACTTCCTTCAGATGCTCGGGTTCGCTGCATCGCCAGGTCGGCACATTGGGCAGCAGCGCCTTTTCGCCCGTATAAAATTCGATGATGTCGGGCATGTACGAATAAAGCGCCTTGTCGTCGGCGATGCCCGTGCCCGGCGCATTGGCGATGGTGATCCCGCCCGCACGGTAAACGTCCCAGATCCCCGGCACGCCGAGCATCGAGTCCGGCCGGAAATTGAGCGGATCGAGGAAATCGTCGTCGACGCGGCGATAGAGGACGTCGATCGGCGTGTAACCCTGCGTCGTGCGCATCGCGACCCGGCCCTCGACGACGCGCAGATCATGCCCCTCGACCAGTTCGGCGCCCATCTGGTCGGCGAGGAAGCTGTGCTCGAAATAGGCGCTGTTGTGGATGCCCGGGGTCAGAACCGCGACCGTCGGCGTGCCCCCGCATGCCGGCGGGGCGCACGCCGCGAGCGACTTCAGGAGCTTGAGCGGATAATCGCTGACCTCGCGCACCGAAATCTTCGCGAACAGTTCGGGGAACATCTGGAGCATCGTCTCGCGGTTCTCGAGCATATAGGACACGCCCGATGGCGTCCGCGCATTGTCCTCGAGCACATAAAATTCGTCGGCGCCGGTACGCACGATGTCGATGCCGCTGATATGCGTATAGATCCCGCCCGGCGGGTCCATGCCCATCATCATCGGCAGAAACGCCTCGTTGCGCGCGATCAACTCGACCGGCACCCGGCCCGCGCGCAAAATCTCCTGCCGGTGATAGATGTCATGGAGGAAGGCGTTGAGCGCGCGCACGCGCTGCTCGATCCCGCGCGACAGCCGCCGCCATTCATTCGCCGCGATGATGCGCGGGACGACGTCGAAGGGGATCAGGCGTTCGTCGGCCTCATCCTCGCCATAGACGTTGAAGGTGATGCCGGTGGTGCGAAAAAAGGCTTCGGCCTGTTTCGCCTTGCGCTGGATGCGCGCCGCATCCTCGCGGCCGAACCAGTCCGAATATTCGCGATAGGGCGACCGGACCTCGCCCCCCTGCCCGTGACTTGGCTGTCCCGTCATCTCGTCGAAAAAATGAATGCGCCGCCCTTTCCACGCAACATGCCACCGGTCCGGCCGCGATGCTTCGGGCGTGCGCGGCCCCGTCGTTCCTGCCTGCTGCGTCGCTTGTCTGGCTACGCGGCCGTCAAGCTTATGTCGGCGATGCTAATCGCGCCCGCGCACCTTGGCAAGCGGGCTTGTGGGGCCGATTGATACGGTAACATCAAGGGCTTGCCGCGCGCCCGAAAGCGCGCGGCGGACAGCAGATCAAATCGCCCCGTGGCAATGCTTGTACTTGCGGCCCGAACCGCAAGGGCACGGCGCGTTGCGGCTGATCTCCAGTGCGGCATAGGGATTTTCGCCCTCGGGCAAATCGGGCTTGGGCACCTGCATCGGCGGCAGCGTGTTCGCGATCACGCCGAGCGCACCCGCATCGACGTCGCCGCTGTTATCCTCGCCCGTGAAGGGGTCGATGTGCGTCGTCAGGAAATCGGGCAGGTCGGGGAGCGGCATGGGCTCGGGCTCTTCGAAGCGCAGGTCGATGCGTGCGACGGTGCGCGTCACATCCTCGCGGATATTCGACAACATGCGTTCGAACAGCGCGAAGGCTTCCTGCTTATATTCGTTGATCGGCTGCTTCTGCGCATAGGCGCGCAGGAACACGACCTGGCGCAGCGCGTCGAGCGTCGAGAGATGCTCTTTCCAGTGATGGTCGAGCGTCTGGAGCAGGATCGACTTTTCGATCCCCTTCCACGTCTCGGCATCGACGAGGCCCGCCTTCTCGGCCGCGACCGCGTCGGCCGCCTGCTGGATGCGCTCCTCGAAGATTTCGGCGTCGACCGCGTCCTCCTGCATCCAGTCGTCGATCGGCGGGGCGAGGTCGAGGATGTCCGCGACTCGCTCCTTCATCGCCTCGACATCCCATTGTTCGGGATAGCTGCCCGGGGGGCACGCGTCGGCGACGATCGAATTGACCGTCTCGGCGCGCATCGCGGTCATCACCTCGTCGACGGTCTCGCTGTCGATGATCTCGCCGCGCTGCTCGTAGATGACCTTGCGCTGGTCGTTCATGACGTTGTCATATTCGACAACCTGCTTGCGGATATCGTAGTTGCGCGCCTCGACCTTCTTCTGCGCGGTCTCGATCGCCTTCGACAGCCATTTCGACCCGATCGCCTCGCCATCCTCCAGATTCTTGTTCATCATCTTGGAGAAGAGCGTGTCGGGACCGAAGATGCGCAGCAGGTCGTCGTCGAGGCAGAGGTAGAATTTCGACAGACCGGGGTCGCCCTGACGTCCCGAGCGGCCGCGCAGCTGGTTGTCGATGCGGCGGCTTTCGTGGCGTTCGGTCGCGAGCACGAACAGCCCGCCCGCGGCCTTCACGGCTTCGCGCTCGGCCGCGACTTCGGCCTGGATGCGCGCGATGCCCGCTTCGCGCTCGGGACCTTCCGGCAGGTCCTTGAGCTCGTCGTCGATGCGGAATTCCTCGTTGCCGCCGAGTTTGATGTCGGTGCCGCGGCCCGCCATGTTCGTCGCGATCGTGACCGCACCGGTGCGGCCCGCCTGCGCTACGATATGCGCTTCGCTTTCGTGGAAGCGCGCGTTGAGGACGCTGTGCGGCACGCCTTCCTTTTCGAGGTAGGAAGAGAGCAGCTCCGATTTCTCGATCGACACCGTGCCGACGAGCACCGGCTGGCCGCGCTCGTTCGCCTCGCGGATCGTCTTGGCGATCGCGCCGAACTTGTCGGTGATATTCTTGTAAAACTCGTCTTCGTCGTCCACGCGCGCGATCGGGCGGTTGGTTGGAATGTTTACGACATTCATCTTGTAGATGTCGAAGAATTCGGCCGCTTCGGTCGCCGCGGTGCCGGTCATGCCCGAAAGCTTCGGATACATGCGGAAATAATTCTGGAAGGTGATCGACGCGAGCGTCTGGTTCTCGGGCTCGATCTGCACGCCTTCCTTCGCCTCGACCGCCTGGTGCAGCCCGTCGGACCAGCGGCGCCCGTCCATCATGCGGCCGGTGAACTCGTCGATGATCACGACCTTGCCGTCCTTGACGATATAGTCGGTGTCGATCCGGAACATCTGGATCGCCTTCAGCGCCTGGTTGACGTGATGGACGACCTGCGTATTTTCGATGTCGTAGAGATTGTTGCCCTGAAGCAGGCCGGCGGCTTCGAGCAGGCGTTCGACATGCTCGGTACCGTCCTCGGTCAGGCTGATCGACTTCGACTTTTCGTCCTTCTCATAATCCTCTTCGCCGAGCTGGAGGACGACCTCGTTGACGCGGATATAGAGTTCGGACTTGTCGTCGGTCGGGCCCGAGATGATCAGCGGGGTGCGCGCCTCGTCGATCAGGATCGAGTCGACCTCGTCGACGATGCCGAAGTTGAATTCGCGGTGCACCATCTGCGCGCGGTCGAACTTCATATTGTCGCGGAGGTAATCGAAGCCGAGCTCGTTGTTCGTCGCATAGGTGATGTCGCTGTTATAAGCGTCGCGGCGCTGCGTCTCGTTGAGGTTGGGGACGATGATCCCGGTGGTGAGGCCGAGGAAGCCGTAAACGGCGCCCATCCATTCGGCGTCGCGGCGCGCGAGATAGTCGTTGACGGTCACGACATGGACGCCCTTGCCCTCGAGCGCGTTCAGGTAACAGGGCAAGGTCGCCATCAGCGTCTTGCCCTCGCCCGTCGCCATTTCGGCGATCTCGCCGCGGTGGAGGACGACGCCGCCGATCAGCTGCACATCGAAATGGCGCATGCCAAGCGTGCGGACCGCCGCCTCGCGCACCGTCGCAAAGGCTTCGGGGAGGATGTCGTCGAGCGTCTCGCCGGCGCCCAGCCGGTCGCGGAATGCCTGCGTCTGCGCCTGCAGCCCCGCATCATCGAGCGCCTGCATTGCGGGCTCGAAAGCATTGATCTTGTCGACGATCTTGCGGATCGAATTGACGTAACGGTCGTTGGACGAGCCGAACAGGCTCTTGGCAAGGCCAGCAAACATCTATTTTTCCTTGAAATATCAATTGAGTTGGCAACCATCGGGTCGCGCATATGTGCAAAGAGGCCCGGTATGGGCGGCGCCCTGAAACAGGCGCAGGCAAGCTCGCCCTATTCGAGCGCGCGGTCGCTGCCGGTGAGAAGGCCGGGAAGATGCGGCGGCGCCGCCTTGCGCGGCTTGCCGCCGCCGCTCGACGTACGTCGCGGCGCCGTGTTGGTGGTCGGGCGGCGTTCGGTATCGCTCGCTTCGGTCTTGCCCGTCGTTTCGGCAAGCAGGACCAGCGCCCCCATCGCCGCCGGAACGGCCGGCGCGGCAGCGGCCCGGTCGGCGGTCGCCAAGCCGGTCAGCAATGCCAAAAGGGTCAAAAACAACCGCAAGAATCGCCCCTCTATACGTCCGGAGCGTGGAATATTGCGCCCCGTCCCCTGAACATAGGGTGAAAGCCGCGGCGCGTCTAGGGGGCTGCCGCCGCCGCGGGGTCGGTCAGTTCGGGGTTCAAGCCGCGGACTTCGATCAGAAAGCTTTTGGGCTTCTTGAACAATTTACTCTTGCGATTGACCTGCAAGCCCACAACTTCGGCCAGCTCCATCACGAAATGGACGCAATTGCGCTTGTTGAGGCTATAGCTCGGCTGCTCGCGGTCGCGCCATTCGGCGACCTTCGCCAAAATCCGGCCATAGGTCGCATCGTCCACCGTCACGTCGAACTGGCGGTCGCTCTTTTCGATATAGTCGGGTTTCGACGATTCGACCTTGCCCTTCACCGACCCGAACAGGATCGCGGGGCTGACCGAAACCGCGGTGAAGCCGTAATTGGCGTCGACCGCCTCGCCCGTCGCGTCGAGCGTTCCCTTCATCACGATAAAGGCGTGCGGAAAGCGATCGCCGAAATCATGGCTGTAAAAGCTCACGACCACTTCGGCGCGCGCCGGGGTGGTGAGGCCCGCGCACAGCATCAGCAGCGACAGGAGGATCAAGCGAAGGCCGCGGGTCATTCCCGCCCTCTTAGCCAGCGGCGCCCGATCTTGCCAAGCCGCGATTGCCGCTTGACCGCGGCACCGACTTCGCACCATGTCTCATTGACATCGATGTAAGGAGGGAGCGGATGGCACGGAAGGCGATTTTCATCACCGGGGGCGGATCGGGCATCGGCCGCGCGGTCGCGCGCCATTTCGCCGGGCAGGGCTGGTTCATCGGCATCGCCGACGTCAACCGCGCCGGAATCGACGAGACCGCGGCATTGCTTCCCGAAGGCGCGTCGTCGCGCCACGTCATGGACGTGCGCGACCGCGACCAATGGAAGGCCGCGCTCGACGAATTCGCCACGGCGAGCGGCGGCCGCCTCGACGTCCTTTTCAACAACGCCGGCATCGGGTCGGGCGGGCAATATATGGACATGGATCCGGCCGAAGCCGACCGCCTGATCGCGATCAATTTCGGCGGGGTCGTCAACGGCATCTATGCGGCGCTGCCGCTGCTCAGGGCGACGCCGGGGTCGGCGATCCTCAACACCGGATCGGCGTCGGGCTTCTATGGCGTCGCGGGCCTCGCGGTCTATTCGGCGACCAAATTCGCGGTGCGCGGGCTGACCGAGGCGCTCGAGATCGAATTCGCCAAGCACGGCATCAAGGTGCGCTCGCTGATGCCCGGCTTCATCGACACCCCGCTGCTCGATCAGGTCAGCGCCGACAGCAACGAACCCGCGCGAACCCGCCTGTCGGCAAGCGGGTTCGAGATTTCGCCGGTCGAGGATGTCGCGCGCGCGGCATGGGACGCGGTGCATGGCGACCGCGTGCATATGCCCGTCGGCAAGATGGCCAGGCGGCTGTCGCGCATCGCGCGCTGGTTCCCGGGATTGATCGTGCGCCAGTCGAAGAAGATCGACGGGCTGGGCACGGCGGGGCATTGAGGCGCGGTGGCGGCTTTGGGGTGGGCTTAAGCCGTTCCCCTCCCTTTTAG
>NZ_JNFC01000009.1 GCF_000756385.1 Sphingopyxis sp. LC363
CTTTTGACGTATTCCTCGTTGGATATCCTTAGCGCGGTACGGCCGCAGAGTCGACGGTTACGGGAGACTTGGCCGCGACACTTACGGCCGGGATCGGCTGCTGCTGTGTTGGCGGAGGGCGTAGCCCGGAGCCAACACAGCAGCAGCCGATGGCCTTTCAAATTCTGGGGTGCAGGGGGTTGCGGGAGCGAGCCTTATGGAGATCCTCAACTTGTCGCGGGCCGGACGGCGCGGTTGAGAGCAGCATAGTTTCGAGCCGCCCTGTTGAGATAGTATCGCAAGCTACGCCAGTCGGAATGCCCAAGTTCTTCTGCGGCGTCGATCAAGATCTGGTGGTCATCGAACAGGATGTCGGAACTCCCCTTTGCCAATGCATACAGCCGGAAGACGACTTCCTCCGCAAAGCAGGCACGCAATCGATGGCCGCTACCCCGAACGTCAGCCACGACGAAGGCATCCTTGACGATATCTCCGACTGCCTTGGCGGTTAATCCATCTTTGGTTTTCAGCGACAGCCACAAATATCCGTGAAACACCGGCCCGGAAGACTGCACCTTGGCGCGTTCCGACCATATAAAGTCGAGGGTCTGGTGGAGTAGTTGAAACGGCACCTTGATTTCGCGGGTCTTTCCGCCCTTCTCTATGATCTCTGCGGTGACGAATGTGCGGCCGCTCTGACGGAAGCGTTCCACCGCGCCGCGCATCTCCGTACGAGATTTCGATGATGTGCCTGCGCGCGTAAAATGTTCGTTGGGCGCGAGAATGCCCTCGGCGACCAGCGACGCCCGCAAGCGTTCGATCGTCAACGAGGCAACGCCCGCACGACGTAAGCCCACGTCTCGCATCCAGCGTGCGATCAGCCAGTTCCTCGCGGCGAGATAGGGATTATCCGGACTGGAAAGCACATCCAGCACCTGTTCGACCGCATCATCCGACGGCGTCGGGCGGCCACCGTTTTTGGCTTTTGCGCTATAACCGAACGTCACCTTGCCTGTGCTGGGGTCAGATAAACGGGCATCCAGACGCGCAACATAGTTTGCCGCGCGCCATTCCTCATGGCCCTGCGAGTAGCTGTGTTCCTGAAGCAGGTAACGATGGAAGCGTGAGATTACGTCGAGGCAGCGCGACAGGCGGCGACGCGTTCTGGCTCCCGGGTTTCCGAGCCTCAGACGTTCGAGTTCCGTTCCTGTCCAGCTGACAATCGAGTCGAGGCTTATGCTGCTCGTCGCGGGTTGCCCGAGTACGAAGTCCCACCAGGCGCAGAGAATATAAGCCTCATCTTCAATACTTCCCGGCGCCAGATGGCGCTGAACGGCCTGGGCGCGCAAATAGTCGAAGATCGGTTCGACCAACGCCCCGCCAGGATCGAGAACGAGCGGGAATCGCGGTAGACGATGCTTTTGCAGCACAAAGTCTTCGGATGCCCGCACGATCCTGGTACGGCCTAAGCTGGCCTTCATCGGATCGGCACAATGCGGGCGAGCTCGGATCGCGCTTCCGCAAGTTGGGCCTGGGCGATCTCCTTCAACTGTCGCTCACGGGTCAGAGCTTGTCCCATAAGTCGGTGCTCGCTGGAGAGGACAGCCATTTGCTGGGCGAGCGCCTGGACCTCTCGTTTCAGAGACTGAAGTTCCGTGCCCGGTCGTTGTACGGGTTTCAAGAGCTTGGCCGCAACCGTATCAAAACGCGCGCGCAATTCTGGATAATGACCGGACGGGGCCGGAGCTGCCAAATTGGGATTCGACCAGGCGGTGAGCCCCCGTTCCATATCGACCCAACGGGCAAGTTCTGCTGGCCCGCGTGGGCAATATTCTCCCTCCGGAAGGCCTCCCTTCGCAGCCCAGGATTCGAGCAATTCAACTTTGCGCTGAAAGGATTCCCTGGCAGCAGATGGTTTCATTTCTGATCGACTCCATGGAAACGGGCCAGGTGATCTTCGGCCGCTTGCCGTCTTTCGGCCATCCTGGCTGCCAGCACTGTTCCCGGGCACATGAGGCAAGCGCTATTGGCGCTTTCTATCACCTTTTCCCAGTATCTCCTGTTCTCGGCCAACTGCACATTGTGCGGGCATCCGGCGCAGATCAGATCTTCAGCGTACCGTAAATCGGGACCTTGGCGTCGTTGTGCCTCCGGATTCTTTCTTCGGGCCGCAATCACACAGCCCGCCACGCTGAGGTCCTTTTCCGAGTTACCACACGCGCAATAGGAATGGCCCTGGCCATTCGGTTCCAGACTTTGCGCCCCCGCAAACTCAATGAGCAGTCGATCGAATGTCGGCCCGTCTGCACCGTAGTCGCCGACCTCGGCGCGTGCTTGCCAATCAGCCTTGAGACGTTGAAGGTCGTTCAGGATCCTTGTCCCGGCCCTGCCGCTGAGTTGCTCATGACCATCGAGTGCCCGACGATAGATCTCGAGACGGAAGTCGAGGCCGACCTCCTCGAATGTTCGCAGCCTCAGGTCTTCGCGTGCAAGCGCACGCCTGGCCTGTTCAAGGTCTGCTCGGGCATGGTCGACAAGCTTGAAGAAACCTCCGAACCGCGCTTCGGTGATGTACGAACGGGTGCTGTCCGGATCATAGTGGCAAAGATATTGGGATAGGGCGGTCAGCGAGCGGTCCCGATACCGATAATAATAGACGACCGCGAAAAACCGACGGAACTGGTGTGGAGCGAAGGACCAAT
Source organism: Sphingopyxis sp. LC363 (assembly GCF_000756385.1). Taxonomy (GTDB): domain Bacteria; phylum Pseudomonadota; class Alphaproteobacteria; order Sphingomonadales; family Sphingomonadaceae; genus Sphingopyxis. Next base: position 2,682 of record NZ_JNFC01000009.1, read on the forward strand.
AAGTGCCGTCGGGAAGCGCAGGCACCTTCATCTCCTCGGCAAAGGCCAGCAAGCCGCGGCTGATGTTGGGGGTCTGGACCGACGGGGCCCTGGCGAATGGGTTGTGTAACTGTAGCAGCCACCGTGATCCGGATTCCTTGCGTGCGGTTGCACTCAGCCACATCAATATCTCCACGGCTTTTGCTACCGCCGCCGGGGCCGGAATCCGCTCCCGACCGCGGACGCTTTTGGCGATGAAGGTCTTGAGCCAAAGCTCACCGCCATCATCCTCCAGGCAATCATCTCGTAAGCTGAGAATTTCCTCGATCCTTCTTGCCGAGAAGGCCGCGATGACGATCACGCACGCAGTGGGAAGCAGGCGCAGGAAGATATGGTGGAGGCTGGTCGTGACATTGTTGATAGCCGCGCCATCGAAATGGCCGATGCTGGGAATGCCCAGTGCTCCATCCTCGCGCACATGCTTGAGCGCCGGACTGTTCCAGATGTCGTGGACCAGTTTTGCACGACGCCATTTGCCAGGCTCGTTCCTGAACCCTCGCTCGGCATGACGGACGTCATCGACAAGTGTCTTCAGATCGTCGGCGTAAAACAATACCCATCGAAGTGCGCGATCAATGAGAAAACAGGTTTGGGTTGCCGGCGCGGTCGGGGTTTTGGAAAGCGGTGCACCGAGCTTCCTGGCTAACCGGGCGGAGTCGATCCTTCTGTTGAATGGTCTATATCCAATCGGATCATGTGTGAGTTCTTCCTGGAGGCGGCCAAGTCGTTCCCAAACGCGCATATAGCGATCTAAGGATTGCCCACAGAATGTCTGATCTCTCTTGCGATTGTTTACCCGGTTATGAAGACAGGGGGTGATTTTGAGGCCGTTCTCAACGGCCCAATCAGCAAAAATCTTCGCCGCATTGTCCGATAGCTGTTTGCTATATTCGAAACCGGCCAGCCTGCTGGCCGCTTCGACGGAGAAAGTATTCGGGTCACTTTGTTGAACAGGCGGAGCGCGGCCGGCATGACGACATCTTTTAACGGCTTCTCGCGCCGCAGCTTCAGATCGGATCAGTCCTTCCATGCCGGCGTGCTTCAGGCTGTCGCAAAACTCCTCGAACCAGGCCTGTGTCAGATCCGACATGCCAGGAAGCCCACACGCGGTGCGCCAACGAAGGAATGCAACGAACCCCGCATATTCCTCCCGGATGGTCGAGGCAGAGCGGACCCAGGCATTCGGCCCGGTAAGCGCGTAATAGACGTATTTCTTGGCGGTAAGGAGATCTCGCCATTCGGCGTAGTCCGTCAGGCGTCGGTCTGGTGCGATCAAGATGTCGAACCGGATCGTCGTGCTCGCGTGCCGGCGTATCGTCGGGTTGTCGAGCTCAACCAACCAGGCATTATCCTCGAGAGTGCCGTCCTTGAGCCAGAGCGGCCTCGGGTTTTGCAGGAACTCGCAAAAGGCGGCAGCACCTGCCTCGCGGGCGTGTCGTGGCGGTTGATGGACCCGGCTCACCATAACTCGATGGCCCGCACAGTGCCCGCCGTCAGGCCGGCATCGACTTCGGCCTCCATCATCCTGAGAGCGCGACGGTGATGGGAGGACCGCAACCGATCAAGAATGACTTCGCAGAGAGCCTGGAAATTCAGCCAGACCTCGGCCCATCTTGCAGGATTGTTCGCCTTGAACGCTTCCTCCTGCCGGCCAAGAGATCGTTGGAAAAGGACAAGCGCCCGGATGCTATCGTTGCTCGGCCGGAACTGCCGGAAATGACAAGTCGCGCATTTGTCGATGGCCATGCAGGGTCCTGTATCCTCGTTGTTGGACGTCTTGGGGGCCGTGCAGAGAAAGCCCAGGCCCGTGGTTCTGGCGTGGTCCAAGGCGCTCTCGTGCGTCATCGATGTTCCAAGGGTATCGGCCGCTCCTTCGATGGGTTCGATGAGGCCCGCTTCTAATGCGGCTAGGAATGTCCGCATTTTTGAGGCAAGAAGGGCTTTGAACCACGGACGGCTCAGATACCGCATGGTGGTGGCTGAGTTCTTGTGCTGAGCCAATCGCGCCGCGACCGTATGTTCGAAATTGGCGCGCGCCGCTTCCAGTTGAAGGACCGTGGGCCGGATCATCTGGCGACGTAGCGGTAGCCGGCCAATGACGGGGTGCTCGAAATTCTCGGCCAGCATCGCCTGCCAGTGGTGATCGATGGCAGCGGTTGTCATCGGACCGATACGGTTGCGGTCGGATTTATATCCAGGCACGATCCAGAGCTTATCGGCAGTGGGCAATTCGAGGTATCGGGCCGTTGCCCGAATGCGCTCCGACAGCTTCTGCCAGGCGCGGATCGCTTCGGCACCGCTGAGATCGCCGTCGTTGTGGCGGACGTCAATGTCGGCGCCTTCCCAAAGGGTGCCTTCCTGGATTTCGCCACGGGCGCGCAATTTTGCCGCGGCGACGGTGATGATCCGGACTTTGCCCCGGTGAATATCACCGATGAAGGGATCTGCGGCGAGCCGGTCACAGGTCGATACATTGAATGCGGTGTCGATCATGACGATGGTTTGCGCAGCGAGCAGCAACCGAACGTTGCCCTCAACGTGACTGACGGCTTCCGTCCAGCCACCGAGCGCCGTGCCATGGCAGCCCAGCATCGTATTCTTCCAGTCGTTGAAACTCCGTCGATGCGGTTCCGCCAGCGCGAGATAGCGCACCATGATGGCCATGCCTCGCTGTCTGGCATTGGCACGATTCTCGTCGGAGAGCGTGGCTCTTCGGACGTGAAGCGCGCTCAATTCCTGGAGGAGGTCCTCTGGTGTCCGCGGTGTCGGTAGATCCCGCGCTGCTGTGAAAGCCTGACCAGTTTCCCACTTGGCTATTCCGGCGCGCAGAGTACGCACGCAGATTGCCCGCAGCGCATAAAGTCGTTCATCGTTGAGACGGATGACTTCGCGCCAGTCGAGCTGGTCGTATTTCGGTCGTACCCACCCTTGTAGATCCGTCGGCAGTTCGACCTTGTTGAGTTCGCCGAATGATGGAATGTTCCGTCCCGTCAGTTGCCCCCGGGCAACGGGTGTAAATCTACCGGGATCGCTCCAGAGGCCGGCGCGGGACAGCCGCCGCAGGCAACTGACAACGGCTTCGAGGAGAGCTTTCCTGGAAAGCAGGTTGGTGTTGTTGATGATTTCGAAGCACTCGATGTCGCGTAACCGTGACGCCCAAGCCTCGCCCACCTCGTACATGAGCATTTTCGTCAAGCGCTCTGACCGCCCGAGCTGGATCGAATTGAAGAATAGGGCCTCTGCAGATTCTGCGCATATTTCGGCCCTCAGAGCCACCCAGCGGAGAAAGCGGACGAACGCCCGAAAATAACCCGCAGTTGTCGACGCGGTACAGCCGATGAATTGCTGCTCCCACGCAGACGCGAGGCGCTTGGCCGCCGCGGTGCCATAGAGCGGAACCACCACGGCGAAATCGAAAATCCTGCCGTCGACCTTGACTTCGAAGCTGTCCAACGTACCCTCCAATCAAGCCTGTGAGGATACATATCGAGTCGAGCAGATTCGCTAAGCGGCTGTGTTGATAGCGAAAATCTGATTCGATATCGATCGCAAAACGCCAAAATGCTCCTTGACTTCGAAGCTGTCCAACGTACCCTCCAATCAAGCCTGTGAGGATACATATCGAGTCGAGCAGATTCGCTAAGCGGCTGTGTTGATAGCGAAAATCTGATTCGATATCGATCGCAAAACGCCAAAATGCTCCTCGAACCAGGCTGGCGCGCCGATCGCGCGGTCCAAGGGCTCGGCCGAACCAATCGGACCAACCAGGCACAGCCTCCGATCTTTCGCCCGGTGACGACCGATTGCCGCGGAGAACGCCGTTTCATCTCGACGATCGCGCGTCGGCTCGATGCGCTCGGCGCGCTTACCCGGGGACAGCGCCAGACTGGCGGGCAAAATCTCTTCGATCCGATGGACAATCTCGAAAGCGACTATGCCAAAGATGCGCTGCTGACCTGGTATCGACTCTTGCATCACGGTAAGCTGAAGAGCGTCACATTCGGCGATTTCTGTCACCGTACCGGGCTGCGCCTCGAATATGAGGGTGAGCTGGTCGACAAGCTGCCGCCCATCCAGCGGTGGCTTAACCGCATTCTTGCCCTGCCGATTGCGATCCAGAATGCGATCTTTGACGAGTATCTCGGGCTTGTCGAAACTCGCATCGATACCGCGAAAAAGGCTGGCACCTTCGATGCCGGAGTCGAAACCATCCGCGCCGACAAGCTGACGATCGCCGACGAAATAATCCTCCGCGGCGGGGCGGACACCTCGACCTCGACACGGCTCCTCACTGTGGAGGCTGAGTGGCAGCGCGACGTGCGCTCGCTGGCGGATGTGTCCGCACTGGCCGATCGTTTCGGCAACCGGGCGCTGCGCTTGCGCAACGGCCGTTCGGGTAAGGTTGCGCTGCAGACGCCGGCACGGACGCGCGTTACCGATACGGGCGAGGCCGTGGCGACTTGGCAGCTCACACGGCCCGGGCATCGCCAATACATCACTGCCGGTGACCTCGAAGAGAGCATGTGGGAGCCCGCCGACTTCGGGACATTCGAAATATGCTGGAAGGCCGAGTGCGATGAACTCGTCCAGGAGCCGAACCGCGAACGCTTCTTCCTCGCGGTTGGCCGCTTGCTTCCAATCTGGAATCTGCTGGGCGATGATCCTGAAGTTCGTCGCCTCGTGACCGCCGACGGGCGTGCGCTGCTTGGGCGTATTGTCCCGCGCGGCGATGTGAATACATTGCTCGGCAAGCTCGGCATAACTGGCGCCATCAGTCTAACACCGGAAGAAATTGTTGCGGCCGCCTGGGAAGGCAAGACGGTGGCGATCGGCAACAACACCGGTTTGACGCTCCAGCGAAGACGCGTGAATGGGGAATCGCGCCTCGAGCTCAGCGGATTTGATCCCCGGTCTTTGCCGACGCTAAAGGCTCAAGGCTGTTTCACGGAGATCATCCAGTTCAAGACCCGAATGTTCATCCCGGTGTCACGAGCTGCCGACATTGTCTCGGCGCTCTCTGCTAAATGAACCAGCAATCCGAAGGTAGTCCAGGAAGCAGTGGCGGCCAACAATAGAGGCATATTGTCGGAGTCGTCCGCGGTAGTCCTTGAAATGTCAACGTGTCTTCATTTGATAGCATTATAGACTTACACCCCTGTAAATTGTTGAAGTGTCAAATCATGGCACTTTCCAGCAGGCTCTCTCGCAGGTATAATGCAAAAACTGCTTGCAGGACGGCTCGCCAGTGGGGATTAGGGCACCGGTCGCAACCTAACCAGGAAAAGTCAAATGAACGATGTTCCCCAGGACACGGGTGATCTTCTCACCCTCACCGCAGATATTGTTGCCGCGCATGTTGGGAACAATAGTGTCGCAATATCAGATCTTTCCCTTCTAATCACCAACGTGCATGCCGCACTCTCCGGACTATCGCATCCCGCTGAAAAGCCGGAAGAGCCGCTTGTGCCGGCGGCTTCAATTCGGTCGTCGGTGAAACCCGACTACATCGTATGTCTTGAAGACGGAAAGAAGCTTAAAATGCTTCGCCGACACCTTATGACTCATTATGGGCTGACGCCCGAAGACTATCGGGCAAAATGGGGCCTGCCTGCCGATTATCCGATGGTCGCACCAAGCTATGCCGAGAAGCGGCGGGTGCTGGCAAAAGAAATCGGGCTCGGCACGAAGGGACGGGGTGGCGGCCGTAAACCTGCGCGCGGTGCCGCCAAACCGGCTGCAAAGCGCGCCTGATCACCAATCTGGCTGGCGAGGCGGCCTATGGCGCAGCCTCGCCACCACTTCCTGCCATTCCGCCTCATCGCGCGGCCCAAATTCAACCGTCGGAGCTTCCGACGTTGCCCCGACCTCGACCGGTCGGCGCCGGCAGATAGTGCAGCGCATATGCTCGATGACGTCTGTCGGCCGACTATCCCATCGGTGAAGAGCAAACCAACGCCACAATATTCCGCCGTCCACGACGCCCTGATGGCCACAGAATCCGCATCGCACCGCGACATTTGAGCGGTTTCGCCTGATCTCTTCGAGCGATTCAAAACTCCCAGCCACACACTCTTCCATAGGGGGACAGCGCCAGCGCGCAATGACCCGCGCTGCGCGGAACTATGGCGCGCCTTTGGCACGCCAAGGATGAGAGGGGAGGGGGAAGGAAGGGGGCGAGGCCCCTTGGGAGTTAAGCCCATGAACCGGGTCTCGGTTGTCACCGGAGATTCATCATGCAGAACCAGCCGATTCCTTTCAACAAGCTCCGCCTCTCGCCGGCCAATGCCCGCAAAACCTTTACCCAAGCCGGTATCGATGCCCTCGCGGTTTCGATCGACGCATATGGACTTCTTCAACCGGTCATCGTCAGCCCGGCTACCGACAAGAAGTCGTTCTTCGACGTTCATGCGGGCGGCCGACGCTGGCGCGCGATCGCGCAGCTCATCAAGAGCGGCAAGCTGCCAAAGAATGCGATGGTCGATGCGCGTGTGTGCAATGACGAAGCCGCCGCGCTCGCCGAAGAGATCAGTTTGGCCGAGAACATCATCCGCGAAGCCATGTCTCCCGCCGATGAATGCCGCGGTTATCGAGCGGCCATGGACAAGGGCGAAAGCGAAGAAGAACTCGCGCGGCGCATGGGCGTCACGGTTCGTCACGTTCAGGGGCGCCTCCGCCTCGCCGATCTTGCAGAGCCGATCTTCGACGCCCTTGCCGAAGGGAAAATCACCCTCGACGTCGCCAAGGCTTACGGCAGCACCTCCGATCGGGACACCCAGCTCGCAGCCTGGAATGTTTTCAAGGATAGCTGGCAAGGCGACCAGCCGCACACGATCCGGCGCTATGTCAACGACAGCGCGATCGAGGCGAACAGCGCGGTTGCTAAACTGGTCGGTGAGGAGGAGTATCTCGCCGCCGGTGGCCGCATCGAACGTGACCTCTTCGCCGGCGAGGGCGAAGGTCAATGGCTTGATCGCCCGATCGCCGAAGACATCGCACGCAGGAAGCTCGAGCAAGCTGCAGACGCCATGGCCGTCGGCACACTGGGATGGGTTCGGGTTCTCCTAGCCCAGCATGTTCCCCATTCGGCGACCGAAGGCTTGCACGACTATTACATCCGGCGCGGCGAGCTGAGCGAAGAAGACCAGGCCCGCATGATCGCGATCGAAGAGCGTCTGCAGTCGATCGAAGAAGAACTGGAGGATGCAACCGATCCGGACGTGATTTCACGTCTCGAAGCGGAGAATGAAGCGCTGGACGCCGAGCACACCGAGATCGACAAACGCAGCTATGTCATTCCGGAAGACGAACGACCGCATGTTGGAAAGTTCGTGGTGCTCGCCAGCGATGGCACCCCGAAGGCGTCGCACCGCTACTTTTCGACGAAGGCCCTCAAGCGCGAAAAGCAGTCGCAAAAGGTCACCGGCGGCGGTGCTGACCGCGCTGCCCTGGAGGACGCTCTTCCCCGGTCGCTCGAGGAGCAGCTTGCCAAGGAACGGCGTGACGTGTTGGCGTTGCACATCGCCCATGATCCCGCACTCGCGCTCGATCTGACCATCTTCCGCCTCGCGCGGAAATTTACGGGCCACGCCGCTTACAACGACACGGGCGTCATGGTGACGATCGGCGAGCTCTTTGACCCCGCCGGCGTCCCCGCCGCCCATTCAACGGCCGCACAAGATGGCCTCGACGCGGTCCGCTCCGGTCTTCCGTGCGATTGGGCAGGCGCCGACGACAGTTTCAGCGCGTTCATGGCGTTCCGCGAACTCGACGAAACGGACAAGGCAGCATGGCTTGCGTTTGCCGTCAGTCAAAGCCTTCAGGCGAGCCTCGCCAGCGGCGATCGCGCTAACCGCTTCCAATCCGAGCTTGGCGCGCTGCTCGAAATCGATACCGCCGAACACTGGCGGCCGAGCGCGGATGTCTTCTTCGACAAGATCCGCAAGCCGCAGATTCTGTCGATCCTGGGCAAGCTCGATCCCGAGCTTCCGGGTCGCTACGCCAGCGAAAAGAAGGCCGCCCTATCGTCTGCGGCCGCAAAACTCTGCGCCGGCGAAGCCATCGTCACGCCTGAGGTGAAGGCGCGGGCGCAGAGCTGGATCCCGGACGTCATGATGTTTCGCGCTGCCGGGACCCCGGATGAACCGGAAGCGCCGCTGGTCGACGATGACAGCAGCGAAGAGCAACCTGCCATCGATGACGCTGATGACGAGCAAGCCGACGAGGCCAACCCTGCCGTGAACGAGGTCGACCAGACCGAGGCCATTTTGGCCGACGCAGCCTGAGGCATCGCTGGGCGGCGCGGAAGCAAGGGTCTCGACTTCCAGTTGGAAGCCTGCCTCCGCGCCGCTGTCGACATTCTGAAATTTCTCTATTGGAGTCAACAAGATGCCCGATTGTGCATTTGCATCGATCGTCATCGGCGGCCGCGTGTCCGCCGACGACTTTATCACGCTCTGTCATCTGATCGTCTGTGAGGGTCTTTCCCGCGAGGAGGATGGAGAGGAATTCTCGCCAGAACTTCGAAGTGAAGGCCAGCCACTTCGCCTGTTCGACCATCAAGCGATCGGCGGGCGTTTCGGCGCTCTGGAAGAATGGTGTGAGGATCGCGGCCTTCCGTTCACACGGACGTGCGCCGGCTATCCGGGAGGCTGGCGCGCCGAACGTGTCGTTTTCACGGGGCGCGGTCCCGTGGAAGATTATCCGGCGGACAACGATGGGAACGTCGTCGCTACCAGCGAGACTGTCAAAGCACATGAACACATCTCGACGCTGCGCGCCTGGTTCGCCGCCGCCGAATTCAAGATTCCCCCGCTGGTGATCACCTCCGAAGACGTCACGTCGCCCCGCGACATTTCCCGCGCGAGCGCGGGAAGGGAGGAAAGTGGGGGAGGAGGCGGCGAGCACCGCTCGCAGCTTCAGAAAGGACCAGCGACATGAAACCTCGTCACGATATCTATCAAACCATCACCGCCGAGCTAGCCGCTGCGATCGACGCCGGCGCCGGCCAGTGGCGTATGCCCTGGCACCATGACGGCGGGACGCTGATGCGGCCGACGAGTGCTGTCGGACGCGCTTATACCGGCATCAACCGCCTCGTCCTTTGGGCCTCTGCTGAAGCTCAAGGCTTTCAATCCGGCACCTGGGCAACCTACCGTCAGTGGACTGAGGTCGGCGCACAGGTGCGCCGCGGCGAAACCGGTACGCACGTCATTCTGTGGAAAAAGCAGGAGCGTGACGAACCCACGTCGGCGGATTCCGATGGCGAGGAACGCAGCGCCCGCTTCTTTGCTCGGAGCTTTGTCGTCTTCAACCAATCGCAGGTCGATGGCTCGCCCGAACGGACACTGGCAAGCGCACGGCCGATCGGCGAAACAGCCGCCTCTGCGAAACTGTTCCTCGAAAGCGTTGGCGTCCCTGTGCACTACGGCCCTTGGGACGCGTATTTTCGGCCCGATGAGGACCGCGTCTACATGCCCGACCGCGAAGCCTTCGACAGCGACGAAGGCTTCATTTCGACGCTCGGACATGAAATCGTTCATTCGACGGGAAGCGCGCAGCGCCTCGCCCGCGAAACGCTTCGGGACTATTTCAAGGATCGGACCATCCGGGCCCGCGAAGAGCTGGTTGCCGAGATCGGCGCCAGCTTCTTGATGGCCGACCTTGGTCTGGGCTATTCGCCAAGGGCGGATCACGCTGCTTATGTCTCGAGCTGGTTGACGGCGCTTGGCAACGACACGCGGGCGATCTTTCGCGCGGCCGCCGCGGCACAAGCGGCAACGGACTGGATCCACGCTCATGCCGCCTCAGCCCTCCCGATAGCGGCTTGATCGATGAGCGCGCCTTCACTTCGCACCCATCGGTTGCTCATCCTCGCCTGTTCCGCGACAAAGCGGCAAGATGACGGCTATATGCCCGCCATCGACCGCTATGACGGACCGCTTTGGCAAACGGTCCGTTGCCATGCGGGCGATCGCAAGATGCTGAAAATCACCGTGCTGTCCGCACGATATGGTTTCCTCGACTCCAGGTCGCCGATCCAGAACTACGGCACCCATTTTACTGGAGAGTTCGCGGATCGGATGATGGGCGGTGGACTGGGCCACGCTGGTCACGGCCGCCTCTTCCCTCAAGCCGGACAATTTCGGGATCGGCGCGGCTTGCGAGATGGCTTTGCTCAGGGCGCATGGCGATCGGCCTTTCACCGTTTTCCCCTTCGACTGGTATCAGTTTTAACACCAACTGCCGAACCTAACCTATGACCTAAAGCGTGGCGAGGCCATTGGAGGGTGTTTAGGCGTCGCGCACTCATGTCTGCCTATGACACAAAATCTACGGTTAGCGTTCAACGAACCGTAGATGCAGAGCGGGATAAACCCTATCCAAATAAGACGCCTACGCCGGGATCTCGACTCGTCACACGAGATGAGCAAGCGAATGGAATTGATGCTCAGCATAGCTGCTCATATTGGTATTGAAATGGTATATAACTGTGTTATTGTCGAGACAGGTTTGAAGAGGGGAGTGAGCAAAATGGGACGGATAAAAGGCGGATTCCTGCGTTGCGGGTCGGCGATAGCTTCAGCGATTGCGCTCATGTCAGCAAGTGCCGTGTTTGCGCAAGAAACCGATAGCACAACGAGCGAAGCGCGCGCGGAGACGGACATCATCGTCACCGGCACGCGTGTCCGTACGCCCGGCCTGACCTCCACCAGCCCGATCAGCGCGGTGGAGGGTGAGCAGATTTCGCTTCAACGGGCGGTCACGATCGAAGACTTCTCGGTCAAGATGCCGCAGCTCGCGGGCGGCGTGAACTCGACATCGGTGGGCAGCGACGCATTCGGCGCGCAGACCCTGGACCTGCGTAACCTCGGGCAGAACCGCACCCTCGTACTGATCAACGGAACGCGCGCCATTCCGTTCAGCTTCCGCAATGCGGTCGATGTCAACTCGATCCCGGCTCCCTTGCTCAAGCGCGTCGATGTGCTCACCGGCGGCGCTGCAGCGGTCTATGGCGCGGACGCCGTGGCAGGGGTCGTGAACTTCATCATCGATGATTCGTTTGAAGGGTGGCAGGCGAACGCAAATTATCGAGCGGTGTCGGGTGGAGCTTCGCAATTCGGTGGCCATGTGATGGGCGGCATGTCGCTCGGCGGCCGCGGCAATCTGGTGGTCTATGGCGAATACACCGAGCGCGACCCACTGCTGGCCGCGCACCGCGCCTTTGCGCGGCGCGGCGTGGCGACGTTGCCGATCGGCGGCAATTTCACCGACGTGGCGAGCGGTAGGACCTTTTCCTACGATGCGTTGGGCAATTTCACGCTGACGCCGCAATCGACCGACTACACCCCCGATTTCCTGCTCGTCCAGCCGTTGCGGCGCATCAACGCGAGCGCTTTTCTGAAATATGACGTGTTTGACAATGTCGAGCTCTATGGCCGCCTGATGTACTCCGACCTGCGGACGCGCGGCGGCAGCCGGTCGGGGCAGAATCCTCCGACCACAGGGGCCAATGGGATCAACGTCCAGATCGCCGAGAATAATCCATTCCTCGACCCCCAAGCGCGGGCGCGGCTGACCTTCGTCAACGGTTTCGCTACCGTCAACGTCCGGCGCTCGCTCGGCGAACTCGGTGTGACCTATGCGCAGAACAATCGCGAAACCATCCAGGGCCTGATCGGGCTACGTGGCAACATCACGCCTGCAATCAGCTGGGATGCCTATTATCAGCATGGCCAGTCCAAGGAATCGATCGTCGTCAAGGGCGACGGGACGCGGTCCGCCTTTGCCGGCCTAGCTAACACGACCGACATCTTCGGGCCGGGCGGTGACTTCACCAGCGTGCTGCGCGATTTCAATTTCGGCAACCGCAAACGCACGCAGCAGGTGGCATCCGCCTATGTTGCCGGCGATACGAGCGACTTCTTCGCTGGATGGGCAGGACCGATCGGCTTCACCGCAGGCTATGAATTCCGCCGAGAAACCGGCCGGTTTGTCTATGGCGCTGACCTCGGGACGTCGTTCAACCAGGGAACCGAATCGGCGCCGCTGGTTCCGCCCTTCGTCAAGGTGAACGAATTGTTCGGCGAACTAATCGTCCCCTTGCTGTCGGATTTACCGCTGGTCCAAAAGCTGACCGTCGAAGGCGCGTATCGTCGATCCTGGTATGAAAAATCGGTGGGCGCCGACCGGCGCTACGATACGAACAAGCTTGGCATCAACTGGATCGTCTCCGACGACCTACGGCTGCGCGGCACGCGCCAAACCGTCATTCGCGACGCCAATATTGGCGAATTCGCTAACCCAGTCTTTTCGATTCCCTTCGCTAATCTACGTACGGTTGCACGTCTTTTTCCGCGCTATGCCGGGGATCCGTGCGTGGGCGCGACCAATTCGGCGACGATCACGCAATGTACGGCGCAGGGATATCGGGGAGCCTATGATTCCAACAACCCCGCAAATCTGCAGGGCGGCTATTTCTTCGGTGGCAACGCGAACATCGAAGCCGAAAGGGGCAAAACTTACACGCTTGGCGGCGTCTTCACCCCGACCTTCCTGCGTGGTCTCAATCTTTCGGTGGACTGGTACAAGATCGATATTCGCAACGCGGTCGGCCAGATCCAACCCGTCGATGCGCTTACGAGCTGCTACATTACCGATCCAACGCCGGGCAATCCACTCTGCGCCGCAGTAACCAGGGATCCAACCACCGGTTACATCCTCAATGCCTTTGTCGATGATCGAAACCTTGCGCTTATCAAGCAGCAAGGCATCGACATCGACTTCCGTTATGGATTCGATCTCGATTTCGGTCCGCCGGAGAGCCGGCTCACCCTCGGCTATACGGCGAGCATCGTCACCAAATATTCGATCCAGCGTAACGCCGCGCTAACTCCCGTCGATTGCAAGGGAACCTATGGCGCTGCCTGTTCATCGGACCTTGTGACGCTGGTTGCACCAGATTTCCGGTCGCGCGCTACGATCACCTGGGACAGCAAGCCGTTGACGGTCCAGTTCGGATGGAAACGCATCGGATCGGTTCGCGATTCGACCGCGGGTAGCACCGGTCGGATTCCTGCTTATGATTATTTCGACCTGAACCTGGCGGTTCGTCCGCCCGTCGAGGGGCTGACCCTAGCCTTCGGGATCGACAATCTCTTTGACAAGAAGCCGCCGCTACCGGTCAATCCCGGGGCATACAATACATTCCCGGATACTTACGACGTGCTGGGAACCACCTTTGGCTTCTCCGTCACCCTAAGGCGGTGAGGGCGTGGAGTGGAGGCATTGTAGACACCTAGCCTCCATTCCACCAGGGCGAGTTGTCCAAGGCGCGGCGCATCAGACGATTTCTCAGGTCTGACGTCCGCGCCTCACCGCCATCCGGGGACATTATGCACACGTTACAATTTACTTCGCTGGATTGGTCGATTCTGATCGGATATGTCCTGATCCTCGCTATCGCCGGCTATGCCTCAACGCGGCGCAACATGCAGAATGCGGATGATTATTTTCTGGCCAGCCATCGCGCGCCAACATGGCTGGTTGCGGTGTCGGTTCTGTCGACCGTGCAATCGACAGCAACATTTCTGGGGGTCCCCGACAATAGCTTCAGGGGCAATTATACCTATCTGACGAGCGTGATCGGCGCGCTGATCGGCGCGTGGCTTGTTGCCGCCATCCTGATGCCGCGCTTTTATGCGATGGGCGCCACCACCGTCTATGAACTGCTCGAGGCCCGGTTCAGCCCGGCCGCTCGCCGAGCGGCAGGCGCCATGTATCTGGTCGGGCGGGTGTTTGCCAGTGGGGCGCGCCTCTATCTTGCTGCGATCGCCGTTTCGATGATCCTCTTCCTCGACGTCGCGCCCGAGCATATCATCATCGCCTCGTTTGTTTTGCTGGTCTTCGGCCTCGCCTTCACTTTTATGGGCGGCCTCAATTCTGTGATCTGGAGCGACCTGGTCCAAGTCGTGCTTTATGTCGGAGCGGCGATCTTCGTCGTCCTGTTCCTGCTGTCCAAGATTCCTGCGCCGGCCGCCGATATCTATACCGCGCTTGCGCATCCTCCCTCCGGAGCGAGCAAGTTGCAGGTCCTTGACTGGACGCTCGACCTCGGCACGCCCTTTTCGGTTCTGGCGGCAGTGACGGGGATGGTCCTGATCAACGCGGCGAATTCGGGTCTCGACCAAGATACGACGCAGCGCCTGCTCGCCTGCGATTCGGCGAAACAGGGCAGCCGCGCCCTCTACTGGTCCGTTCTGGCATCGATCCCCGTCATCCTGATCTTCCTCTTCATCGGCTCGCTGCTCTACATCTTCTATGAACGCCCCGACCTGATGGCGGCCATCCCGGGACAGATCGCGCCGACATTCCAGGGCGAAAAAATCACCGTTTTCATGAGCTTCATCCTGAGCGAAATCCCGCCCGGGTTGCGTGGGTTCGTAACGGTTGGCGTCATCGCCGCCGCCGCCATCAATTCGGGCCTGATCTCAATGGCCGCCGTAGCAATCAACGACTTCTACCGTCCTTTCATCGAGCGCAAGAGACCGCGCGACGAGCGTCACTTCATCCTCGCGGGGCGGCTTGCGACAGTTTTGCTGGGCGTCCTCCTCTTCCTGATGTCCATCGTCTGCTTCTATTGGCAGCGATACAGCGACATTCCCCTGCTCGAATTTGTCCTAGGAGTGATGGCATTCGCCTATTCAGGATTGCTAGGAGTCTATATAACAGCGGTGTTTTCAAAGCGCGGATCAACGGCGTCGGTCATCGCGGCCCTAGCGGTCGGCTTCATCGTCGTCATGCTGTTTCAACCGTTCACGATCGACGTGCTTGGCTTGCCCGAAGCACTAAAGAAAATCGCTTTCCCGTGGCACTTGTGCGTTGGCGTGACAGTTTCCACGCTGGTTTGCCTCATCGGCAACGCGAACAAGAAAGAGAGAAGCACAGATGCCGGGTACTGAAGCGATTGACCCACGTTATGCCGAAATCGACAATTGGCCGACGATCGACGCCGTGACCGCAATGATCGAGGGGCAACGAGAAGCGATCGAAGCCTTGAACAGCCAAGCGGATGCGATTGCCGCGGCGTGCGCAGCGGCCGCGCAGCGGCTTTTGTCTTCGCAAGGACGCCTGATCTATGTCGGCGCCGGGACATCCGGCCGCGTCGCGGTTCAGGACGGTGTCGAACTGACGCCTACCTTCGGCTGGCCGGAAGAGCGATTGCTGTATCTTCTGGCGGGCGGGCTCCCGGCACTCATCGAGAGCGCCGAAGGTGCCGAAGACGATGTTGCCGATGCCGAGAGGCAGATTGCCGAGCACGCCGTGAACGCGGCCGATGTCGTGGTAGCGGTGGCGGCGAGCGGGCGTACTCCGTTCACTTTGCGGGCAATCGAGGTTGCGCGGGCGCGCGGGGCGCTTACGATCGCGATCGCGAACAATGCATCGACGCCGATCCTCGAAGCCGCGCTGCACCCCATCTTGCTCGGCACCGGAAGCGAGATCATCAGCGGGTCGACGCGCATGAAGGCTGGCACGGCCCAGAAGGCCGCCGTCAACATCATCTCGACGACTATCATGCTGAAGCTCGGCAAGGTCTATCAGGGCCAGATGGTCGACATGATTGTCTCGAACGCGAAATTGCAGCGGCGGGCGGCCGGAATCGTACAGATGCTGACGAGTTGCTCCGAGGAAGAAGCCATGGCTGCCCTCAAACGGGGCGAAAACAGCATCTCCAAGGCGGTCCTCATCGCAAAAGGCAATACCCCCGAGGGGGCGGCAAAGCTTCTCGGAGACAACGGCGGAATATTGGGCAAGGCCATCGCAGCGCTCGGGGAGAAATGAAATGGCGCGATGTCGCAGAGCGATTTGACGGCATGCGCGGATCCTGACCGGCTGGTGCCATGACGCGATTGGCGCCCGCCCGCGACCTGCCGCTCGATTTCCTGCGGGGAGTCGATGTGATGCTGATGCTGCTGGTCAATTTCCTGGTGCCCGCGGCACCAGCGATCCTCCGGCACGCCGCCTGGCACGGCCTGACGCTAGCCGATATCGTCTTCCCGATATTTTTGTTCATTGTCGGCATCTCTGCATCGCTGGCTTTCGATGGACGTTTGCGGCGGCAGATGCCCTGGGGTGCGATTGCCCGGCGCGGGGCGTTGCTCTTCGCGATCGGCGTCGCGCTCAACTGGTGCCTGCGGCCTGGATTCGATTGGGATCAATTGCGGTGGGCAGGCGTGTTGCAGCGCATAGCCATCGTATATCTCGCTTGCGCGGTGATCGTCTCCGTCGGGCGCGGCGCGATCGTTCCGCTGGGACTGGGG
The DNA here is from genome assembly GCF_000756385.1 of Sphingopyxis sp. LC363. GTDB lineage: Bacteria > Pseudomonadota > Alphaproteobacteria > Sphingomonadales > Sphingomonadaceae > Sphingopyxis. Next base: position 19,037 of record NZ_JNFC01000009.1, read on the forward strand.
CTGGCGATCATCGCCACTCACACATTCGTTCTGCTGAACATCGGTGCAGAAAATACTGTAGCCAGCCTCGCTCCCGGAGCGGGCATCAGCGGGTGGCTCGATCGGCAACTCCCGCCGGGATTGATATTGCGCGGCAGCTGGGATCCGGAGGGCATTTTGTCCACGCTGCCTTCCATGGCGAGCGGTTTCCTTGGCGTCGCGCTTGCGCGCTGGGCCAGCGCGCCGAGGCCCATCTGGCGCCTCGCGTTCGCCGGCATCCTCCTCGTGCTGACCGGGCTGCTGACGACGATCGTCATCCCGATCAACAAGGATTTGTGGACCGCGAGTTTCGTGCTTGTGACGTCGGGGATCGGCGCGTCGGGTTACGCTGCGGTTCGCGCCGCCTGGCCCGTGCTGCAGCCGCATGGGTGGGCGAAGCAGTTCGTCGCCGTGGGCCAGGCGGCGTTGACCATCTATGTGATCCATATGCTCCTGATCGCCCTGCTGCGCCTTCCGCCGGGCGGCGAGGACCGGCTCTGGGACAGCCTGCTCGCGGGGCTTCGGGCGTCCGGTCTGTCGGCCATGTGGGCGTCGGTGCTATTTGCCGTTCTTGCGGTAATTCTTTGCAGGTTGCTGCTGGCACCGCTTCAACGCCGCGGCCTTTTGCTGCGGGTGTAGGCGGGTCCGCATGACGCCGGCGTGGTCGTCGCGGGCCTGGCGGCTTTCGGCATCATGCTGCGAATATCTTGCCAGGATTGAAGATGCCCTCCGGATCGAGCGCCTGCTTGAGTTGCCGCATGATCTCGACGGAAGCCGTCCCGTTCTCGCGCAGCAGGGAGTCGCGCTTGCCCAAGCCGATCCCATGTTCACCCGTGCAGGTTCCGCCAACCGAGAGCGCGTGATCGATCATGGCATCGTTGATGACCGCCGCCTTTTGCCACGAGGGCTTGTCGTCGGGATGGAGAATGAAGAAGACGTGGAAATTCCCGTCGCCGACATGGCCCAGGATCGGAGCGAACAGCCCCGATGCTTCGATCATCGTTTCCGCACGCGAAATGGCTTCGGCCAATCGCGAAATGGGGACGCAAATGTCGGTGATCCAGGCTTGCGCCTCAGGAACCATTGACCGCGATGCCCAAAGCAGATGGTGCCGCGCCTTCCATAGCAAGTTCCGTTCCTCCGTCGCGGTCGCGGACCTGAGTGTCCCGCCGCCGTTGGCATCTCCCAGAACGCGAACGATTTCCAATTGCTCGGAGATGCTGGCGCCGGAACCGTGGAACTCCAGAAAGAGGGTTGGACATTCGGGGAGACCGAGATGGCTCTGGCGGTTGCACGCGATCATCGCGCGCGTGTCGAGAAGCTCCATGCGCGCGATGGCGATCCCAGATTGGATGGTCTGAATCACGGTATCGACCGCACCCTCTATGCTGGCGAAATCCCAGCTTGCGGAAACGATCTGTTCGGGTTGCCCATGAAGGCGCAGGGTCGCCTCCACGATTAGGCCCAAAGTGCCTTCGGATCCGGCGAAGAGATGAGTAAGGTCGTAGCCCGCCGCCGATTTGCGGGCCCGGGTCCCCGTCTGGATCAGATCGCCAGTTGCCGTAACGACCTTGAGGGCAAGCAGATTGTCGCGCATGTTGCCGTAACGTACAGTCGTCGTTCCGGACGCCCGGGTTGCGATCATCCCGCCGATGGTTGCGTTCGCCCCGGGATCGACCGGAAAAAAGAGACCTGTGGTGCGCAGCTCCTCGTTGAGCTGTTCGCGCGTTACGCCCGGCTGAACCACGACAAGTAGATCTTCCGGGGAAATCTCGACTATCTCGTTCATGCGCGAAAAATCTACGACGAGCGTGTCCGATGTGACGGCGGCCGCGTTCCCCTCGAGAGAAGTGCCGGCACCATAACCCACGATCGGGACGCCCTGCGCGGCAGCTGCGCGAACTAGCTGGCGAACCTCCTCGATCGACACGGGCTGTGCCACCAGTGCCGGAAGTTCGCCCGGATGGTGACCCTCGGTTTGCGTATAGGCGACGCGCGCGGTTTCAGCGGTGATCAGTCGGTCGCCAAGGAAATTCGAAAGCATGTCGCGCAGATGGGTCATGCCGCGAATATATCTGCCTTGCGGATCAAGGTAAACTGGTATTATACAGGTATTATAATGAACGCAGCCCGTCACCCCACCTCCACCCTGATGTTTTCCGAGGCCAGCGAGGCTGGCCAGATCGTGGCCAAGCAGTTGTCGGACAATGCTGTCTTGGCGAAGGAACTGGCGAAGCTGATACTGCGCCCCGCAACGCACACGATTTTCACCTGCGCCCGCGGCAGTTCGGATCACGCTGCCGCCTATGGGAAATTCCTGTTCGAGGCACATCTTCGCAAGACGGTATCGTCACACCCGCCATCGATGGGTTCGGTATACCGCGTACCGATGGAGCACATGGCGGGGCAGCCGTTTATCGTCGTGTCGCAGTCGGGTAAGAGCCCCGATCTGCTTGCGTCCGCCGAGGTGGCGCGAGAGGCCGGGGCGATCGTCATCGCGATGGTCAACGACGAAAGCGCACCGCTCGTACCTCTCGCCGACATCGTCATACCGCTCCGCGCGGGACCGGAGCGAAGCGTCGCAGCAACCAAAAGCTTCATTGCGACGCTTTCGGCCTTCGCCCAGATCATATCCGAATGCGCCGGCGGACAAGCCCTCGACCCCGTCATTGCTGCCCTGCCGGATCAGTTGTGCCAAGCTTGGGCCGTGTCATGGGACGAGGCTCTGGCACCTTTCTCGCAGGCACGCAGCCTCTTCGTCCTCGGGCGCGGCCCGTCATTCGGGATCGCACTCGAAGCGGCGTTGAAGTTCAAGGAAACATGCGGAATTCATGCAGAGGCTTTCAGCACGGCAGAGGTCGCGCACGGCCCGATGGCAGTGATCGATCGCAACTTCCCTATCCTGGTCTTCCCGCCGCTCGATGAAGCCCGGGCGGGGATGGACGCATTGCTTCGCCTGTTCCTCGAAAAAGAGGCAATCGTGGCTGGGGCCGGACCAGTCGGACATGGGGCCATCGAACTTCCCGTCGTCGCAGGCCTGCATCCTGTGACCGCGCCTATCACGATGATCCAGTCCTACTACCGCCTTGCCAACGCTCTTGCGATTGAACGAGGACTTGATCCCGACAGGCCGCCGTTGCTCAGGAAGGTTACCGAAACAATATGACTAGAAAGGCTTTGATCGGCGCGCGAATCCTCTCGGAAAGGGGATGGCGATCAGATCACGCATTGCTGATCGAGCGATCGGCGATCGTCGACATCGTACCCGATAGCGGCGTCCCGACCGACTTTGATCCAGTTCGCTTGGACGGCGGCATGCTCGTTCCCGGTTTTATCGATACGCAAGTGAACGGGGGTGGCGGCGTATTGTTCAACGAATCCCCGACGATCGACGGGATTAGGGCGATCACCGAGGCACACAGGGCATTCGGGACCACGGCCTTGCTTCCTACCCTCATCAGTGATGATTTCGACGTGATTGAGCGCGGGATAGCCGCAGTACGTGACGCTATCGCGATCGGGACCCCCGGCGTTCTGGGAATCCATATTGAAGGCCCCTTTCTGAACATTGAAAAGAAAGGCATTCACGACGCATCGAAAATCCGCAAGATGGATGAGCGGGCCGTGAATCTGCTTTCCTCGCTAGGTGCAGGAAAAACACTTGTGACCCTCGCGCCCGAAATGGTCGCTACCGGCCTGATCGCCGAATTGACGGCTCGGGGCGTCATTGTCTCTGCCGGACACACGCTGGCAACAAGCGAGGATATGGATCGCGCAATCAGCGAAGGGCTTCGGGCAATCACCCATTTGTTCAACGCTATGCCCCCGTTAGCTAGCCGGACGCCAGGAGTCGCAGGGGCTGGATTGGCGTCCCCGCTGATTTGTGGCGTGATAGTCGATGGCCACCATGTTCATCCGACCGCGCTGCGGGCCGCTTTCCGCGCGAAGGGTCCCGACGAATTGATGCTCGTAACGGACTCCATGCCGACGGTCGGCACCGATATCGATACATTCTTCCTTGGCGAGACCGAGATTTTTCGCAACGAAGGTGCACTGCGCTCGGCTGACGGAACCTTGGCCGGCTCCGACCTCGACATGGCTCGGGCCATTCGGAACGCTGTTTCGAACATGCACGTCGAACTTGCGGACGCTTGCAAGATGGCGAGCGCGACGCCGGCGGCTTTGCTGGGGCTGACCGGCACCTATGGATGCCTCGCGCCGCGCGCGCGCGCAGATATCGTGCACCTCTCCGAAGACATTGAGATCGTCCGGACCTGGATCGGCGGCGAGTAGCGAGCACCCTCCAGGCGGCCGACCTCACTTTAGGATTGCCAACGCCTCTTCCACTGCATCGGCAAGAGCGTCGACTTCATCCAGCGTGCTGTACATGGCGAACGATGCGCGGCAGGTCGAACTGAAGCCTAGCATTTGATGGAGCGGTTGAGTGCAGTGCGCGCCGGCACGGACGCAGATACCCTTGGCGTCCAGGATCGCCGCTATATCGTTCGCATGGGCGCCGGCAGAGGCGAACGTCAGAATTGGACCGGGCTTTTCGGCATCGCCGAAGACGGTGATGTTTGGAATAGCCGCGAATCGAGCCCGCGCGTGGCGACCAAGCGCTGCCTCGTGGGTAGCGATAGTCGTACGCCCCACGCCCTCGACATAGTCGAGGGCGGCGACAAGTCCGATCGCTTCCAGAATTGGCGGCGTCCCGGCCTCGAACTTGTGCGGCGCGGCAGCATATTCGACGTGATCGCGGCCGAAGGTTGCGACCATCTCGCCGCCGCCGAGCATCGGTGGCATGCGTTCGAGCCAGCCGGGCTTGGCATAGAGAGCCCCGATACCCGTCGGCCCATAAAGCTTGTGACCGGTGAGCGCATAGAAATCGACGTCGAGCGCCGAAACGTCGATTGCGTGATGTACCACGGCCTGGGTTCCATCTGCGAGCACAGGAACGCCCTTTTCATGGGCAAGCCGAACAATTGCCTCGAGCGGTGTCAATACCCCGAAAACATTCGACATGTGTGTGACCGCCACGAGCCGCGTGCGAGGCGTGATCGCGTCGGCGAAGGCGGTGGGATCGAGATTGCCGAAGGCGTCGGGATCGACCCAGCGCAAGACGATGCCGTGCCGCTCCCGAAGCAAATGCCACGGGACCAGATTGGCGTGATGGTCGAGCGAGGAAACAACGATCTCATCCCCCGGTGCAACGATAGCGGCAAAGGCTGACGCCACGAGATTGATCGCCTCGGTTGCAGATTTCGTAAAAATAATCTGCTCTGCGCCGGGAGCGTTCAAAAAGGACTGCAGCCGGGCCCGCGCGCCTTCGTAGCTCGCGGTCGCGAGGCCGCTAAGCCGGTGGGCTCCGCGATGGACATTGGCATAACGGGTGAAAGCGCCATCGGTCATGCTGTCCATCACGCAGCGCGGTTTTTGCGCCGACGCCGCATTGTCTAAATATATACCCGACAAACCCGCGATCAATGGGAAGTCGCTCCTGATCACATTGGGGTCCCAGACCTTCTGGACTGGCTCGGGGTGCAGCATCGCGAAACCTCCTTCAGATCCGTCCTTGCTCCACAAGCCTGTCGATGTCCCCCTTGGAATAGCCGAGCCACTCCTTTAGGATATCGCCACTATGCTCGCCGAGCCCAGGCGCACCGCGAATGATTTCGGTCGGCGTCCCCCACATTTTGAGAGCCGGCGCCTGAAATGGGACCGAGCCTGCGACGGCATGCGGCACGTCGACGATCTGCCGACGGTGAAGAACTTGGGGGTTCGTGACTGTCCGCCGTCAGCGCCAATGGCACAGATTTGAGGTTGTGATTTAAGGAGGATTTGGGCTTCGTCGTAGTGACGAAGGAACGAAGATGAAGCCCAAATCCTCCTTGAAAAAATCGGCGCCGAAGGCCCCAGCTGAGCGGGTGGTGAAGGACATACGGCGTGCGACGCGCCGGCACTTCTCTGCAGAGGACAAAATCAGGATCGTGCTGGAGGGGCTGCGCGGCGAAGACAGCATCGCCGAGCTGTGCCGCAAGGAAGGCATCGCCCAGAGCCTGTATTACACCTGGTCGAAGGAGTTCATGGAAGCGGGCAAGCGTCGTCTGGCCGGCGATACCGCCCGAGCTGCGACCACCGGCGAGGTGCACGACCTGCGCCGCGAAGCCCGTGCCCTGAAGGAATGCGTGGCCGACCTGACGCTGGAAAACCGTCTGCTCAAAAAAAGCATGATCGCGGATGGGGGCGACGAAGAATGAGGTATCCCGCATCTGAGAAGCTCGAGATCATCAGGATCGTCGAGCAGTCGCATCTGCCCGCCAAGCGGACGCTGGACCAGCTCGGCATCCCCCGCCGGACCTTCTATCGATGGTATGACCGCTACCTCGAAGGCGGGCCGGAGGCGCTGGAGGATCGGCCATCGGCGCCGAGCCGGGTGTGGAATCGCATCGGCAACGATATCCAGCAGCAGATCGTCGAGATGGCGCTGGACGAGTCCGAGCTATCGCCCCGCGAGTTGGCTGTGCGCTTTACCGACGAGAAGCGCTACTTCGTGTCGGAATCGACGGTTTACCGGCTTCTGAAAGCCCATGACCTGATCACCAGCCCGGCCTTCATCGTGATCAAGGCAGCCGATGCGTTCCACACCAAGACGACGCGGCCGAACGAGATGTGGCAGACCGACTTCACCTACTTCAAAATCATCGGTTGGGGCTGGGTGTATCTGTCGACCGTGCTCGACGACTTCTCCCGCTATGTCATCGCCTGGAAGCTTTGCACCACCATGCGCGCCGGGGACGTCACCGACACGCTGGAACTGGCGCTTGAAGCCTCGGGCTGTTCGTCAGCCAGGGTCGTGCAAAAGCCCAGGCTGCTCAGCGATAATGGTCCGAGCTACATCGCCGAGGAGCTGGCCCAATGGATCGGTGCCAACGGTATGAGCCATGTCCGCGGCGCCCCGATGCATCCCCAGACCCAAGGCAAGATCGAGCGCTGGCACCAGACCCTCAAGAACCGAATCCTGCTGGAAAATTACTTCCTGCCCGGCGATCTGGAGACCCGGATCGAGGCCTTCATCGACCACTATAATCACCGCCGATATCACGAAAGCCTCGGCAATGTGACGCCCGCCGACACCTACTTCGGCAGGGCTGACGCCATCATCCAACAGCGCGAAAGGATCAAACGGAAGACCATCGAACACCGACGCTTGCAGCACCGCAAGCTCGCCGCTTAATATCAACCCCAGGACGAGGCCCGCGCTCCGCTAATCTACGCCGCGATCTGCGCCAAATGTTCTGACGACGGACACTCCGTTCCGTCGCGCCGTTCGACTGCTTTCGCCCGTCGATCCGATGCGCCTAATACCAGATTGTAACCAATTTTGGTAGCAGCGCAATCCGACGGAAAAGCGGCGACATCGAGCGGGCCGCGATGGTCGCGCCCCGGGATAGATTCGACGCGCCAGAATGGCCGGAATGGAAGGCGGGTCGCATAATTGGCCCTTGTATTGCGATCTGGGGCCGGGCATCAGCATGGCAATGCGGGGCCCGAAAATTGATACAATAGTATTTGACCTTGACGGGACGCTTGTCGACACGGCTCCCGATCTCATTGCTGCGCTCAATCATTCGCTGGAAGTCCTTGGCCGGCCTACCGTCGAGCCGATGCTCGTGCGCCCCCTTGCCGGCCACGGCGCGCGCGCGCTGCTGGATGCAGGACTGACGCTTAGCGGAGATGCGCCGGAGGAACTGATCGCACGAGCCATTCCCGTATTCTTGGAACACTATGCCGACAATATTTGTACGTTTTCGGCACCCTATCCGGGACTGGAACTCGCGCTCGAAGAGTTGCGGATCGAGGGCTTCAGGCTCGCGATTTGCACCAATAAGCCGGAGGGACTTGCGAACCATCTGGTCGAAGCGCTCGGCTGGGCTGGTGTGTTCGACGCTATTATCGGTGGCGACACATTGCCTGTTCGAAAACCCGATCCACTACCGTTGCTCACCGCAATTACGCAGGCCAAAGGGGCCAAGGCCATCTATGTTGGAGATTCGGCGGTCGATGTAGCGACAGCGAGAGCCGCGGCGATGCCGTCGATTGCTGTCGGCTTCGGATTTTCCGACGTGTGCGCCAGCCAGCTTGGCGCGGATTTGCACATCGATCATTTCGACATGCTCCCCGCCGCCGTGCGGTCGATCATTGCACCCGCCACACTGATCGCACAGCGCGTGAGTCTCGACCTTGACTCCGGTCAGGCGACCGTCGCCGTCTGAGCCTTGTAGAGCTTTCCGGCCGTGGTGGGGCTGGGCGCGCCCGTCGTGTTCGGGAAGGTCACCGGCAACCCCCGAACCGAGCGCGCCGCGATAAATCCGATGGCTTCGGCTTCGATAAAATCTCCGCGCAACCCGAAATCGTCAGCGCTTTCACAAGCGCCAAGCACTTCTCGCAAGGCCTCCATTATGACGGGATTATGTCGCCCGCCACCGCAAATGATCCATAGTTCCGGTTGTTCGGGGAGCTGGCGTGCGCCCAGCGCCACGGAATTGGCGGTAAACGCGACCAACGTCGCCGCTGCGTCGGCGGCCGAGAGATCATCCACGATATCGAGCGGAAAGTCGTAGCGATCCAACGACTTCGGGCCTTCACGCTCGAAATAGGGATGCGCAAGTAAATGACTCAGCACTGCCTGATTGACCTCTCCGCTCGCGGCCAGCGCTCCGCCATCATCATATCGGCCAAGACCGCGCTTCTGGACCGTGAGATCGAGCATCCCATTGCCGGGCCCGGTATCGAGTGCGATGATTTGTTCATCGCTGCCAATGAACGTGAAATTCGCGACGCCGCCTACATTGAGAAAGGCGATTGGACCTGACTTCCCGATCTTCCGTGCCAGTGCGGCGTGATAGATGGGAACAAGAGGCGCGCCCTCTCCGCCAACGGCCATATCGGCCTGCCGAACGTCCGCGACAACGTCAACGCCGAGCGTATTGGCGATTCTTGCAGGGTCGCCAATCTGGATCGTCAACCCGCGGTCGGGCCGGTGAAGGACGGTTTGGCCGTGATAACCGATCAATTCGATCTTACCGGCCCCCGGTTTGGAGAGAAGTTCGCGCGCGCAGCGTACATGCGCGCTGACAATGATATCGTCAGCCTCCGCCAACAGTCTCGGTTCGGCCGTACCGGTCGCCACAAACTGTTCGGTGGCGTCTTTGACGATGGCGCGCTCTGCGGTCGAGAATGAGGTGAGGTGCGTCGGGCCGAAGTCGTCGATTGCTTCGCCATCGGAACTCAAAATGGCCGCATCAACGCCATCGAGCGATGTCCCGCTCATGAAACCAAGAATGCGCATCTCTCGTTCCCCTAACCGTAGTCGATGTTGCGCACCTGCTACCACTATGATACCACATCATCAAGCTGCGATATCGGTCGGCGCGCAGAAGGCCGGTCGCGCGTCTATTTAATGGAGCCGAGATGTTCAACGTCCGTTTGGCGGAGACTCGATCCGGAGCGGCAGCGAATGAGGATGTGGTCGGATATACGGACTTCGCGGCCTGGGTTATCGATGGCGCATCAGGCATTGGGGAGAACCTCGTCTCAGCTGTCAGCGATGCACAATGGTTCGCGCAGCGGGTCGATAGGGAACTCCGCGATCTACTGGCTAGCAAGCCGACGATGCCTTTCGAGGATTTGTTCGCGGCCGTCATACGTCACTGCCGGTCGTCCTATTCGACGCTGGCGCGGCGACCGCCCGCGGGGCGCCATGAACTGCCAAGCGCGGCGATAGCTTTTGTCCGCGCCCTGCCCGAAAAGGTTGAACTGGCAACACTCGGAGACTGCAGGATCGCCTACCGGTCCCTAGGCGGAGAAGAATTCGCCGAACATGGAGACGGCGGCAATATAGGCCCTTTCGAACACCGCACCAAGGCGTTGGCCCGATCGATCCTCGCCGAGCGACCTGAGATTTCGGCGGCCGAACTTTTCGAGGAATTGCGGCCACAACTCGTCCAAAATCGAGCCTTCATGAATGTCGATGGCGGCTATTGGGTGCTGGGTCTTCAAATGGAGGCAATCGAGCGCGCAGATCGCGCCGAACTGCCCGCCGGCGACTGGGCAATCGCGCTAGCAAGCGATGGTTTCCTGCGCCTCGCCGATATGTTCGCTCACCTTGGGGCCAGCGATCTGCTCTCAATCGAGAACCGCGCCGAATTCGAGAAATGCTATTCCGACCTTCGCAATCTCGAGCAAGTCGATGGGTCCCTTCGCCGCCACCCGCGCGCGAAAATTTCGGACGACGTCAGCTTCATAAGGATCGATGTGCATACCAATAGTGTGCCAAATGGTTGAAGCCGGCAACCTCAAGGTGCTATTGGACCTTTATCGGTCAGGCTGACGGGAACGAACAGGCGAAAATGCGATTGTTCCTCGGCCGCTTGCCGGATCGGAATATGTGCGGAAAGGACCAATAATGCGAGACAAGCTTGCCGGATTGAAGGAGAGCAACGCGCCTCTCTACCTTCAATTGGCGCGCAATCTTCGTGAGCACATCCAAAGCGGCGGCGTGGAACCGGGCGAGCCGCTCCCGTCCGAGCGCGAACTCTCGGAACGAATGGGCATGTCCCGGGTCACGATCCGAAAGGGCATCCAGAAGCTCATCGAGGAGGGCTTGCTCTTTCGTCGGCATGGTTCGGGAACATATGTCAGCGATCGTATCGAGGCGCGGGGTGCAATGCTAACGAGCTTTTCTGAAGATGCACGATCGAGAGGTGATGATCCTAGTGTCGTCTGGATGATGCGTAGCTACGCCAACGCCACCGACGAGGAGGCGGCCGCCTTGGAGATTCCGATCGCCACCAAGGTCGCAAGGCTCGCGCGTGTGCGCCTTGCGAATGGCGAACCGCTGGCGATAGAACATGCTGTCGTTCCCGCGGAGTTCCTCCCGGATTTGGATGCCGTGGGTGACTCGCTCTACGCAGCGCTTCAGAGTTCGGGGGTATTTCCTGTGTCCGGCACGCAGCGTATTCGGGCTGCCTTGGCCACTCCGACCGAAGCCGGGATGCTCTCGATTGCGCAGAGCTCGGAGATATTGCGCATTGAGCGCCTGACCCGTGATACGAAGGGTACGCCGGTTGAATTTACCAGGTCTGCGTATCGAGGCGATCGATATGAATTCGTCACTGACATCGCTGCCAGCACAGCGTCGGTGTCACGGCGCGATCCTGTTGGAATGCCGTGACGGAGTTTGAGGTGTGCCCACCACATCGCGCATATCTTGCTCGGTTCCGGGGCAGTTGATTCTCGATGGCGGCACGCCATCACCGGCCAGATGCTAAAGACCCGATGGGCAGGCCGGCGAGAATCAGGGCGCCGTCGAGCGCGTCGCCAAGCGGCGCACTCAGCTTCTCGACGACACGGGCGCGCAGCCATGGCTTGATCCGCGGTGCGAGTCCACCCATCAGCACGCAACGGCTCGCGCCCTTAGCGAATATCGTCTCGATGAAGCGCTCGATATGCTGCGCGGCGTCGCGAACGATCGACAGCGCAATCTCGTCACCTATCTCCGCATATTCCATCACCAGTGGGGCAAAGGCGGCATAATCGGCCGGCGCTGCATCGTCCATCCAAGCGATGACATTCGGGATAGCATGGTCGAACTGCTTGGTCACCGCCTGACTGAGCTGTGTCGGCCGTGTCCGTCCGTCGAGCGTGCGCAGGGCATGGCGGATTGCACTGAGACCCAACGCCGCACCGCTTCCTTCGTCTGAAATGGGAAAGCCGTAGCCGCCGATGCTTAAACTGTCCTCACCGCGCTTGATCAACCCGACGCTTCCGGTACCGAGGATCAAGATCGCACCATCGCCGCCCATATGTGCACCCAGATTGGCGATGATCGAGTCGCTGGTTAACTGAACATTGGCAAAGGGAAAATCGAGCGCCTGGATTTGCTGCTTCATCCCCATCCGATTGATGCCCGCAATTCCCATGCCGACCCGGACGCTCCCATAATCGCTGTCGGCGACACCACCATCCTTGAGCGCCTGGGTGCAGGCGTCGAGCAAGGATCTGTGCAGCGCGTCGAGCCCGATGCGCGTATTGGCGGGGCCGGCCTTCCCCGCACCCAATCGCAGGCCGTTCGCATCGACAAGCCTCGCTTTACTTGCGGTGCCGCCCGCGTCGATGCCTAGATATAAGACCATATTATCGACCCGCTGCCATTGTGATGGGAACCATGAAAGCTCAATCTAGCTACTGATAACAAATTCGCTACGTTATCTCCTGCTTTCCTCACTATGACTCCATGCGTGGATGGCCTCCTGGTCGCAAGAGCTTTTCTGCAGTGAAGACGGCGCGCACGCATCGACGAGGAGACCTGGGTCGGCATGGATGAACCCTGGCGGTGGAGTTCGCGGTTCAACCTGATAGTGCTCGATAGTCCTTTCTTTTCCATCTATATGACCTCGCGCACAAAACTACTGACAGGACCAAGCTCGGACGTCCTTCTTCGGCGTTGCGATCGCGATATCAGCCGCCAACTTCACACCCCGCGCCTCGGTACCTTCAACAATCTTGTCGACGATCGCTTCTATCTCGGCGGCCTCTGACATCCCGTTGGGAGTTCCTTCAGCTCGGCTTGCGGCTATCCTTGAGCACTCGAGGGGCATAACCGTCGCCCTGCCATGCCACCAACTCACGGAGGAGGCCCAGCGCCGATGAAGCCATGACATGCACCGCTAAGCACATCATCGTTTCGATTCAGCATCTCGACCGCAGCCTGCATAAGCCATTCTGCGGCCATCATCTTATCGACAATCGCCATCCAAGCCCCCTGGTGCGGAGTCTCAGTGGGCAGTTGATGTTCCCGCCACCTTTATTGGGGTCGAACCACTCTGCGCAATCTGCAGACAATCACCGGGTCGCCAAGTAAGATGCTCGACGCCTTGCGTCCGCATGAGCTGCTCGAGTGCCTCGTCATACCGCGGCTCAGGCAGGTTGTGTGCGAGATAGACCGCCGTTGCCTCCGCGCCGGTGTCGGTGAGGGTCAAGCTCGCGATCGGCATCTCGAGGCCGAGATTGACCCGCATCCCTTTCACGAAATGGCGCTTCTCTTCGATCGCTTGCGTGACCAGCATTCTCTCTTCGAGCCGCTCATAGGGGATCCATTCACGGGTGACCGGCATCACCGACATCTCGAATATCTGCGCGAGGCCTGACGCACCCATGGAAAAGCTCGCGGCCATGATCAAACTGCCGTCGCGATCGTCGGACCTCCAAAGCTCCTCTTCGGCCGCGAACCGCTTATGGAAGCGGCGCGCCATATCGGCATCCATGAGGAACGGTCGCTGAGGCATATGCTTGATCAGGATCTTCTCGCCATAGCGCGCACTCTCGATCGAACGGATCTCGCCGATCAGGATCATGATCCGGTCGGGCTCCGATCGGGCAATGGCCAGCTCCGCGTCCTGACGGCCCGCGATCGCGTCCTTGTCCTCAAGACGGAATGTCTCGGGCACGAACAGCCGCTGCGCGAGAGGGTCGCCCCGCACCTTGCAGCCGAGCGCTGCATTCAGGAGCTGCCGGCGAACAATGTACCAGTTGCGCTTGCCCGCCATGCGCGGATGCCAGTGGGTGAGCTGCGCTCGATCCCACAGGAAATGCAGCATCCCGCGCATCGACAGCCGCTGACCCGTCGCCTTCACATCGGGCTTGTCGTTCGTGAACGACGCCGGTGCCGCGCGCGCAGGACCCTTCGACAGCGGGAAGCCGAACTTGAGCGTTGTCACGCCATTGTCGATGTCGTCGACGATAGCGCTGCCGAGCACCTGGCCGAGCCCTGTCAGATGATCGGGCGCCTCATAATGATCGCAGTGCGGTGCGTGCCGCGGGCCCGTCCCGGGCCAGCGCGACAGCACATGCCCGCCATGTCGATGGGCAATATAGAGATCGAGCGCGATGTCGCGCCGGCAGAGGCAGCGTACCGCCTGCTTGAGCCTATAGGCTCGCGCCACCATCGCCTCGAACCCGTCTTCGCCTGCGGCCATTTCCCGGTCGAGTACATAGTAGCGCTGCATCGTCAGTCCTCCGGGAGCAATTCTGACGGCAGAAATGGCGTCCAATGTTCGCCGAGCTCGAAGTGATCGCTGAAAGTCGCCGGCGGTCCCTCTGGTCTTGTCGTCCAATAGGGATTGTCCGCCTTTGCCGGTGTCAGCCCTCGATCGTCAGCCTCGACCCAGAGCATCGCCCGAGCAGCCATCAACTTCTCGAGCTCGCCGAACGACGTCGCGACCGCGAGCGGATCGCGGCCCGCGACCGTATACCAGAGGCAGCGCTGGTAGTCGTCGCCGGCACGGCCGAGGATGCTCGCCAGTTGCGCCTTGCCGTCATTTTCGCCGCGAACGATCCGTTCCATTGCGGTGCTGAGCTCGATGACAGCGCGCAGTCCCGCGATCGGATCGATACCGATGCTCGCGCCCGCAAGCGCGCGCACTTCCCACGCCTGCGTGTCGTCATCGCGAATATCGTAAAGCGCCGCATCGACATCGATGCCTTCCAGCCATAGATCCTGCAGCGCCATAATATTCTCCTCGTTTCTCTGCCGAACACGATATGAAGATCGGCATCTTATCAATTGGATCGCATCTGCGAATCCCTAATTCGCATCCGGTCGCACTCGTTTTTTATCGTCCGCCTCCAGCCGCGCTCGCGCCCGTTCAAAGACCACCGGAATTTCGTTGAAGGCGTCCCAGCCCGCTAAACCGCAATAATCATAAAATGCCTGCTCAAGCGGTGTCACCAGTGCATGTCTGTCGTCGGCCGCAAAACCGATTACTGCGACCACCTCCGGGTCTCTGGCATCACTGCCCCCGATGTAGGGGTTCGGCGCATATGCGACGCGTGACTTCTCGATCACCTTCCGCCGAAAAATCTCGTAGACTGGCTCGATCGACTGTTCCCAATCCATATTCCCGATCTCGACCAGACGAGCCTCGAATGCCTTGCGTACCGTGTCCAGCTTGGCAACCTGGACACCAACGAGAGCTTCATAGGCGTCCTGTACAGCCGACCCATATTCGCTCCAATCGTCCTGGAGCGTTTCCCATCGCCTCTCGTCGTCGGCCATGTTCTTCAGGTGAGCCGAGATCGCGTCGCGCGCGATCTCGGATTTGCTGCGACCGGATTTTTTCGCGGCGGCGGCCAACTCCGCTTCATCCTCGCGCGAAAGCCGGACATTGAAAATCGTCATTCGCATCTCCCGATGACAAGTCGGCCATGCGTAAGACAGATTTGGAAGCCCTGCAAGTTTGTATTACGCCCTCCACGAATCGGCATCCGATGCACGGAAGGTGCGAAAATGACGGTGCGAATTTAGCCAGGGGCCTCGCCAAACTGGTCGCAGATCGTCCACATCGAGACGAGAGCGTCGGCAATGCACAATTCGACGGTGCTGACATCTACCCCGACGCATGTCGCAATCTGGCGATAACTCAAATCATGTACTCCGTTGAGGAGATAGACCGATCGCGCCAGCGGCCAAACGAGCTGGATCGCGAGCTTCACTTGGTCGCGGATGTCCGGCGCTGGGCCGATACTCTGCGCAAACGCGGGATAGTGCCTCAATCTGACGTGCAGCCAATAATTGCGCGCGATGCGGTGATGCAAGATCATCGACCTGCTGCCTTGCCTTCGCCGCCAACCAGGTGCGACCGAACCGCTATCAGCAACTGCGAGACCGCGGTTTTAGCCGCGCCGGCGTCAATCGTTCCGGCATCGATGTGACCACCCATCGCCGGCGATCGCCATCGTCCATATGGCGACAGCAACGGGACAATTCGCGCGAAGCTATCGGAATCGAATTGCAGCCCGCCGGCCTTCGCAAAGAAGTGAGCTTTGCCGACGTCCAGTCCGATCCGGCGGCGACAATCCTCGTCCGTCCAACCATCCGCCACGACACACGCCGTCAGGGCGAGCTGCGATGCAATGCCCAACTGATAGAGCAGGTCGCCGGCGCGAACGAATTCTCCCTTCGGGAAAAACGCTCTCGCATTCTGCAGCCGCCACCGCGCAGCTTTGTGTTTTTCATTGTCGAGCGAACTCGGTTCAGCCGAAAGAGAGATCACGCCGACCATACCCGCGGCGATCGGCAATCCGCCAACAAATGTCCGCCGTTCCATTTGGCGCCCTCCAAGCTACGCGCAAATCGTGCACAAAGGAACGATCAGGTTCGGGGCGGCGAAGTCACCCCCTGTAAATTGTTATTCGAATAAATGAGGGGTAACATGAGGGTGAAGTTACGTCGGTTTCGGGCCTTCATTCGAATTCCCGGCGGACCATTCTGACCGACCACAATGCATCAGCGACACAGCGTTCGACGGTCGCCACGTCGACGTCGACCGCGATCGCGATCACCCCATATGGCAGCTCGTCGACCCGGTGCATGAGAAACACACGCCGCGCGAACGGCCACAATAGATCCATCGCCAGATCCAGTTGATCCAGGACAGGCGGATCGGCGCCGAGCCGGCGAGCATATTGCGGATAGCGTTTCACGCGAATCCAGAGCCAATAGGCGCGCGACAAACTATGATGCCATTTCATCGCTCCGCCCCTTCGTTGCTTACCCCGGCGAGCCGGCGCCTCACCGTTCCTAGCAAGCCGTCAAGCGTAGCGGACACTCGAGACGTGTTGATCGTCTCGATCGCCGGTAGATCGGCCGCGAAAGGACCACGCCATTGCCCATAGGGCGAGAGCAGCCCGGCCAGCTCGAGCATGGCGGGATCACGATGATACAAGCCGGCCTCGTTCGCTATCGCCAATGCCTTGTCGACGAAGAGGCCGATCCGCTGCCGGCACCAATCGTCCGAAGCGCCAAGATCGAGCAAATATGCGCCGATGCCGAGCTGGGCCACGATCCCCGCCTGATAGAGAAGGTCGTGCGGATGCCGATATAGCCCCGCGGCTACGCCCCGGTAGAATTCCTCCGCTCGCTCGAAGCGATCGGCGCCGCGGCCTTGCAGTCCACGCCCCCCATCGCTCACACTGTCGTCGATCGGCAATATGCCGGTCAGCAAAAGTCCTCCGCCGGCGCGCACAAGGCCCCGGCGCGACAAGCTCGTTGTCACGATCATCGTCTTCATCCTGCTGTTGTTCGGCCGCTGCCCGGCGAGGGCCTCAAACGACCGAGGTCAATGAAATCAGACTTTTCGCTGTCGCGCTATACCCAGAAAGGGGGGTGTGTCTAACGTCAATAATACGGCTCCGCCGAAGCCTCACTGGCGCGAATATCCCCCGACATTTCGTCTGGAAAGTGCGGAATTCTGCGGCTGATGGATTGGGGGAGGGTGTTGATCGGAGAATTGGATCGCGGAAGTGCGGGCCACCGACCGGCATCCGCCGATCGGTAACCTGCTCTACTCGCTAGGGCCGCGATTCTGCGATCGCGACCAAGCTCGCCGTGCCCCTGCGGGTCTCGGCCCTTCGGGTAACGATCAGGGGCACGGGAAGATGGTCGGCCGCCTTTTGGCGCCCGCAGTCGTTTTCGAGGCCTCGCCACGCTATTCGCGTGCCGAGGCGCCAGGGTGCGCGCAAACCTGTCCCGCTCCCTTCTACGCCGCCTTTCAGGCTCCCGGCGTCGCATCCGGCGGCGCGCGGGGACGCGCCCTGCGGGCGCTCAAGCAGAAAACCGGCCCTGCGGGCCTACGGTTTCCACCGCTACGCGGCGGAGCCTCCGTTTTTCAGCTTGCCCCGCGTTATCCCCCGTCTGCTTCTTGGGGCCTGCGACGGCGGCTCCGAAGGGGATGGACAGGTGAGGGCATTGCATCGCTTCCCCCGACCATAGCGGAACCGGCCCTGGTCGGGCCGGGCGATCTTCGCTGTCCGCGCTCCCGCGCGTCTGTTTGTTGCTCCGGCTCACCAAAGAGGATCGCAATTTCGTCAAGAAAACAATGAGATAGACCGCTATCGATGCCGCCGTTATTAAGTAATTGTCAAGACGGCAACTCTGCTTTGACTTTCTGAAGAGGGGCATCGCCCTAAATTTATGGAGATACTTCATGGCTAATATTGGCAACCTCAAGAAGAATAGCGATGGCGTTTTCATCGGTCGTATCGATACCGTCGCCTTTTCCAACGTCGTCGCGCTGCGTCCGGTCATCAGCCAAAACGAAGCGGCGCCGAAATATGAGGTGATGGCGCTGACCCCGGCACGCACCTGGGCCAAGGTCGGCGCGATGTTCGAGCAGATCAAGAAGTCGACGGGAGAAGTCTTCTATCAGGGCCGCATCGACGATCCGAGCATGGCGAACCCGATGGACATTGCGCTGTGGCATGACCGCGAAGGGGGATTTGCCGTCCTTTGGAGCCGTCGCCGTCCGCGTCGTGAAATCCCCGCGGGTCAGGCCGAACAGGACCTGCCGCCCGTCGGGCAGAGTTCGGACGATGGGATCAGCGGCGACTCCGGTCTCGGCGACAGCACCGCACCCGACGCGCCGCAGGGAAGCAAGGGCAAGGGCGCAGCAGGGAAGGGGGGTGAAACCGCCGACAAGGCAACCGCCTAAATGAAGGAGGCCGGGAGAGGGTCTAGCTCTTCCGGCCTCTCATGGCTGAACATTGGTCAATGTCCGCTTCGATGCTTATCCATTTTCCGAAGCGGCGAACAGGAAATTTCATCATGGCCCGCTTCGATAACTTCGCCGACCTTGCAGAACATTACGCCAGCCTTACCAGCGCCGACGCCTTCGCGGGCGCTTTCACCAGCGAAATTGCCGCCAGCCAGCTTTCCATCCACGACGAACCCACGGCCGACGACTTGCCCGACGGCGATGCAGCGCGCGCCGTTGCTGCCCACGTCACCGGCGAGATTTTCAACCTCTTCGCCGATACGCGCCTTGCACCTGTCGCACCTCGCATCGCTTGGGGGATCGTCAACAGCTTCCACAAGGTGGCGCAGCAGCTTTCACGCCAAGAGGATGACGCCGCGCGCGAGCTTGGCGAGCTGGCGCGCATCATGGACCCTTCCGAAATCCACGCGGTGAAGGTCGAGGAGACGCAGCGCCTTTGCCAGTCGCTTCATGAAGCCGTCGCGGCGATCTGCGCGATGCGCGACCACGCCGCCGAGATTTACCGCGTCGAATGCGGCCAGCCTTGGTCCGCTACCACCGGCAGCCGAACGGGCCGCACCTTGACCGCCTCGCAGATCGACGCGCGCGACTTTCTCGCAGCGCGCGCGGTGGAAAAACGGGAAGCACACGCCCCGACTGGTCCGGTTGTCGTTTTGTCGGGCGGGCAGGACTGGACCGAGCATAAGGCGCTTTGGGATCGTCTGGACGCGATCAAGGCCCGCATTCCCGCGATGACGCTTGTCACGACTGCGCAGCACAAGGGCGCCGACGCCATCGGCGCCGCATGGGCCGCAGCGCGCGGGGTGCCGCTTGTCGCCTTCCGGCTCAATCGCCAGCTTGGCAACCGCGCCGCGTTCGAGCGTAACCGTTCTATTCAGCGATTGCTGCCAGTTGAAGCCGTTATTTGCGAAGGCAGCGGCGTCCAGATCAATCTCGCGCAGAATCTTCGCGCCGCTGGCGTCCCGCTCACCATCTTCAAACACGCAGATTTTGCGATCCGCGATCAGGCTCACGCCTGATCGCATTTCGCCCACCCGGAGAATTACGATGCGCCTCTATCTGACCAGCACTGGCGAATGGACGGGAAATCAAAGTGACGCAGCGGGCTTGGTCCGCGCGAACGGCGGGACCTGGGAACAGATCGACGTTCCGACCGACAAGCCGGGCCTGATTGCTTGGCTCACCCAGCAGTGGACGCGTTTTCCGACGATTGCGGCACCGTCGGCGCCGATAACGGCGCCGACCGAAACCGACGCGCAGCGAGCGGAAAGCCTCCGCCGGATCAGCATCGAGGAAGAGATTCAGAATTGCGACCTTCCCCACCTCGCAGTGCTCGCGGAAAATGTCGCTTGGCGCTTCCACGAACTGGCGCGGGCCTCGAAAGACGATTGACCCCAAAAACTGACGACATTCGATTTTCTTGATACACGGGCCGAAGGAGCCGAACCGATGAATGTAGAAATTCTCGCTCACCCCGAGTTGAAGTCCGCGCTTAACCGCCTGATAGACCTTGCGCGCGCCGACACCGGCCAATCGGCCCGCGTCACGAATTTTCTCCTCGCATGGTGGGACGGCGACCAGTGGGGAAACTTCCCGCTGACTGACCTGTTCGGCGTTGACCGGGACGTTGCCGCTGACATGGCTACCGTCTTTGCGTTTCTCGGTCAGCATGGCGGGGCCGTCTACATCGATGCTTTCGGCGACCAGTATCGCGGTCAGATGGCCGATCTGGTCGACCGTTGGCGCCCCGACTAGGGCGCCTGCCGTTCGCGGCGCCACTTCGTAATTTTCCCAGCCCTTATTGTCGCAGCAGCCGTGGGAGCATCCACCCCAGCGTGGCCGCGCTGCGTCGGATATCGTGTTATGCGCTTCACACCCCATCAGGGAATCTATGCCTACGAGCGGACGAACCGGAAATTGAAGGCGGCGGAACGCCGCCTGCGTCTGGATCGCGAGAAATTCCCGCTCTTCGCCGCCGAGATCGCCGAGAGCCAGCCCACACCGGAGGAATTGCTCGACGCGCGCGGCAGAGCATTCGTCGAGAACCAGCAAGCGAACCGCGATCGCGAGGCTCGAAACTGGTGGCGCGCGCGCGCCGAGCTGCGCGCGATCGCCGAACCGGATCGCGCCGCATTCATCCGCTATTGGGGTCGCTGCAAATGTCCCGGCAACGCGTGCTATTTGCTGACCTACATCAATATGTTTCGTGACGGCCGACTGATCGTTCACGAGGGCGAGGTACGTCCGCGTAGCGATGTCGAATGGGAGCGTGATCGCAAAGCCAAGATCGCGGCGATGTCGGACCTCGAACTGGACGTGATGATCCAGACGCACATCAGTCCGCTTCTTGCCGAATGGGGCCGCGAGGAACGTCGGCGCCGTGCGGAATTGAGCGCGGCCGTCCCGCCCGCGCGCTCCAGCTCGATGCGCCGCAAGCGGCGCGGCGTGCGGTGATGACCCCCCGCGCAGTTCCGCGATGTCATCTTGCTGAAGCACGACGGCGCCGAGCTGGTCGGGCGGCTGTTCGACTAGTCGTCGCCCGCAGTGGATCCCGGCGTAGAGGGCCGAGCCCTCATGCCGTGATCCAGCCCGCACACGGGCGGGGGTTGAATTCTCACATTCCGTAGATTACGTATGTTGGCGATTCCGATGATGATGATGACTTTCGAGACGATGAGAGCCGCAAGGTTCAGTTTGCCAGCATGACGATGAAGATGATGAGGGAATCATGGAACTGCCAATCGAAAAGGTCACTTCCAGTGAGGTTTCGAAGCGCTTCGGCTTCTATTACGACGAAGCCATGACGCACCCCATCGGGATCGAGCGCAACGGCGCCACCCGCGTCGTCATGTTGCCCGCGTCCGAATATGAACGCCTCGCGCGCCTCGACCATATCGCTGTCACGCCCGAGGAATTGAGTGATGAAGCAACCCGAAGCCTCCGGACCGCCACGGCGCGCCCCGAAGCCGTCGCCCTTAACGAGCTCATGGACTGAGCCGCTCCCCACTGACGTCATCCAGTACGTGTATCTCTGGCGCGCCGAAAAGGAGCGCGGGCTTGAGGACGGCCGCAAGATTCGGCCCTGCCTCGTTCTCAGCACGTTCCGGGCTCGGGGCCAGCTACGCGTCATCACCGCGCCGATAACGACGCGTAACTATGACCCTGGCCTCTCGATAGCGATCCCGCCCCGGGTGACGGAGCACCTGGGACTGGACGACCGTTCGCGGATCGTATGGAACGACCTCAACGAGTTCACCTGGGTTGGACCTGACGTACGAGGCGCAGCTGACGGCTCGCCCTTCATCGGCATCATGCCCGAGGCACTTTGGCGGCGGGTGCTCGATAATGTAATCAGCGCCCGCATCAATCCAACGCACCGCTCCGAATAGCCAGTCTGCCCGATACTGTCGAAGGCTGTCCGATGCGCTGCGTCGCGATCGGCGAAGATCAGCAATCCGGCCCGACGGGTTGGCCGCTGTGCCTCCGATGACCGTGCGGACCAAAGTGCGGCGGTTCCACTTTCGCCCCCATCGGGGATCGATGCGCCACCATAGGCAGGACCGTCCCGATCGATCTTCAGCGAGCGCGGCCAGCCTGAATGGCTCCCTGCAGCTCGCCTCCTTGGGCGGCCTCGTTGCTGTCTGACGCACGTAGACAGCTCGCCCGCCTTTCGCGGGACGGGTCTATCGACCCTCAAGCAGAAAACCAGCCCTTTGGGCCTACGGTTTCCACCGCTGCGCGGCGGAGCCTCCGTCTTTCAGCTTGCCCGCGGCGAGCGGCCGCCTCCTCGAAGTGCGTCAGCAACGACACCACCCAAGGAGACAAGCCATGAAACAGAAAGCCGACTTCATCATCACTGGCCGTATCGGAAAGATCGACGCCAAGGAGAAGGTCGCGCACATCGATGTCGCCACCAAATATCCCTACAAGGACAAGGATGACAACTGGAAGGATCGCACCGTCTGGAACCGCGTCACGCTCTTCAAGAAACAGCATGAACGCGTAACAGAAATCGGCGTCGGCGACCTGGTGACCTTCGAAGGTCGCGTTGGACAGAGCAGCTACGAGCGGAACGGCGTTCGCCACTATAACGTGGACCTGACCGTCAACGACTTCACCATCGAGCGCCGGAAGGGCGAACAGGCGACGACCACGAACGATACGCCGCCCGCTGAAGACGACGATCACGTTCCCTTCTGAACCTCTCGGGGCGGCTACGTCCGCCCCTTCAGTTTTCCCAGGAGACGCATCATGGAAACCGAACTCTACGACGATTATCGCGCGCTCGCATATGACGCAGGGATCAGATCGAGATGAATTTCGACGATCCCGACGAACAGCCAATGTTCGCCTTTGCCGAGAGTCTGGCAGTAAGGTCAGCCAACGGCGAAGATCTCCCGACGCCATTTAACGAACACCCATGTGTGGGCCGGCGACGACCGACCCTTTCGCTTTGCAAGCCGCGCGCCTGTGACCGCCTCGCTCACGGCGGGAAGGTGCCCGCCGGTTCGCATCGGCGGCACGCGGCCCTTCGCCATTTGCGCATCTCTCCGGGTATAGGCACGATCGCCTTCACTCGTTGCCTCGGTTTGCTCGCAACCAGCACATCGCCGATCGCCTCAGAGCGTGTCCAACTTCTCCGCGATCCTCTTTGCGCCATGCTTCTCGATCGCCTTCGCAATGGCCGTAGCTTCGCTTCGATCCATCCGGGCAATCTTCACCTTTCCCAGTGCGGCGAGAAGTACATCACGTCCCGCATCGCGCTCCGCTTCGCGGGCTCGGCGTTCCGCTTCCGTCACCCGCGCAAGTTCGGCTTCCAGCTCTGCGCGTCTCGCCGCAATCGCATCCAGATTGCCTTCGATTTTCTTCGCCCTTGGCATCGTTTTACTCCGCTTCAGCCTATCCAATCTTTGCGCACTGCTATCACGATACGGGCGATAATCCAGCACCGAAACAGGTACACGACGTCTGTCCGCGGCGTTACGAAATCGGACAGGGAATGGACACGGAAGGGTGCCGGTTTGACTCCCCGCCGGCGACAGAATGAGTTGCGTTTTGGGTTCACGCTTCGCGCTCCCAAAACGCAATGCGCTTGTTGGCGATCGGTCCAACAGGGCGTCGCGATCGATCGGTCATCCGACCAAGCGGATGATCCATATCGTGGTTCCAGCAGGCAACCTATTCGGCATCGTCAATCAAACGAGCGTTGCCGATTACGCTGCCCGCATGCGGACAAGCGATCAGCAAATGTCTGGCGGGGCTAGCGCCTCATGCAGGCCTGAACTCTCGTGCCCGAACCGGGCACGAATGTGCCCAGATTACAGGCAAGCTGACGGGCTATGCCCGGATTCCCTCCGATAAGCAGAATGAGAGACCCGCTTCGGGGATATCTCATTCTGAGATGCACACGGTATGCGGCAAGCCGCAATTCGCGAAGCTCAAAACCCAGCGGAAACGCAGGGAAATGTGAGGGTGCATAACGCACCCGAAGGGGTGCATGTGCCACCCTATATCGGGGTGCAATCGACACCCGCCAAAAGTGGCGAATTCCGGTCGGTTTGAAGACCTGATCGGGGTGCAAATTGCACCAGCAATTTCTGCGACTGTCGGCCAGCTTGACCCTAGTTCCGGTCGCTGATATCCGAGTTTCGCCTTTCGCAAGAACCCACCGCCTACCCCTGAGAGGGAGGGTGGTTTGGAATTTCATCGTCGTTCTGTTGCGCTCTCGCCTTCAGCTTGGCTTGCTCTAAACGAGCTCGCCAAGTCGGAAGGCATTACCAAGTCAGAGCTTGTCCGTCGCATCGTAAACAGCTTCCTGGCGGACCGGGATCGTCCCCAGTTCAATCCGCAACGGATGGCTATCATATGCGAGTATGTGCAGCTCGTTGCCGATGAATGGGTGAGGACGAACGCGCCTGATCGGCGTGACGAATTTCTCGCAATGGTGGATGCACGAATGGACCGTCACCATGACAGATAGGCCGTCACGCCCCCGCCATCCGCGCTCATGGTCAAGTCACGGCGAAGCCAATCGCAACTCTGGCAACTTCACCCGCGGTTCGCAGCTCATAGGGCATCAGTTCTCGATGTGGTGGCGCGGCGCGCGCGTGCCCTTGTTCGTCTGGTTCGGTCTGCTGGCCGCATTCACCTGGGTCAAACTGACACTCATTCTCGATGATTATGAGTTCCAGATGCTCGGCACCAAGGCGCTCGCGGCAACCTGGGACTTCATTGGCCTCGACGAAATGAAGCGCGCCAACGTCACGCTTCGTGACGGTAGCATCTATCCAACCTACATGGGCTATGTTCCCTATATCCCGGACGTGCAGGTTGCGTGGGCAAAGCTGATGAACGCCTTGTTCGGAAGCTTGTTCTTCGCGAGCGCCGGCGCCGGGGCTTTCGCGTTGTGGTTCATTCCGTGGGCACGCGATCGGGGAGAGTCCATTCTTGCCGATCACCACGAACGCGGCGTGGAGATCGTCGAGTATGACGTTCTCAAGATGATGCTCGATCGTCATAACCTTGACCGCGTTCGGACTCGCGCGAAGGAGGCGTTCCCCGATTTGACGCTCGCTCAGGTCGAAGCCTTGCCGCTTGCGGAGCGCAAGGCTGCGGGGGTCATCTTTCCGTACAAGATTGCGACGTTGCCGTTCCCTTATGGCTTCGAACAGAGCCATGTCATGCTCACGGGCACGACAGGCACGGGCAAGACCACGCTCATTCGCCAGCTCGTGGCGCAAGCGATAGAGCGGGGCGACCGGTGCGTGCTATTCGATCTTACCGGCCATTATATGGAAGCGTTCTACGACCCCGATCGGGACCATGTTCTGAACCTTAATGACGCGCGCTGCGAGTCATGGTCGCTGTTCAATGATTGCGAATCTCGCAGTGAATTCGTGAACGCCGCGACAGCACTTATTCCCGCCGACCATGGATCGGACGGAGGCTTTTGGGAGAAGGCCGCGCGTACCCTGTTTGTCGAAATGTGCGATAATCTGAAGAAGAAGGGGAAGGGAACGAACCGGCACCTCTCAGATGAACTGTTGAAGGCGAGCCTCAAGAAGATCTACGAAAGCCTAAAGGGCACGGTTGCCGATCCGCTCATTTCTCCCGACGCGGCAAAGATGGCGCAATCGATCCGGGCCGTGCTCAACGCCCATGCTGAAAGCATCCGCTTTCTGCCCGATAACGGTGAGCCGTTCTCCATCAAGAATTGGGTCGAACGCGACGATGGTAAAGCGTCGATCCTGTTCATCACGGCGCGATATGCCGATCTCGATATGTCGAAGTCGCTGCTGACGCTTTGGATGAATATCGCGATCAATACGATCATGACGCTCCCCCATTCGCGCCAACTTCGGACCTGGTACATCTTCGACGAATTGGCGGCGCTCCACAAGTTGCCGGCTCTTGAGCGCGGGCTTCAGACAGCACGCAGTTTCGGCGGCGCGTTCGTTCTTGGGCTCCACAATTTTGCCGGGCTCCGGGCCCCATATGGTGAGGATGGCGCCCGCAATATCATCAGTTTGACCAACACGAAGATCATGCTTCGCACCACCGATCGGGATACGGCCGAGGAATGCTCGCGCCTGATCGGGTTTCGCAAAGTTCGTACAATGGACGAATCCTACAGCTACGGCGCGCACCAAACTCGCGACGCGTCGACGATCTCGCCGACGACCAAAGAGGAAGCGCTGGTGATCGCCGATGACATCACCAGCCTTCCCAATCTCAACGCCTATGTTCGGTTTCCCGAGAAGTTTCCTGCGACTTTAGTGTCGTTCCCCTATGTCGGCTTTTCGCCGGTTGCCGAAGGGTTCATCAAGGCTCCGGCGCCGCCCGAGCTGGAGCCGATCGTAGAGGACGATAGTGAAGGCGATGGGGAAGAGGGGGGCGGTCAGGACATCGCGAACGACCGTCCCGAACCCGGAACCACTTTGGCGGCGGAATGGAGCGGCCGTCCCGAAGCCGCAGACCTGCAGGAGGGGCGCGGGATCCGCGCGCGCGACGTACTGGATGTTGGTCGTGGGAGTTCGGATAGTCGGTCGGATCTGATCGGGGAGCCAGTCAATCTGCATCCCGCCGGTTCATTGGCCAAGCGGTCGATCGACGACGTTGCGCCGAATGGTGCCATCCCTCGCAATGCGGCCACCGGCAGTAGCGGCCGGCAGGATGCGCTTTCCTATAAGGAGCGGCTTCGCGGCGCCAAGGATCCGACTGAAGAGCGAAGTGGCGAACTGGCCCGCCGCGAATCCCGGATGGACTTCGGGGAGAGTGAGCATCGCCGCGCCGGCGGTGCCGAGCTCGGCGCTGACGGCATGGCCCGCGGCAGCGACGACCTCGGCATGGACATGGATTGAGCGCGATGACGGTTTCGATCGGCAAAGTGCATTCCGCGGGAGGGGCCGCGGCCTACTTCGCGGCGGACAATTATTATACGGCCGAACAGTCGGAAGCCGTGTCAGCCTGGGCGGGGGAGGGGTCGAAGGATCTCGGACTGTCTGGGACCGTCGATACCGCCACGTTCGAACGCATCCTGAACGGCGAGCTGCCTGACGGAAAGCAGATCGGCGATCCAGCGACACGCGTCAGCGGTCGCGACTTCACATTTTCGATGCCGAAGTCAGCCTCGCTCCTTGCGCTGGTTTCGGGCGACAAGCGGATCCTCGCCGCGCATATGGAAACAGTCAAACAGACGATGGCCTGGGCAGAGAAGAACCTCGCCGAAGCTCGCGTTCATGTTGACGGCAAGGATGTCGCTGTCCGCACCGGCAACCTGGTCTACGCGCTATTTCCGCATGACACGAGCCGGGCCACCGACCCGCAGAGCCATATCCATGCCGTCATCGCCAATCTGTCCCGGCTTCCCGAGCGATTCCGGAATCCCGATCGCGTCGACGAAAAGACCGGCGAAGACATCCGCGACGATGGCTGGCGCGCCTGGCACAACGGGACGATGTACAAGGCCAGCGCAACGCTCACCTCGATGGCAAACGCCATCCTCCGTGAGAAAGTCGAGGCGCTGGGCTATAAAACCGAGATCACGGGTAAACATGGCGCTTTCGAGCTTCTTGGCCCCAATGGGGAGAAGATCAACAAGGAAGCTCTCGATGGCTTCTCCAAGCGCGGTAACGACATAAAGGCAAAGGCCGAGGAGCTCGGCGTACATAGTCCGGAAGGCCGACGCGCCATCACGCAGCGCACGCGCGATCCGAAGATGGATGCCGGCGATCGCGCGGAACTTGCCGAGCGTTGGCGCGCCGAGGCGCGAGACTATCGCTACAATGGCGACCAGATTTACGCCATGGCTCTCGAGAGGTCGCGGGATCGCAGCTCTCCGATCGAACGCGGAATATTGGCCGTCAGCACCGCCATTCGGGATAGTCGCGACCGCCTTGTCGACTATCTGAAGCGGCCCGAGGATCCATTGGTCGATTCCGGCCTCGCCAAACTGACACGCACGCCGGCGACCGCCCGAACCCAATATGCAACCGCGAGCGCCATTCGCATTTTGGGCGAACGCGAAGCCGTCTTCAGCACGGCCGACGTCATAAAGACGGCTGTGGATCTTGGCGAGAAGGGTGTGACGCCCGAACGCATCGAGCGCCGGATCGCCGAGCTCGTCGAAAAGGGCGAGATCGTCCCCGAAACTTCGCAACGGCTCGACAAAGCGATCGACATGATCACGACGCGGGAGGCGATCGAGCAAGAGCGCCGCATATTGAAGGCGATGGACACAGGCGCCGGTGAAGCGCGCCCGCTCATGTCGGCCGACGTCGCTCGCGACCGTCTGCAGGAGCTCGCGGTCCCGCGCGAGCTCAACACCGAACAGCTCGCGGCCGCGATCCAGATCGTCTCATCTCCAGACCGCATCGTGCTCGTCCAGGGCCGTGCCGGCGCGGGCAAGTCGACCATGCTTCAGCCCGTCGCCAAGGCTGAGGCCATCGATGCCACAGCGCGATTGATAGGCGCCGAAGACGCCAAATCGATCCTGCTAACCGCCGATATGCGCGGCGATGCGCAGGCCCTCGCTTTCCAGAACAAGATGGTCGCGGATCTGAGAACAGACACCGGAATGGAAGCGCGCACCGTCGACAGCTTCATCTATTCGAACGAGAAGTTTCTGAATGGCGAGGCGTCGGCCGAAGCCTTCGCCGCGCGTAAGGCCGACCTCGCCGGCACCTATCTTATCCTCGACGAAGCATCGATGATCTCGAACGAGCGGATGGACAAGCTAACCGCGATCGCGAACCTGATGGAGGTCGGCCGCCTCGCCATCATCGGCGACCGCAAACAGCTCAACCCGATCGACGCGGGCAAGAGTTTCTCGGTCATGCAGGCGCGCGCCATCCAGGACCAGCTTCCGGTCAGCGAGGTCAACATAAACATGCGCCAGAAAACCGAAGACATGCGCTTGGTTGCCGATCTCGCCGATGCCGGCAACGTGCGCGGCGCGATCGCGATCCTGCGGGATCGCGTCATCGAGAGCAAAACCCGGATCGCCGACGCCGCCGGCGCCTGGCTCGCGCTGCCGGCAGACGAGCGGAACAAGACCACGCTCCTGCCTTCGAGCCGCGATGGACGTGCGGAGGCCAACCAGATCATTCAGGAGGGGCTGAAAGCCGAAGGCACGCTGAAAGGGGACGGGCGCGTATTCAATGTTCGAGAGACTCTGCAGCTCACCCGCGAGGAGTATCGCTACGCCCGCAACTGGAAGGCAGCGCAGTTCCTCGAAGTCGGGAGTCGCGATAATGGGCTAGGTCTACCGAAGGGCGATTATTATATCGAGCGCGTCTTCGAAAACGGCCGCGTCGAACTCCGCGACATGCGCGGGCGCAAGCACCGTGTCGAACCGTCCAAGATCGACCCTGGCGGCAAGCTTAATCGTCTGAAGCTCAGCAACGAAAAGCGCATCGAGGTTCACGAGGGCGAGCGCATCCGCTGGACTGACAGTGATAAGCGCGATGGACGCGGCATGATCAACGCGACGATCGCCAGCATCGAAAAGGTCGACCGGGACGGAATCGTTGTGAAACTCGCCGACGGCGAGGTCCGCGAGCTGAAGAACGCCGACCCGATGCTCAAGCGCATGGATCTCGCCTATGCGATCAACACGCATATGGCACAGGGCATCACGAACGAGGCCGTATTCTCGGTTATGGGAGCGGGCGAGA
Source organism: Sphingopyxis sp. LC363 (assembly GCF_000756385.1). GTDB lineage: Bacteria > Pseudomonadota > Alphaproteobacteria > Sphingomonadales > Sphingomonadaceae > Sphingopyxis. The sequence continues at coordinate 48,840 of NZ_JNFC01000009.1, forward strand.
CGAACCTATCCAACGCTCGCGCCTTTCTCGTCAATCATACGCGGCAGCAAATGGATGTCAGGCTGTTCACCGACGACAAGGTCAAACTGATACGTCAGCTCGAGAGCAACCGCGGCGACAAGACCTCCGCACTCGAGGCGATCGGCGAGCTGGCGGTGGAACGCATCCTGTCTGGTAAAGACGGGGTACGCGACACATCGACCGGGGAGGAGGCGGACAAGCCGACTCTCGCTGACCTCGAGCGCAAACTCGATCTCGGCAACAGCCTTGATGTCGCTGCCGCCGCCACAGCGGAAAAACCCGAAACCAAGGAGACGGATATGGGCGGTCCCAGCCCCGCCGAAGGAAAGGGTGCCGGAAGGCCCGTGGCTCCAGCGCCGCGCGAAGAGCCTCAACTCGATCGGTCGAAAGGGCTTGAGCTGTAAATGCGCCGATCGCTCTGCCTTGGCCACGCTCAATAGAATGTCGGCAATGACACTTTACCCGCCGGCAAAGTGTCATTGATGACAAAGTGTTCGATTTCTTGGATTGGGGATTCACTTTTCGTTCTAGATATGCATGATTCTTACATGCTTCAGAACCTTGCGCAGCACGGCGATAATGGGCCGCCAGTGAACATGCCGACCATGATGGAAGCGTTGGCGCAAAACTCAGCCCGCCCGCGCTATGCCTTCATGGTTCTAAACCTCATTGCGAGTATCGCCGGCCCGGATGGAAGGGCGGGGCCGCTAGTTGTCACCGATGGCACTGCGGCGACCATTCGGGATTGGCTTTGCGACGCTTTGGCTCCCATGGGCTCTCGCGATCCGCGTCGTCAGGCGCTAGCTGCCCGCGTGAAATCTGAACTTTGGAGCACTGGGCGCCTCCCCACCGACGCTGTTGCCGCGAAAACCATCATCGACGACGAGCTGCGGCAGCGCATTCGTACGGCGGGAAAGGCCAACGTCAGCCGCGCAGTCTCGGACCTCGTGCGCGCGGGACTGCTGCACCGGCATTATCAAGGCTATCGCGTCGACCATTACAATCGCGGCGCGCGGCGCCAGGCGGTCTACACCCTGTCGCGGGTTGCACGCGAATTGCTGCAAACGGCGAGGGTCCGTCATTCGACGATCGGCGCGCCCCATCAAGACAGTTTGCCGCTTTTTTCGTACGCTCGCTAGTTGAGGTCGTGGCAATTGCTCCGGGACCAAAAAATGGCCCTTCGCACTTGCAACATAAACTGACGCTTCCCATATGCCATTCGCCTTTCAGGCATCCTCTCCCAAAACTTTTCAGGGCCGGCGTAAGCTGGCCCTTCTTTTATCCGCGTTCTGCTCGCATTTTGCCTGGGAACAGAGCGCTGCTATAATTGATCACAAGCTAGAAATTTAACATAATCTTTATTATCGAACAATTATTTATCCCACATTTGACAGACTTTGGAAATTGTGGGATAACTCCTCATGGACACCCTTCGCACCTTCAGCGATGAGCAATCCCGGCTTCTCGTCAACCTCCGGCAACGATATGAAGCCTGGGTCGTAACCGAACGCGCCCGGGCCGCGCTGCCTTATGATTTGCGCCGCAAGACAGTGGGCGAATATGAATATCTCTATCAGATCCATGATCGCAGCGGAAACGGCAAGTCGCTCGGTCGCATGGACGCTGCGCGGGAAGCCGAGTTCCAAAAATATCGCCAGCAAAAGGCGGAGCTGAAAGAACGTGGCGCACTACTGAGCGCCAAACTTGCCGAAAGCGCCGCTCTGTACCGGGCTCTGCGACTTCCCCTGCTTTCCAGCGATGCCGGTCCCATTCTTCGAGAATGCGATCGTCGCGATCTTCTTGGCTCGCACCTCCTCGTCGTCGGCACCAACGCGATCGCGGCCTATATGATAGAGGCCAATGGCTTCATTCTCTTGCCCGACGAAACCGAAGACTTCGATCTCGCCTGGGTCGCCGCCGAGCAAGACAATTCCGAACAAACCGTCTGGCAGATGCTGAAGACCGTCGACCCGACCTTCACAATCAACAGCGAGCGTGATTTCCAAGCACGGAATGCCCGGGCGTATGAGGTCGAGCTGCTCGTAGCGCCGTCTCGTGCCGAAACACTGAGCGACCGCGATCAACCGCGGCCGATTCCTTTGGAAGAGCAGGAGTGGCTGCTGCTTGGTCGACCGGTCGATCAAGTCGTCGGCTGCCGCGATGGGTCCCCTGCCCGGATCGTAGCGCCGGACCCTCGATGGTTTGCGCTCCACAAACTCTGGATGTCAGAGCAGGCCAAGCGCAACCCTCTTAAGCGTCCGAAGGACCGTAAGCAGGGGCTGGCGCTGCTCGACGCCGTCGTCGAGGCCATGCCACATTATCCGCTCGATGAGGCATTCGAAGCGGCGATCCCGCCCGATTTGCAAGAAATTTTCGAGAATTGGCAGAAAAATACCACGGCTGGACGCAAGTCCAATTGGTGATGTGAGAGCGCCTTTCGGAAGAGGTTATGCGGCTTTGTTTACGTCGTCGATCAGCGCCTGAACCTTCCCAATCGGTGTTTCGTCAATTGGCCGGATCGTCTCGCCGCAACCTTGGCATTCGACCGTTCGCCGCAAGCGCAACGTCTTGTAAGTGAGGTTCAGCACGAAACCGCATGCCGGGCAGTTCGCCTGCGCCCTGATGTCGTCCAGTTCGTTCGCCATAGGTCATAATACCACACTGATGGTGCCCCGGCTACGCAGCGATGTCCTCAGCCTTTGGTGATCTCGTTTAATTGCTTCTTTTCGTCGGGTGAAAGCTCCCAACGCTCAACCGTGTCAGGCTCGGAAAATTCTGCACCGATGCTGCACGTCGTGTTCGACCCGAGAACCATATAATGGGAAACTAGCAATATCCGACGCTTATCCGAGAGATTTTTCTGAAAACTGGCGATAAACGTCGTGCCGTCGAGATAGTAAGAATATTCACTACCCTTGGCTGTCTTGACGATTTCTACGCCCTTTTCCTTCTTCTGCTCGAAGGCTCCGAAGTCCTTCACGAGCCAATCAGCCGTCCGCTCATGGATGGCTCTACAATCTTCCAACGACATCTTCTGGTCCGGGTCGTCGATCATCTCGCGCTCGTATTTGAGCGAGATGTCGGTCAGTTTGTCAAACCGGTTGAAGGACAGCGCGAGCGTGTATGGGATGCCATCCACACTGGTGTAGGAGATAAGATTATTGTCGGGCGTAAGATAGCAGCCGCGCACGGCTAGTTCGAGCAAGCACCCTTTGACGGCTGCTGGATTGAAGCGGCTCAAGCCGGTCAGCCCGGTCGATTCTGCGAACGACATTCCAAACTTCAAATTGCCGTAGCCACCGATCCCGGAAGGTTTTGCGTTTTCCGATTGGGCGGCTGGTGCCGTGGACCCACAAGCTGCAAGAGCAAGTGCGATAGGTAACAGCCAACGAAAGCGGCGCGCAAAGCCCGTCACTTCCAATCCAAGCCTGCCGTGTCGAAGGCGAATTGCTGGTTACCCTGCTGGTAGAATTCGGCTTCGATGATGACCTTCTTCGACTTTTTCAGGTTGGCAAGAAATCCGGATTCGTTGCTGAGGAACGCGATGTCCGAACTCCCGTCGCTGGCACCGTCGCAAGCATAGCGCTTGATAGGCTGATCGTCGAACTTCACCGACACATGACCATCGCTGTAGCTACGGCAGAGGATTTGCCCTTTATCGACAAGGAACATCACGTTCAGTCCGTCAGTCGGGCGCTTGCGAACTTCAATATATCCGCTGACCGTTCCATACGGGAATTGAAGGTTCACTTCGTTCGAACTGGTCAGGCGCGCCGTTTTCGTGACGGTCCCGCGCATTTCGTCCATCTGTTCGTTGTAGGTCCACTTCGACGGCAGCGCAGAGGGCGCTGCGTCCTCACCCTTCGCGCTCGGCTCTGTCGTGCTGGCGACTGGATCACTTGCCGCCATTGTGGTGCTTGCCTTCGGATCAGCAAACGAGCCGACAAGGATCAGCGAGACGATCGCAGCTATGGCGAAATGCCAACGCTTGAGGCTCCCAATGTAGGGTTTGAAAACCCCGACGACAGCCGCCAAGAAAATGATCGCAAAAAGTCCTGACACATCCGCCCCCGCGTGTTGAATTCATCACGGAGCATTACCCGGACAGGCGTTAAAGGGCAATTACGTCGGCGACACAGATGCCGATGATCTTACAACCAGAATAGCTGTGTCCCGACGTTAAGGGAGGATCGGGAGGCACGAACGTTCCGGGCACGTATGTTTCTACCCGTGTACAATCGGATTACATCTTCAGCGACAGAAGCTGTTCACCAATTGCTGCTAGGGCTGAGACTCATTCAGAGCCAGAAGGCCAAGGTAGTGACCAGCGCGACGGCTGACAGGAAGTTGGCGGCGAGCTTGTCGTAGCGTGTGGCGATCCGACGGAAGTCTTTGATCCGGCAGAAGGCATTTTCGATGAGGTGCCGGCTACGGTAGCGGTGCTGATCGTATCGGATGGCTCGCTTGCGGTTGCGGCGACCCGGAATGACGGGGCTGGTGCCATTCTCGCGCAAGGACGTCCGCAGCCGGTTTGCGTCGTAGCCCTTGTCGCCGAGCAGGTAGCGCATCGGTCCGGCGCGTTCGAGCAGTGCCGGTGCAGCCTTCACATCGCTGACATTGCCCGCCGTCAGCATAAGGGCATAGGGGCGGCCGAGAACGTCGGTCAGGGCATGGATCTTGGTTGTCCAGCCGCCGCGAGAACGACCGATCGCCTGCGTCTGGCGCCCCCTTTTCCACCAAAGGCCGAGCGCTGGGCTTTGATGTAGGTGCTATCGATCGCCGTGCTCTTCGTCACCGCACCCGCCCCTGCCAAGGCATCGAGCAACTTCGTCCAGAACCCCCGCCGCGACCAGCGGTTGAAGCGGTTGTAGACCGTCGTCGATGGTCCATAGTCTGCCGGACAGTCGCACCACCGGCAGCCGGATTTCAGTACATGAAGGATGCCCGAAATCACCCGCCGGTCATCGACCCGTCGCGCACCAGGCTGGTTCCGGGGCAAGTACGGCTCGATCGCCAGCCAAGCTTCGTCCGACAACCAGAATAAAGAACGCGACATCGTGAAGGGCCTCCCGCTGCGGTGAAGGCCCTTTGAATCAATACATACAAGCAATTTCAAGAGGCTGATTGGGTTTTAACCCTAGTGTGTGCCCATGATGGAACTTGCCGATCACGACCGAGCCTTTTGGGACGATGGCGAATGGGTCAGCTGGGACGAGATTAATCAGCAGATCGAATACAAGGAATGGCGGGCGAAATATCCAAACGCCGACATCTCCCTTGTCCCGATCTTCGAAAGCCTTCTCTCAACGGCATGTAGCTACAATGCCCACACCGGGAAGCATTTGCACGTCTACGGCGATATCGGCGAATTATACGGCGCGATCACCCACGGTATCCGGTTGAACCGAAACTACGCGCAAGGGTCCGACGGACGACTTGGCAACGACCTGATCGAAATCAAAACGATCACGCCGTTCAAGCGGACGGACACCGTTGAAATCAACATGGCGCGGAACTTCAGCAAGGTTCTGATCGTCCGCATCAACGACGAGTTCGATATCAGCGGGAAGCTGATCGACCGGAAATCACTCCCCAAGGCGAAGGGGAAAATCCGCGTAAGCTGGAGTGAGGTTTCCGGTCAAGCGATCATCTAGTCGAACACCATCTTCCGGGTGACAGACGTCGTTCCCAACGTCGCATAGGAACCGTCGTCCAATAGCTTGGCTAAGCCCACGCAGTTGAACCATTTGGCGCTGATGCCATTGTCCGCCAGATATTTGGTCACATACGCCTTCGACCAACCCTTGCTGGTCGATGCCAACCGGTTGCCGCGACCTACGATTGTCTCTTCCGGATTGCCGATGCCTATCGAAGAGCAACGGTAGGCGTCCGGTATGATCAACTTGTCGCCCTCGAAACCGATCCCGCTGATGTTGCCATCGTTCGGCAGGGTCTTCACTTCCCCCGCAGAGATGTCGATGGTCTGAGACATTTGCGCCGCATGAACGCATTCGTAGCCGTCTTTGATGGACCAGCAGCGGGTCAGCGCGTCAGAGAAGCCTCCGACGCCCGATTGCGCAACAAAGCTTCCATCCGCCATCTTCTCCCAAGTCACCTGCTTGCCAGCCGATGGCGGCATATCGACCGGGCGCGACAGGAAGTTCCAAGCGCCGTAACCGGTGGCGATGGTCGCGACGGCGGCTACGCCGATCCAAATCTTGCTCATTCAACTCCGTCCCTTTCCGAACCAACCATGGTGTCTTCTGCCGCTGTCGCCGCGATATTGTCCGCGCTTGCCAGCAACCCCAGTCTCATTCCGATCGAGCGATCCAAGCCAGCGCGAATGTCCGCGGCGGTGGTGCCAGTTAGTTCCGCAGCGGTAAGGCCGAGCAGTTTTATCATCAGCACCCGAAGTTTTGAGACATATGGCAGGAAGTCGCGATTTGCCCGATTGTTCGGCATCAGTGCTTCAATGGCGTCGAGCGCCCAAAGCGAGGTTACCCAGCATTCCATAAAGTCGACCGGCATTTCGCTATACTCTCGTGCCATCATGAGCCGCGAGATAGCTGGCGATTTACCGCCAAAGAATGCGACGAGCGCCCGTGCGACCAGTCGGGGCCATGACTGGGGTGCGCTCGAGCAATCGAGCCCCTTGGGGAGATCGTTGCAGCGCGCCTTGAAGAGCAGGAGCAGGATCCAATAGCGAAGACGGAGGACCTCGGCTGATCCGATGGCATCCCCGTCATCTTCGATTTCCTCTGCATAGGCCCAGATATAATATTCGAACTCTTTGGCATCTATTTTCCGACGCTCGACGGGTTCCGGGTTGACCGAAGCTAGCGCTGCGGACTCGACGTCGGCATCCGGCACGTCATCTATATCATCCGTTTCTTCGCCCATATCGAGCCAGCCGTCATCGTCGCGATCGGCGCTGGGCTCACTGCGCCCGGTCAACAGATTGAGGAAATCGCGAATGCTGTCGGTGTAGGTGCCCGCGAGACTATTGGCTCCGTTCCCACTCCCCCGCGCACTGCCTGGGCGCGCTTCGGTGAATTCCTCATAGCTGAGATTTGTGGGGTCCGCCGCCGCCCCGACTTCTTTCGGTTCTCGCGGGCGGGCGCTTGCGATCGCGGCACCCTCTTTGCTCTGCGAGAAATCGGCCCGGACCAGCGTTTCGAATGCTTCGTGCATCCATAGCTCAAAATCGGTTCCATCGGTGAATTGAGAAAGCGCACGAGCAACGCGGCCGCTGGCTGCTTCCCGGCGACTTTCTCTCAGCGCCTGACGGTGCGAAACATGGGCCGTCGTTGACACAAATTCGCCGCGGACAATGCGCGCAAAGAACAGCTTCTGCTGAAGTTCCGAGGTGATCGGCACTGCTAGTCGAGAGCCCGCGCTTGCAAAGGACGCCGCTGGAATGTCGTCTAGCAGTGCGCCGGCACGGTCTAGGAGCTGGATGATACCGTCTCCCGCATCGCCGATAGGTGGCTGCCAGAACAGGGAACCTTGATCCGTTTCAAAGGAGCCAGGACGCCGCGCCTCCAAGATCGCCAGCGGGATTTCAGGCAGGTCTTCGCGGTCCGCCAATTGGGAAAGCTCAAGCCGATCAGCGTCGATCCAGCGATCGAGGCCCAATGCTTTGACTGCGGTCCCCGCGGGCAGCCGCCGATAGACGCAGGCCTCCGCGTTGCTGCCGGCGCTACTAAGCGCCGCAGTCGTGCAATTCGCGCTCCCAAAAAGGATATGGTCATGATGCTTCGTCAGCGCGACGAAGACTTTCGCATGAGTGAAGCGCGAGTTCGGGGAATTGAGATCTACGAGCCGAACCTTTTTTGCGAAGGCAGCTTCGGCGGGGAATTCGTGGTGTTCGCTGTCGATAGGAAGGATGATTTCTTTGGGCGAGAGCTCCGCCGCCAATTCAGAAAGGGCGCTGAGGTTGCTATCCCAATAAGGGCTGACAACGAGCAGCTTCCGCACCTTCTCGTTGCCGATCCATTCCACAAACTGGTTCGAAATTCCGCGATCGGTTGATGAAGGAAGAAAGCCAATCGCAGAGCCGTCGTCGAGTTCCTTGAGCGGCGCTCCGACCGGCCCTTCCAGCCACGGCGCCCGTTCGCGTGCCCAGCGCAGCGCATCTCGTGCGGGCGACGCTTCCTCTGAAACTAAGGAGTTCAGATACTGCCAGATGGCGCGTAGGATTTCACGTTCGGGTCCATCTTCATTGCCAGACTCGATCTCGATGGCGATTTCCACGTTTCCGCCGAGGCCGGCGCCGGTGGCGTTGGCCGAGCTGACAAATGCCCTTCCCGTTTCGCGACCGAGTTGCAGAATGATCTTCGGGTGGAAGATGCCGTCACTCGCTGGTGGGCTATGGAGTGCGTAATCGCGGCCGAGCGCGACGGGCAATCTCGAGCCGTCGGTAAGCGCCATAGCCGCCATGCGATCGTCGGCCACCAAGAGAAGATTGTTGGCGCCGCTGGCCCTAAGCTGCGGCAGCAGGATTTCTTCAACCGCCGCGAATTCGACCGCGAATGTGGTTGTGATGGCACTATGAAAAGGCTTGCGGGGTCGACGGCCCAACCGTTCAGGTAGTTTCATGCGGCTGCCTCCAGCAAGGGAAGCGCGCGCGAAGTCGGACCATCTTCATTCAAGAGGTGAATGTCTTCAAGAAACTGGATCGCAGGCATAAGGCGAGGTGTCGTCGCGACCGGCTGATAGTTTTTGAGATAGATCAGTCGGCCGTCCCGTACCTCGAACAGGAAGGTATAATCTCGCTGCCGGCGCAGCTTCTGCATCGCAACCCAGCTATGACGTCGAACTACACGTTCGATCATATAGTCGGCGATCTTCTCGATGACGGTCTGATCTTCCTCCGAGGCCAGCCAGTTTAGCTCGGTGCGCAGAGAATGCGCCATGCCGCGGAGAGGAAAGCCTCGATTGATCCGGTCAGCGAGATCGGGACGGTCCAAGGTCCGTTGATGGAGCGCCGCCATGAGCTGAACGGCCGCCATCGCCTTCTCATCAGGGGCGCCGCGCCAGTTTGTAATCTGGTTCCAGGTCTCTCTAAAGTCGTAGGTCTCGCGGACATTCCTAGACCGGAATTCACGCCATGATCCGGCGAATCCCAGCTCGGATTGCGACGTGAGCTCGTCGACGACTTGCGCGCGGATTTCGAGAATCGGCAATCCGCCGTCGGCGGAATTGAGCAGCGAGAGGGCCCAAGCCAGCAGGGACGCGGCCGCCACCTGCATCAGGTCCTGACAGTTGTAGACTTCCCAGTTCAGTCGTTGAGCCTCAAGCTCGGCGGGCAGAGGATCCGCGGGCACATCGAAGAGGTGCCATCGGACATCTTCCGGTCCGGGAGCCGCTTCGATGGCGCGCGCTGTATGGAGGACGAGCCGCAGCGATGCGCTTCGACTGTGCGCGTTCTCCGAGGCAGTGTCACCTTCGGCGAAAAGGAGCATTTCGTAAAATTCGCGCTCGGCGCCGTCTTCGTCGATTTCGGACGGAGCAATTGGGCTAAGGCGCTCGAGTTCGCGAGCACTCACGCTGGCGTCGGCGATCTTCTTCCTGAGCAGCTTTGCGACGTCTGGGCCGATCGCATCGGCGAATAGGGTCGCGGCTCGCTTGCCGAGTTCGCGTGTGGCGACTTGGATGCCATGCTTATTGTAGGTGAAGAGCCCCATCTCTTCCATCTGGGAAAAATATGCGCCTCCGAAGACGCCAAGCGCTTGGCGCAAATATAGCTTCTGCGATCGATCGGTTGAAGCGGCGGCGGCGAAGTCGATGACCTTCTTGTCTACGGCGAGCCGGCCATTTGCCCATTCCGTTCCGCCGACACCCGTCTCTTCGGCATATGCGGCGACGAGGGCGTAGAGCGCCTCAGCTTTGCGGAGCCAGGTTCGCCATGCCTCGAAATCGTCGGACGCTCCGCTACGCGCATAGGTTTCGCTGACCCAGCAATAATAGCAGTAATAGCGCATTCTGAGGGTAACATTGCTGATACCCGGCAAAAGGGCTTGGTAGAGCAGCACGCCGCTATTTTGGATGCCTAGGGGGTCTAGGCCGCGCTTGTCAGCCTTCTCCGTCCACTGCGGTAATAGGTCCAAAATTTCCCCCTATTGAGGGCTCCAAGACTTGGTCCCCCTTATCGTATAAGACGTCTCGCGCGCCGTTTTCCGGAAGTTAGATCGAGACTGTGTAATCTGGCGTAGCGCCCCCAGACGCTGCCTCGACATATCGAATTTGGATCGCAGCGCCATGAAGATTTGCGCCGTTGCGGAACGATATCGAGCGCGACGGTGCGGCCAAAAGGTAGTGCTAGCCCGAAGTGAGGTCAGTTGGTGATTGCAAGCTCAATCAGGTTTCGGCTGATATCCCTTGAATGCGCGACGAGGCTGCGCGTGTGTTCGCGCAGCATGAGCTGCCCGATGATCCCTTCGACATAGGCCGGGTTGGTCTTGTCGATGACTTCCAGCGCAGTCTTGCATTTGTCAGGCGGGCATTGCTTGAGGGCCGATAGCACGTAGTCGGACCCAAAATGCTCAGCGACCGCGGCGAGATCGAACATGTCTCGCGGTTGGAGACTCCAACCGCGATAGAACACCTTTTTTGCAATAATTTCTGCCGGAGTTTCAAGCGCGACAGCGTGACCTCGTACATCGGTCGCTGCGGTCGGGTCGAGCAGGATATTGTCGCAGCAAATGAAGTCGATTTCGCCCAACTCCTCATATGCGAGCTTTAAGACATCCGTGCCGGCCTGATAGCTATCGGGAGCCCGTTCGAGTTTGATACCCTGTGTTTCCGGGTTCAAAAACGGTAAATATTGTGGATCGTCCAGAAACAGATCGATGTCGTGACTCTCCCGATGGTCGATCTGCAGCATGAGCGCAGTCCCGCCGCCAAAACTCCAACTGGGTGAAAAGCCGTTCGCTTCGTTGAAGTGCTTCAGGATATCGATTGCGAGATCGAAAAGGGCCGGCCATTCGCTTGGCCGCTTCTCGGGCACGGCGTCAGGCCGCCAGCGGCAATGCGTAACCCGAAAGCTGGGAGACTTGCTCAGCGACTTGGCTCGCTAGTTGCTCATCCACATTCATGGCCCACATGAACTGCTTCTGGACCTGAAGCGGAACTTCGGAGAAGAATGCGAAAACTGGCGCATTAAAGCTAATCGCGCTATCGGAATCGACGATCATAGCGGCAAGCTGATGTGCAGAAACAGCCGCCCCGTAAGGGGCGTTCACCGTAGTAAGCACTTGAGTTACAGCGTTTGCCATCATCCGACTCTTAACGCGACCCTCTCTGGATCGTTGCTCCTATATAGCTCTGAGCTGTTATCAAAACAAGAATGGCGGCTTTCCTGGGCAAACCCGGCTCAAATTCCGCTGCGTCGGAGCTTATCTGTAACCGCAAAACATGCAGAAACTTGCCGTTCTTGGGTGTTTCCTGTATGTTCGCATCGAAGGATTGGCCCATGAATGACGACGACAATTTCGCGAGGCGACTCTACGATCCGTCGCACCCGCTGTACGTTTCGTCAGCAGCGGAGGATGGACTCGCACGACTAACCAAGAACCGTGGCGACATGAAGGAGCTTGGGCCTTGGGGTGCGCGCCTCTTGTATGCCGGGCTGGCGGTAGTTGCCGCCTATTTCGGGTTCATCCTTGTCTTCGGAACACATTGACCACGGCCAGCGGTTAATTCCGCTGGCCGCGGGCGTCAGCGCTTGCGACCCTTCCCGCCACGCGGCTTTGGATCATGTTCGATGTGAAGATGATTGTTCGCCGGATTGTCGCGGAACGTCTCAAAATTGACGTCATAGTCCGGTCCGAGGCGTTCGCGAACATCGCGAGCCCACTGGCGGCCCTGCGCAATGCTGATGTCATTCCCGCGCAGATCAAGCCCCTTCCCTTCGGGATGCAAACTACCGCGAGAATGCTGACTGTCGCGGGCAGACGTTACGATGCGCTGCGGCAACCCGAGCGCGTGAGCCGAGGCAGCAGCGGCGGTCAACGCCGGCGCCATGCTCGAGTCCATTGAATTGAGATTTGCCCCGCCCTTAACGCCGAGGCCGGCGGCGGCGGCTACTCCTCCCAGATTTACCCGGTGCCCGCCGAGAGGCGCGTCCGCCGCGTTATCGAGCCCGAGCGCCCTCATCGCCGACGCCACGCCTGGCATGGTGCGGATGACCCACGAATCGTTCCGAGCCTCCGCCGTTGCACCCAGGCTGTCTGCCTGCCGCCGATCGCCGAGCAAGGTTGCCCTCATGCCGTGACCATATTCATCGAGGCGCGCGACGCTCCCATCGAGTCGACCGCTCACATTATCCTCGAGCGCTACGTCACGTGCCGTACCGGAAACATCGACCGCAGGGCCGCGCGCTGCGATCTCGGCCATACCGGCAGCGCCGATCGCGCGTATGTCGTCGGCGGTAGAGAACGAGGGTCCCACAATCGTGCCGGCAGGAGCGTCCGGAACCACGCCGAGGTCGCGGTGCATCTGATCAACGCGATCGTCCATGAACTGCTTCAGCAAAGCGTCTTGCGTCATCGCCTGCGTCGTCGTCATGTTGACCAGGCCCGGGTGATAGCTCTGATCGAGATGACGATTTTGCGGGTCCATCATTGCAGTTTGAGCATAGCGGACGAATTCCTGGCTCAAATTCTTGTTCAAGGCATAGCCGTCGCGCTCGAACTGCGAGAATTCGCTCGACCAACGCTGATACCGTTCTTCCGCGCGCGAAGCTTCCTCGCTGAGGCTTTGTGAGTGCCTCAGATCCTGCGATACTTCCTGCCCCAGACCACGGACCTGACTGTCGGTCGACGACGTGGTTGCACGATAGAAGCTCTCGCGCGCTTGCCGAGCAGCCTCCGAATTCGATTCCCTTTCAAGCCACTGATAGGCGTCAGTGTTTGCGTTCTGAGTTGAAACGCCCTGTTCTGTGTTCCTTCTGTCGCTCGAATTGCCGTCGATGCCGATCTTCCCATCGACTTGACCTGAGAGCGGCCCGCGTTTTCCACTTACCGCACCCGACGCACCAACTCCCGCCCTTCCGGTCAACACCGTATCACGAGCCAATTTATCCGCTTCGCTTTTCGTCATGCCAAATTGGGTCTGAAGCGTATTCGACCACTGTGACGAAAGATCTTGGACCTGAGCGATCGACGACTGCAGCGAGCGACCTTCTTCGGTTGTTGAGCTCGCCGACGTCTGCGCCGTGTCGAACAGCCGCGCCGATTCCGTGCGCGTCGTCGCCCAGCTATCGTTCGCCGCAACGCGCTTCTGCTCGACGACACCCGACCCTTGGCTAAGCCCCTTCTGCAGCTGCGACCCATAATCCTTGCTCGCCGAGATCGCGAAGCCAAGGTTCGAAATGCCCTGACTAGTGTCGTAAGCGAAACTTCCATCTTCGTTATAACGCATGAACGCGCCATCCCCGGCGCGCTGCTGGATGGTCGCGGCGCCAGTGCTGAAGCTCGGGGCTGTCGTGTACTGGTCCCGCTGCAGCGTGTTGACTTGCCGGTTCATCAGCGAAGCGTTGCCGTACGAATAATTGCCCGTGGTCGCTTCGGCCGCGGCCTGCTCAGCCGCATTCTGGCTTGGCGAGAGAAAGCTCGCGGAATGCGACGCGATCGCCATTGCGCCTTTCGCCATGCCGGCAGCGATGAACGGCACGGACATGATCATATAGCCGGCGAGCGCGCCGACGTCCTGGTTGACAGCCGAGATGCCGGAGAAGTTGGCGGCCGTCATCCCACCATTCGCGCCCCACGATGCAAGAGAATCCTGCCAACGCGACATGAAGATCATGTTCAAAATGACGAACAGCGGCCCCCAGGCAGCCAGATAGAAGAAGCCCGTGATATAGCCTTTGGCAACGGTCATGCCGTTGGTGGGCAGCAGCATCAGCAGGAACAGGATTGGGAAGAGCGAGTAGAAAACGACCGTCAGAACGATGTTCAGCAAGGGAACCCATTTCATCGCGCCCGACGCGATCGTCGAATAGGTATTGCGGGTCTGAATGTCCGCGCGAGTCTGCGCGAACGCATCGATCGAACCCTGCGCGGATCCGCTAGCAAAGCTGTCGCGCGCCTCCGTCAGCGCATTGATGAACATCGCCTGCCGAACGAGCTGACCGCTGCTCGAGCCCATTCCTGCGGCGTTCATATTACTGATGTCGTTGTTCAGGCGGGTCGACGCTTGCGCAACCGGAATGCCGGGGAAGAACTGAGCTGCAATTTTGGGAGCTGCGATGGCGTAGTAGTTGCTCCAGCCATTGCGAATGAAATTGTAGGCCGTCTCGCAGGTGACGATGCCCGATGTGCCATCGGGATAGATATACTGCTGCGAAAGCGCGACCGACCCCGGCCCCATCGCAGTGAGCAGATCCGAGGACTTCAGGGTGTCGTCATAGGTTTTGCGGCCGAGCAGGATGTCATAAAAGACGCACTGCTTGAAATGCTCGTTCAGGTTGGTCGCATAGACCGGATCGTCGATCCTCAGGCCCTGCGTAGCATCGAGCAACTTCGCGCCATAGATCATGCCTCCGGTCGAATAATTGAGCACTTGGGGCATGGCGAACACGGTCTCGGCGGCTCGCGTGAGATAATCGCCGATCTGGCTGGTGAAGCCGGCGACCAGGCCGAGGCCGACCGGAACATTGTCGACGACCGCCGCCGTCACGCCTGGGTTGGTGCGATCGGTAACTTTTACCGAGATCGTGGGCACCATGACGACCAAATACATCAGGGTCGCCTGCATGAACCATTTGAGGAGCGCCCGCGGATCCATATTCCACGCCGTGACGAGGAGCGCCCAGGTGAACGCCATGACCATGACAACGCGAATGAGGCCACGGTAACCACCGGAGCCTGACCACGACGCCACCGCGTTGAAGACGTTGACGAGATACTCCCCGCCCCCGACCGTGAACACCTCGATCATCGCACGCGCTCCTTCAGCCCGGAATCAGGGCCGCAAACCTTGCGCCGACAAAGCGCGGGAGAAATTCAGGGATGCCGCCATCCCCGGCGCCATGCGCGTCTGCAGGGTGCTTTCGATCATCATCGCGCGATCGACGATCTCAAAGGTCCGCGTCACGCGCTGGTTCACCGTGCTTTCGCGCTCGAACAGCCGCTGGCGCACGCGCGCAAGCTGTTCGTTGAACTGGCGCAAATTTTCGGAATCGGCTTGATTGCTGTTGTTCGACTGGCCCGAGGCCACCTGATCGAGCATCCGCTGGACGATCGAGTTGAGCAGGTCGATCGCGGTGACTTCGGCGAGCGAGTTGAGCTCGCCCGGCGACAGGTTGAAGCCCGAGGCCGCCTGTACGGCAACAACCTTGTAAAGCGGGATGCTGGCAACGCCGAGGAGGTTCTTCTCTTCGGTCGTCAGTGCCGCATTGCTCCGCACCTTGTCGCTCATCGACTGGATCAACATTGCAACACGAGGCCGCAATGCCGTAGCCCCAAGCGCCGGGATCGTCCGCTTGCCCGGATTGAGGCACTTGTCGGTTTCGTCACAGCCGAGGACGTCGATCTCCTTGTCGCCGTCAAGCAGCGCATCGAGGATCGCGGGATCGCCCTCCCCCCTATAGATGATCGGGAGCGGGTCGTTGTCCGATGGACGCTTGCCCACGACGATCGTGCCCGTAAGCGTCATGACGAGCTCGCGCATCTGCCGATCCGAGCTTTCAAGCGGCGATTGCTTGATCATGTCCCAGGCGTAGTTTTTCGGGCCCGGGGTCATTGCCGCAAGCGCCAGGTCGGTATTCGAATTGATCGTCGACGATCGCTCGCCGCCATTACCGCATCCGCGACGCGACTTTGCCCAGTCGGAGAAGCGCCCTGCAGACGTGCCGATCGACTGGCAAATTCGATCCTCCGCCGCGTCGACCTTCGGCCATACGGCGCCGACGGCCGCGGCGGCTGCCTCGCAGCTCTGCATGTTGAACTGGTTCACTTTGTTGGCGATGTCCTGCATCTGGTCGATCACGCCGCCGATTTGCGGACTGATGCTGTCGATTGCGAGCTTGAAGGCAAAGCCGATGGCGTTATTCGCGATCGCCTTCAGGTTGGCGACGAATTCCGACATGTTGATGAAGGAGAAGGAGCCCGAGAAGATGTCGATGCCGCCGCAGCCAGCACGGACTTTCGGAAGCTGGATGTTGGCGGGATAGACGCTCTTTTGCGGGAACCGGGCCCATACGGAGCCGAGCGAGTAATAGCCCGCGGACTGGCCCTGATAGGCCGTCGCCCCGGTAGCATTAGCCGACGCGCCCATATCGTTGAAGAAGTCGCTCATCTCGTCGCCAACGCCCGCCTGTGCCGGCGCCGCGGCTACGGAAAGCGCAATGATGCCAATCCCGATCCGGGAAACGGCCACGCGGATCCGCGCGATGAATTTGATGTCGACCATCAGAAGTCGCTCCCCACTTTGGTGCTCGTGAGCATGAAAATGCGTTCGGTGATTTCGTCGGCCGACAAGATGCCGGTGCCGATCGGTATCGGGCGACGAGTCACGGTGTCATAGAGCACCAGCGTCGGGGTGGCCTTGGTGGTGAGGCCCATCTTGGCGTGCTGCCCGACGTCGACGACGTAATTCGGGAATTCGCGGTTCGGTCCGCCGTCCATCGAGACGGCAACGACATTGAAGCCGCTGTTCATCGAAAGCGATTTCAGAATGGGTGCAAAGATCTCGCACGCGCCACAGCTCTGCGCGTAGAAATAGAAGATCCCGTAGCGTTTCGAGAGATTCCGGAGCGCCTGCTCCTGTTCAGCCTTGCGATTGTCGATCCAGGCGCGCTTGGCGAGCGTCGAAACGGGACGCTGAAGCGTATAGTCGAGCTCTGGGTTCTGCCACATCGACCGCTGCCAGACATCGGAGAACATCGAGGCCCGATCGAGCTGCTCGCGCTGGAAACGAATATAGGCTGTCACATTCACTTCCGACGGCTCGAGGATTGCCCGCGCCTTCAGCTCGTCGAGCTCCTTGGCGATCGCAGCCAGCCGTTCGCTCGCGGCTGTCGACGGCGGCGGCGGGGCATTCGGATTGGGTCGCGGTTTCGGTTTGTCGCAATAGAACCAAGTTCCGAGTTTGCGGGCGCCGCAGTAGAAGTCTTGGCTGGGAGAGGGCCTAGTCGCATCAGGAGAGCGATCTTCGACCGAAGATTGTGCTCGAATAGGTACGCCGGAAACGACGAGCAGTGCGCCGGCAAGAGCAATCGCGCTACGGATCGCCGTCTTCATCATTCTTCTCCGTTTTGAAAGGCTGCTTTGCCGCGATCGCAGCGCCGCCTTGGCGAGCGACGATTTGTGCATTTCGAGAACTTCGCGCCCGAGCGGGGTTGTCTGAACCTCGCGCTCCTCGCCTATGTGATCCACCGCTCTGACGAGGACCGAAAGCCGTCGGGATGGAATCATCTCGTCAATTTCCTCCCGGTCCATGCTGCTTATAATAGGCATCGATCTTCGCCTGGATGTCGCTCGCCATCTGCGCTTCATCGGGAAGCTTCACGGCTTCGAGGAAGTCCGCATAGATGTCGGAGAAATCCATCTTGCTGAGGTCGAGGCGCGAGAATTCGTCGACCGTGAAACCGGCGCATTGTCCTTCCTTGGGCTTCCCCCACGGCTTGTTGATTTGCGGCCGCCCCTGCTCCTGCAGGATCCGCGTCAACTTCGATTCAAAGCAACAATAGGCCTTCCGCTTCGTCTGGCAGACGCCGAGGAAGCTCGATGAACAATAGCTGCCGATCGAGACGCAAAGACCGAGGCGATCCTTTACGTCGAGCTGCTTTTCTTCATTCGAGCAAAGGAACGTGGTGAGAAACTGGGTGGCGACGCCTGCGAGCGCTGCAGGTCCGCCACTGAGCCCCGCCCAGGCGGCCGCCGCGGCGACGCCGCCGGAGAACAGGCCCGACACCTTACCAGCGCAGCAGTTGACCAAACCGAATACGGGCTTGTGACACGTCTCGCGCGTGCCCTTGAAAAGCCCCATCGTATCGGGATCGAATTCCTTGCCGACCTGATCGATCGCGCCCATCGCAACGAGCGCATCCTTGAATTCGTTCGAGGCTTCCTCCTCGATCTCGCTGCAGCTCCCGTTGATGCAATACATCGACCCGCCGCAGACATATTCCTTCACATCGGTCGGCGGAGAATTCGGAATCGGGCATTTGAAGGTGCGCTCGGTGACCTTGCAGGGGCCGTTCGGCTCCTCATCAAGGCACGTGTCCCGCACGTGACTGCATTTGGGATTTGACTCGAGCTCGGCGCACTCGCTCTGCCCCGCGCTCTCGCCGTAGCAGGTGCCATTCTGTTCGGTGGCGCCGGGCGGGCAGACCATCGTGACCCTCGCCGGCAGCGAGAGGGTCATTGAACAGGTCGTACCCGACAGCGTGTAATTCGCCGGGCAGCTATAGTTGGGCTGCGCCGGATAGGTCTTGGTGCAGGTCGTGCCCGAAAGGGTGAAGTCGGTCGGGCAGCTATAATTCGGGGTCGCAGGCTGCGTTTCCGTCTTGCTGCACATGTTGCCGCTGAGGCTGTACCCAGACGGGCAGGAATAGATCGGCGTCGCCGGCTGCGAGAGGACCGACTTGCACTTGTCCCCCTGAACTTCCCATCCGGTCGGACAGCTATATGTCACCTCCGCAGGCTGCGCGAGGTCGATCGTGCAAACCGAACCGGACAGCGAGCCGCCATTGGGGCAGCTATAGGTAACCGGCGCGCTCGTCTCATCGGTCCGCGAGCACGTCGTTCCCGAAAGATTATAGCCAGACGGGCAATAATAGACCGGGGTAGCAGACGTCGACGTGACGATCGTGCACGTCGTACCGTTGAGCGTGCCGCCACTCGGGCAAGTATGCGTGACCGTCGCCGGCAGCGAGCTGCTCGTATTACAGATGCTTCCGGCGAGCGTGCCGCCACTCGGACAGCTGTAAGTGACCGTCGCTGGGCTGCTCGAGCTCGTCTGGCACTGCGTGCCGTTAAGCGTCCCTCCGTTCGGACAGCTATAGCTTACGGTCCCCGGCGTCGCGGTCACCATCGTGCACATCGATCCCTCGACGACATAAGCGCCAGGGCAGGTATAATTGACCTTCGGGTGGAAGAAGCACTTCGTCCCGCTGTAACCCTGCGCTTTTCCTTCCTTATAGAAGCCGGTCCAGGTAGTCGGGCAGGTCTTGCCCGTCTTGGCGAAGCCGCAGTAGGGCGCATTTTCGAAGGTATAGAGATCCATCGGCAACGCCCAGCCACTGCACTGATAGACCGGCGTCCCCGGCGTCTGAGTCGTCGTCATGCAGTTGGTGCCGTTCGGCGTACCCCCGTTCGGGCAGCTATAGCTCGCTGTTGCGGCATAGCTCCCGGAGGTAACGCATTCGGTGCCCTGCAGCGTACCGCCGTTCGGACAGCTATAATTGGGTGTCGCGCCATAGCTTCCGGTTGCCGTGCAAGTCGTTCCGACGAGGGTATAGCCTGATGGACAGCTATAATTCGGAATCGCCGTATAGGTCCCGGTCTGGGTGCAGGTCGTGCCATTCAGATCGTAACCGGCAGGGCAGGTATAATCGACGTCAGCCGGCTGCGAGAGCGTGCGCGAACAGGTGGTGCCCGAAAGATTATACCCGGCGGGACAGCTATAGCTTGCCGTGGCGGCATAGGTCGATTTCGAGCGACAGGTTGTCCCTTCAAGGACGTAACCGGTGGGGCAGTTATAGTTCGGCGTCGCCGACTGCTCGAGCGTCCGCACGCAGCGATCGCCTTCGAGCATATAGTCAGCCGGGCAGCTATAGCCGGTAATCACCGCGGGCTCAGTCGTCGTGCGCGTGCAGTTCGTGCCCTGCAGGGTGAACCCGGCGGGGCAACTGTGGCTGGATACCGAAGCGGGCTGAGTCACGACGCATGTCGTTCCCTGCAGCACACCGCCGTCGGGGCACGTATAGGTAACGTCCGCAGGCTGGGTCAGCGTCTTCGTGCAGGTCCGACCGACAAGGGTATAGCCATCGGGGCAGCTCAGCTCCTCGACGCGATCGGGCGTCGTGACGGTGACGCCAACGTCGCACGTCGCGTCATAATAGTCCTGCTTCTCACCAACCTTTACTTCCTCGCAAGTGCCAGGCGTGTTGCTGATGTTCTCGCCGAGCTCGGAGCTCCCGGCGTTCTGATTGATCTCCTCGCCCTTCTTCATGATGTCTTCGAACGACGAAGGATCAACGGTCGCGCGATTGGCGTCCGCGCCCATCATGAATTCCCAGGCTTCGTTACCGACCGCATTGCCGCCCGCGGAATTGAGCGCCCCATCGTCGGTGCCGAAAAGGCTCGAAAGATCGCTCGGCGCCGTCGAATAGCCCGGAATGACGTCGCCGGTGACTTCCTGATCGGGAATCGAGGCGGCTCCCTCTTTCCCTGATTTGGCGAACGCTTCGCCATCCTTGCCGGCAGCCGAAATCTCTCCGGATGGCTGCGATGTTTGCGCCTGAACAACCGGGATAGGACCGACCACCATGGCGACCGCCGCGACGATCGCGACGAGTGAACGGCCCAAGCGCCGAACGCCGGCGCCAGCGACGCCTTCAGGTTCGATCGAAGTTGCTGGTCCAGAGCTGGCGTCGATCATGACCCCTGCCCTTTTTTCAGGCGCGCCAGCGCTTGGCCCGCGATCGCCGAACCGGGGCCACGACCGTCGACGAATGTCTCGAGTGCATATTCGAGCGGCACATTGCCGCTCATCCGATCATAGGGCGGCACGGACGTCCGGCAGTTGAACCCGTCACAAAGTTCGAATTCCGATGTCACGACGACGATCGCCGGCACCGCCGTCACGTCGAATGCGCGAAACAATCGCGGATCGATGCCGATGCTGCCGTAAGCATCCTGGTTGTCGACAACCTTCATGATCCCCTGTTGAAACGCCTTCATGGAATTCCCGGGGAAACCATTAAACACGACAGTGCCGCCTGCTTTCGCCGTATCGCGAATGAGCTGCTTCAGGCTTTGCTCCGGCATCGACAGCGATGCGAAAACGATGAGCTGAGGCGCGCCCTTGTCGCTGGCCTCAAGCTCTTTGGAGGCGGCCAGCATCTCGTCGAAATCTATCGCCCCGGTTGGCGCTCCCCCGAGCACAGCCTTATTCTCGCTGAGGTTGCGGTTCCCGCCGTCGGCCGCCTCGCGCGCATCGGCGCGCATTTCATCACCCCGGCGCGCCACTTCGCGGATGAGCGCCTCCGCGTCGGGATCGGCCGCTTCACCGCGGCTCAGGATATGCTGAATATCGAGGCCATCGACATTCTGCGCCAGCGCGATGCTGCCGCCGCAAGCCGCCAGCAGCACGGCCGCGGAAACAAATTTCCCTTTTCTGGAAAGGTTTTTCAAAGGACGCAGCAATTTCGCTTCCTCCACACGAGATAGCCCATGTCTTCGCCAACGGCGGGATAGGTGTTGCCGGAACCCGGCTTCATGTCGGAGGCGCCGATCGGCGGGCACGCCCAGCGGCCCTTGACCATCGGCGACGGCACCGTGGCCTGGAAGCGATATTGCTGCTTCTTCATGATCGGCATGATGTATTTGCCGCAGAGGCCTTTCTTGCCCATCGTGCCCCAGGCAATGCCTTGCCGGTGAAGCTTGAAGGCGAAGCGCGAGAGGGCCAGCCGGCTCGACTGGACGTGGCCGATGTGCCCCGAGATGTTTCCGTTCATCGGGTACATTGGCCCTAGGCAGCCCGCGCACCAGAAGAGCGGATCGAGCGGCAGCTTGCCGGTGGCGGCACCGCAGTCCGCCGCGCACGCCGTCTGCGCGAGCGGATTGGCGAAGAGCGCCACTTCCGGATTGATCAGCGCTGTCAGCGTATCATCCTGCCAGAGCGGGTCGATTTCAGTGACATAGGCGATGTCGAACGACGACTGCTCGAGGCAGGCCATGTCCGTCAAAATCTCCATCCAGTAGAGGAGCGGATAGACGTACCAATGGACATGCCATTTCGCGCCGCGATCGTGACCGTCGACACTATCGGCCGCGCGGCCGTGCCCAATGTTGAATCCCGGCGAGATCTTCTTGCCGCCGAGGCTGGCGAAGCACCACGGCTTCATTGTGACGTCCGCGAGCCTCACCGGCTCCCAAAAACCCATCGCAACGCCGATGCGCGGAAGCGGCGAGCCGCAAGCGCAGATCGGCAGATCGGGATTGTCGGTGTCGGGCCGATCGGACGGAAAAATCTTCAGCCCGCCAACCGAAAGGGGAAAGAGGCAAGACCAGCACACGTCGGTCACGGGGTTCACGAACTTGCCCGTGCACTTCCCTGGCGTGCCATCGATGCCGGCAGCGCTGGCAATAGCCGGCGCCGCCATTGCCACACCAGCGGCCGCGAGCGTCATGAACGCGGCCGACCGAAGTCGCCGCAGGCCCGACCGGAGCGAGGTGCGAATAAGGCCGATCATTTCCGCCCGACCCCGAGCGGAATTTCGGAAACCTTCATCGTCCTGCCATTCGGTTCCACGACCGCCGGCACCGCGCGGATCCCGAACCGCCCGACAAGAAATCCGCCCTGGTCGAAATAGAAGCGGCGCTGATGCAAGGTCATCGCGTCGAGCGGAGCGCCCTTCACCATGATGAGCTTCGCGGACTGATCATCGAACCGGCGCAAGGCCCAGCTCATTTGATCCTTGTCGTCGCCGTCGATGAAGACGAGCTTCTGGCGCACGGTCACGAAATCGAGCGGATTCACCCGCTGGCCCGCGCGGGCGATCACATTGCCCTTGTGATCGAGAATGTCCTGTTCAACGCGCATCGCCGGATCGAAGATCCAGCTCCGATCGCGCACCGCGAGGCTTATACCGGCGACGGGGCGTGGCCGACGAACACCGGCTTCGGTTTTGCGGGTCAACTCGGCATTCATCCGCTCGATGCCGCCGCTTGCTTCCAGCGTTCGAAGCTTCTGCTCGATAGTCCGCAGAAGATCCGGCTCGGAGATCCGGAATACGGCGCCCTGCTGACCATAATCCTTGGCGCTGGCGATCGGCGCCATGCCGATGATCGCCATTGCCACGACGAACGAAAGAGCCACGCGGTTCACAGCAACGACCACTTCGATACGCCGACAATCTGCCTGGCGCAGACAAACCCGATTGCAGCATAACGGCTGTCAAATCCGTCAGGATGGGGACTACCCATATAATAGCAGTCGTTCGGGATCACGCCTGTCGGCCCGGGCTCCAGTTCTTCGCCGGCAGACGACACGGGCTTGAGCTTTGCGACCAGCTGTTCCGACGGAGCTTCGTTGCCGGCGCCGGCGGCCCAGCTCACAACCACATCCGCTCCGCGATGCGTCACAATATCACCGGGCAGACCATAAACGATCTTGCCGAACACGGGCGGCTCGGCTCCAAAATGGGCATGGACGAGGGCATTGGACGGCGGCGCAAAAAACGCCACTTCGCCGCGCTTCACAGCCTTCCCGCGCTCGAAATAATAGGCCCAGTTCGGCAAGGAGGGCGAACGATTAATGAAGAACCCATGGCTCTGCGCGTAGGCGTCGAGCGACAACCACGCGCTCGTTCCTGCTACCAGGCCGACAGCAAACAGCGAATTTCGCAGCATGGGCGAGCGAATGCGTCCCATGATCTCACTGCCCGCCGCCGGGCAGCAGACCGCCGCCACCGAACACCGGATTCGCCGCTGGCGGCGCCTGCACCGGCGCTGTCGGCATCATTCCGGGCATCGCCGGTGCAGGCGCCGGCGCAGCGGTCGCTACGCGCGGCGGCGGGTTGCGCTTGATGAACTCGCCGACCGCCGCGCGGATCTCCGGTGTGATGTCGGGCATCGAGGCCGCTACAACTGCCTCGCTCACGACGATCGTCTCGCCGGCGGCCGCGCGCTCCTGAAGGGTGCGCTGCATGGCGGCCATGAAATGGCGCGTATCGGAATCAACCTGCTCGGGGCTCGCGCCCGATCGGGCCTCCGCCATGATGAAATCATTCGCCATCCCGGCGAGGCTGATCGACACGATCCGTCGTTCCTTCAGGATCATGAGCTCGCGCGTGGCCCATCCACCCCAGAGCAGTGCCGCGACAAGGGCGGTGCCGCCCGCAATTTGCCCCCATGAGAAGCCGGCGAAACCGCGGCGACGGGAAGGGGGCGCCGCCGCGGCCTCAGTCGGAGGAACGAGCGGTTCCCCGCCGATGGTCAAAGCCAGTTGCTCAGTCATTGGACATGTCCCCCTTGGATGTTGCGGTGCCCGAGAGCAGCGCAGCGCGCCGCGTGATGCAGAAGAACAGCACCAGACCGCCGAAGAGATACAAAAGGATCTCGGAGAATTCGGAGCGGCGCTCGCTGTCGGCCGCGAGATAGTGATTGGAGAGATTGGCCGTTTCGGCGAAAAACTGGTCGACGCTGAGATTGGCCATCAAGGCGAAGAAACCGAGCATCACCCCTGCAGCAGCAAGGCAATTGATCGCCAGCCAGCAACTGACCGAAACGAGCGAATAGGCGATGTCCTGGAACAACCGCCGAGGCGCGATAGCGGGCTTCCGCATCCGCGAGGTTGCCAGCGCCGTCATTCTGCAGCTTCCGCATAATCGGCGCGGACGCCCCGCTGTTCCTGCACCGATCCGGGGAAGGCGACTTCCTCGATCGCCTCCGCCATGCTCATGCCGGCGGCGGTCTTCGCGTCGATCGCGGCGAAGACCTGAGGGCTCGAGGAATAGAGCGTCGCCGAATAGGGATCGAGCACCAGACGGCCCATCGCGAGCATCTCGGGCCCCTTGATGAGCACGTCCGAATATTCGGTGCCATTTCGTTTCAGCGACCGCATCATCGCTTCGACCGCATCATTCATGTCGAAGCGGTCGAGCTTCTTGAAGTCCGCGATGGTCTCGGGCTTCTGCTGAAGGATCAGGAACCAGTCGCTGTTCTCGAGCGCCGCGATCGATCCTTCCGACTTGTAATAGTCGTTGAGCGATTGGGTGGCGGTGATGAGCGACGCGCCATATTTGCGGCAGGTTCGGGCGTAGGTCTCGACGAAATCGGCCATCGACCCGCCCTTTAGGAGCTGCCAAGCCTCGTCGAGCAGCAGTGCCTTGCGGGTGCTGCGATCCTTCCGCATCGCCTGGCTCGACAGGAACATGATGGCCGTCAGGACCACCGAACGCAGCTCTTCGCGCGCCGACAGGTCCGAGAGCTCGAACACGGTCAGATCGGCGCCGATCTTCAAGGTCGATTGCCCTGTGAAGAAGCGGCCATAGGTTCCGGCGCTGGAAAATGGTCGCATCGCGATCGCGAGCTCTTCGCCCTGGATATGCTGCCTTGCGATCAAGGCTTCGATCACCCCGTCGATCGAACCTTCGGCGCCATTCTTTTCCCATTCGGCGTTGACCGCGGCGTCGATCAGGCCGCGCTCGGTATCGTTGAGGCGGTCGATATGGCGACCCATCTGACCGATGATCGCCTTCAGCATGGCGATGCAATCGAGCCGATAATCTTCGTCGCGCTCCGCCTCCGCCGCGTCGATCATCGAGAAGGGATTGAGGCAGAAACCAGAGCTCATCGTGAACTCGACGAATGCGCCACCCTGCAGCTTGCAGCTATGCTCGAAGCTGCGGCCGTCATCGATCACGATGACCTTCGCGCCGGCGCCGACCAGCGCCGAGGTGATTTCCTGCAGGGCCACGGACTTGCCCGAGCCGGACTTGCCGAAGACCGCGACATTATGGTTGCCGGCGCTGTTCTCGAATGGCGACCAGAAGAAGGGCTGACCGCGGCGACCTAGGAGCAACAAATGGGGGATCGGCCCGCCATTATATTCGCCCTGCAGCGGCGCAATATTGGCAACCGTCGTGGTCAGCATCGTGCGGAAGCGTTTCAGCCGCTCAAAGTCCTTCGCGAGGCCGTTGGCCATCGTGAGCGGCATGACCGAGATCAGCCCCGCCATCTGCAAATAGCGTTCGTCCTGAAGCTCCCAACCCGCCGCCTTGTAGACCGCCTTGAGATTGCGTTCGTGCCGATCGCCCTCACCGTAAGGCGAGACGCTCATCACGCTGTAGAAGACGCGCACGAGCTTCTGTCCCTGCCGGAGCTGGTCCTGGACATATTCCCACTCGCGAGACTGGTCGCGGATTTGCGGAGTAAACTTCGCGCTCTGCGAATTCGCGAGGCTGGTGGTCCGCATGAACTTGAACGCCGCGCGCGACGTCGCCGCCTGTTCGTCGGGATAGGTGATGGTGAGCATCGTCGCCACCGGACAGGGCATCCGAAGCTTGTCGAAATAGGGATCGCCGATGAGCTTTACCGTGTCCCAAGGCGCCCAGCGCGGCGGGAGGTTGCGGATCGCGTAACAGCGAATGTCGAAGCGATCGGGCACGATCTCGCCGATGTCCGGCACGCCGTCCTGCAGCGCGCCGAGCGCGCGAAAACGCTCCGTTCGGATCAGGATGCGATTGGGATCGGTGACGATCTCCATATCGCGGCGCACCGCTTGGTCCGCGATCGGATCGAAGCGATTGTAATCAACGACATCTTCCCCCGACACTGTGGTTGGCGACGTCAGATCGTCGACGAGCTTCAGAAGGCCAACGGGATCGAGAATCTGCGCCTCGACGTCGATCGAGCGAAGCATCGACGCCATCGACTCCCGAAGGGTGATCAGCTCCTCGTCGCTGACCTTCGCGCCCTCCGGAACGCCAAGCGAAACGAAAACGCGGTGCGAACGGAGATGAAAGGGCGCGTCCGCCGACAGACTCGACCACACGCCGCCCTCGAGATAATCGGCGCGGTGCTGAGCAATCCGCTCATAGACGCCCTTCGCCATCTGGCGCGGGATGAACCATTGGACCATCCGTTCCGCGATGCGCGGACTCATCCATTGCAGGATCTGGATCGACGTCTTGTCCGGGATGCCTTCGGACAGAAACTGCGAAATGATCTCGCTCGTCCTGTCGTCGGCACCGACCAGCGGAGACACCTCGAGGATCCAGCCCCGCGATGCGCTGTTGTAATATAGTCCGTTCTTCTGGTCGAAGCTCCGATAGGGCAGCCAATCGGCGAACATCGGGATCGACGTCGACGGGACGGCCTTGTCGACCTTGCGCGGCCCGCCGAGCAGATCACCGAGCAGCTTGTCGAACCACCCCGCCATTACTGGCCATCCGGAGCGGGTTGAGCAGCCAGTGCAGGCGCAGACACGACCGCATGGTCGGCGGCTGCAGCGGCGGCTTCGCTTTCGGAGGGCGGCACCGCCACCGGCTCGGGACCCTTGCGACCAGCAGCCAGCCGGCGTTCAACTTCGGCTCGGAAATTTTCGCCTGAAACCGGCTTGCCCGACGTCGGTACCGACGCGCTCGCTATCTCGGCGGGCGCGGGCGCGCCCGCCGCGAGCTCGACCAGCGACAAGCGTGCCGGGGCCGAGGAAACCGAGGCCGCCAATCGGCGATCGTCGCTTGCTGCGCCGGCAAGCTGCGGTTCGACGTACACGACCGTTTCATCGCGCCAGCGACCGAACCGGTCGGTTCGCGCCGGCAGCACGACCTTCAACGACCCCGCCGAACGCGGCGCAGCGGGATCGGCGGTTACTGCACCGGCAACCGCACCCGATGCCACGCCGCCGGTCATCGAGGCGATCGCCTGGTCATCGATGTTCGATGTGGGCGAACAAATCCCGTCGGGCGCACGGCAAATGAAATTGCCTTTGACGTTGCCCCCCAGCGAGGCACACCCGCCGAGGCAAATGAGGCAAGCACCTGCAAGCAGACCCAAGCTACGCATGTCGTCAGCTCCTTCCGTTGCCGATTTCGAAAATCTGAACGCGCCTCGACCGAAGGGCCCGCAGCGCCATCGCTCCACCCGCCATGCTGGCGAACAGGATCATGCAAATCGCCAAGGCCTTGAAAAAGGCGAACATGAGAGCAAAGCGGCCAGCGGGTCCGAACTCCGCGAAGTAGGAATTGACGATGATGATCATCCCGACCTGGCTCGCGAGGAAGAGGACAAAGATCGCGCCGCCCAATCGATCGACCGGAGCCATCACCGGCCTCCCTTCAGCCAGGTCTCGAGGACCGCTCGCGGGCGATAGCCCTCGAGAACCGTTCCATCGGACCGGACGAGGACGGGCGTGCCGCTGAACCCGTTCGATCGGGCAAAATTCTCATTCGCATCGAGGCCGCTGGTGTCGCAGCTCGCCGGGGCCACTTCCGCGCCTGCATAGGCTGCCCTCAGGGCACGCGGCTTGTCCTTGGCGCAATAGACGCGATTGGACAGATCGCGCGTCCCGAGGGTCGAAATCGGCCGTTCGATCACCCGGACATTCATTTGCTCGAGCTCGTTCGCGAGCGCACGGCAGAAACCGCAATGAAGATCGGTGAAGATGGTGACGGGCGTGCCCGATGGATTACCCCAGACGATCGCGCCCGAGGCAGGCAGTTTCGAGAGGTCTACCTTCTGCGCGGCAGCCGGCGGCTGGGCCGCCCGTCCTGCAGGACCAGCCGCCGCCATCTGCGGGACCGGCGTTTCGCTTTCCTCCTCGAGACCAGCTTTCGCCGCACCACCGAGCAGCATGTCCGGATTCATCTCGAGCAGCTTTGCCGCCGTCAGGTCCTGACGCGACTCCATATCGTAGACGCGGCCGACGATCAGATACCGCGCGGTCCCGTCGACGTAGAACAATGTCTTGCCGGCAACGACCTCGCAGAGCCCCGCAACCTTGTCGCAGTCGATCTGCGAGACCTGCGTTTTCGGGAGGCGAGTCTTGAGGAGCGCCGAAACGCGGGTCGGCTCAAGCCGATCGGCGGCATAGACTGCGGTCGCTGCGCCTCCGAGGAGCAATGCGGCGACCAAACCAACTTTGAGCTTCATGTTCAGCCCTTTCCTCAATTGCGAATGAAGGCGCCGTCGAGAAACACGATCTCGACTTCAACGCCGGTGGGCATCTCGATGACGGGCTGATATTGTTCAGCGCGCTCGATCAGATATTGGGAGAGCATGTCGCCGGCCTGGCTTACGCCTTCACCGATACCGCCCTTGGCGATGTCGCCGGTCGACAATTTCTGGCGCTCGCCGTTGACGACGGTCGTGGTCCCCGAGAGGAAGCTGTTCGAGTTGGCCGAGAAGCCGCGACCGATCCCGCCGACCAGACCGGCGAAGAATGCTTGCATCGTCAAACTGCCTTCGCGGCTCACCACGCGGCCACGGACCCCGGTCTTGCCGCCGAACGCGATGAAGCCCTTGACCTCGCTTTCGGCATAGCGGCCACCCGGTTGCGGGCAGGTCATCTTGGCGAGCTTCACATAGACTTTCTCGGATGAGAGATCGCCGCGCGCTGCGCCGTTGACCAGACACCCATCGATGCGCGTCGTCAGCACCTTGCCGTTCTGCGCAACCGACCGCGCGGGCCCCACGATACGGAGGACCACCGGAAGCGGATCCGACTGCGATTGAACATTCGACGCTGCATCGACCCCGACGATGACCCGGGCTTTCGCATAGCTATTCGCCGGGAGATAATTGGGGCTGTCGGACGCGAAGAGATTGCTGGTCGGCGCAGATTTGCTGCCGCCACCGGTCGCTGCCGGCGTCGCCGCGAAACTGATCACCTTGAGCTCGCGCCGCGCTTGCGCCCCCGCGATCGCACCGCCGCCGGCTGCATCATAGGCTGCAGGACCACCGGCACCATAGAGCGCCGTCGGGCCAGCGGAGGGCCGCGACGACGCTTGCGCCGCCGCGAGCTGTTCCTTCAGCTGGCGATTTTCATCGTCATAGGCCGAAAGGACCCGCGTACCTTCCGATGCCATGTTGGAATTTTCAGAGCGCAGCGCGTCAATCTGTGCCTGCATCTGCTCGAGCTGATCGCCCTGCCCTTGCATGCGGCGAAGCTGGTTATCCTGGCTGTTCAGCCGGTTCTCCGACATCGACAGCCATTCCTTTTCGGAAAGGTTGCGCGCCGCCAGATCGTCGGTCGAAACCTTGATATTCTCCGATGCCAGATCCTTGCCCGGCGCATTCGGACCCTCGTCCGTATTGCCGGTGAAGAACAACCAGTAGACCGCTGCGGTCAGGAGGAGACCGCCGACACCGAACAAAAGCATCCGCTGGCGCTTTTCGACGCCTTCGTTGACCGACAAGCTCGCGCCTTCGGGAACTGCCGGCGCTACGGCCGCCTCACCGCGCGGCGAACCGCGTTTCAGGAATGACCCCAGACCTGTCATGATTAGCTCCCTTGCTTCCGGGTGACGACGTAGGCCGACGTCGCCTGTCGCGGCGCCAGCTTCGGGTTGGCGATCGACACCGCGATCGCGTCGACGGGGGCTATCCGCCCCTCAGTGATTTCGACGGGAGCGGGCGAGCTGTTCTCGATCCGGACGACGCGGCCGACGACATCGAGGCCCTCATATTCGGCGACGAGCTGCACGGTGAGATCGCCGGCCTGGACGGGGACAAGAGCGGAGCGACGCATCCGATAGCCCGGGACGATTTCCTGCGACGCCATCGCCTGGATGAGGCGCACTGCCGTCTCGTCCGCGTCGGGCGCGTCCTCTTCTGATTCCGTGACCGCCTCCGCCTTTGCCAAGGCGAGCGGGTTCGACACGAATATCTGCTGGGCCTCGATCGCCTCGATCCGGCAGCCGAACTTGTAGACATAGCCCTTCTTCGTCGTCCCGAAGAACGACAGGACTTTCAGGCGAAAGCCCTCCGGGACCGACAAATAGATGTCGCCGCGCGTCGGCTCGTTGACGACCGAGAAATCATCCAGCGGGTTCGTCGGCTGTACCTTCGACACGCTCGCGAACTCGTCACCGATAAGGCTGATGCGCGTCAGATCCTTTTCCGACGCGACGCACGCGACACGGGAATTGTCCTCGACCATCACAGTCTCGTCCGCGCGGGCGCTTTGCGCGGTTAGGATAGCCGCGCCGATCATCGTCACGCCGAGAACGCGCTGGAGCCGATCCATTGGGCGCGACGTAAACAGCACGCCGCCGGTGCCGAGTGCCATAGGCATGAGCATCTCCATCATTGGGGAGCGGGTTCAGTGGCGCCAATGGGCGCGTCTTCACCCGGCTTGTTCGGGACCACGATGCCGAAGCCGATCAATCGGAGCTCGACGCCCGTGTAATTCCAGTCGAAACGGAAGGTGCGCTTGACCGCGCCAACCTCTTGACGGCCGACCATCGTGTGGAGCGTGCCCGTCGTCTCCGACATCAGGCTCTGCGGATCCACCCGCATCGATTCCATCGTGAAATATTGCGACACACTGGAGCCGCGCTGGTCGTTGACGATCTTGAGCAAATCGCCCTTGATCCGACCGTAGGCGGAGGGGTGAACGATCTTGAGGACCGAATCCATCCAGTAATCGAGGTTCTGCGGACTGCGATTGAGCATCATCACGGCCGCGTCGCGCGTCACCAGTTCCAGATACTCTCGGCTGACGCCCGCGCTGCTCAGCTCGAGCTGCCGCGTCAGGACCGGCTGCAGAACAATCGCCCGATCACGCTCGGAGGCCGCGATCAGCGAGAAGATGGTAACGATCGCAAGGCCCGCGCTCGCCATCACGAGCATATTGCGCTGTTTGAGAACGCGCTGCGCCTGCGCCTGGCTGAATCCCGCTTCCATCGCTTACCCCGCCATCAATCGAAGATATGAAGGCGGGACGGCCCGGATGCCCATGACACCGCTGGGAAGATACCAATAGGCCATATGGAGGAGCCACGAACCAGCACGGCCTGCTTTTGCCTTTCGCAAGACCCACCAACCCAGGATTCCGAAACATATGCCCCAGATGATATGCTGTGCGAGGATCCCGATAAAAAAGGGTCCGGCCATCGCGACGAACTCGTCCATGGTCCAGAGCCCGATCCGTTCGGGTTCATCCAGCTTCCCGGGAATCACATAGCGATCCATAACCGCCCCGCCCCAATTGCCCGGTTAAGCGCGCTTGGCGCACTCCCGGGACGCCCACATCAGATGATCGCAGTCACAGCCGAGGTGACGATCGGAACGCCCGTGCCGACACCGATGCCGACGCCGACGGGAAGAGCGATCTGACCGAGGCTGAAGCGGCCCGAGGCCATGCCGGCGAGGCCGAGCGCCAGCGAGATGATCGTGATGATCTTGCCGCCCGAGCCTTCGAGAAACGCGGTGAATTTGTTAAACGCGGTGTCGAAGGTCGTATCGGTGCCGGCGAACGCCGGCCCTGCGAGCAACACGAACGCAAGGAGCGTTACCGCGGCCAGAAGCGGAAGATGATCGCGACCGAACGCCCCCTCCCGGTCTTTCATCAGTGACATGGTTTGCATGATTTTTTCCCATCTTGTGAACGACGCCCGGAACGGGAGCCGCTCAGAAAGGGAAACCGTGGCAAATGCTGGTCAAGCCAGCGCTGACCGATTATTACCTGATTTGCGTGGATATGGGTATTTTTGCTTCAAAAATCTGTATAAATGCGAACGAAATATTCGTCAGTTTGACCATGAAATTCGTTACTCGGATGAAGTTTCTGCTCGCGGCAACGAAAATTTCAGGCACTTTGGACTCGAAGACTGTGTGTGAAGATCGAAGTGCATAGTTACGAGGCCATCGAAAGCTTATGGAATGCCAAAGACTCAAACAGTGACCCTGCGCTACAGGGCTAGCGAGGCGTTCTGGGAGATACAGTGTCGGGCGATATGCGAATTATCCATATGCGAACGACGGGCCTACTCCCTGCCAAGCCTGCTAGCGCACGTGGCCGAGAAAAAGCTCGGTGAATTGGGAAAACTAACCCCGAAGGACCTGCTATATTTTGCGAGCACGGACTCGGTTTGTGGTGATATCCCAATCAACATCGGGGTAGATAAATGGGTCAACGACCGGCTCAGGAGGGTCCGGTGGCGCCTCTCTGAATCGTCTGGCACCCGCGTTACCAATATTCAGCTACATCGACTCGCATTCTACATCATCACAGGGGCATAATATTCAAACCAGATTTGGGGCTTTCTCAACTTGACATTTCAGCGCTCTGTCGCTGCCCTATATAGGAACGAATTAGTTCATATGATGGAATTTATTCATTTCTCTGGGGCACCGAATGTCATTGTCAAATCTCTACCGTTCTCTTTGTCAGGAGCAACAATCGAGGACCGGTCTGTCGATCCGGCAGGTCGCCAGCACCGCAAGGTTGAGCCCTGGAACAATCGATCATTTTTTGGCGCACGGCGGAACGCCGAGTTATGATCGCCTGCTAGCGATCAGTGACGCTTTGCGGATTGATCGACTTAGAGCCCAGATCGCTCTCCAGGTGCTTGGTTGCCCGGGATCATATTACGCGCCAGGCACCATATTGGCTTCGCGCTTGGTAGCCAGACTAGCCGAAGCGATTTCTCACCCGGACAATGAACCCGAGGAAGAATTGAATAGCTGGCAGACGGAAGCAATTCTAAATCAGGCCGAGCAAGCGGTTTGCAAAGGCCTTGAGGCAAACAGACAGATTAAACAGCGCTTCCTGGCCCTCGGTCGATGAAACGATTTCTGCTTACTTCGACTGCATTGATCTTCGCCCTCCAAACAGGAGTGGCAGACGCGGAGGAAATGGTAGTCCGACAGGCCCAGCTGATCGACTTTGCTCGACCTCTGCCACAGAAAGAGAATATTCCCGCCGTCGAAAACGATATGCGGAACCAATTCGCAGCGATCGCCCCAGAGGAGATGAATCGTGACCCCGCCCGCCTGCGCCTTGGTCGGATCAAATATCTCCGGCCTTCGCGAGGAGCACCAAGAGCACCCACGCATACCCAGTCGCCGCCCCTAGGAATTTCAGATCGCTTCGCGGCCGGAGATTGCGCGGTCAAGCCGTACCGCCCATCTCCAATTCTGGGTCAACGCGCCGATCGACGTAGGGAGCTGCTCTACCCTTTAGTGCGGCGAGCAGCGTGCGAAGCACGCCTCCCGGTCGGACTGATAGACGCCCTCATCATGCAGGAGAGCCGTTACAATCCGTCAGCTCTAAGTCCGAAGGGTGCCTTTGGACTCGGTCAGCTCATGCCGGCGACAGCGCGGCAGCTTGGCGTTGACCGCTACGATCTGATGCAGAACCTTACCGGAACAGCAATGTATCTCGCGCAGCAGCTCGATGAGTTTGGCAGGGTCGACTTCGCGCTTGCAGCATACAATGCGGGGCCTGGCCGGGTACGATCAGTACGACGCATCCCAAGAATAGCAGAAACACAAAACTATGTTCGCCAAATCATGGCCAATTGGCGTTCCATTGAAGCTGGCGGCGCAATACCAAATCAGCCCTCCATCGTTCGGGCTGCGGGGATTCTCTCTTTTCTCTCAGCCCCGCAACTTGTCCAAAGTCATAGCATGTCTGGTCGCAGCACCGAATTCTCAGAAGGGACATAGCCTGTGCCGGCGAACACTTCGAGAAGAACGATGCGCGATCCCAGAAAGATCAGTTCCTGATCTTTCACCAGCGTAGACAAGCGGCCGCTTTCGATCGGATCGGTCTGCGAGCGCAGCGTCAGGTCTCGCACATCGCGCGCACCACTTGTCCTCGGCCACCAATGCCCGACGGTCGAGCCGATTCTCAGCGGTGAAGCGCTCAAACGCGCCGGCGCATCTGCCCAGCAATCCAGATCATACGGTTTTTCGAGATAGGAGCCCATCAAAGGCGTGTGATACCCACCGTCCAGCCGTAACCGGCTTGCTCGAACCGCCATTCCTCCCCGCTTGTCGAGTGTAGCCAGAAAATCAACCATCAGCGCCCGGGGGCCCACAAAATCCATGACGCCTACGTTTCGCCGGTCCTGCAAATATATGCCCCCGTCAAACTTCTTGCGAATCAACTCGAAAACCTCTTCGACTTTCCAGTCCGATTCCGAGAAGTCGATGCAGCATGCGCTAACCCCCTGCTCGCGATTCCGCAGAGCATGATTTGCGACTTCGAGATTCAGGTCGGCAACCTCGGCAGGGAAACTCGATGCCGTGAAAATCTCGGCTGCGAGCAACCCGGGCTGTATACCGCCCGAATATCCTAAGATGCCAGTGATATCGGGGCGCTTCAGCAGCAACGCGCGAGCGAGCATAGTGTAGAATGCATATTGGAAGTGGTAGATTTGGAGTGGGCTGCGCGCTTTTTGATGGCCGCCCGCGAGCATTTCAGTAACCCTGGTCCCGTATTTCGCGACCGTCGATGCATCGGAGGCCCGAATGACAGGGTCTCCTTCGTAGGCCGAGAGGCCGTCAATCCATTTCGGCGACGCCTGGATTGCTTCGCGTGGGCCAGCTGCGATGAAGCCGATGAACAGGATCATGTCGGTATCTTGTTTCGCCCCATAATATGTTCCGCATTCGCGATGGCCGCGGATACATAAGCTTCCGCGCCGGACTCACTGAGCATTGATGCCGCCGGTTCATAACCTCCCTCGCCATAATGCTCACGTGTGGGCAGATACCCGACATAGTCGTTGGCATAGCTCACGACCAGACAGTCTCCAACCGCGCTTTCGATTATTCGGGCGGTGTCGAAAAGACACTCTCCGCCCATCGCCACGAAAGGCATATTGCCCAGCCGGAGCACCTGACTTTCGACATACAAGCCCCCTTCCTCGCTGGTTCGCAGCCGCTGCTCCACGGTCAGGTAGGGGTGCGATCGCTCTTCATAGACTCCATCGAGAATTCGCGATCCCATAGTCTCGACTGCGAACGGACGCGCCGAATTCAAGGCTTGCTCAGCGCAGTCCGCCGCGGCGCGCGCAACGCTGCACATTGCGTCATAGTTGTTATGACCGCTCCATATCTTCGGGTTGTTGTCCCCTGCGGCGCCGTTCAAAAACAGCCAGATCCCACCCGCTCGCGTGCCAAGCTCTGCCATCGCGATACCGCACCAGTCGCCGCTAATCGCGTGGCTGTCCGCGCCGAGAACAACGGGGTGCATTGCTGCATGAACGATTCCTCCGAGGCTGCGATCTCCCGCAGAAAATTGGAGTATCGACAGGCGCTGGTCGGTATGACCCATTTCATATGGCAGGCGATAAATTTGTCCGTCCACCGGGCGCCGTCGATTGACAGCGAGATCGAATCTGGCCTGGCCTCTGACCGCAGTGCAATCGTCAACGTTGTTTAGGGCAAGGTACACGGTGCTCGCGACCATCTGCGCTAGCCATTCCATCCACCAGCCGGCTATCGGCGGCGCGAAGGCATACCAGTTAAGTGTGTCGGGCCCGGAATGTGTATGCGTGCATGCAATCATCACGTTCTCGGGACGAATGGCCGAGGAACGCGAAATTAGGTCCCGAACCTTGCGAATGAAGCGGCGCGGTAACCAGATGAGATCGAGCGAGACGATCGCGTAGAGGGTATCACGGTCGGAACAAACCAACGCTTTTGCTAACAAATCGTCGCCAATCGAAGTGGCCATGCGCGGCCCGCGATGTCCTGCCAATTGGATCGGCAGCGGCGGCGTGATTACTGATTGGGCAAATCCCGCCTTCATCTCCATATCCTATCGCTGAAGCTTACACGCTTTCGCTGTCCGGCAACCGAAGCGCTGCTCGAAATCTAATTTGCGATTTTGTCGGGGGTCAGTTGATCGCGCAAGTCGATCGGGGCGCGCGGGGGGCGCGGCTTTCCCGACACTTTGAAACAGGATGCGCACAGCGAAAATGATTGGCGCCCGTCGATTTCGAGCCGCTCTCTAAACGCGGACGCTCTGCCGATGATAGCATCCATGGAATCATTGCGGAGATTGCCAAGGAGCGCCTCCGGATTGGCAATTTGCGTGAGGATGCATGGCGACACGTCCCCCGTCGGCGACACGGATAAGCTGTAGCCGGCCCAAAAACAGGCTCCATTGGGCTGCGGGCCGCGCGCGTCCGCCTGCCAATGGAGCGTCGGATCGAGGCTGTCGTTGTAGGGTCGTGCGGCTGAGCGGAACAGGAAAGTGTCATAAGGCACTGTTTGGCTCGATACAGCGATAGATGGTGGCCGGGTGAACGTTGAAGGTCCTTGCGACGGCGCTAATGGACTTACCCTCGAGAAC
>NZ_JNFC01000010.1 GCF_000756385.1 Sphingopyxis sp. LC363
TTTCTGCAAACTCAAACAATTCCGACGATGCGCAACACGCTTCGACAAGCTCGCCAGAAACTTCCTCGCCGCCGTCGCTCTCGCTTCAACACGCCTCTGGATCAGAACTTATGTGTCCACAACCTAGGCGCACGCCTCACCCTTTCCGTCCGCTCTCCCACATGCCCGCCATCCTCTTGGGGGTGGCGGGCCCTTTTTGGTTCAGCGGTTGCGACGCCTGTTCGTCAGAACTGGAAGGGAGCGACCGTGCGTCGTTCAGCCACGAGGAAAGCGTCGGCGACGAGCTGGAGCGGGCGGATATCGACATCGCTCTTGCCCGCCGCGACCAGCTCGGCGAAGCGCGTGTAGAGGCGGGGATATTCACGGTCTTCGCGCGTGACCGGTTCGCCGCCCGGCAGTTCGAGCACGCTGCCGCCCATCGACAGGCGCAGGGTGCCCGCGTCGGTTTCGACCTCGATATCCCAGCTTTGCGGGCCGGTTTTCAGGAAGTCGAGGTCGGCGGTCACCGCGGCATCGTCGCTCCGCATCGTCATCGTCGCAGCGATCGGCGAACTACGCCCGTCGGGGATGTCGATCCGCGTCGCGTCGAGCAGCAACGGCGCGGGTAGGATCGCGGTCATGATTGACAGCGCGTTGATACCGGGGTCAAAGACGCCAAATCCGCCCGCGTCGAGAATCCATTCCTGCCCGGGGTGCCAGCGGCGGATATCTTCCTTCCACCGGATATGTGCGGCGCGAATCCGCTTGTCGCGGAGCCAGTCGCGCGCCGTCGCGACCCCGGCGGCCTCGCGCGAATGCCAGGTCGCGAACAAGGTGACGCCGCGGGCGCGGGCGTGATCGGCGAGCGCGGTGATCTCGGTCGTCGTCGCGGCCGGCGGTTTTTCGAGCATGACATGTAATCCTGCGTCGATTGCCGCGGCCGCAATCGCGTGGCGGCCGACTGGGGGGGTGCAGATCGACACGGCGTTGAGTGCATGATCGCCCGCGATCATTGCGGCGATGTCGGGATGTCCTGGCACGCCGTCGAGCTGCGCATGGCGGCTGGCAGTCGCGACAAGCTCGTATCGATCATCCGCATGAATGGCCGGAAGATGCTGGTCGCGCGCGATTTTTCCAATTCCGACCAATCCCAAGCGAATCATCAATCTTCACCCCATCTTCATTTGTCTGATATATATGCTTCCTATCCGTGGCGGTTCAGGTTATCAACCGATTCCGGCCTTGGGCTGAAAATGTGCATCGAGAAGGAAATATATGGGAGACGGGGCGAAAACGCGGCCAGAAGGCAAGGGAGGGCTGCGGTCGCGTGCCTGGTTCGATAACCCTGACAACCCGGACATGACGGCGCTCTATCTCGAACGTTATCTGAACTATGGTTTCAGCATCGACGAACTGCAATCGGGGCGGCCGATCATCGGCATCGCCCAGACCGGCAGCGACCTGACTCCTTGCAACCGCCACCATCTCGAACTCGCGAAGCGGGTGCGCGACGGGATTCGCGACGCGGGCGGCATCGCGATCGAATTTCCGACGCATCCGATTCAGGAAACCGGCAAGCGCCCGACCGCAGGGCTCGACCGCAACCTCCAATATCTGAGCCTCGTCGAAGCGATCCACGGCTATCCGCTCGACGGCGTGGTGCTGACCGTCGGCTGCGACAAGACGACGCCGGCGTGCCTGATGGCGGCGGCGACGGTGAATATCCCGGCGATCGCGCTGTCGGTCGGCCCTATGCTCAACGGCTGGTTCAAGGGCGAGCGCACGGGATCGGGCACGATCGTCTGGCGCGCGCGCGAAATGCTCGCGGCGGGCGAGATCGATTATAAGGGGTTCCTCGAACTCGTCGCTTCGTCGGCGCCGTCGACCGGCTGGTGCAACACGATGGGCACCGCGACGACGATGAATTCGCTGACCGAGGCGCTCGGGATGTCGCTGCCCGGCTCGGCGGCGATCCCGGCGCCCTATCGCGACCGGCAGGAATGCGCCTATCGTACCGGGATGCAGATCGTCGAGATGGTCCACGCCGACCGCAAGCCGAGCGACATATTGACGCGCACCGCCTTTTTGAACGCGATTCGCGTCAATTCGGCGATCGGTGGATCGACCAACGCGCCGATCCACCTCAACGCGATTGCGCGCCATATCGGGGTCGAACTGACGCTGGAGGACTGGGAGGCGCAGGGCGCCGATGTGCCGCTGATCGTCAACCTGCAGCCGGCGGGCAGCTATCTGGCCGAGGATTTCTATCGCGCCGGCGGAGTTCCCGCGGTGATGGGGCAGTTGCTTCGTGCGGAACTGATCGACGGCGATGCGCTCACCGCCAATGGGCAGACGGTTGCGGCGAATATCGGCGAGGCGGACACGCAGGACGTCGACGTCATCCGCAAGCTCGACGCGCCGCTGAAGCCTGCGGCGGGGCTGACCGTGCTGCGCGGCAACCTGTTCGACAATGCGGTGATGAAGCTCAGCGTCATTTCGCCCGAGTTCCGTGAACGTTATCTGAGCAATGCGGCCGATCCCGATGCGTTCGAGGGCGTTGCGATCGTGTTCGACGGGCCCGAGGATTATCACAGCCGCATCGACGATCCGGCGCTCGGCGCCGATGCCAATTCGATCCTGATCATGCGCGGCGCAGGGCCGATCGGCTATCCCGGCGGTGCCGAGGTGGTGAACATGCGGCCGCCCGCCGCGCTGATCCAGACGGGCGTTCACGCGCTGCCGTGCATCGGCGACGGACGCCAATCGGGGACGAGCGGCAGCCCGTCCATTCTGAACGCCGCGCCCGAAGCCGTCGTCGGCGGCGGGCTGGCTCTTGTCCGGACCGGCGACCGTATCCGTATCGACTTGGCGAAGCGCACCGCGAACATGCTCGTCGACGACGCCGAGCTCGATCGCCGCCGCGCCGAGCTCAAGGCTGACCCCGACTATATGCCGCCGGCGCAGACGCCGTGGCAGGAGATCCACCGCGCGCTGACCGGGCAGTTTGATGGCGGAGCGGTGCTCGAAATGGCGGTCAAATATCAGCGCGTCGCGCAGACGCGCGGCTTGCCGCGAGATAGTCACTGATGTCTGACGCGCGGGTGATTGCCAGGGAGCGGCGTGACCGCCTGGGCGAAGGGCCAATGTGGTCGGCGCGGCACGACGCGCTGTTCTGGGTCGATATATTGGGCCGCCGGATCAACCGCATGGCATTGGCCGACGGACACATCGACAGCTTTGAGCAGCCGCATTATGCGGCCTGGATCATCGAGCGCGAGACCGGCGGTTTCGTCGCGGGGATCGGCCGCGATATCGTCCGTATCGACCTCGACGCTGATGTTCGCGAACCGATCGTTTCGGTCGATCCGCGCAACGCCGGCAACCGGCTGAACGATGCCAAGGCCGATGCGACGGGGCGGATCTGGGCGGGGACGATGCCCGTTACCTGCGACCGTCCCTCGGGCGCCTTTTACCGCCTCGATCCCGACGGCACGCTCGCGCAGGTCGATAGGCCCTATACGATCGCCAACGGGCCGGCGATCGGCGCCGACAACAGTTTCCTGCTCCATACCGACACCGCGCGCGGGACGATCTTTCGTTTCGATATCCACGACGACGGCACGCTCGGCGATGCGGCGCCCTTCATCGTCTTCGAGGAATCATGGGGCGATCCCGATGGAATGACCTTCGACGCCGAAGGCGGCTTGTGGGTCGCCTGCTGGGGCGCCTCGCGCGTCATGCGCTTCGCGCCCGACGGCACGCCCGATCGGCACATCCCGCTTCCGGCATCGCAAATCACCAGCTGCACTTTTGCCGGACCCGGCCTCGACCGCATGTTCGTCACCTCGGCGTCCGATGGTGTGACCGAGGAGCATGGCGGCGCGTTGTTCGAAGTCGATCCGGGGTGCCGCGGCCTGCCGACGCAGAAATATAAGGGTTAGAGGAGTGAAGAAGATGACGAAACTGGCTTGGGGAGCCGCCGCGGCCGCCTTGGTTGCGGCAACGCCGGGACTGGGTGCCGAGGCATCGCAATCGACCTTTGGCAAGATGCCTGACGGGCGCAGCGTGCCCGCGGTGACGTTGACCAACGGCAACGGCATTTCGGCAACGGTCATCGCGCTCGGCGCGACGCTGCAATCGGTGGTGATGCCCGACCGCGACGGCAAGAAGGCCGATGTCGCGCTCGGCTATGACAATCTCTCCGACTATATCGACAAGCCCCAATATTTCGGATCGACCGTCGGCCGCTTCGCCAACCGGCTGGCGGGCGGGCGCTTCAAGCTCGACGGCAAGACGTGGCAGACGCCGGTCAACAATGGCGCGAACGCGCTGCACGGCGGTACGCTCGGTTTCGACAAGGTCTTGTGGGAAGTGACCTCGGTCAAGAGCGGGCCGACCGCCTCGGTCACGCTGCGCTATGTCAGCCCCGACGGCGACCAGGGCTATCCCGGCACGATGACGGTCGATGCGATCTATTCGCTCGATGATAAGAACGACCTCCGCATCGAATATGTCGCGACGACCGACCGGCCGACGATCGCGAACATCACCAACCATGCCTATTGGAACCTGTCGGGCGAAGGATCGGCGAACGGCGCGATGGGGCATGTCGTGACGATCCCGGCGGAAAGCTATCTGCCGACCGATTCGGGCGCGATCCCGACCGGCGAATATCGCCCGGTGGCCGGCACGGTATTCGATTTCCGCAAGCCGACCGCGATCGGTGATCGCGTGCGCGACGCCAGCGACGAGCAGATCGTGTTCGGCCGCGGTTACGATCATAATTGGGTGATCGGGCGCAAGGTCACCGCCGACCAGCATCTGATGGCGCGGGTCGAGGATCCGGCGTCGGGCCGCGGGTTCGAACTCTGGTCGAACCAGCCGGGGCTGCAGATGTATTCGGGCAATTTCTTCGACGCGACGAGCCACGGCAAGGACAAGAAGATTTACCGGATGGGCGACGCGCTGGTGATGGAACCGCAGATTTTTCCCGACGCGCCGAACCAGAAGAATTTCCCGGACGCGCGCCTCGCTCCGGGCGAAACCTATCGTAACGTGATGACCTATCGCCTCATGGCGGGAGGGAAGGCGAAGAAATAGGCGCCGCCGGTGCCGTCACCGCCCGGCGGCGGCACCGTCGGGCTTGGCCGTCTCGATCAGTTCGAGCACGTCGCTGATCAGTGCGCGCATCGCCTTGCGCGCCTTGTCGGGATTGCCGTTCGCGATCGCGTCGCGCACCGCCGCATGGTCGGCGACATTGGCGGTGCGGCCCTTGACGCGGTTGGTGAAGCGGATCGAGGTGCGCAGCGCCGTGCTGACGACATCGCGGAACTGGGCGTAAAACGGATTGCGCGACGCGCGCAACACGGCGATGTGGAAGGCGATGTCGCTTTCCAGCGTGTCGTCCTCGCCGCGCTCGGCGCGCTCCATTCGCTTCAGGCCCGCGTTCACGCGCTCGATATCGTCCACCGTTGCGACGCGCGCGGCGAGCGCCGCCGCCTCGGGTTCGATCGCGACGCGCAATTCGTTGAACTGCCGCAGCAGGTCGATCGAAAATTGCCGCTCGAGCAGCCAGCGAAGGACGTCGGTGTCGAAGAGGTTCCACGATGTCGTCGGCTGGACGATCGTGCCCTGGCGCGGGCGCGCGCTCAGCAGTCCTTTTGCGGTGAGCATTTTTACCGCTTCGCGCGTTACCGAACGGCTGACGCCATGTTGCTTTGCAAGTTCGGCTTCGGTCGGAAAGATCGCCCCGTCATAATCGCCGACGACGATCGCGCGCCCGATCGCATCGAGCATGCCATAGGTCAAATTCCGGCCAAGCTGCGGCCCCGCATCTTCTATACCCAATCCCGACATGTTCGCCACGCTCGTCTCCACGCACTATTTTGACGGGCCTTATCACCGATTCCGCACAGGAAGCTAGACAAGCCGTTTAAATCAGATAAATGTGATTTCAATAATCAGCCAAGGGGAGAGTCCGTATGTCGGGCCTGTCGCAAATCGATATCATCGTCATCGTCATATATGCCATCGGCATTTTCGGCCTCGCGCAATGGGTCAGCCGCGAAAAGGCGGGCCATGCCAAGGACACGTCGGACTATTTCCTCGCGTCGAAATCGCTTCCCTGGTGGGCGATCGGCGCGTCACTGATCGCGGCGAACATCTCGGCCGAGCAGATCGTCGGCATGTCGGGTTCGGGCTATGCGCTCGGTCTCGCGATCGCGTCCTATGAATGGATGGCGGCGCTGACGCTGCTGATCGTGGGCAAATATTTTCTGCCGATCTTCCTCGAAAACAAGATTTATACGATGCCGCAGTTCCTCGAGCAGCGGTACGGCAAGACGCTGCCGGTGATTATGGCGGTCTTCTGGCTCGCGCTCTATATCTTCGTGAATCTGACCTCGATCATCTGGCTCGGTTCGATCGCGGTCAACAAGGTCGCGGGCGTCGATCAGAATGTCGCGCTGATCGTGCTCGGCGCTTTCGCGCTGCTCTATCAGCTCTATGGCGGGCTCAAGGCGGTCGCGCTCACCGATATC
The DNA here is from genome assembly GCF_000756385.1 of Sphingopyxis sp. LC363. Classification (GTDB taxonomy): domain Bacteria; phylum Pseudomonadota; class Alphaproteobacteria; order Sphingomonadales; family Sphingomonadaceae; genus Sphingopyxis. Next base: position 6,519 of record NZ_JNFC01000010.1, read on the forward strand.
GTGCAGGTGACCTTGCTCGTCATGGGCGGCCTGATCATCTCCTATCTGACGCTCAACGAGATCAGCGACGGGCGGGGCGTGATGGCGGGCTTCTCGATCCTGACCGAGCGCGTTCCGGGCCATTTCGACATGATCCTCGCGCCCGACCATCCCTTCTACAAGGATCTGCCGGGCATCGCGGTGCTCGTTGGCGGCATGTGGATCGCGAACCTCAGCTATTGGGGTTTCAACCAATATATCATCCAGCGCGCGCTTGCCGCGAAGGATCTGGGTGAGGCGCAGAAGGGCGTCATCTTCGCGGCCTTCCTCAAGCTCCTTATGCCGGTGATCATCGTGCTGCCGGGCATCGCCGCGGTCATGCTGGCGCCCGACCTTGCCAAGCCCGACGAGGCCTATCCGACGATGATGCGGCTGCTGCCCCCGGGCTTGCTCGGTCTCGTCTTCGCCGCGTTGATCGCCGCGATCATCGCGTCGACCGCGAGCAAGATCAATTCGATCGCCACAATCTTCACGCTCGACCTCTATGCGAAGGCGCGCGGCATTGCGAACGAGGCCGAGGATGAGCGGCGCGGCGGACATGAAAAGCATCTGGTGCTGGTCGGCCGTGTCACCGCTACGGTCGCCGTGATCATCGCGCTGTTTACCGCGCGTCCGCTGCTCGGCAATTCGGATCAGGCCTTCCAGTTCATTCAGGAATTCTCGGGCTTTTTCACGCCAGGCATCACCGTGATCTTCCTGCTCGGTCTGTTCTGGAAAAAGGCGAGCGAAGCAGGTGCGATCGCCGCAGCCATCGCGTCGGTCGTGCTATCCTACGTGTTCAAGGTCGGGATGCCCGACTTCCCCTTCATGAACCGCATGGGTCTCGTCTTCCTGATCAGCCTCGCGCTCGCGGTGGGGATCAGCTTGATGTTCAAGGGCCGCGGCGATGCCAACCGCATCACGATGCAGGGTGTCAGCTTCGCGACCCCGACGACCTTCAACATCGCGGGCGTCGGCGTCATCCTGATCCTCATCGCGCTCTACGCAACCTGGTGGTGAGTACGTCGTCCGCCTTTCTCGCCGTCGACTGGGGCACGACCAACCGGCGCGTGTTCCGTTTCGAGGACGGCACGGTCGCGCATACCGAGCGTGACGACTGCGGCGCCGCGTCGGTCACCGACTTCGCCAGCGAGGTCGCGGCGATCCGCGAGCGCTCCGGCGACCTGCCAATGTTGCTCGCGGGCATGGTCGGCTCGACCGTCGGCTGGCGCGTCGTGCCCTATGTCGCGGCGCCGGCGGGGATCGACGAGCTGGCGGCGGGGCTCGACTGGATCGATGACCGCACCGCGATCGTCCCCGGCGTATCCTGCTCCGCAGGCGGCCGCGCGGACGTGATGCGCGGCGAGGAGGTGCAGTTGCTCGGCGCGGTCGCGGGCTGGATGGTGCCGCCCGACGCGCTGCTCGCGCAGCCCGGAACCCATTGCAAATGGGCGACGATGACGGACGGGCGGATCAGCGGCTTTACGACCGCGATGACGGGCGAGCTATTCGCGCTGCTCCGCGGGCACAGCCTGCTCGCGGGGGCGCTGACCGCCGACGTGACCGATGGCGATGCCTTCCGCGAAGGTCTGGCCGAGGGCGCGCGGCGCGATCTCGCCGCATCGCTGTTCGGCATCCGCGCTTCATCGGTGCTCGGCCTTCGCGACGATGCCGATGCGGCGTCCTTCGCGAGCGGGGTGCTGATCGGCAGCGACGTCGCCGCGCGCATGGACGACTGCGCGTTCGAGCAAATTCATATTCTTGCCGACCCTGGGCTCGGCAATCTTTACGCCGCCGCCGTCGCGGCGACCGGCCGCGAGCCGGTGATCGTCGACAGCCACAGCGCCTTCGCGCGCGGCATCCTCGCCATCGGAGACAAAGCCCTATGACCCATATTGCCGCCTTCGACGCCGCCTTCGCGCGCTGTCCGCTGATCGCTATCCTGCGCGGGGTGAAACCGGACGAGGTCGAGGCGATTGGCGAAACTTTGGTCGAGGAGGGCTTCACGCTGATCGAAGTCCCGCTGAATTCGCCCGACCCACTGGACAGTATCGGCCGCCTTGCCCGTGGGCTGAAGGGGCGCGCGGTCGTCGGCGCCGGCACGGTGCTCACCGCGGCCGATGTCGCGGCAGTCGCCGACGTTGGCGGAACGATGATCATTTCGCCCAACACCAACCTCGACGTCGTCGCGGCGGCGGCAGGGGCAGGGCTCGTGTCGCTTCCGGGCTTCGCGACCCCCAGCGAGGCGTTCGCTGCGCTGGCGGCGGGCGCGACGGCGCTGAAGCTCTTTCCCGCCGAGGCCGCCAGCCCGGCGGTGCTCAAGGCGCTGGGTGCGGTGGTTCCGGCGGGAACGCGCCTGCTACCGGTCGGCGGCATCGCGCCCGATAATATGGCGCCATGGATAGCGGCCGGCGCCGCGGGCTTTGGCCTCGGGTCGGCGCTCTACCGGCCGGGCATGCGTGCGGGCGAGGTCGGTGAGCGCGCGCGCGCCTTCATCGCCGCGCTGGACCGATAATAACTTCATAATCCGGGAGATTTCCGATGACCAAATTCAGCCGGCGCAATCTGGTGCTCGCGTCGAGCATCTTCGCCTTTTCCTTCGCCGCGGCAGCGCCCGGATATGCGCAGGGCGCCGCCAAGGCGCCGGCGAAACCCAATATCGTGATCTTCCTCGCTGACGACCTCAGCTATACCGACGTGTCGATCAATGGCGACGGCAACGTCCGCACCCCCGCCTTGCAGCGCCTCGCCGCCGAAGGCATGTCGTTCGACCGCGCCTTCGTCGCCTCGCCCGCCTGCGCGCCGAGCCGCGCCGCGCTGTTGACCGGGATGATGCCCGCGCGCAACGGGGCGGAGGCGAACCACGACCGCGCCAACGCGGCGATCCGCAAGCTGCCTTCCTATCTGCAGGAACAGGGGTATCAGGTCGTCGCCTTCGGCAAGGTCGCGCACTATCAGCACACCGGAACCTATGGCTTCGATTATTATGCGAACGACACCTTCCACGATCACAAGGGCATTCCGGCTGCGGCCGAATGGCTGAAGGAGCGCAAGGACAAGCGCCCGCTGGCGCTGTTCGTCGGCAGCAACTGGCCGCATGTGCCGTGGCCGCGGACGACCGAGGGCTATGATCCCGCGGCGATGAAGCTGCCGCCGAAGACGGTCGATACGCCAATTACCCGCGATGCGCGCGCACGCTTCTATGCCGCGGTCACGCGGATGGACCAGGATCTCGCCTCGACGATGGACGCGGTCGACGCGGTGCTGGGGAAGGACACGTTCGTCCTTTATTCGACCGACCATGGCACGCAGTGGCCGTTCGGCAAATGGAACCTTTATGACACCGGCACCCGCGTGCCGATGGTCGTGCGCTGGAACGGCCATGTGAAGGCGGGGACGCGCACCGACGCGATGGTCAGTTGGGTCGATGTCCTGCCGACTTTGGTCGAGCTCGCCGGCGGCAAGAAACCCGAGGGCATCGACGGCCTTTCCTTCGCAAACCTGTTCGGCGTCGGGCAGGGACGTGGCGGCCGGAAGGAAATCTTCACGACGCATAACAATGACGGCCGCGTGAACGTCTATCCGATGCGCAGCATCCGCACCGACCGCTGGAAATATATCGAGAATCTGCACCCCGACTGGACCTATACGACGCACATCGACCTGAAGGTGAAGCGCACCGATTCGGGCGCCTATTTCCCTTCGTGGCGCGACGCGGCGGACAAGGATCCCGCCGCCAAGGCGATCGTCGACAGCTATTACAAGCGGCCCGCCGAGGAACTTTATGACCTGAAGGCGGACCCCGACGAGAAGGTGAACCTGGCCGGCGACCCGCGCTATGCCAAGACATTGTCGGACCTTCGCGGTCGGCTTGCCGCATGGCGCAAGGCGCAGGGCGACAGCGGGGCGGTTCCCGTCAAACCCCGCTTCGAACGCGGCGCGATGGACGGCGAGGGCGACTGAGAGCGGTCGCCGTTCAATCCGACACATGATGCGCCGGAACCACCTCCGGCGCATTTTTTCTGGTGATGCCACCTCCGCGATCGCGCGTTGCCATATTTTCCGTTTTATATTATTTATCGTCTAAGAATCGCTCCGAGATCGGAGTTGGTGATGAACGCGCGAAACGCGTCGAACAGGGAGAGGGTTATGCGTAAGATTTTGTTGGGCGCCGTTTCGGCGACGGCGGTGTTTGTGTCGATGCCGGCTGTCGCTCAGGACGCACCGCCTCCCGCGGCGCAAGACCCGGTCCCGCAAGCCGAAAGCACCGATGGCGATATCGTCGTCACCGGCGTGCGCCAGTCGCTCGAACGCGCCGCGGAAGTGAAGCGCAACGCGACGCAGGTCGTCGATTCGATCGTCGCGACCGACATCGGCAAATTGCCCGACCCAACCGTCGCCGCCGCGCTGCAGCGCGTTCCCGGCATTCAGGTTCAGAACGACCGCAATAATGAGCTGTCGACCGTCCGCATCCGCGGCCTCACCGACATTTTGACCACGGTGAACGGGCGCGAGGTCGTGACCACCACCGGGCGCGGTTTCGATTTGCAGGATGTGCCCGCGGAAGCCTTGGCCCGGATCGACGCATTCAAATCGCAGACGGCTGACCAGATCGAGGGCGGGGTAGCCGGCGCACTGGACCTGCGGCTCAATCGTCCCTTCGACTTCCGCGATCCGACGTTCGTCCTGACCGCGCGCCAGAATTACGCGACGATCGCCGACGCGAGCAATCCGCAGCTCGGGGCGCTCGCGGCCGCCAAGACCGATTCCTCGATCGGCGAGATCGGCGCGCTGGTCAATGTGACCTGGTCGCAGGCCGAGAATATCCGCAGCGTCACCAATCTGGGTGAACGCCGTTTCGTCTCGGGCGCGCCGTTCGGTACGGCCGACATCATGATGCCGCAGGTGCTGCGCAACATGCCCGACGTCGGCGACATCAAACGGTTCCAGGCCAATGCCGCGCTGCAATGGCAGGCGACCCCGTCGCTGCAATTCTATGCCGACGGCCTTTATACCTATTTCAACAGCACCACGGGCTTCGCCGGCTTCAACCCCCAGCCTTTCACAAATGGTTCGCAGATTTCGGAGGTGACCCTCAGCGATTACTGCATCGACGCGCGCGTCAACGGCGCCGGGACCAACCCGCAGATCGTCAACAATGCCGACGGTACGCAGACGCTTCAGCCCGCGACCGTCAGAACGATGTGCGAGCCGACGAGCGCGCGTTTCAACAATGTCGTGATCAACCAGAACAGCTCGTCCGAAGAGGTGACGCAGCGCAACAAGATGATCGCTGGCGGCCTGATCTTCGAACAGGATCGCGGAGTGCTCAAGGTCGATGTCGCTTATCAGACGTCGCGCTCGGTGACCGAGAATTTCAATGCCGAGATCGGGCAGCGCGTGCCAACAGTGTTCGTCGAATTCAACGACAACAACGGTCCTTCGTTCACCATCGACCCGTCGATCCCGCTCAGCTCGGAAAATGTCTCGCTGCGCAATTCGATCAACCAGAATTTCTCGGCCGGCGAGGGCAGCCTGTTTCAGGCGCGGCTCGACAGCGAATATGAATTCGACGGCATCCTGACCAAGCTTCGCGGCGGCTTGCGTTATGCCAAGCGCGAGGCGCTGTTCCAGCAAGTGCGCCAGACGAACACCGTGCAGTCGATCGGTTTCGGCAATATCGGCACGCCGTCGGAAGCGAATGCGCGGCTAATTTCCTCTTTGCCCCTGTCACCCGATTTCCTGGGCGTGATCGGCGTCGCGCCGCGGCTCAATGGCGGGCAGGCGTTTCTGGGCGTGAACCCCGCCTATCTGCGGTCCGAACGCGGGCGCAACGAACTGCGCGATCTATTCGGCCTGCCGCTCGCGGCACCGGCGTACGATCCGACCAAGGAATTCAACGCCAACGAGGCGACTTACGCCGCCTATATGGAAGGCAGCTATGAAATCCCGATCGGTGCGCTCACGCTCGACGGGGTGGTCGGCACCCGCGTCGTCAAGACCGACCGCACCATCTCGGGTTTCGAGCGCGTCGGGGACAGCGACACCTTCAGTCCGATCGTCGCCAAACGGTCGGACGTCGACATCCTGCCGTCGGCGACCGCACGCCTGAAGTTCCCGGGCTCGTTCCAGACGCGCCTGACCTATTCGCGGTCGATGCGGCGCCCCGATTTCGGCTCGCTCAACCCCGCGGAATCGCTCACCGTCGTCGGCAATGTGTTCCTGATCAACAACGGCACGCGCGGCAATCCCGATTTGCGTCCGCAGAAATCGGACAGCATCGATCTGACCGCCGAATATTATTTCGACAGCGGCTATGTCGCGGTCACCGGCTATTATCGTTCGATCAAGGACCGCGTCGTCACGGCAAACCGGCAGGAGGAGATCGGGGGCGAAAATTACCTGATCTCCACCCCGCGCAACGTCGGGTCGGTCGACCTCAAAGGTATCGAGGTCAGCGCGCAATATTTCTTCGACTTCCTGCCGGGCGCTCTTTCGGGCTTCGGCGTGCAGGGGGCGTTCACGCTGGCGGATTCGAAGGTCAAGGGTGACGATCCGCTCGCGGGCAACCCGCTGGTGGGCGTGTCCAAATATAATTACACCGCCGGGCTTCTCTACGATAAAAAAGGCCTAAGCGGACGCCTGATCTGGACCTTCCGCTCCAAATATATCAACGGTGACAACACCGGCGGCGTCGCGGTCCGGCCTTATGATGAGAGCCGGCCGGTTCAGGATCCCTATATCCCGGTGTTCCTGTCCTATGTCCGCCCCGCCGGCCGTCTCGACTTCAGCATCGGCTATGATGTGACCGACGCGCTGCGGCTCGACATCGGCGGTACCAATATCCTTCGCAACAAGACATCGACATATTGGGGCGACAAGCGGGTCGTGTTTGCGCTGCAAGGCGATGAGACGGTTTATAGCATCGGCGCCCGCGTGAAATTCTGAGCTGACGAGGAAATGGATGAAGGTCGCATATAAGAAGGGGACGGCAGGTTCGATCCGCCGCCCCAAAAACGGACTCGTTCGGCGCCCAGCGGCGTTGCTCGCGGTGCTGATGTCGGTGACGGTGCCGACCGGGCCGGGCGGTGCGGAGACGTCATCAGCGGCGACTTTTACCAACCCCGTGCTCACCTCGGGCCCCGATCCGTGGATCACGCAGTTAGACGGCGTCTATTATTACACCCACACGCTGGGCAACCGCATCATGCTGTGGCGAACGGGCAATATCGCCGACCTTGCCAAAGCGGAGAAGCGCGTCGTGTGGACGCCGCCCGCCAAGGGACCGAACGCGCACAGCATCTGGGCGCCCGAATTGCACCGGCTCGACGGGAAATGGTATCTCTATTATTCGGCGACCGCGAGCGGCTTCAAGGACGACAAGCACCGCGCGGTCTTCGTCCTCGAGAACAGCGGCGCCGATCCGATGCAGGGCGAATGGGTCGACAGGGGACGCGTGAATACCGCGCATGCCGGGATCGACGGCACGGTCTTCGAACATGGCGGCAAACGCTATTTTGCGTACTCGCCCTATATCGGTTCCGACAGCGGGCTGGCGATTGCCGCGATGAGCAACCCCTGGACGCTCACCGGACCCGAAAGCGTGATCGCGATGCCCGACAAGGTATGGGAAAAGCAGGGGGGGCGCCATATCCTCGAAGGTCCCGAATTCTTGCGAGGGCCGAAGGGCGACCTGTTCCTGACCTATTCGGCGAGCGCCTGCTGGTCCGACGATTATGCGCTGGGATTGCTCCACGCGCCCGCGGGATCGGATGGGCTCGATGTGAAGGTCTGGACGAAAACCGCCGAGCCGGTCTTCAAGAGCGCGAACGGCGTCTACGCGACGGGGCACAACGGCTTTTTCACCTCGCCCGACGGCAGGGAAAGCTGGATCATCTATCACGCCAATCCGGGGGCAGGGATGAAGTGCACGTCCGCGCGCGCACCGCATATCCAGCGTTTCGGGTGGAGCGATGCGGGGTGGCCGCAGTTCGGCGAGCCCGTCGCCAGCGACACGCCGCTTCCGGTTCCGTCGCGAGGGCGCTGACCGCTCTGCGCTTGTGACAAAGAAAAGGCCGCGGGTACCGCGGCCTTTTCGTTATTCCCCGAATCCCTCAGTTCCGGCGAGGCTTTCCGTTGATCGGTCGCGCCGCGGGCTGGCTGTCGAGGATCGCGTCGAGCTCGGCGCGTATCTTGGGGAGATCGTTCGCCTGGTTGCGCGTCTCTTCGGGATCGGCGACGAGGTCGTAGAGTTCATAGTCGCGCGCGCCGGTCTTTTCTTCAGTCCAGCGGACGAGGCGATAGCGGTCGGTGCGGATCGCCTGCCCGAGCCGTCCCGGGCGCGGATAGGCGTGATAGGCGTAACTGCGCACGCGCGCCGCCGGGTCGTGCAGTACCGGCGCGAGCGAGGTGCCGTCGATCGGCTGCGGCCCGGTCGGGGCGGGCAGGGCGGCGAGCGCGGCGAGCGTCGGATAGATATCGACGGTTTCGGCAAGCTGGTCGGTCGCGCGTCCCTTGACGACGCCGGGGCCGGCGAAGATCAGCGGGATGCGCGTCGCCTGCTCCATGTTTGTGTGCTTGGTCCAAATACCATGATCGCCCAGGTGATAGCCATGGTCGCCCCACAGGACGACGATCGTGTTATCGGCAAGCCCTTCGCGTTCGAGCGCTTTTAGCACCTTGCCGATCTGGACGTCGACGTAGGAGACCCCGGCATAATAGCCGTGCAGCAGCGTGCGTTTCAGCTCGGCGGGGAATTTGTCGCCGCGAACATCCTCCGGCGGCTCGCGATAGGCCGTTATCTCGCCGCCTTGCTTGTCGGTATAGGCGGGCGCGCCAGCGGGCAGTCGCTCGAAATCGGGCATCGGCAGCTTTGCCGGATCATACAAGTCCCAATAGCGCTTCGGCACCGAGAAGGGCAGGTGCGGGCGCGCAAATCCGACCGCGAGGAAGAAGGGCCGGTTGCCCTGTTTCAGCGCCTTCAGCCGCTCCCCGGCGCGCTTGGCGGTACGACCGTCGGCATAGGCATCGTCGGCGACGTCGGGCATTTCCCACGCGGCGCCGCGCGCTAACGTGCGCGCATAGGCAAAGGGATTGCCCTCGGGCACCGGAACCTCTTCGAACAGCGCCTCTTCCTGCGTCGGCTTGCCGCCAGTGCTCGCGGGATCGACATATTCGATCACCTTTTCTTTGTGATGTGGGACCGACCAGCCGGCGGTGTCGCCGACGGTGCCGTGGCCGATGTGATAGACCTTGCCCATGCTTTCGGTGTGATAGCCCGCGCGCATGAAATGCTCGGGAAGCGTCACTGCGCCCGGCATATAATCGCGCAGGTTCATTCCGAAATTATAGATGCCGCTGCTCGTCGAGCGCGCGCCGGTCATCAAATTGATGCGGCTCGGCCCGCAGACGGCTTCATTGGCGTAAGCAAGATTGAACTTCAGGCCGCGCTGCGCGAGCCGGTCCATGTTCGGCGTGATCGCGGTGCGGTCGCCATAGGTGCCGAGCGCGGGCTTGAGATCGTCGACGAGGATCAGGAGAACATTGGGGCGCTGCGCACTCGCGGGTGCCGGCGCAGGCGTCAGCCCCGCCCGCGGCGCAGGCGTCTGGCTGCACGCCGAGGTTGCCGTGATCAGCAGGGCGAGCATCGCCCGGCGGCTCCAGTGGGCGGTCCGTCGCATCTTCATTCTCCCTTTCGTCGCGACACGCAGCGAAAGCCGATGTGGCTCGTCGCGCTATCGACATGTTGCGGATGCCGCGCCGCCGGGCGGTAGCGTTGGCAATAGTTGACGGCGCAGAGGTGCGATCCGCCCTTCATGACCTTGCGACCGATGCGCGCGCCGGGTGTCGCATCGTCATAGCTTTGCGCGAGCGTCGCGCCGCGCGGATTGGCGATAGCGCAGCACGGCGATTTGCTCTTTGCCGCCTGCGGCGCCGCATACCAGTCGCGCGTCCATTCCCAGACGTTGCCGATCATGTCGAAAAGGCCGTAGCCATTGGCGGGAAAGCTGCCGACCGGCGTCGTGCGGTAATTACCGTCGGGCTTGGTCGTCGAGACGGGGAAGAGGCCGAGCCAATAATTGGCAAGGATAGCGCCGCCCGGCGCCAGTTCGTCGCCCCACGCAAATTCCCGCCCGTCGACGCCGCCGCGCGCGGCATATTCCCATTCTGCCTCGGTCGGCAGCGCCTTGCCCGTCCATTTCGCATAAGCCTCGGCATCGCAGTGCGCGACATGGACGACCGGATGGTCCTCCATGCCTTGGATCGAGCTTTCGGGGCCGGTCGGATGCCGCCAGTCGGCGCGGGGAACGAAGGCCCACCATCCCGACGGATCGTCGAGCGGGATAAGTCCGTCGGCTTTCTGGAACAGCAGCGATCCGGGCTCGACGCCCTCGAGATCGGCGCCGGGGTACAGCTTGGGATCGGGCGGCAGTTCGGCAAGGGTGCGATAGCCGGTGGTGGCGACGAATTCGGCGAAAGCGGCGTTGGTTACCGGCGTCTCGTCGATCCAGAAGCTGTCGACCTTGACGCGGCGCAGCGGCCGTTCTTCGGGGTAGAAGCGGTCCGACCCCATGGTGAAGGCGCCGCCCTCGATGAAACGCATACCGTCGAGCGACGGGGCGGGGGCGGGGGCGGCACGGCGCGATGCGGCTTTCATGGTCGGGCGATCATTTCGATTCTCGGGTTTGGCTTGTTTGTTTGGCTGCGCGCCTATTTGGGCAGCTGGGCAAGCCATTTCTTCAGTTTCGCCAGCAAGCGTCCGCGCACTTCGGGCTCACCTGCCGCGAGATCCTGTTTTTCCCTGGGATCGCGCACGAGGTTATAGAGCTCGACGTCGGTGCCGCCATCGTTCGCGAGAAGTTTCCAGTCGCCCTCGCGCACCGCAAAGCGCGGCGACACGTCGATCGGCTGGCTGGGCTTGCCCAACAGGGGGCGCCCTTCCTTGCCATAGGCCCAGAACAGGTCGGGCCGCTGCGTGACCGGCTGACCGCGCAGCGCCGGCGACAGATCGATGCCGACGCTGCCCGCGGGTTTCTCGACGCCGAGGATGCTCGCGAAGGTCGGTAGCAGGTCGACGCCCTGCGCCACCGTCAGCTCGTCGCGCGTTCCCGCCTTCATATGGCCGCGCCAATAAAGGATCAGCGGCTGGCGGATGCCGCCTTCATAAAGGCTGAACTTGCGGCCGCGCAGCCCCTCGGTGCTTCCCGGCGCGGTCTCGCCGCGCTCATAATAGCGCGCGAGCGGGGAGGGCCCATTGTCCGACGTGAAGAGGATCAGCGTATTGTCCATCTCGCCCATCTGGTCGAGGCGGTCGAACAGGCGCCCGAGCGTATTGTCCATCTTGACCAGCGAGGCGAGCATCCGGTCGTCGTCCGACGACTCCCCCTTGCCCATGACGTCGGACAGGCTTTCGTCGTCGGGCGCCCACGGATCATGGATGTCGTTGAGCCACAGGTTCACGAACCAGGGTTTCTGCGAACTCTGCGCGACAAAATCGACCGTCATGTCGGCGTAAAGCCCGGTGAGGTTGGTCTTGATCTCCCAGAAACGTGGCCCTTCGCCGAGTTTGTCCGACTGCTGGGCGAGAAAACGCTCTTCGTCGGACACGAGCACGCGCGGACCGAGCCCTTCGAAGGTCGTGAAACTCTTGTCGAAGCCATAGGCGGTCGGCCAAGGCGCATCGCCGATATCCCGTCCGCCGCCGAGATGCCACTTGCCGATATGCGCGGTCTTGTAGCCGTTCTGCTGGAGCAGCCGCGCGATCGTCGGCAGTTTCGGATCGAGCCAGTCGGCTTGCCCGATTTCGGCGTTGCGCGCACGCGCGCCGGTAATGCCGACAAAGCCGACGTCGGCGGGGAAGCGCCCGGTCAGGAAACCCGCGCGCGACGATGAACAGATCGGCGCGGCGTCATAGAATTTAGTGAGCAGCACGCCTTCGCGCGCGAGGCGGTCGAGGTTCGGCGTCCAGACCTTCTTGTTCCCCATCACCGACAGATCGCCGAAGCCCATGTCGTCGACGAGAATGAACAGGATATTAGGCCGGCGTTCGGCTTGCTTGCCGGCTTCGGCGGCGCGCGCCGGGGGTGCACTCTGCGCCAAGGCCGCCGCGGTAGGCACGGCCGCGATCGCCGCCAGGCTCATCGCCGCCGTCGCGAAAAAACGTCCACCGGCGAAAATGCGGTGCCGGCCGCGGGCCTTTCCGGCGGCGGGGAGGGCAGCGGTGAGCGACCGATTGAACATATTTTCTCCCAACCTCCCGATTCTGTCGGGTGAATACATATTTATCGTATTAATTAAGCTTGTCTACTTTTCTGTTGGGCCTAAACATTGGCGCAAGGCCGCTTCGCGGCTTCTCGAAAGGAGTCGAACGCCGTGTCGTGGGAACAATCGGGACTGGGGCAGGATGATGCCCCCGCTTCGCTCGGGCGCAATCTGACTTATGGGCTGCTCGACAATCTGGGGCGCGCGATCGTTACCGGTCAGTTCGACGACGAAGCCTTTCCGACCGAAGCCGAACTGACCAAGCGCCATGGCGTCAGCCGGTCGGTGACGCGGGAGGCGGTGAAGATGCTGACCGCCAAAGGGCTGCTCAGCGCACGGCCGCGGCAGGGTACCGTGGTGCAGCCGACCTCGTCGTGGAACCTGTTCGACACCGATGTGCTGCGCTGGCTGCTCGAGCGGCAATTTTCGATCGAGCTGCTCAAACAGTTCAACCAACTGCGTGTCGCGATCGAGCCCGAGGCGGCGGCGCTCGCGGCCCAGTTCGGACGCGACGAAGAGCTCAAGCGGATCGGCGACGGCCTCGATCGTATGGCGGCGGCCGAACGCGGCGAGGATGATACGCTGGAGGCCGACATCGCCTTTCACGTCGCCGTGCTGCGCGCGTCGAACAATCCCTTCTACGCCCAGTTCCGCGATGTGGTGAGCACGGCATTGCGCACCTCGATCCGCTTTACCAACCGGATCAAGGGCCGCACCGCCAGCGTTGCCGACCATGCCGCGGTTCGCGATGCGATCGCGGCGCACGATCCCGACGCGGCGCGCAGCGCGATGCGCCACCTGATCGGCGACGTTCTGACATTGATTGACGACGCGGAGAAATAGCCTAGCGCATTTCCAGCGGCACAATCGTGCCATCGGCGCGATAGGCGATCGGCTGCACGATGAATTTGCGGCTACCCTTATACGGGCCGGGGCCGGTCTGCCCTTCCCAGCGGTGATAAGCGATATACCAGCGGCCATCGGCGGGGTCGTGCAGGAAAGCATGGTGGCCGGGGCCCTTGAAGCGATCGTCGCTCTCGACGATCTTGCCGCGCCAGGTCCAGGGGCCCGTCGGCGAGGGCGCGGTCGCATAGTGGACCTGATAGCTGTCGTGACGATAGCTGCCCGACGAATAGGAGAGATAATAGGTGCCGCCGCGTTCGTGCATGAACGCGCCTTCGGTGAAATGCGGCGGCGTTTCGACGGCGATCTCGCGGTCGATCGTCACCATATCGGGCTTGAGCGTCCAGACGCGCAGCTTCGCGCCCGCGCTGCCACCGGCATAGAGGTAGGGTGTCTTGCTTGCGGGATCGACGAAGACCGCAGGGTCGATCGCCTCGAACCCCTTGCCGCCGGTGATCAGCGGCTTGCCGCTGTCGGTGCAGGGGCCTTCTAGGCCGGCGCAGGTCGCGACGCCGATCCGGCTTGGCGTCGGATTCTGCGGTCCGACCGAATAATAGAGATAATGGCGGCCGTTCGCGGCGATCATGTCGGGCGCCCACAGCGCGTGACGCGGCGCGCCGTCGTCGCCGATCCAGCCGATTCGGTCGAGCGCGATCAACTCGGCGCCCTTTTTCCAGTGACGACGGTCGGGCGAGGTCCAGACGTGCAGCCGCCCGGTCCCGCCCGAATTGGTCGGATAGATATAATAACGCCCGTCCGCGGCTTCGAAATCGGGGTCGGCGCCGTCGAACGAGAGCGGGGCCGGCGCATCCGCCGCCACGGCCGCTGCCGAACCGGCAAGCAGCGCGGCGAGCAGGGCGCGGCGGAGCACCGGCCGCCGGATCATTTGGCGTTCGCCATCGGGACCACGCCCTTGGGTGCGGCGGCGAGGCGCTTGATCAGGTCGACCTCGGCCTGGCGATAAGGCTTGCCGTCGGCGCGGAAGACCTCGTGGAACCAGATCGTAGGCTCGTCATAGGTATAGGGCTTTTTCCAGCTATCCCACGGCAGGCGCGTCTGCGTCTTCCCGTCGGCGAAGCCCCAGTTATACATGCCGATATTGTATTTCTTGCCGATCGGCAGCGATCCGTCGAAGGTCGAGCCGTTGCCGCGCGCCATATATTCGGTGCAGAGCACCGGCCGGCCATAGCTCAGCATCTGCTTCGCGCGCTTTTCGAACTTTTCGGGCCAGCTGTAATCGTGGAAGCTGTTGATGTCCGACTGGGTGAGCTGCGTGCGCTCGACCGCGTCGACCTTGTCCATATTGTCCCAATTCTCGCCGATCCAGACGCCCGAGGTCAGCGGCTGGCTGGGGTTGGCGCTGCGCGCCCATTCGAAGACCTGCGGCAGCAGCAGCGCGACATATTTATTCTTGTCGGGGATGTGCTCGTAATTGCCGCCGCCCTTGTTGTTCGGCTCGTTCCACACGTCCCAGGCGATGATGCGCTTGTCGCCGGCAAAGGTGCCGACGATGTCTTTCACATAACCTTCGAGCTTGTGATATTGGCTTGCGTCCTTCAGCCGCGGCTCGCCCGGCGCCTGCACCCAGCGCGAATTGTGGACGCCGGGGATCGGCGGGCTCTGCAGGCCATAGACCGGGTTCGGATCCCACACGCTGTCGAACAGCACGAACATGATCTTGATCTTGTGCTTGTCGGCGATGACCAGAAATTCGTTCATCCGCTTTTTGAGGCCTTCGGGGTCGTTTTCCCAGAGCAGGTTGTGCAGGAAGACGCGCATCGTGTTCATGCCGATGCTGGACGCCCAGCCGAGTTCCTTGTCGATCGTCGCCGGATCGAAAGTGGGTTCGTGCCACATCTCGAGCTCGTTGACCGCCGAGCCGGGGTTGTAATTGGAGCCGATCAGCCACGGCTGCTTGTCGTACCAGCTGTTCGCCTGTTCCTTCGTCCATTGCTCGCGCGCGGCGGCAGGCTGGGCGGCAGTGGCGGCGATGGTGAACGCGGCGGCGGCGGTGAGCAGGAAACTCCGGTGGATCATGTCTCTTCTCCCTCTTGTGGTGTCTTTGGCGAGGGCCGGTTCGCCCCCGCATCACAACCGATGCCCCATTGATAGATTCGATTTGCGTCGATAGGAAGCATATATATCGTATAAATAGAGGGTAGGGCGGCGCGACCGCCAGAAAGCGCGAAAAGGCGCCGGCAGGGAGAGGCGGAGATGGACGATATCGGCGCGGCGACCGTACGGCGCATCACCTGGCGGCTGATGCCGCTGCTGTGCCTGCTTTACCTCGTCGCCTATATCGACCGGCAGAATGTCGCCTATGCCAAGCTCCAGATGGTCGGCGATCTCGGGCTCAGCGAGGCCGCCTATGGCCTGGGGTCGGCGCTGTTCTTTCTCGGCTATTGCATCTTCGAGATTCCGAGCAATCTGATTCTCGAACGCGTCGGCCCGCGAATCTGGTTCGCGCGGATCATCGGGGCGTGGGGCCTCGTAACGCTCGCGCTGGGGTTCGCCTGGACGCCGACGAGCTTCTACATTCTCCGCTTTCTGCTCGGGGTGGCCGAGGCGGGTTTCTTCCCAGGGGTGCTCTACCTGCTGACCCTCTGGTTTCCGCAGGCCGAGCGCGCGCGGGCGATCGGGCTGTTCCTGATCGCAAGTGCCTTCGCCAACGCGGTCGGTGCGGCGCTCGGCGGGCTGCTGCTGGAGCTCGACGGCGTGGCCGGCCTGCGCGGATGGCAATGGGTGTTCATCGTCACCGCGATCCCGGCGGTGCTCCTCGTACCCGTCGTCCTCGCGCGCCTGCCGCGCGGCCCCGCCGAAGCCCGGTGGCTCACCGACGTGCAAAAGGCGTGGCTTGCCGAGACGCTTACCGCGGAAGGCGGCGTGCGCGAACAGGCCAACCCGCTGCGCGCGCTCGGCGACTTCCGCGTCATCCTGCTTTGCATCGCCTTTCTCGGCTTTCCGCTTTCGGCTTACGGCCTCAGCTATTGGCTCCCGACGATTGTTCGCGGCTTCGGGGTGAGCGATGCCGTGAACGGCTTGCTCAACGTCATTCCCTGGCTAGTGGTCGCGGCCGCCTTGTGGTGGCTTCCGCGTCGGGCGGCGCAGAGCACCGGCTCGCGTCGCTTCATGGTCGGGCCCGCCCTCGTCGGAGCGCTGAGCCTTGTGCTCGCGGTCGTCCTGCCGTGGCCGGTGCTTCAGTTCGCCGCGCTGTGCATCGCCGCTGCGGCGATCTTTGCCGGCCAGCCCTTTTTCTGGGTCTTGCCGGGCCGTTTCCTGACGGGTGCGGCGGCGGCGGCGGGGTTCGCGGCGATCAATTCGGTCGGCAATCTCGGCGGCTTCGTTGCGCAAGCGGTCGTGCCGAAAATCCGCGATGCGACGGGCAGCGACCTGGCGCCGATGATCTTCCTCGCGGCGATGCTCGCTTTTTCGACGACGGCGATCTTCCTGATCGAACGGCGCATTCCGCGCGGCGACCGTGACCGATTTCCGGTTGCCACGGCGGGTGACTCTTTATAAAACACATTGATCATATAAATTGGGAGGGTCCGATGAAGTCCGTATCGAAGCTGCTCGTGGTTGCCACCGTTTTGGCAAGCAGCGCCAGCGTTGCCGCCTTGGCGCAGACCGCAGCGCCGCCGCCGAAAAAGCCCGCCAATTCGACGATCAATACCGCGGGCTACACAGCGCCCGGCACGACCGAGAGCGGACCCGCCTATGTCGGCCCGATCATGACCGAATGGGGCCGCAAGGTGACCCCCGAAAATGCGTGGCGCAGCTATCCGCGCCCGCAGATGGAACGCGACACCTGGATGAATCTCAACGGGCATTGGGATTATGCGATCCGCCCGGCGAACGAACCGCAGCCCGCGGCGATGGACGGCAAGATCCTCGTGCCCTTCGCGGTCGAATCGAAACTGTCGGGCGTCGCGCGCAAGCTGATGCCCGACGACCGGCTCTGGTATAAGCGCAGCTTCACGCTGCCCGCCAAATGGCCGGGCCAGCGCACCTTGCTCCACTTTGGCGCGGTCGATTTCGAATCGACGGTGCTCGTCAACGGCGTCGTCGTCGGCAGCCACAAGGGGGGCTCCGACCCGTTCAGTTTTGACGTCACCCGCTACCTGCGGTCCGGCGTGAACGAACTCGTCGTACAGGTGACCGACCCGACCTCGACCGGCGACCAGCCGCGCGGCAAGCAGACGCTCGAACCGCGCGGCATCTGGTACACGGCGGTCAGCGGGATCTGGCAGACGGTATGGCTCGAACCCGTCGCCGACCTCCATATCGCCGACCTGCGCGCGGTGCCCGACATCGACAAGGGCGAGCTGGCGGTCGACGTCGCGCTCAGCAACACCGCGACGCCCAGCGACGCCGTGCGCATCACTGCGCGCGACAAGGGCAAGGTGATCGCGAGCACGATCATCCGCGGCAACCGGCAGGGCGTGCTCAAGATTCCAAATGCGCGCCTCTGGTCGCCCGTTGATCCCTACCTCTATGATCTGACCGCCGAACTCGTGAAAGTGACTCCACCGAAGGGGGCGGGTAACGACCGGACGGGGCTGCCGCCGATGACCGAGCGCGAGGTTCAAGCCTATGCCGCGGCAACTGTCACCGGCGCGCCCAGCGACAGCGTCAAAAGCTATTTCGGGATGCGCAAGATTTCGACCGGTATCGATCCCAAGACCGGCAAGATGGCGCTGCTGCTCAACAACAAGCCGCTCTTCCACAATGGCACGCTCGATCAAGGCTGGTGGCCCGAAAGCCTGCTCACCCCGCCGTCGGAGGAAGCCGCGCGCAGCGACATCATCTTCCTCAAGAAAGCCGGCTTCAATATGCTCCGCAAGCATATCAAGGTCGAGCCCGCGCAATATTATCACGACGCCGACCGGCTCGGCATCCTGATCTGGCAGGACATGCCCTCGGGCGCGTTCGGCGATCAGGCGGTGCGGCGGCCGAGCGACCGCGAGGCGACCTTTACCTCGGCGGGCATGGCGCAATATCAGGCCGAACTAGCGCGGATGATCGGCGCGCTCCGCGCCTTCCCCTCGATCGTGATGTGGGTGACCAACAACGAGGGCTGGGGCCAGTACGATGTCAAGACCGTCGGCAGCATCGCCAAGAACATGGACCCGAGCCGCCTCGTCAACAATGCGAGCGGCTGGTTCGACGTGCCCGGAAGCGGGTCGGACGTCTACGACATCCACACCTATGACGAGGTGCCCGTCGAACCCGCGCCGCAGGCCGACCGCCCGATCGTGACCGGCGAATTCGGCGGCGTCGGGCTGCCGATTCCGGGGCATCTGTGGTTCACCGACCGCGACGCGCGCATCTATCAGTTCGCGACCGACAAGGAAGATTATCGCCGCCGCTACAAGATCAAGTTCGACGAGATCATCCGCCAAGCGAAGGAGCTGGGGCTCGCGGCGTCGGTCTATACCGAAACGAGCGACGTCGAGGGCGAACTCAACGGTCTCCTCACCTATGACCGCGCGGTGTCGAAGCTGCCGGTCGAGGATTTCGCCGAGATCGCAAAGCCGCTGTTCGAGGATAAATAAGGCAGGGGAAACGCCGATGGCACGACGCACCACGATGGCCCACTGGGCCGCGACCACCATGCTCGCGGCGCTGATGGGCGTCGCGGCGCCAGCGACGGCTTCCGCTGCCGACAGGTCCGCTCCGCCCGCAGCGGGCAAGCCCAATATCTTGTTCGTGCTCGTCGACGACATGGGCTTCGGCGACCTGTCGGTGATGGGGAACCAAAAGGTCCAGACCCCGAACCTCGACCGTCTCGCGCGCGAAGGCGTGCTGATGACGCAATTCTATGACGCGGCGCCGATCTGTTCCCCCTCGCGCGCGGGCTTTCTGACCGGGCGTTTTCCCGCCGAGGTCGGCTTCGTCAACTATGTCAGCGACCGCGCCTATAATAGATCGGTCGGTCAGGCCGACTGGCTCGACCCCAAGCTGCCCAATATCGCGCGGTTGCTGAAGGGCGCCGGCTATGACACCGCGCATATCGGCAAATGGCATCTTGGCGGCGGGCGCGACATCGGTGATGCGCCCTGGCCGACGGCCTATGGCTTCGACCATAGTTTCACGACCTTCGAAGGGCTCGGGCCCCGCGTGCTGGTGTCCGACGAAGAACGCTTCCTCGCCGAGCAGTCGGACAAACTCGGCGAAGGGCCGCGTTTTTGGGAATTGAAGACCAATCTCACCGGCCTCTACGCCGACATGACCGTCAACTTCGTCGCGCAGCATGCAGAGAGGCCGTGGTTCGTGAACCTCTGGCTCAACGATATGCACGATCCCTGGGCGCCCGACGACGAAAGCCTTGCGGACGTCATGGGCAAGGGCACGTCTTCCGATGACGACCGGATGCTCGCCTCGCTGGTCAAGATGGACAAGACGCTTGGGCGCCTGTTCGACCGCCTCGACCAGATGGGCGAGATGGATAATACGCTCGTCATCGTCACCAGCGACAATGGCCCGTCGTCGTCGCCGCGCTATTATAAGGACGGCCAAGTCGCGCCGGGCAGCACTGGAAATCTGCGCGGTCGCAAATGGAGCCTTTACGAAGGCGGCATTCGTCAGCCGCTAATCCTCTATTGGCGCGGCCATACCAAGGCGGGGTATCGCGACGAGCGGACGGTGGGGCAGGGTGTCGACCTCTTGCCGACGCTCGCGCGCATCGTCGGCGCGCGGGCACCGGCGGGAGTCGACGGGGTCGACCTGTCGCCGGTGATCCAGGGCCGCGCGATCGCGCAGCGGCCCGATCTCTATTGGGCCTATGGCAAGGAAGGCGCGGCGAAAGAGCCGCCGCAGCCGGAGCTCGAGCGCGATCAGGCGCCGCCCTTCGCGATCCGCGAAGGCGATTGGAAGCTGCTTGCCGAGGCGGGCGGGGCGAGCCCGCAGCTCTTCGATCTGGCACGCGACCCTGGCGAGGCGAACGATGTCGCAGCAAGCGAACCCGCGGTCCGCGACCGCCTGCTCGCCAAGCTCAAGGCGTGGATGGCGACGCTGCGCCGATAAGAAAGCGGCCCCGTCGCATGGAGCGCGGGGCCGACCGAATGACAGGAGCGCGCGGCGGCAGATCGCTGCCGCCGCGCATTTCCTCTAGAATTTGATGCGCACGCCCACCGAATAGGTCGTTTCGTCATACGCCATCTCGTTGTTGATATTCGTATATCCGGGATAGTCGTAATAGGTCGACGTGTTGTTCCCGAGGATGTTGGTGCCGCCGACATCGACGCGGATCTGGTCGGTGATGTCATAGCCGATGTTGAAATCGAGCCGTCCACCCCCGCGCGCGTAGGTGACGAGCGCTGGCACTTCGAGCGAAGCGATCGTCTCTTCGGTCATGGGCCGCAGCGTCGGTTGGCCGGTGGCGTCGAGCGAGAGATATTTTGAGCGATAGGTATAGACCAGTCGCGCGTTGATCCCGCTCTTTTCGTACAGCAGGCCGACGGTGTAGTTGTATTTCGACACGCCCTGAAGCGGATAGCCTGCCAGCGGATCGTCGCCCCCGACCTTGGAATCGGCCAGCGTGAAGGCTCCCTGCGCCCCCAGCCCCGACAGCGCGCCGGGCAGGAAGTCGAAGAAATATTGGGTGCTGAGTTCGATGCCCTTCAGCGTCGCCTGGCCGACGTTGCGCGGGCGCGCCACCGAATAATCGACGCCATCGATCATCTCGACCGCGCCGCTCGTGATGACGCGATCGGTGATGTCGCGGTAATAGCCGGCGATCGCCACATAGCCGCTGGGGAAATAATATTCGAAGGTCGCGTCGAGGCTTTCGGACTTCTGCGCCTTGAGGTCGGGGTTGCCCGCATTGCCGGTGCTCTGAACCAGCGGGTTGTTCGACTGGTTGAGCGTGATCGCCGGGTTGAGCGCTTCGAAGTTCGGGCGGCGCAGCGACTTGGCATAGCCGAAGCGGATCTGGATATTGTCGCCGATCCGGAAGCGCGCCGTCGCGTTGGGCAGCCAGTCGTGATCGACCGAGTCGGCGGTCAGCCGGTCATATTCGCCGCCCTCCGCCTCCACGAACGTGCCGATCGTGCGGCTCGTGCGGATATAGCGCACCCCGACGACGCCATCCAATGTGATGCTGTTCGACAGGTCGGTTTCATATTTGCCCTGCACATAGGCGGCGAGCGTATCCTCCTTCGCGTCGAACGCACGGCCCGGATCGAAGTCGGGCCGGCCCGCCGGCAATCCGAAATAGGCGCGCGCGGCGTCGAGCCCGTCTTCCGAGAGGAGGAAATCAGGGTTGGGGATGTAGAAGCGCGAACCATTGTTGAGGTCGGGTGCGCGCGAGCCGAGCACCAGGAAATCGTCGGGCAGTCCGGTATCGGAGACGAGCACCGCGGTCGCCTCGCTCCCCGTCCCGATATTTCCGCCGGGCGTCGCCGTGTTGAGATTGACCGCCTGCTCTTCGGCCGAACGATGTGCGTAGCGAACACCGACCGCGATATTCGACAGGAAGCCGTCGAGATCATAATCGACGTCGCCCTTGGCCTGGAACAGCTTGCCGCGGTTCTCGGTGAAATTCTGGATCAGCGCGTTGCGGATATAAAGATTGTCGCGGCTGAGCAGGGCATCGCCGGGCACCGTATATTCGGCGTGGCCGTCGTTATCCATCGTCACGGTCAGGCTGGGCAGCCGCTGGCCGATGTCTGAGGTGATATTCTGCAGCTCGTATTTCGAGGTCTGGTATGCGACGTCGAGCACCGCGTTCAGTCGGCCCTCTTCATATTTCAGCCCGCCGGCGAACTGCTTGTTACGCTGGTTGAGGTCGCGCGCCTGTGTGGTCTGGTTCGACACGAGGTTGGCGAAGGTCATGCTTTCGGGCTGGCACAGCTCGACCGGGTTATCCAATTGTGCCTGGGTCAGCGTCCACGACTTGTTGCCCTCGGCGTCGGTCTGGATGACCGGGTTGTTGCCGTTCGAACGGACATAGGTGTTGATGCAGCTCGTGCCGGGGGTGACGTCGGTGATCGTCGTACCGTTGGTAAAGGGCTGGATATTTGCACCGTTGCGGCTGCCGCGGTCGCGGAAATAGGTATAGAAGCCCTCGGCATAGACTTCGAGCGACGGCGAGGCTTGCCATTGCAGCGCGCCGTTGAACTGGTGCCGCTCGATAAAGCCTTGTTGCGGGAAATTCTGGAGGATGCCGGGGATGACATAGCCCGGCGTGTTGAACGGCGCGGTGTTGGTGCTGCGCCGCTGGAACAATACGGTCGTCGCGCGATAATAGTCGGACTTCGAATAGGTGCCGTTGATCAGCGCCCCGATCTCTCCGATGCCGGTGTCCCAGCGGTCGGTCGCCAGCAGGCTGAACTGCGGATTGATCTTGTCGACGCGGTCGCCGTAATTGGCGCGGCCGCCAAGGACGACGGTCGGATCCCTGAAATTGAACGGACGGTTGAGCTGAAGGTCGATGACCCCGGCAAGCCCGCCTTCGGTCAGCTCGGCGGTCTGCGACTTGAAAACATTGACGCGCGACAGCGCTTCGGCAGGCATGTCCTGCAGGTCGAAGTTGCGGCCGATCGTCGAAAACACCTCGCGGCCATTGACCGTGGTGAGCACGTCGGGAAGGCCGCGGACGCGCACATCGCCGAGTTCGTTGTTGCGGTTTACCGACACCTGGACGCCGGGTACGCGCTGGAGCGCGGCGGCAGTGGTGGGATCGGGAAGCTTGCCGATGTCCTGCGCGACGATCGCATCGACGACCTGCACCGACTCGCGCTTGATATCGGCGGCGCGCTCGAGCGAGCGGCGGATGCCGGTGACGACGATCGCATCCCCGGTGTTTTCCTGCAGCGCGTCGACCAGCGTGTCGCTGGCGACGGTGCCGCCCGCGTCGGTCGACTGGCCCCACGCCGGTACACTCGCGACGAGTGCAATGACCGACACGGCGGCCGCAAAACCTGTCTGCTTCTTCATCTTCCCTCTCCCAGTTCCGTGCGCAGGCATTTTTGCCCTTGGCGCCGGCAAACAGGAGGCGGGCCGTGGATGATTCGGCGGGGGCACCCCGGCCGCAAACCCGACTCTACCCAGCTCTTCCGCACCCTTTTCGTCGACGCTTCGCCGCGGACGTTGACCAACGGGCCAAACAAAGTCAATATATATATGATAAATCGGTGAATAGGGAGAGTGCTCGGTGAATATCAGATTTGCTGCCCGCCTTTTGGCCCGTGCGGGCTGCGCCGCCGCGGCGATCGCAACCGCCGCCTTGCCGTCGGTCGCGATCGCGGCCGAGGCGGCGCCGGCCCGTCCGCAACCGACTCGTCCGAACGTCGTGGTGATCCTTCTCGACGATGTCGGCTTTTCCGACATGGGCAGCTTCGGCGGCGAAATTCCGACGCCGAACATTGATGCGCTGACAAAAAACGGTCTCGCTTTCACGCAATTCTACAATAATGCGCGGTGCAGCCCGTCGCGGGCGTCGCTGCTGACCGGCACCTATCCGCATCAGGCGGGGCTGGGGCATCTCGAATCGGTCCATGTGCCGGGCTCGAAGGGGTTGCACAGCAAACTGTCCGATCGCGTCGTCACTTTGGCCGAGGTGCTGCAATCGGCGGGCTATTTCACCGCGATGGCGGGCAAATGGCATCTCGGCATCTCGCGCGGCGTCGGCCCGTGGCAGCGCGGCTTCAACCGCTCGCTGACCTCGCCTTCGGGCGAGCTATATTACCGCGACCAGCCCCAACCCCTGGCAAAATCGGTCTATATCGACGGCGAGCGCGTGCCCGCCAGTTCGCCGCGCGTCGGGCAGGGCTATTGGTATTCGTCGGACATGTTCGTCGACTGGCAGGTGAAGTTCATCGGCGAGGCGCGCGAACAGCGCAAACCCTTCTTTCTCTACATGCCCTTCGTCGGGGCGCATTTCCCGCTGATGGCCCCGCCCGAGGATGTCGCGAAATTCAAGGGCCGGTACATGCAGGGCTGGGAGGCGGTGCGCCGCGATCGCTTCGAGCGGCAAAAGCAGCTCGGCATCATCGCCGCTGACGCCGAACTGCCCGCCGCGCTGCCGGGCAGCTACGACTGGAACAAGCTGTCACCGGCGGAGAAGGATCGCTTCGACACGATGATGGCGGTCTATGCCGCGGTGATCCACCGCGTCGACCGCTCGATCGGCACGCTCGTCGATCGTCTGCGGCAATCGGGCGAGCTCGACAATACGCTGATCCTCCTGATGAGCGACAATGGCGGCACCGCCGAAAGCGGCCCCGACGGCCGTCTTAAGGGCGAAGGTCTGCCGGGCAGCGCGCAGTCGGTGGTCTGGACCGGAATGAACTGGGCGACGCTGCAGAACGCGCCCTTCCAATATTACAAACACCACACCTATGAGGGCGGGATCGCGACGCCGCTGATCGCGCACTGGCCGCGCGGGATCGCGGCGAAGGCGCGCGGCACGCTGGTGCGCGAGCCGGGGCATCTGATCGACGTCATGCCGACGCTCGTCGAGCTCGCCGGCGCCACCTATCCCAAATCCTTCAATGGCCATGCGATCCTGCCGTTGGAGGGGCGTTCGATGGTCCCCGCCTTCCGCGGCGAGGCGCTGACGCGCGGCAAGCCGATTTTCTGGGAGCATGAGGGCAACCGTGCCGTCCGCGACGGCAAGTGGAAACTCGTCGCGGGCTTCGAGAAGCCTTGGCAGCTTTTCAACATGGCGGCCGACCGTACGGAGATGCACGACCTTGCTGCGCAGGAGCCCGATCGGGTTCGCACGATGGCGGGCCAATGGGACGCCTGGGCGGCGCGCAGCTATGTCGATGCGTGGAGCGAGGCTTACGATCCGCATCTCAAAGGGAAGGGACGCCAGATCTGGGGCGGTGCGGACGTTCCGCAGCTGCCGCAGGCGCTGGTCGGGGAATAGGGGCGGCTGCGCGCACGACGCGCGCGCGCTTCATGTTTCCGGCTGCGTCGGGTCCTGCACGAGCGCCGACAGGAAATCATCCGCCCAGTCGATGACATCGGCGTCGCGGACGACGGCGTAGAGCTTTTCCCAGCGCGCCTTGCGCTCGGCGAGCGGCATTTGCATCGCGGTCCAGATCGCGCGGGCGACCTCGCCGCCGTCGTGCGGATTGACAAGCAGCGCATCGGTCAGCTGTTCGGCCGCGCCCGCGAAACGCGAGAGAATGAGTACGCCCGGATCTTCGGGATCCTGCGCGGCGACATATTCCTTCGCGACGAGGTTCATCCCGTCGCGAAGCGGGGTGACGAGGCCGATCTTCGCCGCGCGATAGAAGCCGAACAGCTCCGCCCGCCCGAAACCGCGGTTGACGTATCGGATCGGGACGAGGTCGACGTCCGAATGCGCGCCGTTGAACTGGCCGGTTTTCTGCTCGAGCGTCGCGCGGATTTGCTGATACGAACGGACGTCTTCGCGCGAGGGCGGGGCGATCTGGACGAAAAGCAGCTGGTTGACCATGTCGTCGTGGCTGGAGAACAGCCGTTCGAGCGCGTCGATCCGTTCGGGCAACCCCTTGCTGTAATCGAGCCGGTCGACGCCGATCGCGATCGTGCGTTTGCGCGCGCTGCCGCCGAGCCGCTGCTGCGATCGCCGGGCGATCTCGGTTTCGCCGAGCGCCATGAATTCGGCATGGTCGATACCGATGGGAAAGGCGCGTGCGATGGTGCTTTGGTTGCCGATGCGGACCGCGCCGCTGTCCTCGTCGACCTCGGCGCCATGCTCCTTGCGGCAATAATGGAGGAAGCTTTCGAGCCATTCGACCGACTGGAAGCCGATGACGTCATAGCGAAGCATCGCGGCGACGAGCCGCTCGTGATGCGGGAGCGAAACGAGCAGGCGGGTCGGCGGCCAGGGGATATGCAGGAATAAGCCGATGCGGTTTTGCACGCCGTGCGCGCGCAGCCGTTCGCCGAGCGGCAGGAAGTGATAATCCTGCACCCAGACGACGTCGTCCTTCTCGATCAGCGGAAAGAGGCTGTTCGCGAATTGCTCGTTGACGCGTTCATAGCCGCGACCGAATTCATTCTCATATTCGGCAAGGTCGATGCGGTAGTGAAAGAGCGGCCACAGCGTGCGGTTGGCATAGCCGTTGTAATATTCCTCGACATCATGGGGTTCGAGGTCGACCGTTGCGGTGGTGAAGCCGTCGACGCGTTCCATCGTGAGCTGGCCGGTGAATTGTTCGACCTCGTTTCCCGACCAGCCGAACCATATCCCGCCGCGTTTGTGCAGCGCCGCGCTCATCGCGACCGCAAGCCCGCCCTGCGCTCCCGCCGCGCCGCGGCCCTTCGCGACCGACACGCGGTTCGAGACGACGATCAGCCGGCTCATCGCACCGTGTCCCAGCCGCGCGACAGCAGCCCGGCGCAATGGATGATGCCGACGAGCGAATAGGTTTGCGGGAAATTGCCCCAGAGCTCGCCATTCTCGAAATCGAGATCTTCGGAGAGCAAGCCCGAAGGGGTGCGGTGCGCGAGCATCTTTTCGAACAGTTCGCGCGCCTCGTCGCTTCGCCCGCACAGGTGCAGCGCCTCGATCAGCCAGAAGGTGCAGAAGTTGAAAGCGGTCTCGGGCAGGCCGAAATCATCCTCGCTGTCGTATCGCAGCATATGTTCGCCGCGGCGCAGTGCCTTCTCGATCGCGGCGAACGTCGCCTGAAAACGGGGGTTGTCGGCGCGGATATAGCGCAGCTCGACCATCTGGAGCAGGCTGGCGTCGAGGTGGGCATGGCCGAAGGCGGCGCCATAATGGCCGGCAGCCTCATCCCACGCCTCGCGTTCGATCGTTTCGCGGATCTTCGCAGCGCGGTCGTTCCAATAGGCTTCGCGGTCGGGCTTGCCGATCCGCGCCGCAACGTTGCCGAGCCGGTCGCACGCCGCCCAGCTCATCACCGCCGAATAGGTGTGGACGAGCTGTTTGGTGCGGAATTCCCACAGTCCGGCATCGGGCTGGTCGTGCATCGCCCATGCGACCTCGCCGACGCTTTCGAGGCTTTCGAAATCGCGCTCGTCGGCCATGCGGAACAGGCGCTGGTCAAAGAAACCCTGCACGGTCGGCAGCACGATTTGGCCATAGGCGTCGTGCTGGACCTGCTGATAGGCGGCGTTGCCGATGCGCACCGGCCCCATGCCGCGATAACCGGCGAGATGTTCGGCAACCCCCTCGTCGAGTTCGGCGATGCCCATCACCGAATAGAGCGGCTGGATCTGCCCGCCTGCGGCGCGATCGACGATGTTGCGGAGGTAAGCGAGATATTTTTCGAGCACGTCGAGCGCGCCGAGTCGATTGAGCGCCTGCACCGTGTAATAGGCGTCGCGTATCCAGCAATAGCGATAGTCCCAGTTGCGCTCGCTGTGCGGGGCTTCGGGAATCGAGGTCGTCAGCGCGGCGACGATCGCGCCGGTTTCCTCATGCTGGCAGAGCTTGAGGGTGATCGCTGCGCGGATCACCGCATCCTGCCAGTCCATCGGCGTCGCCAGCCCCCGCACCCAGCTGCGCCAATATTGGCCCGTCGCTTCTTCCATCCCGCGCACCGATTCGCGAACGTTGCCGGTAAAGGGCTCGTCGGGGCCGAGAAAGAAATGGAGGTCGGATTCGACGCGGAATGCGAGCTCCTGCATAAGATAGCCGACCGGCGCATCGGTGGTCAGGCGGAGCGGCTGATTGCCGATTAGATAGCGGATATGGTTGGTACCACGCGTCGTCGGGGCGGTTTCCGCGCCATGGCCGCGCATCGGCGACAGGTTCATGCGAACGCGCGGGCTGCCGGCAACGGGGCGGACGATGCGCGTGTAGGCGACCGGCCGGTACATGCGTCCCGAGCGTTCTGCGCGCGGGCAAAAGTCGATAATATCCACCGCGCTGCCATCGGCGGCTTCGAGGCGCGTCACGAGGATTGGCGTGTTGCGGCTGTATCGCGGGGTGGCGCGGACCTGTCCCTCGAGCGCGAAACGCCACACCCCCTCGTCCTGCCGCTCGCCGTTCATCAGGGCGCAGAAGACGGGATCGCCGTCGACCCGCGGAACGCATCCCCATACGAGCCCCGCCGCGCTGTCGACGAGGGCGCTGACCTGGCAATTGCCGATCGGCCAGAGCGACAGATCGCTCACAGGCCCAGCCAATTATAGACCTCGCGGGTGCCGGGAAGCCGGTAATGGGCGATGGTCGGACGCGGCGCGCCGACGAGGATGCCGTGTCCGCCCGCAGCGGCGGCGGCGGCAAACCCGTCTTCGTCGGTAATGTCGTCTCCGATGAAAACCGGCGTGGCGCCGGCATAGGGCGACTGGTCCAGAAGCCGCGCCACCGCCCGTCCCTTATTGGCTTGGGCCGGTCCCAGTTCGACAACCATCTTGCCTCGCCGCACGGCCAGACCTTCGCGCTCTGCAATATCGTCCATGACGCTAAAGACGGCTGCCTCGGCATGTGGTTCCTGCCGGTAATGGATTGCCATGCCGTGCGGCTTGGTTTCGACAAGCAGGTGGGGCCACCGCGCCGCGAGCGACGCGATTGCCATGGTTGTATCGCCGGATAGCGTGACCGCCGGCACAGTGACATCGCCTTGTTCGGCGCCGTGCGAACCCACGATCCTGATCGCCCCGCGCCCGAGATGCCCGCCTATGTCCGAAAGCGACCGCCCGGTGATCAGCGCGAGGCGGCCATCCACGCGCGCCGCCAAGGCTTCGAGCCGTCGTAAAAGATCGGCAGGGACCAGGATAGCGTCCGGCGTTTCCGCGATGTCGACGAGCGTGCCGTCGAAATCCAGAAAGAGCGCCACCGGCTGCTGCGCCGCCCATTCCGTAAGCGGTGGCGGAAGCGGGAGATTGTCCCTTTTGTGCATCGCAGCAAGGCTAGAGGCCGGGGACGCGGGGGTCAACCATCGACCGGCCGGGCGGAGGCGGCCGCTATTTGCCTCGGCAATCGGCGCAGAGACCCATGACTTCCACGATGACGCGGTTCGGGTGGAAGCCTGCCGCTCGGCACAAGCGGTCGACTTCGGGCTCGCATCCGGCGTCGAGCGTGCGGGTGCGGCCGCAGCCGCGACAAATTGTTATCGCTCCGGGCTGGCCGCCGGCCTCGAAATAGGCATGCAGCGTTTCGACCCGATGGACGCGCCCGCCCAACCGATCGAGGATCCGATAAACCTGGTTGGGCGCCAGCGGCACACCGAGCACCCGGCTTTGGCGCGCGATCCTGTAGGCTCCGAGCGGCCGTGGACTCGCACGCACGATTGCCATGACGATTTCCTCAAGCTCAGCAGGTGTCCGCTTGGCGCTTTCGCGTCGCGTATTTTTGTGACCTGCGCCGGGGCGGGGCGGGGGGGGCTGCTTGTCATGCTCAGCCAAGGGCCCGGCGTAGCCGCCAGTTGATGAGATGCCCGCCGATCAGGAACAGGCTGCCGATCGCCGTTATCGCCGCCGACGCCGGCTCGCCCCAGACGGGGAAGAGCGCGGCCACGATGCAGGCGACCCCGGCCGCCCCAAGCTGTGCCGGAAGAAGGGCGCGGTGCCGGCGGTAGCCGAGAAGGAACGCGAGGGCGGCCGCGGGGACGACCAGCACCGCCGCCACGATGTGGAAGACCTCCGATTCGAAAAAGGTACCGGCGAGCATCGGCAAGGCGAGCAGGATCAGCGGCAATGCCAGACAATGTCCGAGGCAGAGAAGCGAGGCCGACACCGCCGTTCCTTCGACGAGGTTCGTCGTCATTTGGCGCCGCGAGGGGCGCGAGGGGAGAGCGCACATGCAAGAAAAGCCTTGAGGGGTTGTGATATGAGATAACGTATCATATACGGCCGGCGTCCAGATAAGAAAGGGGTTTTTGTGAAGTTTCGAGTTCTCCTCCTGTCCGCCGCGGTTCCGGCGGTCGTTCCGCACATCGCCTTTGCGGGCGAAACGGTGCCGGCGGTCAAATCCGCTGCAGGGCCCGACGCCGGCTTCATGCAGGCCGGCAGCACCGCCGATCCCGAGATCGTCGTCTCGGCCAATGTCCTCGGCCTCCGCGCCGACGAGACCGCAACGCCGGTGATCACGCTGACTGGTGAGGAACTGGTTCACCGCCGTCAGGCGACGCTCGGCGACACGCTCGCCGGGCAGCCGGGAATAAATTTCGACAATTTCGGCGGCGGCGCGAGCCGTCCGGTGATCCGCGGCCAGACGGCGCCGCGCGTTCAGGCGCTCTCCGACGGCGCGAGCATCCACGACGCGTCGGCGATCTCGCCCGACCATGCGGTGACGACCGAACCTTTGCTGCTGCGCGGAATCGAGGTGCTGCGCGGCCCATCGGCGCTGCTTTACGGCGGCAGCGCGATCGGCGGCGCGATTAACCTTCTCGACGAAAAGGTGCCGACCTCGATACCCGAAGGCGGCATCGCGGGCACGGTCGAGGGGCGCTTCGGTACCGCGGACGACGAACGGTCGCTCGTGGGCGGGATCACGATCGGCGGGCAGGGGCTCGCGCTGCGCGTCGAGGGCGTCCATCGCTCGTCGAACGACTATCGCGTGCCGAAGGGCTTCGGCGAGCGCCATGTCGACGGATCGTACAACGACACCTCGACCTTCACCGTCGGCGGCTCATGGGTTGGCAGCGGCGGCTATCTGGGGGTCGCTTACACCCGCCAGCGGAGCGAATATGGCCTGCCCGGGCACAGCCACGATTATGAAGGCTGCCATCCGCACGGCAGCAGCCTCCATTGCGGCGGGCACGGGCACGACGACGAGGATCATGATCACGACCATGATCACGACCACGAGCATGAGGAAGTGCCGTTCGTCAAACTGCGCAGCGAGCGGTTCGACATCCGCAGCGAATATGAGGATCCGCTGCCCGGGTTCGAAAAGGTGCGCTTCCGCCTGTCGTTCACCGATTATGAGCATGACGAGATCGAGCATGACGAGGTCGCGACGACCTTCAGCAACAAGGCGCACGAGCTCCGCTTCGAACTGGCGCACAAGCCGATCGGCCCTCTGCGTGGGGCATTCGGGGTGCAGCATTCGGAAAGCAAGTTCAGCGCGGTCGGCGAGGAGGCGTTCCTGCCCGAAAGCGAGACGCGCAACACCGCGCTTTTTCTGATGGAAACGCTCGATGCCGGTCCAGCCCGCTTCGAACTCGCGGCGCGGCAGGAATGGCAGAGGATCGAGACGACGCTGAACCGTGAGGTCAGCCACAAGCCCTTCTCGATTTCGGGCGCGGCGATCTGGGACATCGGCGGCGATTATTCGCTCGCGCTGTCGCTCGCGCGCTCGCAGCGCGCGCCGAATGTGCAGGAGCTTTATGCGCGCGGCATCCATCTTGCCACGAACACCTATGAACTCGGCACCGCGACGCTCGGCAAGGAAACCGGCAAATCGATCGACCTGACCTTCCGCAAGATAAAAGGCGCGACCACCTTTACGATCGCGGCCTATCATCAGGATTTCGACAACTATATCTTCGCCAACACGCTCGACCGGTTCGAGGATTTCCGGCTCATCCGCTACACCGCCGCCGACGCGACCTTCACCGGCGTCGACGGTGAGGTGCGGCATGATTTCGGCACCGTCGGCGTGTCGCTGTTCGGCGATTATGTGCGGGCCAAGTTCAAGGGGGATCTCGGCAACCTGCCGCGCATTCCTGCCGGCCGTCTTGGCGCCCGCGCCGACGGGCGATGGGGGCCGCTGTCGGGCGACGTCGAATATTATCACATCTTCGAACAGGACCGGATCGCGGCGTTCGAAACGCGCACATCAGGCTATGACATGCTCAACGCGACGCTCGCCTACAAGCTCGCACTCGGGCCGAAGGCCGACGCCGAATTGTTCGTGCGCGCGACGAATTTGACCAACGAACTCGCCTATAACCACGCGTCCTTCATCAAAAATGCGTCGCCGCTGCGCGGACGGAATTTCGTCTTCGGGTTGCGGACGAGCTTATAGGGCCAAAGGGGGCGACCGGAAGGAGGGGCATATGGTCCCGCGCCCCTCCTTCCGCCGATCTTTTCAGACGGGCTCGGCCGCCAGGACATAGTCGAAGCCGTGGCGAAGCCCGTCCTCGCGTACGACATGCGCGAGGGCTTCGGCCCGCAACGCCTCGCCGCGCGCAGCGAGGGCGCCCGCTAGGCCGCGGTCGGCGATCCTTGCGAGCCGCGGCGCACACATGTCGATCTGGCTGTTGACGAAACGCTCCTTGTAGCGGTTCGCGAACCGCTTGGCGGCGATGACGCGGTAGCCCGACGCTTCGAGATGATCGACCGTCCATTGCGCCGGATATTCGCGATAGGGCTGTTCGCCCGCGTGGAGCAGGCAGGCATCGCGGAAGCGTCCGATCTCCCAGATCAGCCGCCCCGCTTCGGTATCTGGCGCGCCGGTCACATAAGGCTCCAGCCCGACGACATAGAGCCGTCGTCCGACGAACGGACGCAGCCGCGCGAACAGGCGATGCTGGAAATAGGGCGCGAAACCGTCGATTGCGCCGAGAAGGTAATCCGCCAGCACCGTGTCATATCGCTCGCCCGCCAGCAGCGCGGGGTCGGCCCAGTTGCCGACGATGATGCGGTCGGCGGTGCGGCGCTTCGCCGCGATCGCATCGGCGACCTGCGCGGCGTGGGCTTCGGCGCCGCTCACCGCGGTCCAGCATTCGGTGGCGAGCGAACCGATCCAGCCGATCGAGTGGGTTCCCGTCCCGGCATCGAGGAATTTGCCCCATGGCTGCCCGTCCTGAAGGGCTTCGATTTCCTGAAAAAGTCCCGAAACCGACTGTCCCTGTTCACCATCAAATATCATTAACATGATATAGAGTATCATCGACGCTTTATCAAACACCGAACCCGCCGATGGCAAATCAGCGGCGCATCGGCCTTGCGCAAGCGACGATCAACGCCGCCTGGTGCCGTAATCGATCCGGATTCGGACCCAGCTACCCACCATCGGCCGCCCGCCAAGCCGCGGAGGCCGCACCTGAAACTGCCACGCCGCGGCGAGCACCGCGCGATTGATCTGCGATCCATACGGATATTCGTCGAGCCCGACGCAATCCTCGACCCGGTAATCGGGCGCCGTGCGGCAGGCGATCAATCCCCAGCCGGGCCCGCTGGCGGTGGACAGATAGCCGCGCAACTCGCCATCGCTCGGCTCGCGGTACCAGGCGGCCGCATAGAGCGGCTCGCCGTTGGGTGCCGTTCCCACGCGTTCGGTGTCGCGCGAAGAGGATGATCGGCCTGTATCGGGTGGCCCGTAAACCGGCCCGCCCTGTGGACGCGCGGCCTTCGGGGGACTCGCCGGCATTGGCCGCTGGACGGGCGCTGGCATTGGGGGCGCGGCCGGCGGTTCGGGGACTTGCGGCGGCAGCGGTGTCAACGGCTGCGGTTCGTCGGGTTCCGGCTGCGGCGAGGTGGTCCGTTCCTCGGTCTGCTGGCGTTCCGGGCTGTCCGGCTCGGGCGCATCTTTCGCGGTCTCGGCGGCCTCGAGGCTCACCACGCTGATCGACTCTTCCTCAGCGTCAGGCTGCGTTCCGGGCCCCCACGAGAGGAGCATGAGCAGCAGAAGTCCGGCAATCGCCACGGCCAGGCTGATGGCAAGCGTGCGGCGACCTACCCCGATGTTGAGCTGTGCGACGTAGGGCGTGGCCGGAACAGGGTTCAGTCGAAGCAAGGTGTTTCAGCGTAGCCCTGCACAAGTCTGGAAAGATATGGCTCCCCGGGTAGGATTCGAACCTACGACCGATCGATTAACAGTCGATTGCTCTACCGCTGAGCTACCGAGGAACACGCCGCCGATGCGGACAAGGCGGCCCCTTTGCCGCCAACCGATATAATTATCAAGAGGGTTTTGGCGGCTTTGTGACTCTCAGGCGATAAATTGTTCCATTGCGATGCGTTCGTCGAGGCCCTGGTCGGGATCGAACAGCAAAGTCAGCGGCCGGCTGCGGTCGGTCGTCACGAGCACGGTCTTCACGTCGCGGATCTCGCGCTGGTCGGCGACCGCGCTGACCGGGCGTTTGGCGGCCTCGCGGACGTTGAAGCGGATGCTCGTCGATTCGGGGACGAGCGCGCCGCGCCAGCGCCGCGGGCGGAAGGGGCTGATCGGCGTAAGCGCGAGCATCGCCGAATCGAGCGGCAGGATCGGGCCGTTCGCGCTGAGATTATAAGCGGTCGATCCGGCAGGGGTAGAGACGAGCACGCCGTCGCACGCCAGTTCCTCTAGCATCGTCTTTTCGTTGATCATCACTTCGAGCTTCGCGGCCTGGCGCGTTTCGCGAAGCAGCGAGATTTCGTTGATCGCCGGCAAAATGTGCCGCTCGCCACTGATCGTCGTGATGTCGCCCGACAGCGGATGGATCAGATAGGGGCGCGCCGCGGCGATGCGGTCGAGCAGCCCTTCGACGCGAAACTCGTTCATCAGAAAGCCGATCGTGCCGCGGTTCATTCCGAAGACGGGCAGGCTGCGGCGCTGGTCGAGCAACTGATGCAGCATGTGCAGCAGGAAACCGTCGCCGCCGAGCACGATCAAGAGGTCGGCCTCCGCCAGATCGACGAAATCGTAGAGCGGGCGAAGTTCGGCCTCCGCTTCCATGGCCGCGGGCGCATTCGATGCGACAAGCGCGATCTTGCGTTGCATATTGGTCCGGTTCCCCCGTGCCTTCGAATATCGGAACGGCCTGTTAGCCGCCCGTTGCACTCATATGACGCGCGACCGCCGGTTTGGACTCTCGTTCGATATGAAAGTCATGCGCGCGGGGTTTGCCAGCCAATGCGGCGTCAATCAAGCCGTCGACGTCGCCGTCTTCGCGCAAGGCTGCGCGCAGGTCGACATGATCGTCCTGGCCGAGGCACATATAGACGCGGCCTTCGACGGTCAGACGGATGCGGTTGCACGTCGCGCAGAAATTGTCGCTGAGCGGCGTGATCAGGCCGAGCGTGACCGGGCTGTCCTCGACCGCGAAATAGCGCGCGGGACCGCCGGTGCGTTTGTCGACGGGATAGATGGCATGCGCATCGCGCAGCGGCGCGATGAAATGATGGAGCGGGATATAATGATCGCTGCGATCGTCCGCGATCTCGCCGAGCGGCATCGTCTCGATGAGCGTGAGGTCGCAGCCGGTCTCCGCGCAATAATCGAGCATGGGGAGCAGTTGATCCTCGTTGAGTCCAGCAAGCGCGACCATGTTGATCTTGATCGCCAGCCCGGCCGCGCGCGCCGCCTCGATCCCGCGCAGCGCGACATCGAGGTCGCCGACGCGCGTGATATGCCGGAACGCCGCCGGATCGAGGGTGTCGAGGCTCACGTTGATACGG
This sequence comes from Sphingopyxis sp. LC363, assembly GCF_000756385.1. GTDB lineage: Bacteria > Pseudomonadota > Alphaproteobacteria > Sphingomonadales > Sphingomonadaceae > Sphingopyxis. The sequence goes on from NZ_JNFC01000010.1 coordinate 41,937, forward strand.
CGCACCCCTGCCGCCGCCAGCATCGACGCATGTTCGGCAAGCCGCATCGCGTTGGTCGTCAGCGTGAGCTCGTCGAGGCCGTGGCCGATCAGCGCCCCCAATCGCATCGCGAGCGTGTCGATACCGCGCCGCACGAGCGGCTCGCCGCCGGTCAGGCGGATGCGGCGGATGCCGCGTGCGACGAAACGCTCGGCAAGTTCGGCCATTTCCTCGATGCTGAGCACCGCCGACCTGGGCAGGAAGGTCATGTCTTCGGCCATGCAATAACGGCAGCGCAGGTCGCAGCGGTCGGTGACCGACAGGCGCAAGTAACTGATCCGGCGACCAAGTCCGTCGATTAACGGTGCCGACGACGCGGCGTGGTGGGATAATGAGACAGCCACGGACATATTGTGGTGCAAAAGGCAGGAGCTTGGCAAGGAAAGCCTGTTAGGAAGGGGCAATGAATCGCCTGTCCGAAACCCTTTCCGCCTGCGCCCACAAACTCGAAATCCTGCACGCTCGGCACGACGCCGACGTCGGTGTCATCCTGGTTCAGGTCGATCAGATGGCGCGCATTAACAACAGCGCTGGAACAGCAGCAGGCGATTCGGTGCTCGACGAAATCGGGCGACGGCTGGAAAATTTTGCGAGCGACGAGTTCGGCCAAGGGTCGTGCGTCGACCGGCTCGACGGGCCGCGCTTCCTGATCGTTCCTGCAACGCCGCTGTCGCTCGGGGCGCTTCGCGCACAGGAGCGCGCGCTGCACGTTGCGCTTGCCGAACCAATCGTCGGCGATCCGCACGGTCGCCTGTCGATCCGCATCGCCGCTGCACTGATCACGCAGGGCGAATCGGTCGCCGAGCAACTTGGTGCAGCGTGTGACCAGCTCGCGCGGCCCGCGTCGGCACGCGACGGAGTGATGGTCCATGCCGCGCTGTCGCGAAATGAGGTCGCGATCCATTACCAGCCGCAATATGATGTGGCGACCGGCGCGATGACGGGCGTTGAGGCGCTGCTGCGCTGGCAGCATCCCGAACTCGGGCTGCTTGGGGCCGGGCCGCTGGTGACCGCGGCGCGTGCGGCACGCCTCGAATGCGAGCTCACCGAACATGCGCACCGCGTCGCGCTCGCCGAAATGGCGACCTGGCCAAAGGCGCTCGCGAAGCTGCGCGTCTCGCTCAACATCACCGCCGCCGACCTTGGTGACCCCGAATTCGCCGGGCGCTTCGCGGCGATGGCAAAGGCGGCGAGGGTGGATCCCGACCGGCTGACGCTCGAACTGACCGAACAGGCGATGCTCAGCGATCCGGCGAGTGCCGCCGACCAGCTGGCGCAGATTCGCGCGCTCGGCGTCGCGATCGCTATCGACGATTTCGGCACCGGCTATTCCAGCCTGTCGCTGCTCGCGCGGCTGCCGATCGATTATCTCAAGATCGACAGCGGCTTTACCCGCACGATCGACGGCAGCGACCGCGACCGCATCGTCGTGCGCGCGATCGTCGATCTCGCGCGCGCTCTCGGGCTACTCGTGGTTGCCGAGGGGATCGAGAAGGAGCGCCAGCTGGAACGGCTGAAGGAACTCGGCGTTGCGACCTGGCAGGGATTCCTGAAATCGGGGCCAGTGCCGGGGGATCAACTGCTTGGGTTGATGGAATAGCCGTCGCCCCCGCGAAGGCGACGTTATGAAGTCTGCTTCGCCAGCTTGCCCAATCCTTTCGACAATTGCAGCGCACCGTTGAGCCGCGCACCGGTGCTCACCCAGTCGCCGCTGATCGACAGCTTGTTGTCGGGGCGGATGCGCGCGCGGCCCTTCAGCCGTTCGACATAGGCGATCAGGCCGGGGACGTTGGCGAACTGGTCGCCGTGGAAGCTGATCAGCGCGCCCTTGGTCCCCACGTCGAGCTTGGCGATGCCCGCGAGCTTGGCGTTCGCCTTGATCTCCATCAGCTGAATGAGGTTCGCGGTCTCGGGCGGCAGCGGGCCGAAGCGGTCGATCATCTCGGCGGCGAAGGCATCGAGCGCCGGCCGGTCGCTCGCTTCGTTGAGGCGGCGATAGAGTGCCATGCGCAGCGGCAGGTCGGGGACATAATCCTCGGGGATCAGGATCGGCGCGTCGACGGTGATGACCGGCGACAGCGCCTCGCGCGGCGGCGCGGCGCCCATGCCCTCGGCCTTGGCCACCAAAATGGCCTCCTCGAGCATCGACTGGTACAGCTCGAATCCGACCTCGCGGATATGCCCCGACTGCTCGTCGCCGACGAGGTTGCCCGCGCCGCGAATGTCGAGGTCGTGGCTCGCGAGCTGGAAGCCCGCGCCGAGCGTGTCGAGATCGCCGAGCAATTTCAGCCGCTTCTCGGCGGTGTCGGTGATCGCGCCGCCTTCGAGCGTCGTGAGATAGGCATAGGCCCGCGTCTTCGAGCGCCCGACGCGGCCGCGCAGCTGATAGAGTTGCGCGAGCCCGAAACGGTCGGCTCGGTGGACGATCAGCGTGTTCGCGCTCGGAATGTCGAGCCCGCTTTCGACGATCGTCGTCGATACGAGCACGTCATATTTGCGGTCGTAGAAAGCGCTCATCCGCTCCTCGACCTCTTGCGCGCCCATCTGGCCGTGCGCGACGACATATTTGATCTCGGGCACGCGCGTGCGCAGGAACTCCTCGATGTCGGGAAGGTCCTTGATCCGCGGGGTAACGAAGAAACTCTGCCCGCCGCGGTCGTGCTCGCGGAGCAGTGCCTCGCGGATCACGACCGGATCCCACGGCGCGACGTAAGTCCGCACCGCAAGCCGGTCGACCGGCGGCGTCTGGATCACGCTGAGTTCGCGGAGGCCCGACATCGCCATCTGGAGCGTGCGCGGGATCGGCGTTGCGGTCAGCGTCAGGACGTGGACGTCGGCCTTGAGCTGCTTCAGCCGCTCCTTGTGGACGACGCCGAAACGCTGCTCCTCGTCGACGATGACGAGGCCGAGATTCTTGAACTCGACCGCCTTGGCGATCACCGCATGGGTGCCGACGACGATATCGATCTGACCGCTCGCGAGGCCGTCGCGCGTCTTTTGCGCTTCGCTCGCGGGAACGAGACGCGACAGGCGCCCGATGTTGACCGGGAAGCCTTTGAAGCGCTCGACGAAATTGGTGTAATGCTGGCGCGCAAGCAACGTTGTCGGGACAACGACCGCGACTTGCACCCCCGCCATCGCGGCGACGAAAGCCGCGCGCAGCGCCACCTCGGTCTTGCCGAAGCCGACATCGCCGCACACGAGCCGGTCCATCGGGCGCCCCGACGCCATGTCGGCGAGCACGTCGCCGATCGCGCGGTCCTGATCGTCGGTCTCCTGATAGGGAAAACGGTCGGCGAAGGCGGGATAGGCAGCATCCTGCGCGAGCAATTCGCCCGAACGCAGCGCGCGCTGCGCCGCGGTCGCGAGCAGTTCGCCCGCGATCTCGCGGATGCGTTCCTTCATCCGCGCCTTGCGGCGCTGCCAGGCTTCGCCGCCGAGCTTGTCGAGCGCGACCCCGTCGCTCTCGCCGCCGTAGCGCGAGAGGACATCGAGATTCTCGACGGGGACGTAGAGCTTGTCGCCGCCCGAATAAGTGAGCGCGACGCAATCGTGCGGGCTGCTCCCGACCGGGATTTGCGTCAGGCCCTCGTAACGCCCGATACCATGATCGAGGTGGACGACGAGGTCGCCGACGCTGAGCGTCGCGAGTTCGGCGAGGAAGGCGTCGGCGCTCTTGCGGCGCTTCTGACGCCGAACGAGGCGCTCGCCGAGGATATCCTGCTCGGTGAGCAGGCTGACCGCGTCGCTCGCAAAGCCATGGTCGAGCGGCAGGACGACCATCGCGGTCGCGCCGCCGCTTTCGGACGAAGCTGTGCCGAGCGCATCCTGCCAGCTGTCCACGGGGGCGAGAGAGGTGACGCCGTGGTCCCGCAGCAAGCCCGACAATCGCTCGCGCGCGCCGCCCGAATAGCTGGCGATGATCGTCTTGCGGCCCTTGCGACGCTCGTCCGACAGATGGTCGGCGACCTTTGTGTAGACATTTTCGTCGGCGGTGCGCTCGGGCGTGAAATCGCGCGCGGCGAAGGTTTCGAGATCGACGACCGTTGCCGACGGGGGCACGTCGAAGGGGGTCACGACATGGATCGGACGCTCGCGGGCCGCCCCGACCCATTCGGCCTCGGTCAGATAGAGCGTTTCGGGCGCGAGCGGGCGATAGCTTCCCGGCGACTCGCGCTCGGCGGCGACGCGGTTGGCATGATAGTCGGCGATCGCGGCAAAGCGCGTCTCGGCGGTCGCTTCGGTGCGATGGCCGCGCAGCACCGGCGCCGCGGGATCGATATGGTCGAACAGCGTCGCCAGCCGTTCCTCGAACAAGGGCAGCCAATGGTCCATGCCCGCCTGCCGCCGGCCGTCGCTGACGGCCTGATAGAGCGGGTCGCCAGTCGCCTGTGCGCCGAACAGGTCGCGATAGCCGGAGCGGAAACGCTTGATCGTCGCTTCGTCGAGCAAGGTTTCGCTGGCGGGGAGCAGTTGCAGCGCCTTTGCGGGGCCGAGGCTGCGCTGGTCGGCGGGGTCGAAGCGGCGGATGCTCTCGATCTCGTCGCCGAAGAAATCGACGCGCAGGCCATTTTCCTCGCCCGCCGGGAACAGGTCGAGAATGCCGCCGCGCACCGCGAACTCGCCCTGATCGGCGACGGTGTCGACGCGGCTGAAGCCGTTCGATACGAGTAGCTCGGCGAGCGCGTCGCGGTCGATCCGCTGTCCCGGGGCAAGCGTCGTCGCGAGCTGGCGGATGCGGAACGGGGTGAGCGTGCGCTGGGTGATTGCAGCGACGGTCGTGAGGATCAACTCGCCGCGCTTCGCGGGAAGTTGCAGCGCCGAGAGCGTCGCAAGCCGGTCGGCGCTGACGCGCATCGACGGCCCCGCGCGGTCATAGGGCAGGCAGTCCCATGCGGGGAAGCGGTGGACGATCAGGTCGGGCGCGAAGAAGGGGGCGGCATCGGCGACCGCCTGCATCGCCCCATCGTCGGTCGCGACATAGACGAGGCGCTTGTCGCTGGCGCGCGCAAGGTCGGCAAGCAGCAGCGGCAGGAAACCGTCGGCGGTGCGCGCCAGCGTCAGCGGCGCCGGGGCCGACGCGATGGCGGCGAATATGTCGGCGGCACTCCGGGTCATGGCAGCGGGATATAGTCCAGCCGGCGCATCGCCGCGATCATATCGGGGCGGTCGAGATGCGTCGGCGGATGGCCGGTGCCGAGCGCCCATGCCATGATGTCGACGTCGTCTTCCTCGACGACGATTTCGAACCAAGCGATCTCCTCCTCGCTCCAGCCGGCCGAATAGCGGTCGAAGAAGCCTCCGATCATATAATCGGCCTCGCGCGTGCCGCGGTGCCAGGCGCGGAATTTCAGGCGTTTGAGGCGGTCGGTCATCTATTTCTCTTTCCCTTCTCCCTTGACGGGAGAAGGATACGAAGCCTTGGCGCAAAGCGCCTAGGCGAAGTTGGATGAGGGTGAGCGCTCGCATGGCGAGCGCGCGCTTGCTTTGCAAGCGCTACCCCTCACCCGCTGCGACTAACGAGCAAGCTCGTAAGTGTCGCTGCCCTCTCCCGCAAGGGGAGAGGGGGTGCAACTTTGCGCTGTCAGCGTTAGACATGATGATCCATGCGACCCGAAATCCTCAATCCGCTCTTTGCCGCGCTCACCGACCTCAAAGGCGTCGGGCCGCAGCTTGCCAAGCCGCTGACGCGGCTGGGGCTCGAGCGCGTGGTCGATGTGCTGTTTCACCTGCCGACGGGGCTGATCTCGCGCTTCCCGGTCGACCGGCTCGATCAGGCGCAGGCGGGGCAGACGATCATCGTCGAACTGACCGCGCAGGATTACCGGCCGGGCCGGTCCCCGCGCGCGCCCTTTGGGGTCGAGGCGTTCGACAGCGCGGGCGATCATGTCCGGCTCGTCTATTTCGGGCGGACATCGGGGCTGGCGCGCAAGCTTTTTCCGCTCGGCGAAAAACGCCGTGTGTCGGGCCGACTCGACCTCTACGGCGACATGCGCCAGATTGTGCATCCCGACCATGTCGCCGAGCCGGGCGACGAAGCGGGAATCGCCGAGCATGAGCCCGTCTATCCGCTGACCGAGGGCCTGACCAACGCGCGGCTATCGCAGCTGGGTCAGGTCGCGCTCGAACGCCGTCCCGAGCTGGCCGAGTGGATCGACGCCCCCTTGCTCGCGACGCGCGGATGGCCCGCGTGGAACGAGGCGATGGAGCGCGCCCACGCCAGCCCGCGCGACGAGGCGGCGCGCGACCGGCTCGCCTATGACGAGATTTTCGCGAGCCAGGTCGCGCTCATGCTGATCCGGCAGGGGCTCCGCACGCGCAAGGGGCGGCCGATCGTCGGCGACGGGCGGCTCACCGCTGCGCTCAAGCTGCCGTTTGGGCTGACCGGCGCGCAAGAACGCGTCGGGCGCGAGATTGCGGGCGACATGGCGCAGGACACGCCGATGCTGCGGATGCTGCAGGGCGACGTCGGGTCGGGCAAAACGCTCGTCGCCTTGCGCGCGATGCTGTCGGCGGTCGAGGCGGGGACGCAAGCGGCGCTGCTCGCGCCGACCGAAATCCTCGCGCGCCAGCATTTTGCGACCTTGCAGCGCATGCTGTCCGGCCTGCCCGTCAATCTCGCGATCCTGACCGGGCGCGACAAGGGCAAGGCGCGCGAATCGACGCTGATGGGGCTCGCCGACGGCAGCATCGACATTCTCGTGGGCACCCACGCGATCTTCCAGCAGGCGGTGAATTACCGGGACCTCGCGCTTGTCGTCGTCGACGAACAGCATCGCTTCGGCGTCGCGCAGCGGTTGATGCTGACCCAAAAGGCGGCGCGTCCGCCGCATCTGCTCGTGATGACCGCGACGCCGATCCCGCGCACGCTGCAACTCGCCAACCATGGCGAGATGGACGTGTCGCAGATCGACGAAATGCCCCCCGGCCGCACCCCCGTCGATACGCGCGTCATCTCGCTCGACCGGCTCGACGATGTCGTGGACTCGCTCGACCGCCACCTCGCCACGGGCGCGCAGGCCTATTGGGTGTGCCCGCTCGTTGCCGAAAGCGAAGGGAGCGAACTGGCGGCGGCCGAGGATCGGGCAGCGTTGCTTCGCGAGCGGCTGGGCGATGCGCGCGTCGGGCTTGTCCACGGCCGGATGAAGGGCCCCGAGAAGGACGAGGTCATGGCGCGCTTCCAGGCAGGCGAAATCGGGGTGCTCGTCGCGACCACGGTGATCGAGGTCGGCGTCGATGTCCCCGCCGCGAGCCTGATGATCGTCGAACATGCCGAAAATTTCGGGCTGGCGCAGCTGCACCAACTGCGCGGCCGCGTGGGGCGTGGCGCCGCGAAATCGGTGTGCCTGCTGCTCCGCTCACAAAATCTGTCGGAGACCGCGCGCGAGCGGCTGGCGCTGATGCGCGATACCAACGACGGCTTCGTGATTGCCGAGAAGGATCTGGAATTGCGCGGCGGCGGCGAACTGCTCGGGCTCAAGCAATCTGGCGATGCCGATTACCGGCTCGCGACGCCCGAACAGCTGGTGCGACTGCTACCGGTCGCGCACGACGACGCGCGGCTGTTCGTCGAGCGCGACGGCGGGATGGAGGGCGCGCGGGCCGAGGCGGTGCGGCTCTGCCTTTACCTGTTCGAACGCGATGCGGCGGTGCCACTGCTCAGAAGCGGTTAGTTTACGTCGCCTCTGGCGCCCATGGCGCGGATCATCGGCAGATAATCCTCGACCGAGATCGACTTGTCGAACTGCACGCCGGTCTTGCCGCCGAGCGACCAGACGACCTTCGCGGCGGTGCGCCCGATGATCGGCATGCGGAATATGACGAGGTCGCCGATCTCCAGCCCGCGTTCGAAGCGCATCAGCATGCCGTCGGCGCTGATGTTGACACAGGTGCACATTTCCTGCCGTCCGTCGGGCATCACGAAGGGCAGACGGCAATAGACGTCGCTACGCGGAGCGATCCGCTGGTCGAGCCCGATATAATGGGCCTTGCTCGTGTCGATCTTGCGCATGTTCGTGGACCTTGTTGATTTTGCCATGGACGATCCATCCGATTGCTGAAGAAGTGGTAAACGCTTTTGTGCGCGTTACCGCACCACAAGGCCATGTTTTTTTGACCCGAGGCTCAGCGGAACCGGCGTTTCGCCCGGCTGGATCAAATGTTGCGGGTCGCGAACGACGGTCCCGTCGACCTTGACCGCGCCCTCGTCGAGCTTGCGGCGGGCCTCCTTGTTCGACGCGGCAAAGCCGAGTTCGCGCAGCGCATCGACGACGCCGATCCCTGCGGCGGGCGCGACGGCTTGCGGAAGGTCGCCGCCGATCTGCCCCTTTTCAAAGGTTTGCGCCGCGGTGTCCGAAGCGGCCTTCGCGGCCTCTTCGCCGCGGCACATCGCGGTCGCTTCGTTGGCGAGGATCTTCTTCGCCTCGTTGATCTCGGCGCCTTCGAGCGCTTCGAGCCGTGCGATCTCGCCCAGCGGCAGGTCGGTGAACAGCTTCAGGAATTTGCCGACGTCGCGGTCGTCGCAGTTGCGCCAATATTGCCAATAGTCAAAATGGGACAGTTGTTCGGGATTGAGCCACACCGCGCCCCCGGCGGTTTTGCCCATTTTTGCCCCCGCCGCGGTGGTCAGCAGCGGAGTCGTCAGGCCAAAGAGGTCGGCGCCGTCCATGCGGCGGCCCAGCTCCATGCCGTTGACGATATTGCCCCACTGATCCGACCCGCCCATCTGGAGCCGAACGCCCATATTCTTGGACAGATGGCGGAAATCATAACCCTGCAGGATCATGTAGTTGAATTCGAGGAAGGTCATCGGCTGCTCGCGTTCGAGCCGCAACTTGACCGAATCGAAGGTCATCATGCGGTTGATCGTGAAGTGGGTGCCGACTTCCTGCAGCAGCTCGATATAGCCGAGCTGGCCGAGCCAGTCCTGATTGTCGACCATCACCGCGTCGGTCGGACCGTCGCCGAAGGTGAGGAATTGCTGGAAAATGCTGAAGATCGAGGCGATGTTCGCGGCGATCGTCTCGTCCGACAGCATCTTGCGGCTTTCGTCGCGCCCGGTCGGGTCGCCGATCCGCGTCGTCCCGCCGCCCATCAGCACGACGGGCTTGTGGCCCGTCTGTTGCAGGCGGCGCAGCATCATGATCTGGACGAGGCTGCCGACGTGCAGCGACGGCGCGGTTGCGTCGAAGCCGATATATCCGGGGACGACCTGTTTCGCCGCGAGCGCATCGAGCCCTTCCGCGTCGGTCGTCTGATGGATATAGCCTCGCTCGTCGAGAAGGCGCAGCAGGTCGGATTTATAGTTCGTCATAGCGGGCGGGCGCATAACATGGGGTTTGATATTTGGATAGCATGCGCAAGGAGCTGATCTGTCACCCCGATACGCCGGCCAAGGCGGTGCGGTCGGTCGCGGTCGAGGTCAGCCTGTCGTTCGAGGACGGTTTCGCGCTGCGCTACGTCGTCGACGGATCGATCGCCGACCTCGTGCTGCCCCACGGTGAGGGCGAACTGGTCATCGCCGACAGCGCGACCGATTGCCTGTGGGAAAGCACCTGTTTCGAGGCCTTCCTGACGGAGGAGGGCCAGCCCGACTATACCGAATTCAACTATGGTCCCGATGGGCGCTGGGCCTGTTACCAGTTTGACGATTATCGCTCGCTGCTGCGCTCCGACGAACTCGCGCCGTGGGAAATGGTCGCCGAGCGCGGCGAGCAAAGCTATGCGCTGCGCGTCGAACCTGGCATCTTTCCCGACATCGGTGCGAAGCTCGCGCTGTCGGCGGTGATCGAGGAGCTCGACGGCACTAAAAGCTATTGGGCGCTCGCGCATCCGCCGGGCAAGCCCGACTTCCATCATCCCGATTGCTTTGCGCTGACGCTTGAGGCACGCGGACGGGCATGACGACCCTTTTCGGTATCGACCGCCTGCTCGCCGACCCCGCGCTTCGCACGCCGCTTCAGGGAAAGCGCGTCGCGCTGCTCGCGCATCCCGCCTCGGTCACCGCCGACCTGACCCACAGCCTCGATGCGCTCGTCGCGGCCGGGATCGACATCACGGCGGTGTTCGGGCCGCAGCATGGCGTACGCGGCGACCTGCAGGACAATATGATGGAGTCGCCCGACTTCACCGATCCGACTTATGGCATGCCGGTGTTCAGCCTTTATGGCGAAGTGCGGCGGCCGTCGGGACAGTCGATGCACACCTTCGACGTGATGCTCGTCGATCTGCAGGATCTCGGCTGCCGCATCTACACCTATGTGACGACCCTGCTCTACATCCTCGAAGCCGCGGCGCAGCATGGCAAGGCGGTGTGGGTGCTCGATCGTCCGAACCCCGCGGGTCGCCCTGTCGAGGGCACGCGGCTTCTGCTCCGGTGGGAAAGCTTCGTCGGCGCGGGGCCGATGGTGATGCGCCACGGCCTCACGATGGGCGAGATGGGGCACTGGTTCATCCGCCACTTCGGGCTCGACGTCGATTATCGCGTGATCGAAATGGAGGGCTGGGACCCGAAAGGCCCCGGCTTCGGCTGGCCCACGACGCGCGTCTGGATCAACCCCAGCCCCAACGCTGCGAACCTCAACATGGCGCGCGCCTATGCCGGCACGGTGATGGTCGAGGGCGCGACCTTGAGCGAGGGCCGCGGCACGACGCGCCCGCTCGAACTGTTCGGCGCGCCCGACATCGATGCGCGCGCGGTGATCGCCGAAATGCAGCGCCTCGCGCCCGAATGGCTGTCGGGATGCAAGCTGCGCGACATCTGGTTCGAGCCGACCTTCCACAAGCATATGAAGCAGCTCAACAGCGGCGTGCATATCCATGCCGAGGGTGCTTGGTACGACCACGCCGCCTTCCGCCCGTGGCGCGTGCAGGCGCTGGGCTTCAAGGCGATCCGTTCGCTCTACCCCGACTACCCGATCTGGCGCGGCAAGGATTTCCAATACGAGTATACCGACGATGTGCTCGCGATCGACGTGATCAACGGCGGTCCGGGCCTGCGCGAGTGGGTCGACGATGCGGGCGCGGCGCCGGGCGATCTCGACGCGCTCGCGCTGCCCGACGAGGCGGGGTGGCGCGAGGAAATCGCCGACCTGCTGATTTACAAGTGAGGGGAATGACGATGCACCGGCGGCAATTTCTGGGAACCGCGGCGCTGACTGGGCTGGCTGCGAGCTTGCCGGTATCGGCGCTTGCAGCGGACACGGCGGGTCTGCCGAACCTCGCCGCCAAAGCCGTCCCCATCGGCAAGGCCGAGCGCATGGCGCGCATCGCGAAAGCGAAGGAGTTGATGCGCGCGAACGACATCGGCGCGCTGCTGATCGAGCCCGGCTCGAGCCTCATCTATTTCACCGGCGTGCGCTGGTCGCGCAGCGAGCGGCTGACCGCCGCGGTGCTGACGCGCGAAGGCGAGATCGCGGTCGTTACGCCCTTCTTCGAAGAGCCGTCGGTGCGCGAAAGCCTCGCGATCGACGCCGAGGTGCTGACCTGGAACGAGGACGAGAATCCGCTCGCCGCCGTCGCCGCATGGCTCGGCAAGCGCGGATTGGCGAAGGGCCGGATCGGCGTCGAGGAGACGGTGCGCTATTTCGCGGTCGACGGGCTCGAAAAGGCGATGCCGGAGGCGACCGTCGTCAATGGCGCGCCCGTCGTGCGCGGGTGCCGCATGCACAAGTCACTCGCCGAAATTGCGCTGATGCAGGTCGCCGCCGACATCACGCTCGCCGCCTATCGCCACACCGCGCCGCGGGTGGAAGCGGGGATGACCCCGGCCGACATCGGCGCGATCATGAGGGCCGCGACCATCGCGCTCGGCGGGCGCAGCGAGTTTGAGCTGATCCTGCTCGGCGAAGCGAGCGCCTATCCGCACGGGTCGGGCAAGCCGCAGGCGGTGAGGGACGGCGAGGTCGTGCTGATGGACTGCGGCGCGACGGTCCATGGCTATCAGTCGGATATTTCGCGCAGCTTCGTTTACGGCAAGGCGACGCCGCGCCAGCGGCAAGTGTGGGACCAGATGCGCAAGGGACAGGACGTCGCTTTCGCCGCGGCGAAGCTCGGCACGCCTGCGGGCAAGGTCGATGACGCGGTGCGCGCTTATTATGAGAGCCTCGGTTGGGGCCCCGGTTACAAGCTCCCCGGCACCTCGCACCGCACCGGTCACGGCATCGGGCTCGACGGGCACGAGCCGGTCAACCTCGTGCGCGGCGAGATGACGAAGCTCGCACCGGGCATGTGTTTCTCGAACGAACCCGGCATCTATATCCCCGGCGAGTTCGGTATCAGGCTCGAGGATTGTTTCTACATGACCGACAGCGGGCCGAAATGGTTCAGCGAGCCGCCGCCGTCGATCGACCGGCCATTTGCCTAAAAAACTCCGTTTGCCTGAGCTTGTCGAAGGGCCGTTCTTGTTTTTTGCGTCGCAAGAAGAAGGGCGGTGCTTCGACAAGCTCAGCACGAACGGGTTAGGAGCTGGTGTCCGGCCCCTTCGGCCGCTGCACCAGACTGACCAGCACGAACGAGATGATCATCAGCAGATACCAGCTGCCAAGCTTCTCGACCCCGACCATGTGCCAGCCGTCGTTCTGGCTCGGGTAGGTCCAGGCGCGTGCGAAGGTGCCGATATTTTCCGCAAACCAGATGAACAGCGCGACGAGTCCCCAGCCGACGAGTAGCGGCATGCGGCGGCGGACGTGCAGTGGGCGGAACCACACCTGACAACGCCAGAAGAGCAGCGCCGTCGCCGCGAACAGGAACCAGCGGATGTCGTAAGTCCAGTGGTGCGCGAAGAAATTGACATAGATCGCCGCTGCCAGTGCATAGCTCGTCCACACCGGCGGATAGCCCGTGTAACGAAAGTCGAAGATGCGCCAGACGCGCGCGATATAGCTGCCGACCGCGGCGTACATGAAGCCCGAGAAGAGCGGCACCGCGCCGATGTGGAGGAGGCTCGCTTCGGGATATTGCCACGATCCCGCGGCGGTCTTGAACAGCTCCATCACCGTGCCGACGATGTGGAAGATCAGGATGACGAGCGCTTCCTTCGGCGTTTCGAGCCGGAAGGCGAGCATCCCGAGCTGGATCAGCACCGCGCCGATCGTGATCGCATCATAGCGGTGCAGCGGCGCGTCGTCGGGCCAGAAGAGGTGCGTGCCGAGTAAGAGCGCGAGCATCAGTCCGCCGAATAGGCACGCCCAGCCCTGCTTGAAGCCGAAGACACAGAATTCGAGAAACCAGCCACGCGGTCCCGGCGTGACCGCCATCGTTTCCAGTTGCGCGCGGACCGCGTGAAAGCGGCTGTGGTTGCGCGCGCCGCTGTCTGCATCAGACATATACGGCGACCCATGCGATCAGCGCCGCGGCGGGAAGCAGTAGCGCCTGCGCAAGCACCGTACCGGCGAGGCGGCTCAACGAAATGAAGGTGATCGCGCGGCGGAAATCGGCCTCGTCGACCTTTCCCTCGACCGCGTCGTCGGTCATCACCGACAGTTGCGGGTCGATGAAGGCAAACAGCAGGATCGTCGCAAAGCCGTTGATCAGCGCCGAGAGCTGCGAGGCCGTGACGCGGAATTCGGGGGCGAGATAGCCAGCGTAGAGCGACGCCACGACGCCGACAGCGAGCAACGACTGCGCAAGGCAGTTGGCGATCAGCACCCCCCAGCCGATCCCCTTCGGCATCTTCCAGCTCCTGAGGTGCGACAGGCGGGGAAGGGTAAGCGACCGGCCGAGTGTGCGCACGCCACTCGGGCTGATCGCCTTCAGTGCGAGCTTCGTCGTCGAACGATTGTCCTGATACCAGCCGATCGCGGCGGCGAACATGCGCTGGCCGGTGGGGACGAGCAATATGCCCACCAGCGTCGCGACGCTCGCCGCGGCGAGCACCATCTGCATGTCGAAGAAGAGCTGTCCACCGCTGCCGTCGTGGATGCGCGTCTCGATGCGCTTGGCGAGGAAGGGGCCAAGGAAGCTGTTCGAGGTGCGCGAGAAGAGCACGAGGATGTTGAACAGCGCAAACGACATCGCGATGCGCCGCGTGCGGACGCCGGCGATACGCGCGGCATAGGCGAGCGCGCCGATCAGGTTGATGAAGCCGGTGAGGGCTAAGATGGTGAGGAGGGGAAGGTCGAACATCGTTACAGGCTGGAACTCGCGGGACTCGTCGCAAAGCCCCAGATCATGCGCGCCCAGTTGGCGGGATGATTGGCCTGTCGCGCGACATAATCATGGAGAGCGGCGAGCCGCGAACGGTCATAGACATGGCCGTTGAGCAGCACCGCAGCGATACGGCGGCTCGCTGCTACGTCAGTGAGCGGATCGGCGTCAAGCAGGACGAGGTCGGCGCGTTTCCCGACCGCGATCGAACCAAGCTCGCGATCGTGCCCGACAAAGCGCGCGGCGTCGATCGTCGCGGCTCGCAACACCTCGGCCGGTGTCAGTCCTGCCGCCGCGAGCTGCGCCAACTCGTCATGGTAACGCAGCCCGGCGATGATCGTGTCGCTGCCGACCAGCACGGAGACGCCAGCGCGATGGGCCGCGAGCGCATCGGCTTGCGCTCGCCGCAGCGCCTGCGTGAGTAGCGCCCGGTCGGCAGCTGCCGCATAGCTGGTGGCGGTCGCGCCGGCATCGTCGCGATAGGCCCAGCGCGACAGCGGATCGGCGAAGCGAAGACGCGGATCTTCGGTAAGGGCGGAATCATGCGCTCGCGCATCTTCCTCGCGCGTCACGAGCGTCGGGACGAAGGCCAGTTTACGTGCGGCCATCTGCATCATGATCGCGGCGCAGGCCGGCTCGTCACGCTTGGCGAGCAAGCGACGCAGGCGTGCGGGCGACGGCAGTCCGTCGAGCCGCCCGGCGCGCCATGCGGGCGCCTCGGCGGCGCAGCCTTCAATGAAAATGCGACCATGCTCGAAGCTGCGCTGACCGCCGGTAACGGCCTCGTCCAGTGGAACGGCCTTTGGGACATGGCCGACGACGGGCAGGCCGTGACGGGCGCTGGCTGCGATCAGCGCGCGCCAGGCCGGCAACGAAAGGCGGTTATAGCTTTTGAGGAGCGTGACACCGCGGGCCTTGTCGGTGGCAGCGCGCGCGGCGACCGCAGCGGCGGTGAGGTTCGGATCTTCATAATAGAAGCTCGCGTCGCCGATGAAGCGCGGACTCGCCATCGTGCCCGCCACGGCTGCGCGCGACCAGCGCAGCTTGTCGTCGTGGCAGGCGAGCAGCGGGTCGCTCGCTTCCGGGCAGCCCATCATGTCGCGCACCGCGGTGATGCCGTTTGCGACCTGTAATGGCAGATGCAATTGCGGCGATATCTGGAAGCTGTGACTGTGCATGTCCCAAAGGCCGGGGATCAACCACTTGCCGCGTCCATCGATCCGCCGTGCGCCCGCCGGTGCCGTTATGGCGGAGCCGATCGCTGCGATCCGCCCGTCGCGAACCAGCAAGCGCGTGGGTTCGCCCGCGGTGCTGCTTTCGACATCGACGATACGCGCGCCCTCGATCAGCAGCAGCGGTGCGTGGTCGGGTCGCGGCGCGGCGGCGCGCGGCCAGGCGAGCGCAACGGCGAAGGCAAGCAGCGACAGCGCCAACAGCGCGCCGATCGTCTTGATCAGGCGAAGCGACCAGCGCCGGACCATGGATCAATGCTTGCGCGTCAATTCGCGCATCGCATCGTCGAGGCCCGCGAGGGTCAGCGGATACATGCGGTCGCTCATCAGCTGCTTGATCAGCTTCACCGACTGGGTGTAGCCCCAATGCGCCTCGGGCACCGGGTTGAGCCACACCGCGGCGGGATAGACATGGGTGATGCGCTGGAGCCAGACCGCGCCCGATTCCTCGTTGAAATGTTCGACGCTGCCGCCCGGATGGGTGATTTCATAGGCGCTCATCGACGCGTCGCCGACGAAGATCACTTTGTAATCATGGCCATATTTGTGGAGGATATCCCACATCTGATGGCGTTCGGACCAACGGCGCTTGTTGTCCTTCCACACGCCTTCGTACGGGCAATTGTGGAAATAGAAGAATTCGAGATTTTTGAATTCGGTCGTCGCGGCGCTGAACAATTCTTCGCACAGCTTGATGAACGGGTCCATCGATCCGCCGACGTCGAGGAACAGCAGCAATTTAACCGCATTGCGCCGTTCGGGGCGCATGCGGATGTCGAGCCAGCCCTGGCGCGCGGTGCCATCGATCGTGCCGGGGATGTCGAGCTCGTCGGCCGCGCCCTCGCGCGCGAATTTGCGCAGGCGGCGCAGCGCGATCTTGATGTTGCGGGTCCCGAGTTCCTTGGTGTTGTCGAGATTCTGGAACTCGCGCTTTTCCCAGACTTTCAAAGCTCTCTTGTGTTTGCTCTCGCCGCCGATCCGCACGCCTTCGGGGTTATAGCCCGAATTGCCGAAAGGCGACGTGCCGCCGGTGCCGATCCACTTGCTGCCGCCCTCGTGGCGCTTCTGCTGTTCCTCGAGCCGCTCTTTCAGCGTCTCCATGATCTTGTCCCAGTCGCCGAGCGATTCGATCGCGGCCATTTCCTCGGGCGTCAGGAATTTCTCGGCGACCGCCTTCAGCCAGTCGGCGGGGACGTCGACCGGATTCTGGCCGTAATCGGAAATGATGCCCTTGAAGACCTTGTTGAACACCTGGTCGAAACGGTCGAGCTGGCCTTCGTCCTTCACGTAAATCGCGCGCGAGAGGTAATAGAATTGCTCGGGGCTGCGATCGATTACCTCGCGGTCGAGCGCCTCCAACAGCATCAGATGCTCTTTCAGGCTGGCGGGAATGCCCGCAGCGCGAAGCTCGTCGAGAAAGCCGAAAAACATGGGGCAGGGTTATCCTTTCGGGACGGCCGGCGCAATCACTTTACGTTTACGGAAACCAGCTGCTCCAGCGGGCGAAAGTTGACGAAGTTGACGCCTCATCGCGCGCACGAGAGGGTAATCGCTGTCGCAGAAATAGATAGGGCGGCACGGAGGTGGCGGGGTCATCCGGCAGGGTAGATCATGGCCGGATTTTTTAGGAAAGGGATTTTTGCGGCGAAAAATGGGATGCGGCAAACGACCGGTTTCGACCGGAAGCTGCCATTGAGAGAAGAAAGCCCCTCCCCTTCAGGAGTATCAGGTGAAGCGTCCGGGGGACGTTTCACCTGATACTGGGTTGGGGTGGGGGCCATCGGCCTTGCGCAAGGCCGATGGCCCCCACCCCACTGCGACTAGGCAGCAAGCTGCCAAGTCTGCGTTGCCCCTCCCCTGAAGGGGAGGGGCTAAATTGCCGCAACATCCACTTCCCATCCCAAAGTCGACACCTCCGCGCGTCCTTCCATTGACCCAGCGTTAACCATTGCGCGTCATAGCTTCTCGATCATTCAGGGACGTGGGCAAGCCAATGAAATATGATCCGATCAACCCGGCGGAGCCGATCCTCGACCAGTCGGTTGCGAGCGACTGCGGCGAACTGGCCGTGGGGTGCAGCGATGCCGCGGGGCGGATCAAGCGCGCGACCGATCAGATGGAGCGGCAGATCGGCGAGCTTGGCCGACTTGAGGAATATGTCGTCAGCCTCGAGGCCGACCAGCGCCAGATCGCCGATTCGACCGACGAAGCGAAGCTGCTGTCGGCGCGTGCGTGCGAACAACTCGATACCGGCGCCGAGCGCGTCAATGCGGCGGTGACCGAATTCCGCTCGGTGATCGACCTGATCGCGCGGCTCGGCGCGCATGTCACCAATTTCGCGGCGGTGATGGAGCAGGTCCAGCAGGTCAGCCAGTCGATCGAACAGATTGCGAAGACCACCAACATGCTTGCATTGAACGCCGCGATCGAGGCCGAGCGCGCCGGCGACGCGGGGCGCACCTTCGCCGTCGTCGCCGCCGAGGTGAAGAAGCTGGCGCAGAACACGCGCGGCGCGACCGACGAGATCCGCCGGAGCATCGGCAGCCTCGCGACCGAGGCGAGCGGACTCGTCGCCGAAATCCAGTCGGGCGTCGAACAGTCGAGCCGCGCCGAGGCGCAGTTCGAAACGATCACCGATGCGCTGCACGACGCGACGCACCTCGTCGCGCTGCTCGACGACCAGAGCGACCGCATCGCGCAATCGAGTGCGATGGTGCACGCCAATGGCGCGAAGGTGCGCGAGGCGCTCGACAGCGTCGTCGCCTCGGTGCGCGACAATAGTTTGACGCTCGACGGCACGCGCGATTCGATCCTGGCGATGGAGCATGTGTCGAACCGCATGTTCAATGCGGTGATTTCGGCCGGCGTGAGCCCGCAGGATTCGGCGATCGTCGAACTGGCGGCGAAGGTGCGCAACGAATTCGTGGGCTTGGCCGAACGCGCGATCGCGCGCGGCGAGCTGACGATGGAGCAGGTCTTCGACACCAATTATGTGCGCGTGCCGAATTCGAACCCCGAACGGTTCCGCACGACGCTGTCGGACTGGGCCGACGCCAACTGGCGCCCGCTGTTCGACCGCATCGTCGCCGAGCACCCCGAAATCAAGATGTCGTCGGCGGGCGACATGAACGGCTTTCTGCCGACGCATATAACCGAATGCTCGCGCGCGCCCACGGGCGACATCGAGCATGACACGGCGCACTGCCGCAACGGCCGCATCCTTTACGACGAGACCGACGCCGCGGCGAAGCGCAGCACCGCCCCCTTCTTCATGACTGTCTATCGGCAGGAAGGCGACGGCATCAACTATCTGACCGTGCGCAACGTCTATATGCCGGCGGTGATCGGCGGCCGCCGCTGGGGCGATGTCGAGGTCGCGTACCAGCTCTAATGATTGATCCTCCCTGTGGCGAAGCCATGGGAGGGGGACCGCCCGAAGGGTGGTGGAGGGGCCGCGATCTTGCGCCAATAGCCCCTCCGTCAGCGGCTGCGCCGCTGCCACCTCCCCATGGCTTCGCCACGGGGAGGATCGTTGTCAGCTTCCCTGCCGCCGCGCCATAAACGCCAGCTTTTCGAACAGCATCACATCCTGCTCATTCTTGAGCAGCGCGCCGTGCAAGGGCGGGATCGCCTTGCCGACGTCGCGGTTCTGGAGCACTTCGAGCGGCATATCTTCGTTGAGCAGCAGCTTGAGCCAGTCGATCAACTCGCTCGTCGAAGGCTTTTTCTTGAGCCCCGGCACTTCGCGCACCTCGTAGAAGATATCCATCGCGCGGCTGACGAGCGTCTTCTGGATGCCGGGGAAGTGGACCTCGACGATCTCGGCCATCGTGTCGCGGTCGGGGAATTTGATATAGTGGAAGAAACAGCGGCGCAGGAAGGCGTCGGGCAGTTCCTTTTCATTGTTCGAGGTGATGACGACGATCGGGCGTTCTTTCGCGGTGACCGTCTCGTCGGTCTCGTAGACGTGGAACGCCATGCGATCGAGTTCCTGGAGCAGGTCGTTCGGGAATTCGATGTCGGCCTTGTCGATCTCGTCGATCAGCAGCACGGGCAGCTTGGGCGAAGTGAACGCCTCCCACAATTTGCCCTTCTTGATGTAATTGCGGATGTCGTGGACGCGCTCTTCGCCGAGTTGGCCGTCGCGCAGGCGCGCGACCGCATCATATTGGTAAAGCCCCTGCTGCGCCTTCGTCGTCGATTTGATGTTCCAGGTGATCAGCGGCGCGTCGAAGGCCTTGGCGATTTCCTCGGCCAGCACCGTCTTGCCGGTGCCGGGCTCGCCCTTCACGAGCAGCGGACGGCGGAGCAGCGTCGCGGCGTTGACCGCGACCTTGAGGTCGTCGGTGGCGATATAGGCGCTGGTGCCTTCGAAGCGCATCGGCTCTTTCCCTTAACGTGAACGTCAAGCGGGCATAGCGGGGGTAGGGGATGGGTGCAAGCGTGTGGGGCAGATGGTCCTCCCTGTCGCGAAGCGATGGGGAGGGGGAGTGCAGGGTTGGATTGCCCCCGGC
This sequence comes from Sphingopyxis sp. LC363, assembly GCF_000756385.1. Lineage (GTDB taxonomy): Bacteria > Pseudomonadota > Alphaproteobacteria > Sphingomonadales > Sphingomonadaceae > Sphingopyxis. Next base: position 61,867 of record NZ_JNFC01000010.1, read on the forward strand.
AATCCAAGTCCAGTCCGGGGGACTGGACGACCCAGCACTCTCGCGAAGCGGGTGGTGGAGGGGCCGCGTCACAGTCCCTCCGTCAGCGCTGCGCGCTGCCACCTCCCCATGGCTTCGCCACAGGGAGGATATCAATCATGAATGCGCGCGGCTTGCGGCGCGTGCGGCCATCAAATCCCAGAGGCCGCTGTGCTGGGTGATGAGCTGCTGTGCGCCGAACACCATCGCGCGTTCGATCGCCGGGGTGTCGGCGACCGCTGCCGCGAGCCGCGCGGTGCCCGGCAGGTCGGGCAGAGTGCAGGTCGGCGGCACCAGATCGAGCCGCAGCGCGCTGATGTCGAGCAGCACGCGAATCGTGCGCCAGTCGAGCGTCAGCGCGATCGCGGCGCCGAGCGCGCAGCCGTGGCGGTCCGATTCGGCGAGCATGTCGAGCGCCTTGCGCTGCGCGGCGACCGCGGCTTCGCATTGCGCTTGGCCCTGCGTGCTCGGGACGGGGCCGACCGCCGAGGCGATCTTCGACAGGAAGGCGCGCTCTTCGACAAAGGCGTCGGCGGCTTCGTCCATCCACCGGCGCGACGCGGGATCGACCGCCTTGCGCGCGGCATTGTCGATGACCCCGGGGTGGCGGCCATGGAGAAGGCAAAGGAAATGCACCGCGTCGGCGAGATTGCGCATCGCTTCGGGCCCGCTCGACAGCGCGCCCGAGCGGACGTGCGGGTGCGCGCCGGTGCCGTCGCTGGCGACCAGCGCGTCGAGCAGTTCGGCGACGCCGCGCGTCGGCGCTTTGGGCTGGGGCGACTGGTTCAACGGCCGATCCTCGCTGCGGCAGGCGCGCGAGCGCCCAAGCCAATGGAATGTCAGCGATCGGTCATAGGGCAACGTCGTAAACGACGCGTTTATAAGCGGGGACGGATTTGTGATCCGATTGTTTCAGTCGGGGACAGACGAAGGAACCGGCAAGCCTCGGGGAGAAGCTTGCCGGTCCCATGCTATGGCGCGGGGTGCACCATCGGAGCGGAGAGGCCAGACGGGGAGAGGGAATGCCCGGCCGGGACCGCTCAAGCCGCGAGTGCGAGTTCGCCCGTTTTTTCGGGGGTCTTTTCGGCGTTCGGCGCGTCGGATTCGATCGCGGTCAGTGCGGATTGGCCGGCGGTCTTCGCGGGGAAGAGCAGCCGCGATGCGAGCACGACGAGCCCGAGCGCGAAATAGGCCGCAAAGGTCTGGACGGGGAAGAAAAAGAGCGGCGCGATGAACGCCAGGCGTAGATACAGCGGGTTGAAGCCGAAATCCTGGCCCACGGCCTCGCAGATACCGAAGAAGGTGTCGCGGCGGCGGAAGAGATTGGTGGTTTCGTTCTGCATTTTTCTATCTTTCCCTTTGGCTGCGAGCACTGCCCCGCGCCGATGCCCGAAGCATCGCAAAGGCCGTGCCAATTTTCGCAGTCCCGCGAATTTCCGGGCTTTTTCCCGTCTCGCCCCGACGAAATGCCCGCGATTATACGTGAATCGATTCCCAATGAGTGGGAATGATTGCCATTTGATGGGCGGTGCCTGAACCGGCGATGAAAGCCTCCGCATCGCTGTGACGTGCGCTATGTGATGAGGAAATATGGAGATTTGAAGAGCATCGGCAAAAAAAATTGTGCGATGCAGCATCGCCGCAAGCTTCGTTTGGCCTCGGTTCAGGGCGCGCTACGACGCGGGGCGCCGGGCGGTGCCGGGCGCACGAAGAACATGGCCCCGACGACGCAGGCGCCGAACAGCAGGCATTCGATGCCCGATGTGGCCGTTCTGCTGGCCGGCCCGAAAATCTCCTCGCCGAAAAGCGCGCCGATCGCGTCGAGCCGGAAGCGCGATTCGGGAAAGCGCCGGAGAAGGAAATCGAGGCTGCCGCCAAGAAAAGTCCCGCCGAAAAGCGAAATGACGATGCCCGCCGCCGCGGCGACCAGCCCGCCGAGGGCGGCGCTTCCTGGCAGCGTCAGCATGCGGCGACGCGCCGTCCACGCGGCGAAACCGACGGCCGCGCCCAATATCAGGCCCTCCGATGCGCCGGTCATATCGCCCGGCGACTGGCCGAGCAGGAGCGCGAAAGCGTCGAGGCCGACAAGCCTTGCGGCGCCGCCGGTCAGGAGGCCACCGGCCGCGCCGCCCAGCACCGTCCATTGCCAGCGCCCGCCGGGCGCGAACTCCGCCGCCGCTATGCCCGCGCCGACGCCGGCACCGGCGGTCAGCCCGACGATCATGTTGATCGCGAGCAGCACGAAGAGGGCCGAGGTTCCGCCCATCGCGGGCCCGATTCCGATGCTGAGGCCATAGAAGAGGCCCCCGAGCACGCCGGCGACACCCCCGCCCATTGCGGCGGCCGCGCCGGTCCTCAGCGCATGCGCCCACCGGTTTTGGGGAGCCTGGAGGACAGGGCGGGGATGGGCGTCGCTCTCCACGATCTCGACCGCGCCGATGAAGCGATAGCCATGCTTGGGGACCGTCTCGATGAAGCGCGGATTTCCCGCATCGTCGCCGAGCAGGCGGCGCAATGCGCGAATGCACTGCGTCAGGGCTTCGTCGGTGACCGGCACACCATTCCACACTTCGGCCATGAAGCGGTCCTTGCTGACGAGTCGTCCGCGTTCGCGCAGCAGCAGCGCGAGCGCATCGAAATAGCGGTTGCCGACTTCGACCGCGGCTCCTGAACGGCACAGGCTGCGGTCGGCGGGATCGACCGTGAAATCGTCGAACTGATAGCGGCCCGAATCCATTTTTCAGCAAAATCTCACGAACTGCTCATGCCGCTCATCGGCCGGCAGCGCAGGGTAAAGCCCCAAATATCGAAGGAGGCAAGTCCATGGACGGCGAAGTGCGAATGGGGTGGAACGGCTGGCGTGTCGCGCGCTGGGGGATAGCGACGGCACTGTTGCTGACCCCGGCGGTGATGATGCAGGTCAGCGACGACTGGAATTGGGGGCCTGCCTCCTTTCTGCTGGCCGGGGTCATGATCTTCGGCCCTATTCTCGCTTATGAACGCACAGCGCGTCTGTGGCCGAACCTCGCCTATCGTGGCGGCGTTGCCACCGCACTTGTGGTCTCCTTCCTGCTGATCTGGATCAATCTCGCGGTGGGCATCCTAGGAGAGGATAATCCGATCAATTTCAGCTTTTTCCTGCTCGTCATGGCGTCGGGGGTCGGCGCATTCGCGGCGCGGCTCCGTCCCGACGGCATGGCGCGGGCGATGTTCGGCACGGCCGTGATGCAGGGATTGCTCGCCCTTGCGATCGCGACCGCGCCCTCGGCCGCGAACGAGCCCCGCGGCGCCGCGGGTGCGCTCGTGCTTTGCGGCTTTTTCGCGGCGATGTGGCTGGTCTCGGCGGCGCTGTTCCACAAGGCGGGCAGGGAAGGGCGCTGAAAATCAGCCGTCGCCCCCCGCGAAGGCGGGGGCCGCAGCCTTGCACCACATATCTAGCGGCCCCCGCCTTCGCGAGGGCGACGGAGGTTTACTGGTCCAGAAACGACCGCATTTTCCGCGACCGCGACGGGTGCTTGAGCTTCCTCAGCGCCTTCGCCTCGATCTGGCGGATGCGTTCGCGCGTCACGCTGAACTGCTGGCCGACTTCCTCGAGCGTATGGTCGGTGTTCATCCCGATGCCGAAGCGCATGCGCAGCACGCGTTCCTCGCGCGGGGTCAGCGACGCCAACACCCGCGTCACCGTTTCCTTGAGATTCGACTGCACCGCGGCGTCGACCGGGATGACGGCGTTCTTGTCCTCGATGAAATCGCCGAGGTGGCTGTCTTCCTCGTCGCCGATCGGCGTTTCGAGGCTGATCGGCTCCTTGGCGATCTTCATCACCTTGCGGACCTTTTCGAGCGGCATCGACAGGCGCTCGGCCATTTCCTCCGGCGTCGGTTCGCGGCCGCTCTCGTGGAGGAACTGGCGGCTGCAGCGCACCAGCTTGTTGATCGTCTCGATCATGTGGACCGGGATACGGATCGTGCGCGCCTGGTCGGCGATCGAGCGGGTGATCGCCTGCCGGATCCACCAGGTCGCATAGGTCGAGAATTTATAGCCGCGGCGGTACTCGAACTTGTCGACCGCCTTCATCAGGCCGATATTGCCTTCCTGGATCAGGTCGAGGAACTGCAAGCCGCGGTTCGTATATTTCTTCGCGATCGAGATCACGAGGCGCAAATTCGCCTCGACCATTTCCTTCTTGGCGATGCGCGCTTCGCGCTCCCCCTTCTGGACCATGTTCACGACGCGGCGGAATTCGGTCAGGCTCATGCCCGCCGCCTGCGCGATTTCGCTGATCTCGATGCGGATGCGGTCGACCGCGCCCGCTTCATTCTCGGCGAAGGCGGCCCATTTCTTGTCGATGCCGCTGACGCTATCGAGCCAATTCTCTTCGAGCTCGCGCCCGACATAATTGTCGAGGAACGACTTGCGCGGCACCTTGTGGCGCTCGGCGAGGCGCAGCATCTGGCCGCCGAGCGCGGTCAGGCGGCGGTTGTAGCTGTAGAGCTGGTCGACGAGATATTCGATCTTGGTGCCGTGGAATTGCACGCTCTCGACCTGCGCGGTGAGTTCCTCGCGCAGCTTGTGATATTTCTTTTCCGACGCCGCGGGGAATTCCTCGCCGCCTGAAAGCGATTCGAGACGCGCTTCCTGCAGCTTCGAGAAGGCCTTGAAGCTCTTGGTGATGTTCGCGAATTTTTCGAGCGCGTCGGGCTTCAAAAGCTCTTCCATCGCGGCGAGGCTGAGCGTGTTGTCTTCCTCATCCTCTTCGAAGCTCTCGCGCTTGCCCGACGAGCCTTCGCCATTCTCGTCGTCGCCGTCGGCCGAAGGTTCTTCCTCAACCTCGTCCTCGTCCTTGAACGAGACGCCGGCGGTCTTTTCGCTGATCTCGCCGTCGTCCTCAGCGCCCTCTTCCTCGAGATTCTCGGGCGCGGGGTCCTTCGACAGCATCGCCTCCAGATCGACGATCTCGCGCAGCTGCATGTCGCCATTGTTCAGTGCGGTCGACCAGTCGATGATCGCGTTGAAGGTTAGCGGGCTTTCGCAGAGCCCGAGGATCATCGTGTCGCGGCCCGCCTCGATGCGCTTCGCGATCGCGATTTCGCCCTCGCGGCTCAAAAGCTCGACCGCGCCCATTTCGCGCAGGTACATGCGAACGGGATCGTCGGTGCGATCGACCGTTTCCTTTTTCTTCTCGATCGCGGGGTTCGACACCGAACCCGTGCCGGCGGACACATCGACCTCGTCGTCGACCTCCTGCTCGGCCTCTTCCTGCACATCCTCGTCGCTCTCGACGATGTTGATGCCCATGTCGGAAATCGCCGACATGATGTCCTCGATCTGCTCCGAAGACATCTGGTCCTGCGGCAGCGCTTCATTGAGCTCGTCATAGGTCAGGTAACCGCGCTTCTTGCCGCGCGCGATCAGCTTTTTGACGTCGGCCTCGTTGAGGTCGATCAGCGGGGCGTCGGTGTCGGCTTCGGAGTTTTTGGTGGCCATATTTGTTCCTGCCTATGGGGCATTTGCTGGTCGTTACTGGCTGCTGTTTTCGGACAGCGCGGCCAGACGGCGGGTCAGTTCTTTGTCCATGGCGTACAGCTTTTGCTGCCGCGCGAATCCTTCATCATCCATCGTACGCTGGAAATCCGCGGTCGCCTGTGCCAGCCGCTCGCGGATTTCGGGCTGGGTGACCAGCACGCCGATATATTCGTCGAGGTCGCGCAGCGCGGTTTCGCGCGCCGCATCGGCCTCGTCGCCTTCAAGCCGTCGATTGAACGAGAAGTGCATTCCGTCGGCTCTGAGCAATGTCGTCGCCCTATTATACACTTTCATCGGCTCCAATATGGCAAGCAACCCCTCGCAATCAAGCCCTTCGCGGCACATTGCGCTGTCAAGCATTACGCCGAGCAGTTCGGCGTCGCTCGGATCGCTCACCGGCAGGCGGGTGAGCGCCTCCTCGTTGCGTCTCAGCGCGTCGGGATAGCGCAGCAATCCGCCGATCAGGGCAGCGATGTAAGGCGCCGAAATTCCGGCTTGTCCGATGGAACGCGTTTCGTCGGCTGGAGGTTGCAGCCGCGGGTCGGGGGCGAAGCGGCGTCCCCCTCCGCCAAATCCGCCGCGCGGCGCGTTCGGCGTCCACGGCTGGCGCGGTCCGCGCTCGGGCGTTTTGCGCGCGAACAGCGCATCGAGCCGCTCGCGGAACGCCTCTCGATAATGATGGCGGACGTCGGCATCCTCGATCGCGTCGGCGTGGGCGAGTAGGCGCGATTTGAGTGCGGCGCGCTCCTCGGGCGTCGTCAGCGGGCCGGACGCAACCTCGTGCGCCCACAGGCGCTCGACGAGCGGCTGCGCGCCCTCGAGGATTTCGGTGAAGCCGGTGGCGCCGCGCGCGCGAACGATATCGTCGGGGTCCTGCCCGGCGGGCAGGGTCGCGAAGGACAGGCTGAAACCGGGACGCAGCAACGGAAGCGCGCGGATCGCGGCGCGCATCGCGGCCTTTTGTCCCGCGCTGTCGCCGTCGAAGCAGAGGATGGGCACGGGCACCATGCGCCAGATCATCCCGAGCTGATTCTCGGTGAGCGCGGTACCGAGCGGCGCCACGGCATCGGCGATCCCCGCCTCGGCGAGCGCGACGACGTCCATATAGCCTTCGACGACGATGATCCGGTTCGTCTGGCGCGAGGCGGGGCTCGCCTTGTCGAGATTGTAGAGCGTGCGCCCCTTGTCGAAGAGCGGCGTGTCGGGCGAGTTCAGATATTTGGGCTCGCCATCGCCGAGGATGCGGCCCCCGAAGGCTATGACCCGCCCGCGTGCGTCGCGGATCGGGATCATCAGCCGGCCGCGGAAGCGGTCGTACGGCTCCTTGTCGTCGACCGCGATCAGCATCCCCGCCTCGACGAGCATCGCTGTCGGGAATTTCTTGAGCGCTTCCTTCAATGCGTTGCGGCTTTCGGGCGCAAGGCCGAAACCGAACGCCTTGCGCGTCGCCTCCGAAATACTGCGCTTCGCCAGATATTCGCGCGCCGGCGCGCCGTTGCTGCTGCCGAGTTGCTGGGTGAACCAGTCGGCCGCCGCCTGCGTCACGTCGCGGAGGCTCGCCTGTTCCTCGGCCTTTTTCGCCGCGCGCGGGTCGGGGGCGGGGACCTCCATCCCGGCCTCGGCGGCGAGTTCCTTGACCGCGTCCATGAAACTGAGGCCGCGCTGGTCGGTCATCCAGCGGATCGCGTCGCCATGCGCCGAGCAGCCGAAACAGTGGTAGAAGCCCTTTTCGTCGTTGATCGTGAAGCTCGGCGTCTTCTCGTTATGGAAGGGGCAGCAGGCCTTATACTCGCGCCCCGCGCGCGTCACCTTCACCGTCCGCCCGATGAGGGTCGACAGCGTGACGCGCGATCGCAGTTCGTCCAGCCATTGCGGGGTGAGGGTCATGGTTGCGCCATGCCCACCCGTGTCACGAGGCACGTGACTCGCGACACCCCCTCACGCAAGCGGGAGGGGAGAAGAGCCGCGTTCGAGTTCATCTATCCCCCTCCCGCTTGCGGGAGGGGTTAGGGGAGGGCAGCAGAGCAAGCGCGCGTTCGATCTCGCTCACGACGCCTTCGATGTTCGCCATCACGTCACAGTTCGTGAAACGAAGGACTCGAAACCCGTTTTCTACAAGCCAATGGTCTCGGCGCTGGTCATGGGCTTGCCGCATGTCGTGCGAATATCCATCGAGTTCGATAATCAATTGCGCTTCCCGGCAAAGAAAGTCGGCGAAATAAGGTCCGACAGGCATCTGTCGGCTGAATTTCCAGCCGCCGATTTTTCTACCGGACAAGCAGCGCCATAGAGTCCGCTCGGCGGGAGACGCAGCATTGCGCAACTCCTTCGCGCGCGGCGTGTCGCGGGGCTGAAATTGTCCGTCCATCATAGGGCGGTATGCCCACCCCCGACCCCTCCCGCAAGCGGGAGGGGGGAAGCAATGTCGCGCCCTCCTTGTCCCCCTCCCGCTTGCGGGAGGGGTTAGGGGTGGGCAGCGCCGCTAGCGGATCAGCTCAGCGCCGCCTTCACCCAGCCGCTCGCCTTGCTCATATCAAGCTGCGAACCCAACCGGTCCTTCACCGCGGCCATCACCTTGCCCATATCCCTGAGGCTCTCCGCCCCAAGCTCGACCACGATCGCCTTGATCGCCGCCATCGCTTCATCGTCGGAAAGCTGCGCGGGCAGGAAATCCTCGATCACCGCGACCTCGGCCGCCTCGATGTCGGCGAGCTCCTGCCGTCCGCCCTGTTCGTACATGGTGATCGATTCGCGGCGCTGCTTGACCATCTTCTGCAGCACGTCGGTGACGAGCACATCGTCGTCGGCCGGCGCGGTGCCGGTGCGCAGCTCGATGTCCTTGTCCTTGATCTTGGCCAGCATCAGCCGGATGGTGCCCAGACGCGCCTTGTCGCCGCTCTTCATCGCCGCGACCTGCGCAGCCTTGATGTCGTCACGAATCATGCGTGTCCCCATGCGCTGCAAATTTCGGAAAGACCCTCCCTAGCGGGAAGATTCCAAATCCGATAGCTTGTGAATCACTTTTTTGCCGCCTACTTGGTCGGCCGTTTAGCCCCCCGTCCGGAGCATGTTGAATGGCACCTGCCAACCCCTCTGCCGCGCCCAAAAGTCAGCCCAACGGCGCGACTGGCGTCCTTGTCCTTGCCGATGGCACGATCCTGTGGGGCGTCGGCTATGGCGCGAGTGGCGCCGCTGTGGGCGAGATTTGTTTCAATACGTCGATGACGGGCTATCAGGAAATCCTGACCGACCCGAGCTATGCGGGGCAGATCGTCACCTTCACCTTCCCGCACATCGGCAATGTCGGCGCGAACCCCGAGGATATGGAACGCGGCGTGCACGGCGCGCTCGGCGCGATCACGCGCGAGCTGCCGACGCAGCCGAGCAATTTCCGCAGCGTGCAGACGCTCCCCGAATGGATGACCGAACAGGGCGTGATCGGACTTGCGGGCATCGACACGCGCGCGCTGACGCGCCGCATCCGCGACGCGGGCGCACCGAACGGCGTGATCGCGCACAGCCCCGAGGGTCAGTTCGACATCGATGAACTGCTCGCCATGGCGCGCGGCTGGTCGGGACTGGAAGGGCTGGACCTCGCGAAGGCGGTGAGCCGCACCGACACGGGCGACTGGGACGCGGGGACGTGGGAATTGGGCAAGGGCTACCAGTCCCCCTCCCGCTTGCGGGAGGGGCTAGGGGAGGGCATGTCGACCTCCGCCTCGACCGAAACAAGCCCTTCCCCGACCCCTCCCGCAAGCGTGAGGGGGGATGATAGGCCGCATGTCGTCGCGATCGACTATGGCGCGAAGGACAATATCTTCCGCAACCTCGTAAAGGCCGGCGCGCGCGTCACCGTGGTGCCGGCGACCGCGACCCTCGACGAAGTGCTCAGCCATCAGCCCGACGGCGTGTTCCTCTCGAACGGCCCCGGCGACCCCGCGGCGACGGGCGACTATGCGGTGCCGGTGATCCAGGGGCTGCTCGAACGTGACGTGCCGATCTTCGGCATCTGCCTTGGCCACCAGATGCTCGGGTTGGCTGCGGGCGCGAAAACCGTGAAGATGCACCAGGGCCATCGCGGCGCGAACCATCCGGTCCAGCGCGCGGAAGACGGCGTGGTCGAGATCACCAGCATGAACCACGGCTTCGCGGTCGACGCCACGACCTTGCCCGCTGGCGTCGTCGAGACGCACAAGAGCCTGTTCGACGGATCGAACTGCGGCATCGCGATCACGGGCAAGAAGGCGTTCAGCGTGCAATATCACCCCGAGGCGAGCCCGGGGCCGCAGGACAGCTTCTATCTGTTCGAGAAGTTTGTGGGTGGATTGAAGTGATAAAACGGGCGCTCCCAATAGCCCTGTTCATCTCCCTACTAACGGGGTGCTCGTCCGTTCCAGCAGAGGGTGAGACGGCAAAAGTCGAGTCGGCACTTGCCGAACTCGGAAAGCAATGCGGCGTTGCATCGGACGTGCTCAAACTTGGTTCTGACGGGTTGGTCAGCTTCCGACCCTCACCGAGCGAGAAATATGAACGAGTCGATTGTGTCGCTCGAGGACTGAAGAAGCCGGAATTCGCAAATCATGTAAAAATTGGCTTCGTCAGCGGTGAAGCACCTGCCCAAGAAGAACAGAAATAATGCCCAAAAGAACCGACATCCAATCCATCCTCGTCATCGGCGCCGGCCCGATCGTTATCGGTCAGGCGTGCGAGTTCGACTATTCGGGGACGCAGGCGATCAAGGCGCTGAAGGAGGAGGGCTATCGCATCGTCCTCGTCAACTCCAACCCGGCGACGATCATGACCGATCCCGACCTCGCCGACGCGACCTATGTCGAGCCGATCACGCCCGAGATCGTCGCGAAGATCATCGCAAAGGAGACCGCCGCGTTTCCGGGTGGTTGGGCGGTGCTGCCGACGATGGGCGGGCAGACCGCGCTCAACACCGCGCTCGCGCTCGCGCAGGACGGCACGCTCGCCAAGTACGGCGTCGAGATGATCGGCGCCGATGCCGAAGCGATCGACAAGGCCGAGGATCGGCAGAAGTTCCGCGACGCGATGGACAAGATCGGGCTCGAAAGCGCGCGCAGCGGCGTCGCACACACGCTCGACGAGGCGTTCGCGGTGCTCGAACGCACCGGGCTGCCGTCGATCATCCGTCCGTCGTTCACGCTCGGCGGCACCGGCGGCGGCATCGCCTATAACCGCGAGGAGTTCGAACATATCGTCCGCGGCGGCCTGATCGCCTCGCCGACCACCGAAGTCCTGATCGAGGAATCGCTCCTCGGCTGGAAAGAATATGAGATGGAGGTGGTGCGCGACCGCAAGGACAATTGCATCATCATCTGCTCGATCGAAAATGTCGATCCGATGGGCGTCCATACCGGCGACAGCATCACGGTCGCGCCCGCGCTGACGCTGACCGACAAGGAATATCAGATCATGCGCAACGCGAGCATCGCGGTGCTGCGCGAGATCGGCGTCGAGACGGGCGGGTCGAACGTGCAGTTCGCGGTCAATCCGAAGGACGGCCGCCTGATCGTGATCGAGATGAACCCGCGCGTGTCGCGCTCGTCGGCGCTTGCGTCGAAGGCGACGGGCTTCCCGATCGCCAAGGTCGCGGCGAAGCTCGCGGTCGGCTACACGCTCGACGAGATCATGAACGACATAACCGGGGTGACCCCGGCGTCGTTCGAACCGACGATCGATTATGTCGTCACCAAAATCCCGCGTTTCGCTTTCGAAAAGTTCAAGGGTGCCGAGGCGACGCTGTCGACCGCGATGAAGTCGGTCGGTGAGGTCATGGCGATCGGCCGCACGATCCATGAGTCTTTGCAGAAAGCGCTGCGCGGCTTGGAGACGGGGCTTTCGGGCTTCAATTTCGTCGACCGCCTCAAGGGCGCGAGCCACGACCAGCTGCGTAACGAGCTGGCGCAGCGCACCCCCGACCGGCTGCTCAACACGGCGCAGGCGATCCGCGAAGGGCTGCCGCTCGCCGAGATCAACCGCGTCGCGGGTTACGATATGTGGTTCCTCGAACGCATCGCCGAGATCGTCGCCGCCGAACAGGATGTGTGCGAAAACGGCCTGCCGCGCGATGCCGAGGGCTTGCGCAAACTCAAAGCCATGGGCTTCTCCGACAAGCGCCTCGCCTATCTCGCGCTCCAGTCGGCGAACCTTCGCCCCGGATCGCGGCAGGCGACCGCGCGCGGCAGCGGCCTGATTCACGAAGCGGTGAAGGCGATGACCGGCGGCGTGACCGAGGCCGAAGTGCGTAGCCTTCGCCACAAGCTCGGCGTGCGCCCGGTGTTCAAGACGATCGACACCTGCGCGGCGGAGTTTCAGGCGCAGACGCCCTATCTCTATTCGACCTATGAAGCGCCGACGTTCGGCGAGCCCGAGAATGAGGCGAACCCGTCGGATCGCAAGAAGGTCGTCATCCTCGGCGGCGGTCCGAACCGGATCGGGCAGGGGATCGAGTTCGACTATTGCTGCTGCCACGCCTGCTTCGCGCTCGAAGAGGCGGGTTACGAGACGATCATGGTCAACTGCAACCCGGAGACTGTGTCGACCGACTATGACACGTCGGACCGCCTCTATTTCGAGCCGCTGACCGCCGAAGACGTGCTCGAGATCCTGCATGTCGAAATGTCGAAGGGCGAACTCGTCGGCGTGATCGTGCAGTTCGGCGGGCAGACGCCGCTCAAGCTGGCGCAGGCGCTGGCGGAGGCGGGGATCCCGATCCTCGGCACATCGCCCGACGCGATCGACCTTGCCGAAGACCGCGAGCGTTTCGCGGCGCTCGTCAACAAGCTCGGCCTCAAGCAGCCTGAGAATGGCATCGCGCGCAGCCGCGAGGAAGCCGTCGCGGTCGCGGCGCGCATCGGTTATCCGGTGCTGACGCGTCCCTCCTATGTGCTCGGCGGCCGCGCGATGGAAATCGTCGACGATCAGGCGCAGCTCGAAAATTATATCGAGACCGCGGTGCAGGTGTCGGGGGACTCGCCCGTCCTGATCGACCGCTACCTGCGCGACGCGATCGAGGTCGATGTCGATGCTTTGTGTGACGGCACCGACGTAGTCGTCGCGGGCGTGCTCCAGCATATCGAGGAAGCCGGCGTCCATTCGGGTGACAGCGCCTGCTCGATCCCGCCCTACAGCCTGTCGGCCGGGATCGTCGCCGAGATCGAACGGCAGGCCGACGCGCTGGCGCGCGCGCTCGAAGTCCGCGGCCTGATGAACATCCAGTTCGCGGTCAAGGATGACGAGGTCTATCTGATCGAGGTCAACCCGCGCGCGAGCCGCACCGTGCCTTTCGTCGCCAAGGCGGTGGGCTCGCCGATCGCCAAGATCGCGGCGCGGGTGATGGCGGGCGAAAAGCTCGCCGACCTGCCCAAGATCAACCGCGACATCGATCATGTCGCGGTGAAGGAAGCGGTCTTCCCCTTCGCGCGTTTCCCCGGCACCGATCCGGTGCTGTCGCCTGAGATGAAGTCCACCGGCGAAGTCATGGGAATCGATCGCGATTTCAACCTCGCTTTCGCCAAGGCGCAGCTCGGCGCGGGCGACCGCCTGCCGACCGACGGCCGCGTGTTCGTGTCGGTCAAGGACAGCGACAAGCCGCGTATCGTCGGCGCGGTGAGGCAACTCGCCGACTGGGGCTGGAAAGTCATCGCGACCGGCGGCACCGCCGACTATCTCGCGGGGCAGGGGATCGACATCGAGCGCGTCAACAAGGTCGCCGAAGGGCGCCCGCATATCGTCGACCGGATCAAGGACGGCGACATCCAGCTGATCTTCAACACGACCGAAGGCTGGCAGAGCTTGCAGGATTCGCAATCGATCCGCGCGTCGGCGCTGGCGGCCGACATCGCCTATTATACGACGGCGGCGGCGAGCGATGCGGCGACGCAGGCGATCGGGGCGCTCCGCGCGCATAGTCTTGAAGTGAAGCCGCTTCAGGACTATTATTGAAGGACCGCTCCACCCCCCGACATTGACGGAACAGCGGCGCAGCCGCCCGGCGAAGTTTCGCTGGCGCTGGATTATTGACGAAGGACAACAGGATAATGGCAAGCGTTGAAAAGGTGCCGATGCTGGCAGAGGGCTATGAGAAGCTGACCGCGCAACTCGCGACCCTCAAAGCCGAGCGACCGCTGATCGTCGATGCGATCGAGGAAGCGCGCGCGCATGGCGACCTCAGCGAAAATGCCGAATATCACGCCGCCAAGGAACGCCAGGGCCAGGTCGAAGCCACGATCGGCGACCTTGAGGACAAGCTTTCGCGCGCGCAGGTGATCGACCCGACGACGCTGTCGGGCGACCGCATCGTGTTCGGCGCGACCGTCACCCTCGCCGACGAGGACGACAAGCCGGTGAAGTACCAGATCGTCGGGCAGGCCGAGGCCGACGCCAAGGACGGCAAGATCAGCTATAATTCGCCGCTCGGCCGCGCGCTGATCGGCCGCCGCGTCGACGACGAGGTCGAAGTCACCGTGCCCGCGGGCGACAAATATTATCTGGTGACCAAGATCGAATTCATCTGACGAGGGCTGCGAGGATGAAGCCGCAGGACGCGCCGCTGGTTACGGGCTATGCGCTCGCCTGTGTCGTCATCTTCGTGCTTGTGTGGATTACCGGCTTTCAACTCGACGCGATCGTACGCGCGGGGTTTATCCCCGCGCGTTTCGGAAACGAGCTGATCTTGCCGCCGGGGACGATGGTGCCCTTTGTGCTGACGCCGCTGTCGTCGGCCTTTCTGCACGGCGGGGTGCTGCACATCGTCTTCAACATGCTCGTGCTCCTCTTCATCGGCCGCCAGCTGGAGGCGCCGCTCGGCACCAAGGCGATGGCGGTGCTGCTGCTCGCCGGCGCCTATGGCGGCGCGCTCGCCCAATATCTCGCCGATCCCGCCTCGGCAGTGCCGATGATCGGGGCGAGCGGCGCGATTTCGGCGCTGATCGCGGTTTTTGCGCTGATCTTCAGCCGCACGCAGACGCCCGCCATCGGTCCGATCCCCGGCCATTGGGTGCGTGCCTTGTGGCTCGCCGCGGCGTGGATCGGGCTGCAGCTGCTGTTGGGTTTTGCCGGGGGTGGCGGATTCGGCGCGGTCGCGATCTGGGCGCATGTCGGCGGCTTCCTCGCTGGGCTGTTCCTTGCGCGCCCGCTTTTGAGATGGCGCTTCGGGGCGCGGTAGGCGCTCACTTTTGCGGAAATAACGGCTTTGGGGGTGGGGAGCTGCCGTTGCGGCAATTTAGCCCCTCCCCTTCAGGGGAGGGGCTTTCTTCTCTCAACGGCGGCTTCCGGTCGGGAGCGGCTATCCCGCCAGCAACCCACCCGCGAGCAGCATCGCGACGCGCACATCGACCCCGCAGCCTTCGGCGCGTTTCGCCGCGACGAAATCGCCGACGCCGGCCAGCGGCACGCGGTGGACGACGATATCCTCGCCATCGACCCCGCCGCCCGCGCTCACCTTGGTCAGCCCCGTGGCGACCAGCAGCGTGAAGCTTTCGCTGACCATCCCGGGCGAGCTGTAGAACTCGCCGACGGTGCGCCAGTGCGCGGCGCGATAGCCCGTTTCCTCCTCGAGCTCGCGCTCCGCCGCGATCTCGGACGCTTCGCCCGCCATGTCGTCGCCGACCAGCCCCGCAGGGAGTTCGAGGCAGTTGATCTTCAGCGGCACGCGATATTGCTCGACGAGAATGACGTGGCGGCCGTCCGCGTCCTCGTCGATCGCGAGGATCACCGCGGCGTGGATGCCGCGCGATCGCGCGACATATTCCCACGTCCCCTGCTGCTTGACCGTGATGAAGCGGCCTTCCCACCGCGTTTCGATGGGGGTGTCGGGGCCGGGGCGGCTCATGATATTTCCTTTAGAGTTCGATCAGGCGGTCGGGGAGTTCGTTCGGATTTTCACTGCCGCGCGGGAAATGTTCGGCGAGCACGACGCCCATCTGACGCACCGCCTCGGCCATGCCTTCGCCCGGCTTGCCCGCGCGCACGCGCTCGATCAGCGCGGCCATCGCATCGCCCCACACGCCGGGCTTAACCTTCGCGGCGATCGCCTCGTCGGCGACGATGTCGGCGCGATGCTCTTTCAGGCTCAAATAGAGGAGCACGCCCGTGCGGCCCGTGGTCTTGCCCTCGGTCCCCACCTTGAACAGGTCGATCGCGCGGGCGCGCACACGCTCGGCCTTGATGCTGCGCGGGGTCAGCGCCATGCGCAGCGGTCGCCATAGCAGGATCAGCCACACGCCGATCCATTTGAGGACGCCGAACGTGATCACCATCCCCAGCCATTGATTGGCCGTGAGTTCATGGCCCCAGCCGTCAGTCAGCCGGTCGTACAGGCCGCGATAGAATTCGGGGAAGAGCGCGACGATCGACATGGCGAGGAAGGCAATGATGCTGGCCCAGACGAGCGCGACATCGTCATAGTCATTGGATTTTCCGGCGACGACGGTGACGATCTCGCCGCTCGTATGCGCCTCGGCCGTGGCGACCGCGGCGGTGACGATATCATGGTCGGCTTCGCTGACATGGCTGACTTTCATAGGTCCGCTCCCTTACCAGCCGCCCGAGGCGCCGCCGCGGTCGCCACGGCCGAGG
>NZ_JNFC01000011.1 GCF_000756385.1 Sphingopyxis sp. LC363
GGGGTGCCGCGAGCCTCTCCGGAAACGGGCGGCTCGCGGCACCCCTCTCCCCAACCGCAAAAGGAGTATTTACGATGGCCCATATTCTTCGCATCGATGCCAGCGCCCGCAACGAAGGGTCGACCACCCGCTTGCTTGCCGACCAGCTCGTCAACCGCCTCGTCGAACAGAATTACGGCGCGACGCTGACCCGCCGCGATCTCAACGCCGCGCCGCCGGCGCCGCTGACCGAAGGCTGGGTCGGCGCCAATTTCACCGACGAGGCCGAGCGCAGCGACGAACAGAAGGCGCTGCTTGCCGGCTCGGACGAGCTGATCGCCGAACTCGAAGCCGCCGACACGATCGTCATCACCGCTCCCATCTATAATTTCGCGATCCCCGCGTCGCTCAAGGCCTGGGTCGACCTGATCGCCCGCGCGCGCCGCACCTTCCGCTATACCGAAGCCGGTCCCGAAGGGTTGCTGAAGGGCAAGCGCGCTTTCATCGTCTTCGCCTCGGGCGGCGTGCCGCTGGGCAGCGAGGTCGATTTCGCGAGCGGTTACCTCAAACACATCCTTGGTTTCGTCGGCATTACCGATGTCACCATCATCGCCGCCGACGGACATCTGATGGACGGCGACGCCCTCAATCGCGCAACCGCCGCGATCGGCGAGCTGAGCCAAGCGGCCTGAACCGATGCGCCGTCCGCCGAGTCTTTTCCTTTCGCACGGCTCGCCGATGATGGCGCTCGAGCCCAGCCCGGCGCGGGACTTCCTCGCCGGGTTGGGTGCCCATTTGCCGCGCCCGCGCGCGATCCTCGTCGTGTCGGCGCATCATGACGCGGCGTATCAGGGCGGGCGGGCCACGGTGGCCGCGTCGACCGCGCCGCCGACGATCCACGACTTCGGCGGCTTCCCCGACGAGCTGTTCGCGATGCGCTATCCCGCGCCGGGCGATCCGGCGCTGGCGGCACGGGTTGTCGAGTTGCTCGCGGGCCGCGGTCTTCACGTCACCGCCGATGCGGCCCGCGGCCTCGATCACGGCGCGTGGGTGCCGCTCTCACTCATCTATCCCGACGCCGACATTCCCGTCGTCCAGCTCTCGATCGCCTCGAATGCCACGCCCGAATGGCATTACGCGCTTGGCCAGGCGCTCGCGCCGCTGCGCGACGAAGGCGTACTGATCGTCGGGTCGGGCAGTATCACCCACAACCTGCGCGCGCTGTTTTCGGCGCGCCCGCCGATCGACGCCCCCGCGCCGGCATGGGTCACCGATTTTACCGACTGGGTTGCCGAACGGATGTCTGTGGGAGCCGTCGACGACGTGCTGAACAGCGTCGAGCGCGCACCGCACGGCGCAGACAATCACCCGACCCCCGACCATATATTGCCGCTCTTTGTCGCGATGGGCGCGGGCGGGACGCCATTAAAGGGCGAACGGCTGCATCGCAGCGTGACCTATGGCCTGCTCGCGATGGACGTTTACGCTTTCGACTAGGCAGCGGCGCGCCTATAGCGCGCCATGCTCCTTTCAGATCGTGTCCTTTTCCTCGACGGCGAGGCCCTCGTCATCGACAAGCCCGCAGGGCTTCCCGTCGACGCGCCGCGCGACGGCAGCCTCAGTCTCGAAAACCATCTCGATTCCTTGCGGTTCGGCTTCAAGCGCTGGCCGCTTCCCGTCCACCGGCTCGACCGCGACACGTCGGGCTGCCTGCTGCTCGCGCGCAATCCCAAAGCGCACGGCCGCTTCACCCGCGCCTTCGAAAGCCGCGAGGTCGAGAAGCAATATCTCGCGATCGTCGACGGCGTGCCCGACGGAGACAGCGGTACGATCGACCTGCCGCTCGCCAAGACCTCGACCGCCGAGACCGGCTGGCGCATGGTCAGCGACCCGAAAGGCAAGCCGTCGGTCTCGCACTGGGAGAAGCTCGCGGTGGTCGAGGGCCGCGCGCTGCTCCGCTTTCGTCCCGAAACCGGCCGCACGCACCAACTGCGTGTCCACGCGCTCGAAGGGCTTGGCTTTGCGCTCGTCGGCGATCCCGTTTACGGGCGCGGCGGCACGAAGACGCGCACGCTGCTCCATGCTGAAAGGCTGGTCGTAAAACGTGACGTCAAGCCATCGATAATTGCCGAGGCACCCTTCCCCGACGCGTTCGTTGCGCTGGGCTTCGCGGCGCCGGAGGGAGCGGAGCCGACGCGTGGCTGAGATTCCCGAAAGCGCGATCAGCGAGAAGTTTCTCGCGGGGTCGGGTCCGGGGGGCCAGAATGTCAACAAGGTCGCGACCGCGTGCCAGCTGCGCGTCGATGTGTTCGCGCTCGGCCTCGCGCCCGATGCCTATCGCCGGCTGAAGGCGCTCGCGGGGAGCAAGATGACTTCGGCGGGCGAACTCGTCATCCTCGCGCGGAGTTTCCGCACCCAGGAAGCGAACCGCGCCGATGCGCGCGCGCGGCTGAACGAGCTGGTCGACGCCGCGCTCGTGCGCCCCGAACGCCGCATCAAGACCAAGCCGAGCAAGGCCGCCAAGGCGAAGCGCGTCGATAGCAAGAAGGCGCGCAGCAGCATCAAGGCCGGACGCGGGCGGGTGCGCGGCATCGACTGACGCCCTGTTGACCAGCCTCTACCGCCTCGATGCGCCCGCGAGCACGATCGCCGCGACGTTCGGCGCCGAAGCCGGCGACGACCCGTGGACGGGCGATTATGTCGCGCCCGCACGCCCCGCGCCGGTAATCGTCAGCGACGGGCGCGGCGGATCGCGGCGCTGGCTGCGCCCGAAGCTGTGGGGCGTGCCGCCTCCACCGCAAGGCACGGAGCCCGTCACGCACGTCCGCAACCTGACCAGCCCGTTCTGGATCGGCACCTTGCGCCATGCCGAACTGCGCTGCCTGATCCCCGCGACCGCCTTTGCCTATTGGTCGGGAGCAGGCCGCGCGCGGCGGCAGCACTGGTTTTGGGTGCCGTCGCAGCCGATCTTCGCCTTTGCCGGCGTGGTGCGGCAGGGCGAGGACTGGCCGTGCTTCGCAATGCTGACGACCGACGCGAACCGGCTGATCGGACATCACCAGCCAAAGGCCATGCCGGTGATCTTGCACCGCGACGATCATGCGACCTGGCTCTGCGGCGAATGGCGCGCCGCGGTGGCGCTCGCCGTCCCCTTTCCCGGCCAGTCGATGGCGGTCGGAGACGCGCCGCCGGTATAGACGGATTTCACCATATCGCTTCACTTTGCGATAACCAGCGATGTCCTAAATTTGCCGCGACCAAGGATGACATGCAGGGACCGAATTCGTGTTGGGGAATCGTACCATCGAAGCCGTAAAGGCGCCCAAGGGTGGGCGCGGCGCCGAGCGCGCGCCCGTGACCGGGCGCGCGCGCTTCCGCGAACCGGGGCTCAACCCCTTCAACGTCGAATTGTTCGACCTGTCGTCGACCGGCTTTCGCATGGTGACGTCTTTCCGGCCGCAGATCGGCAAGCATATCTGGGTGAACCTGCCCGGGCTCCAGCCTCTGGAAGCCGTCGTCCGCCGCGCCGACGGCAATAATTACGGCTGCGAGTTCGTCCACCCGCTCCATGTGTCGGTCGCCCAGCATCTGCAGGCGAAACTGCGGCAAGTCTGACATATCCTCCCCATCGCTGCGCGACAGGGAGGAATACAGATCAGCCCTCGGGCTTTTCCGACTTCTTCAATATATGTTTCCACTCGGCGGGCGTCACGCGTCCGACCGACAGCCGCGACTGGCGGATGAGGTCCATGTCGGCGAGCTTCGGATCGGCTTTGATCGCCGCGAGCGTCACCGGGTGCGCGAGCGCGCGCACCGGCGCGACGCGCACCACGACCCAGGGCGATCCCTTGTCGGCGGTCGGGTCGGAGAAGCTTTCCTCGGTGATCTCCATGATCCCGACGCATTCCTTGCCGATATTGCTGTGATAGAAGAGCGCCTCGTCGCCCTTTTTCATCGCCATCATGTTGAGCTTCGCGGTATGGTTGCGCACGCCGTCCCAGATGCCCGTGCCGTCGTGCACGAGCTGGTCCCACGCATAGGCGTCGGGTTCGGATTTCATCAGCCAATATTGCTTTGCCATGGCGGCGGGCTTAGCCGAGCCGCGCGGCGGACGGAACCGCCTTTTTCCCTTTAACCGTCGCCACGCAGCGCCTAAATCGCGACTCATGACGCGCCTGTGGCGCCGCCCCTTATCAGATGGACTTACCCCGCATGACCGCTGCCGTTCCCGTCATTTCCATGTCGCTTCCCGCCGACCAGTTCGCGAAGGATTTCGGGGCCTCGTTCGAACGCTTCGGCTTTGCGATGATCACCGATCACGGCATCGATCCCGACCTGATCGACGAAGCCTGGGCGAAGGCGAAGGAATTTTTCGCGCTGCCCGAAGAGATGAAGCGCGCCTATCATATCGCGGGCGGCGGCGGCGCGCGCGGCTATACGCCGTTCGGCACCGAAATCGCCAAGGGCGCGAAGGAAGTCGACCTCAAGGAATTCTGGCACGTCGGCCGCGACCTGCCCGCGGGCCACCGGCTCGCCGCGCAGCAGCCGAACAATGTCTGGCCAAAGGAAGTCGACGGCTTCCGCGCCGCCTATGACAGGCTGTTCGCCGAATTCGACCGCGTCGGCGGGCGCCTGCTGTCGGGAATCGCGCGCTACCTCGGCCTCGCGCCCGATTTCTTCGACGATACGGTGAAGGACGGCAACAGCGTGATGCGCCTGCTCCATTATCCGCCGGTCGAAGCGCCCGCGAAGGGCATCCGCGCCGAAGCGCATGAGGATATCAACACGATCACGCTGTTGCTCGGCGCCGAGGAAGCGGGGCTCGAAATCCTCGACAAGGACGGCAGCTGGCTTCCCGTCAGCCCGCCGCCGGGCGCGATGGCGGTCAACGTCGGCGACATGCTCCAGCGGCTCACCAACAACCGCCTGCCGTCGACGACGCACCGCGTCCGCAACCCCGATGCGGGCCGCGCGAGCGTCGCCCGCTATTCGATGCCCTTCTTCCTCCACTTCCGCTCGGACTATCCGATCGAAACGCTCGAAAGCTGCATCGACGCATCGCACCCGAACCTCTATCCGACGCCGATTACAGCGGACGAGTATCTGCAGGAACGGCTGCGCGAGATCGGACTGAAGAAGTGATGCGCACCGCCGTCGCGCTGTTCGCGCTGGTGACGAGCCTCGCTTCGCCCTCCGCGGCCCAGGCAGCGCCGAAATCGCCTAGCCTGCCGTGGAGCGCGCCCGCGACGACCGAGGTCGTAACCGAGGAGCGCCGGTTCACTAACGGCGATCGCGAGCTGGCGGGAACGCTCCACATACCGCGCAGCGGCAAGCCCGTCGCGGCGGTGGTCGTGACGCACAGCGCCTCGTCGCCGCTCGGTTCGGCGTCGCTCTACGATCATCTCAAGACGATCCTGCCCGCGCTGGGCATCGCGGTCTTCACCTATGACCGGCGCGGATCGGGCCGGTCGGGCACGAAAGATGCGGGAGGTGACTTCGCGCTCCTCGCTGACGATGCGATCGCCGCCGTGCGGAGCCTGAAGAGCGATCCGCGCATCGATCCGCGGCGCATCGGCACCTGGGGGCTGAGCCAGGGCGGCTGGATTTCGCCGCTCGCCGCGTCGCGGAGCTCCAACATCGCCTTTGTTGTCGCGGTGTCGGCGCCGGTCGTCACCGCCGACGTCCAGATGATCTTTTCCTCGACGAACCATTTGAAGGCCAATGGCTATTCAGCGGCCGATATCGAGCAGATGGTCGCGGCGCGAAAGGCGGTCGACGATTATATGCGCGGCACCGTGAGCCGCGCCGAAGCGCAGGCGAAGCTCGACGGGATCAAGACCAAGCCGTGGTTCAAATATCTCTATATGGGCGAAACCTTCCGCGACCGCGACGTATCGGGTTGGCGCAAGGAGATCGAAAATGATCCGCTGGTCAATCTGAAGGCGGTCACCGTGCCGACCCTCATCCTCTTTGGCGCCGACGATGCGGTCGTCCCGGTCGCCGATTCGGCCGAGCGGCTGAGGGCCGTCGCGCCGCAAATGCCCAATATGGAGGTGCATGTGATTGCCGGCGCCGACCATGGGATGCAGATGTCGCAAGATCTCAAGACATCGCTCGACCCCAAGTACGACGGCACCGAACGTCCCGATTCGCCCGAATATTTCGCGCTGCTGGCGAGTTGGCTGGCGGCACGGGGCTTCACCGGCGACTGAGGTTTCCTCCTATCGCCCCGCCCAATAATCGAACACCGCCTGCTGCTGCTCGCGGATGAAGCGCGCTGCGGCGGCGCCCTCCCACGGCCCGTCGTAGCCGAGGAGCAGCGCGGTGCCGCCGACCCACCAGCCCTGCCCCGGCAAGCGGTCCGATTCGCGCACCACAAGCACCGCAAGGTCGGGTTCGCCGTCGGCCGCGCTCAGCCGGTCGACCTCTTCGAGCGTCCGGCACACCGCGCGCATCTTGGGCCGCGTGAAACGAAAGCCGAGGTCGCCGAGCAGTTCGGAGTAGCTGACGCTGCGCCCCGCGCGCGCCGCTTCGATCAGGATCGCGCGGATGCGCGGCGCGTCGCCGAGCGCCGACACATCCGCCGGGCGTTCATCGCCGCCTAAACCTTGGTCTTTGGCGGCCATGGAATAAAGCCCGACGTACGTTTCACATAGTCGGCATAAGCGGGCCGCGTCTTGTGCAGCCCCTTTTCGAGCAAGGCCTTGCCCGACCATCTGGTAAGAGTGAAGGTCAGGAAGACCGGCCCGATGAGGCTCGCGAGCGCGGGTCCCCAGCCGAGATCGAGCACGACGAGCCAGATGCCCCACCAGGTCAGCGCGTCGCCGAAATAATTGGGATGGCGCGTATAGCGCCACAGGCCCGTGTCGAGCACCTTGCCCTTGTTCGCGGGATCCTTGCGGAAGGCGTCGAGCTGCGCGTCGCCGATGCTTTCGAATGCGACGCCGGCGAGCGCCGCAGCGGCGCCGAGCCATCCGACGATCCCAACGTTCTGCGGGGTGCCCGCGCTCGCCCAGATGCCGATCTGCGCGGGCAGGCAGGTGAGGAACAGCAACGGTGCCTGCGTCAGGAAAACGGTGAGCAGCGCGGTCTTCGCCCAGCTCCACTTGCGCTTCTCGATCCTGTTCGCGAGCATTTTCCGGTAGCGCGGGTCTTCGCCGTCGCGCGCCCAGCGGATTATGAGGTGGATCGCAAGCCGCAGCCCCCAAAGCGTCGTGAGGCCGAGAAGCAGCTTCGCATGCGGCGCGTCGAAACCCGCCTGCCACGCGGTGCCCCACGCGAGAAGCACCATTCCGAACGCCCAGAAGGCATCGATGAACGAGACGTCGCGAATCAGCGTCGCCACGCCCCACAACAGCAGGATCACGCCAAGCAATCCCGCGAAATTGACGCCGAGCAGCGAAAGGGCGTCACTCATGCACGCATGTCCGGTTCCTCATCGGCGCCGACTATATCATCGATCGACCGGACCGCACGCTCGGGAAATCGGGGAACGCAATTTTTATAGCTTTCCAGCACCTTCACCATGTCGGCGCGAAAATCGCCGCTCGGCCAGATCAGCGGGCCGATCCCACCGGTCCTGGTGCCATAATCCATCAACCCGACGACCATCGGCACCTTGGCCGCGAGCGCGATCTGGTAAAATCCGGTGCGCCATTTTTTGGCCTTGCCGCGCGTTCCCTCGGGCGCGACGGTGAGCATGAATTCGCTTCGGCGCGCAAATTCCCGCACCATCTGCTCCACGACATTGCTGCCGCCGCGGCGGTCGACCGGGACGCCGCCCATCTGGCGAATGAAGCCGCCAAGCGGCCAGCGGAACAGCGACAGCTTCGCCATGAAATGCGGGCGGATGTCGAGGTCGGCGGTCAGGCCGAGGAAATTGACGAAATCCCAATTGCTGGTGTGGGGCGCCGCGATCAGGATGAAGCGCCGCGGCCGGGGCACCACGCCCGCGGCTTTCCAGCCGCGCAGCCGGTACAGCAAAAGCAGCAGGCGGCGCACGGCGCGCGCCACCAGCCCCGGCGGGTCGTCTTCCATCAGTGTCACGCCTGCTCCCCTTCCCTCGGCACCGATTGCGCGAAAGCCGCGCGCCGCGCAAGAGGCGAGGAAGGGGCGCCGGATCAGCCGACGAACGCGCGCTCGATCACGAAGTCGCCGGGCGCGGCGTTCGAGCCTTCCTGGAAACCCAGCTCCTCGAAGCGCGCCTGCAGGTCGCGGATCATCGCCATGCTGCCGCACATCATGACGCGGTCGGTCGCGGGATCGAACTGCGTCGGGCCGGTCAGCGGATGACCGAAGAGCGAACCGTCGGCGATCAGCGCGTCGATGCGGCCGGTGGTGCGGAAGGGCTCGCGGGTCACCGTCGGCAGATAATGGAATTGCAGCAGCGCCTGATCCTGCACCAGCGGATCGCCGGCGAGCTGGCTTTCGAGCTCCTCGCGGAAGGCGAGGTCGCTGACCTGCCGCACGCAATGGACGATGACGATCTGGTTGAAGCGATCGTAGATGTCGGGATCGCGCGCGAGGCTGAGGAAGGGCGCGAGCCCGGTGCCGGTCGAGAGCATGAACAGCCGCCGGCCGGGGGTCAGCGCGTCGGCGACGAGCGTGCCGGTCGGCTTGCGCCCGAGATAGAAGGGGTCGCCCGGCTGGATCTTCTGCAGCCGCGAGGTCAGCGGGCCGTCGGGCACCTTGATCGACAGGAATTCGAGTTCGTCGGCGTAGGCGGGGCTGGCGATCGAATAGGCGCGCAGCAAGGGGCGCCCCTCGCCCGGTAGGCCGATCATCACGAACTCGCCCGATCGGAAGCGAAAGCTCGGCGGGCGGGTGATCGTGAAGCTGAACAGATGCTCGTTCCAGTGGCGCACCGAGCGCACCTCCTCGACGGTCAGCGAGGCGGAGGGGGCGAGCTTGGCGGCTTCGGCGATACGGTCACTCATCACTTTGAACTTTCCTGATGTGTCATGGTGCCGGCCGCGAGAGCCGGCATATCGAACCCTGCCGCGACCAACCGGTCGGCCGCGGCGCCCATCGCCTTTGCGATCGGGCCGACGCCGTCTCCCTCGGCCAGCAAGGCCAGCGTCGCGTGGGCATTTGCCACATCCCCAAGCGAAATATCGCGCCAGAGTCCAAGCAGAATTGCTTCATCCTCTGAAATCTGGAGGCACGGCATCGGGGCGAGGACGAGCGTTCCCACCGCGTCGCCGCCGAGCAGCGCCATCGCGACATGGAAATCGGGCAGCGCCCCCGCCGCATTCACGGCAACGAAACCCCGGTGCAGCTTCTGCGGCGGGCACTGACCGCGCCTGGCGGCCGAGACCCACCCCCGCATCGCCCAGAGCAGGAAGCGCCCGCTGTTGCAGAGATTTTCCACCGGCCGGTCGACGAAGGCGTACATCGATTCCCTTTCCAACGCGCATGGGTGCGGCGTCGGCGGGCTTATATGTTATTGCGAGTCATTTGCAATTCAGAAATAGCCGCCGTGACGATTTCAAGAACCGTTCGACGGGTTTCGACCGAACCTAGCCGTCGCCCCCGCGAAGGCGGGGGCCGCTAGCGGCCTTACTCAGCGGCATTGTGTAAAACGACAGCGGCCCCCGCCTTCGCGGGGGCGACGGTTGTGGAATGTCCGCTCCCCACCCCAAAACTGCCGATTGGGACTCAAGCAGCGCACGGCCGCCCTCTCCAACCGGCTTTCAGGCGGAATTACCTGATTTTGTCGCGGTTCGCGTAGAGCAGCGCGGCGATTACTGCGGCCGAGCCGATGCCGATGCCCGCCGCGGCGGCAGTTTTCCAGCCGGCGCGCTTGCCCCTTGCGGCTTCCCTGTCGGCCGCCTCGGCGGCGTCGGCCGCTTCCTTTTGCTGCTGCAGCTCGCGCGAGGCGCGCAGCACTTCATTTTCTTCTTCCTGTTCGGGCGGGGGAGGCGGCACTTGGTCGGTCATCGTCTCTGTCGTTCCTTATTGTCAGGCGAGTGCCTGTTCGACAGGCACATAATCGGTTCCGATCGCTTCGGCTACGGCCTCGAACGTCACCTTACCGTTCCAAACGTTCAAACCCTGCGCAAGATGCACGTCGCGTTTCAAAGCATCCTTCCAGCCGAGATCGGCGATGCGCAGCGCATGCGGCAGCGTGACGTTGTTGAGCGCATAGGTGCTGGTGCGCGCCACCGCGCCCGGCATGTTGGCCACGGCATAATGGACGATGCCGTCGACGACATAGGTTGGGTCGGCATGGGTGGTCGCGTGGCTCGTCTCGAAGCAGCCGCCCTGGTCGATCGCGACGTCGACAAGGACCGAGCCGGGGCGCATCGTGCCGAGCATCTCGCGCGTGACGAGCTTGGGCGCCTCGGCGCCGGGGATCAGCACCGCGCCGATGACAAGGTCCGCCTCGGCGACGCATTCGGCCAAGTTGGCGCGGTTCGAGAAGCGCGTCTTCGCCCGCGCCTCGAAGAAGGTGCCGACGCGTTCGAGCACTTCGGGATCGCGGTCGAGGATGGTGACGTCGGCGCCGAGCCCCGCCGCCATCTGCGCCGCGTTGAAGCCGACGACGCCGCCGCCGATCACGCAGATCTTGCCCGGTGCCACGCCCGGCACGCCGCCGAGCAGCACGCCGCGGCCGCCATGCGCCTTTTCGAGCGCGGTCGCGCCCGCCTGGATCGACATGCGGCCCGCGACCTGGCTCATCGGCTTGAGGAGCGGCAGGCCGCCGTGCGGGCTGGTGACGGTTTCATAGGCGATGCACACCGCGCCCGATTTCATAAGGTCGCGCGTCTGGTCGGGATCGGGGGCGAGGTGGAGATAGGTGTAGAGGATCTGGCCTTCGCGCAGCATCGCGCGTTCGACCGGCTGGGGTTCCTTGACCTTTACGACCATGTCGCACTGCGCGAAAATCTCTTCAGCGGTCGCGACGATCTCCGCCCCCGCCTCTTCGTAGAAACGGTCGTGCGCGCCGATGCCTTCGCCCGCGCCGGTCTGGACGAGCACGCGGTGGCCGTGGACGACGAGTTCGCGCGCGCTTTCGGGGGTCAGGCCGACGCGATATTCGTGATTCTTGATTTCCTTGGGGGTGCCGATGATCATGGTCGCTCTCCGAATTGGGATGTCATCGGCGATCGTCATGCGCCGCCGAAAACTTGTCGGCGCTTTTAGCAGAAAAGCTCCGCGAGGTGCTTGCATATGCCGGCCGGATTCGCGAGATGTGCGCACGGATTATGCGCGAATGGGCCTGAGGACGCACAATGATCGACAGGATCGATACAAAGCTGCTCGACTTGCTGCAACGCACCGGCCCGCGTCCGGCGGCCGAACTCGGCGACATCGTCGGGCTTTCGGCCTCGGCGTGCCACCGCCGCATCCGGGCGCTCGAGGCGGCGGGGATTATCACCGGCTATACCGCGAGGCTCGACCCCGAGCGCATCGGGCTGGGCCTCGACGTCTTCGTCGACATCAGCCTGACGTCGCAGAGCGAGGAGGCGCTGACCGCGTTCGAAAGCGCGGTCAAAAGCTTCGACGAGATACTGGAATGCCAGCTGCTTTCGGGCGCGTCGGATTACCGGCTGCGCGTCGCGGCGCGGAGCGTCGCCGATTTCGACCGGCTGCACCGCCATTGCCTGTCGCGGCTGCCCGGCGTTGCGGCGATGCACAGTGCCTTTGCACTGCGCACGATCAAGGCGTTTGAGGGCTATCCGGTGCCTGCGGCCGGTTAACACCGCCTTTACCACTTCTATCGCATATCCTGTTCACCAGTTTCGCGGGATGCGTTGCGAGCGGCAGACTCGCGCGTTTGGGATCGATCAGGAAGCCAAGATCATGGTGAAGGAAAATCCGATTCATAAGCAGCAGATCGATCCGATTTTGATGTCGGAACGTTTTCCCTTTTACGATCTCGACGGCCAGCTCGCCGCCTGCGGGGCCGAAATCCACACAATCATCGCCGGCCGCGAGGAAGCGGTCGCGCGCGCCTATTGGGACGCGTTCAACAAGCTTCCCAGCGTCGACCGCAAGGTCGAGGGCGAGCTTTACGACAGCTATGTCCGCGGCAGCGCGCGCCACACGGCGGTCAAATATGCCGACGCCGCGGGCCAGGAGGTCGCGACGATCGCGTGCCAGAACACGCATATGGCGCGTCGCGTGAAGCTGCCGCTCGCCTCGGTCATGTCGTGCATCGCCGAAAGCCAGCGCCTGACGATCGAATATGTCGTCGAGGCGTGCATCGGCGATGCCGAGCGGCTGGCGCGGCTGACGAGCGCGATCAACCGGCTCGCGCTGCTCGAATTCGACATCATGCAGCGTTACGCGGCGAAGCTGGACCGCGCGGTGTTTTCGAGCGAGCGGCAAACGCTCGCGGGCGATTTCGACCGTTCGATCGCCTCGCTGGTGCAGGACACAGACGGCGTGCGCGAACAGCTCGCGCGGCAGGCGGCCTCGGCCGATCAAGCGGCAAAGGGCATGATCGCCAAGACGAGCGAAGTCGCCGCCGCGTCCGAACAATCGGCGATGGCGATGCGCGAGGCCGCGTCGACCGCCGCGGGGCTGATCCGCGCGATCGAGGATGCCCGCAGCGAAGTCGAAGCGTCGGCGAGCGTCGCGACGCGCGCGTCCGAACAGGCGGGCGAAGCCGTCGCCATGTCCGAAACGCTGTCGCACCACGCCGAGTCGATCGAATCGATCCTCGGCCTGATCCGCGAGATCGCGGGGCAGACCAATCTTCTCGCGCTCAACGCCACGATCGAGGCGGCGCGCGCGGGCGAATCGGGCCGCGGCTTTGCCGTCGTCGCGCAGGAAGTGAAAAGCCTTGCCAACGAAACCGCGCGCGCGACCGACGATATCGCGGGCAAGATCACCGCGATCCAGCAGGCGACGCGGGGATCGGTGAGCGCGAACCAGTCGATCCAGCAGACGATCGTCGAGGTGCAGACCTCGGCGCAGCGCATCCGCGACGCGATGGACGCGCAGGCGCAGACGGTCACCTCGATCACCGCCGCCGTCGACGAGACCGCGCTCGCCGCCGACAGCATGTCGTCGACGATCGCGAGCATCCGCAACGATTCGGGCATGGTCGCGAACGAGATCAGCGTGCTGAGCCAGGAATTCGCCAAGATGGGCGGGCGCCTCCAGCAGCTGGAACAGGCCGCGAGCGAATTCAGCCGCCGGGTGGCGTAAACATGCCTTCCCCCATTCACCGTCATCCCGGCGAAGGCCGGGATCTCGCCCTTGGAGCCTGACGCACCGACGAGATCCCGGCCTTCGCCGGGATGACGGCGGTTGATGGGCCGCGGTAACTTGGCAAGCCCCGCGCCGCTGCCTAAGGCACGGGCATGAGCACGCATATCCTGATCACCGGCGCGAGCCGCGGTATCGGTGCCGCGATCGCGGAGGCACTGACCGGCGACGCGACCAAAGTCGTCGCGCTGTCGAGCGCCGATGGCGACCTTTCCGATCCCGCGACCCCCGACCGGCTGTGGCAGACGAGCCTCGACAAGCTCGACGGCCACATCGATGTGCTCGTCAACAACGCCGGCGTGTTCGAGCGCAATCCGCTGGGCGACGCCAATGCCGACTGGCTCGCGAACTGGAACCGCACGATGCAGGTCAATCTGACCGCTAGCGCGCAATTGTGCCGCCATGCGGTGCTGCATTGGCACGAACGCGGCGCTCCCGGCCGCATCGTCAATATCGCGAGCCGCGCCGCCTATCGCGGCGACAGCCCTGCGCACTGGCATTATGCGGCGTCGAAATCGGGCATGGTCGCGATGACCAAGACGATCGCGCGCGCCTATGCAAAGGACGGCATCCTCGCCTTTGCGATCTGTCCCGGCTTCACGATGACGGGCATGGCCGACGACTATCTCGCGAGCCGTGGCGGCGACAAATTGCTCGCCGACATTCCGCTGGGGCGCGTCGCGATGCCCGACGAAGTGGGCGAGATGGCGCGCTGGTGCGCGCTCGATGCGCCCGCGTCGATGACCGGCGCGGTGCTCGACGTCAATGGCGCGAGCTATGTGCGCTAGATGAGCTGGACCGTCTCCCTTCCCTGCACGCGCGACGAGGCCGAAGCGCTGTCGGGCGAAATTCCCGAACTCGACGCGATGCCCGAGGCACCCGTCATCGTGACGCGCGAGATCGATGAGGATGCGGGGTTGTGGCAGCTCGACGCCTATATGGACGCCAAGCCGGGCGCGGCGCTGTTGAAGCTGTTGCAGTCGTTCGTGCCAAGCGCGAAGAGTCAGCAGCCGGTCGTCGCGGAACTTCCCGAAGAGGATTGGGTGACCCTGTCGCAGCAGGGGCTCGAGCCCGTGCGGGCGGGACGCTTTTTCGTCCATACGAGCAGCTGCGCCGACCGTGTGCCGCCGGGGACGACGCCGTTCCTGATCGACGCGAGCCAGGCGTTCGGCACCGGCGGACACGATACGACCGCGGGCTGTCTGGCCATGCTCGACCGGCTGGCGCGACAAGGCGCGAGCCCGCGCAACATCGCCGACATCGGCACCGGGACCGGATTGCTGGCCTTTGCGGCGATGGCATTATGGCGGCGTGCGAAGGTCATAGCGTCGGACATCGACCCCGCGAGCATCTTTGTGACGCGCGACAATGCGGGGATCAACGGCGTGTCCTTGGGCCGCGGCGGCGGCCGGCTGGCGCTCGCGGTCGCGCCGGGCACCGACCATCCCGCGATCCGCCACCGCGCGCCCTATGACCTCGTCATCGCCAATATCCTCGCGGGGCCGCTGATCACCCTCGCCCCCGATATCGCCGCCGCGACCGCGCCGGGCGGCCATGCGATCCTTGCGGGGCTGATCGCGCGCCAGATGGATCCCGTGCTCGCCGCCTATCGCGCGCAGGGCTTTCGCCTCGCTGCGCGCGGGGGCAGCGCCGAATGGCCGTGCCTGCTGCTCGTCAAACGCCGCCGCTATGGCTGGCGGCGCAGGGAACGCGCACTGCACCGCGCGAGCCCGTCGGATGCCAGTTTCGGGAGCTGGTAGCCAAATGGTTGAATTTTACCGGTGATTTGCTAGCTTTTTGCATGTCATCGGGAGAATCGGCCATGAGCCTGTTTGCCGCCCTCGCCCTGCTCGCCGCCGCACCCGCCGCCGGGGAAGACCCCGATTCGATCATCGTGACCGGGACCCCCGAAGCCAAGCGCGAAGAGCGAAAACGTGCCGCCGAATTTGTCCGCCGCACAGGCGTCGCCACGCTAAACCCCGTCGCGCGCTGGATCGCACCCGTCTGTCCCCGCACGATCGGCGTCGATGCCAAGGTCGCGGGAATCGTCGACGACCGGATCCGCGATGTCGCGGAAGCAGCGGGAGCGCCCATCGCGCCAAAGCCCTGCACCCCGAATATTGCGGTGATCTTCACCGACGACGGCGACGGCCTGACCCGTGCGATCTTCGACAAATCGCCGCGACAGGTCGCTGCCCTGTCGCCGACCGAACGCGAACGGCTGGTGCACGGCGACGGGCCGATCCGCTGGTGGTATGGCACGCGCGAGGAAAGCCGCGACGGCATGCCGACGAACAGCGGCGTGCTCAAGCAATATAACAGCAGCATCGTGAGCACGCAGGTGGTGCGCGCGTTGCGCTCGGCGACGGTGATCGTCGATGCTGAGCGGGCGGACGGTACGTTGCTCGATTCGGTCGCGTCCTATACGGCGATGGTCGCGCTCGCCGAGCTCAACGGCGATCCGCCGCCGCCCAGCGATTCGATCATGGGACTGTTCGGCGACGAGCCGGAACATCGCGATCTGTCGGGCAAAGACATGGCGCTGCTACGCGGCATATACAGCCTGCCGCCCGACCGAGAAGCCTACCAACACCGAAACCGGCTGGTGGGGGCCGTCCGCCGGGGTGAGGATTGAGCGTCAGCCGCTCTTGGCGAGGGCATAGTCCTGC
Organism: Sphingopyxis sp. LC363; assembly: GCF_000756385.1. Lineage (GTDB taxonomy): Bacteria > Pseudomonadota > Alphaproteobacteria > Sphingomonadales > Sphingomonadaceae > Sphingopyxis. The sequence goes on from NZ_JNFC01000011.1 coordinate 15,867, forward strand.
GTACCGCGGGTGATCACCGCATCGCCGGGCAAGATGTCGGCGATCGGGATCGGCGGCAGCGCGGCGTTGGCGGCGTAGAGCGGCGCAAAATCGGTGTTCACCGTCGTGCTCAGCAGCTGGTCGAGGCTGTCGATGACAAAATAATTCTGCTGGAAATCATCGATCCGGTAGTCGGTGCGCATCACGCGCGCGAGGTCGAAGCCGATGCGGTTCGGGCTGTCCGAATCGAGCGCGAAGACGCTTTCGGCGAAGGACGAGACGATGCCCGCGCCATAGATGCGCAAGGCTCCCGCCTCGCGGATCAGGCCGAATTCGACCGTATACCAGTAAAGCCGCGCGAGTTGCTTCAGCGCATCGAATTTAAGGCTGCGCAGCCCGCCTTCGCCATAGGCGACCATATAGTCGGCGAAGACCGGGTCGGCGAGCATCGGGACGTGGCCGAAGACGTCGTGGAAGACGTCGGGTTCCTGGAGGTAATCAAGCTGTTCGGGCGTGCGGATGAAATTGCCCGCGGGAAAGCGCCGGTTCGCGAGATGGTCAAAAAACACATCGTCGGGGACGAGGCCGGGCACCGCGACGACCTGCCACCCCGTCGCCGCCGTCAGGCGCGCATTGAGTTCGCGATAATCGGGAATGCCCGGCTTTTCGAGGCGCAGCACGTCGATGCCGCGCAGAAAGGCTTCGGACGCGCGGCCGGGCAGCATCTCCGACTGGCGCGCGAAGAGGCGATCCCACATCGCATGTTCGTCGGCGGTGAAAGCGTCCCAATCTTGCGGAATCGTCCAGTCGGCCGCGGCGCCCGGCGGCGGCGTGTCGTGGACGTGGGTAAACTGGCTTTCCATAGGACAGCTTCTATCATCAATATGGTTTCAAGTGAAACTTTATTCTCCGATCTCCACGACCTGCGTCGCGAGGCGATCGACCTCGGCGCGGTCGTGGCTGACATAGAGGATCGGCAGTTTGAGTTCGTCGCGAATCCGCTCGATCACCGCCATGATATCCCCCCGTCGCGCCGCGTCGAGCGAGGACAAGGGCTCGTCCATCAACAGGATTTCGGGACCCGCGAGCAACGCGCGGCCGATCGCGACGCGCTGCGCCTCGCCGCCCGACAGGCTTTGCGGCCAGCGGTCGAGGAGGTGGTCGATTCCCAGGAAGCGCGTCGCTTCGTCGAGGCTCATCCAGCGGTTCGCGGGCGGCGCGAGATCGAGGCCATAGACGAGATTCGCGCGGACGCGGCGATGCGGGAAGAGCCGGCCGTCCTGAAAGACATAGCCGACGCGGCGCGCCTCGGGCGGCAGGTCTGTGGCGCTGTCGAACAAGGTGCGGTCGCCGATGCGGATATGCCCGCGATCGGGGCGGAGCAGCCCCGCGACCATGCCCAGGATACTCGTCTTGCCGGCCCCCGACGGGCCGAAGAGCGCGGTCAGCCCCGGGCCGGCGGTAAAGCGCGCGGCGATGACCCGGTCGCCGAGGCGGCGCGATATGTCGATATCAATCGCCACGGCGCTGCCTTTCGCCATGGGTGCGGCGGACGAGCCATTCGGAGAGAATCAGCGCACCGAGCGAGAGCAAAACCGACAGCAGCGCAAGCCGCGTCACCATCGCCTCGCCCCCCGGCACCTGCAGCGCCGAATAGATGGCTAGCGGCAAGGTGCGCGTCTCGCCCGGGATGTTCGAGACGAAGGTGATCGTCGCGCCGAACTCGCCAATCGAGCGCGCGAAGCCAAGCACGAGCGCGGCGAGAATGCCGGGGAGCGCGAGCGGCAGGCTGATCGTGCGGAAGGCATGCCAGCGCCCCGCGCCCAATGTGCGCGCCGCGCCCTCGAGCCGCCGGTCGATCCCCTCGATCGACAGCCGCATCGCGCGCACCATCAGCGGCAGCGCCATGATCGCCGCGGCGAGCGCGGCGCCGGTCCAGCGGAACATCAAGGTCGCGCCGAACCAGCTTTCGAGCCAGCGGCCCGCGGGGCCGAGCGGGCCGAAGGCAATGAGCAGCAGCCAGCCGGTGACGACGGGCGGCAGGACGAGCGGCAGGTGAACGAGCCCGTCGAGGATCACGCGCCCCGGGAAACGGTAGCGCGCGAGAACCCACGCAAGGCCGAAGGCGACAGGAAGCGTCGCGAGCACCGCGAGGCCGCCGACCTTCAGCGACAGCGCGACGATCCCCCACTCTTCGGCGGATAGCATCAGGGCGCCGAAAAGCCGTGGCGAGCGAAGATGGCGCGGCCCTGTTTCGAGAAGAGAAAGGTGCGGAAGGCGGCCGCATCCTTGTGGCGCGATGCCTTGAGCAGCGCGACCGGGTAGCGGATCGGCGGATGGCTGGTCGCGGGGAAGGTGCCCGCGACGCGCACCGCTTTCGACGCGCGTGCGTCGGTCGCATAGACGATGCCCAGCGGCGCGGCGCCGCGCTCGACGAGCGCCAGCGCGGCGCGGACGTTTTCGGCAGGCGCGACCTTTGCGACAACGCCGGTCCAGACGCCAAGACGGCTCAGCGCGGCCTTCGCATATTTGCCCGCCGGCACCGCATCGGGGTCGGCGAGCGCGAGGCGGCCGGTGCCGAGTGCTCTTGCGAGCGGGAAGCCGCGCGCGATCGTCAGCTTTGTCCGGCTCGCCGCGGGGGCGATCAGCACGAGGCGGTTGCCGAGCAAGGTCGCGCGCGTTCCCGCACGCAGCATGCCCGCTTTCGCCACCGCATCCATCCACGGTTCGTCGGCCGACAGGAAGAGGTCGGCGGGCGCGCCCGCGATCACCTGTCGCGCAAGCGCCGACGAGGCCGCGAAGGAGAGGACGGGTTTAGCGTGACCCTTCGCCGCCCAGGCGTTCGCCGCTTCCGTGAGCGATTCCTGCAGGCTTGCCGCCGCAAGCACCACCGGTCCGCGCTCCTGTGCGATCGCGGCGGGCGTCAGCAACAAGGCGAAGAGCAGCGCGAACAGGTGGAGGAAACGGGCCATCGGCAAAGCTATAGCGCCCTCACCCACCCGGCGAAAGCGGCGCGCGCAGCCGGATATGGCGGTAGCCACGGGCGATCTCGCCGCGGCCTTCAAGGCAGCGGAGCGCGGCGCCGAGCGTCACGCGCGAGACGCCGAGCAGGTCGGCAAGTTGCTGCTGCGTCGAGCGAATCGTCCGGCCGTCGGGCGCGTCGGCGGCCATCGCCGCGAGCAGACGCCGCAGTCGTTCGGCGGTCGGCAGCCGCCGTTCGGCGTCGATGATGTCGAGCGATACCGCAAGCTGGCGCCCCAGGCTGCGCAGCAACAGTTCGGCCCACCCGACATCCTCCTGCATCAGCCGGCGGAGCAGCGGGCGATCGATGGCGACCAGCCGCGCAGGGCCGCTGGCGATCGCATCGACCTGCCGCTCCAAGCCGGTGAAGAAAGCGAGTTCGCCGAAAATGTCGCCGGGCCCGAGCACCGCGAAGGCGGTGAAGGCACCATCCTCGGCATAGCGGCCGACGAGCACATGCCCCTCGATCACCGCCCAGAAGGCGTCGCCCGGATCGCCCTGATGCTGGACGAACTGGCCGTCGACGAAACCGCGCGGCTCGCGCGCCGCGAGCAGACGGTCGCGTTCCTCGCCAGCGAGGCGGGTGCGCTCGGCAAGTGCCAATTGATAAGATCTTTGCATTTCTGTCGCCGCTTTTGCGACACGATGCGCGCAATAACAAGCGGCGAGACCGCGAAGGGAGATTGAGGATGCACCTGACCACCGCCCAGTCGAGCGCGATCGTCGCGGCGATCTATCTCGGCTTCTGCCTGATCGAGCTGATCCGCACGCGCTTGTTCGCGAAGGGCGAGCAATCGCGCCACGACGGGATCATCGAGATCGTCAGCACCTTCATGCTGCTGATCGTCACCCAGCCGGCGATCCTGCTGGTCGTCGGCGCGCTCGGTCACCGTTTCTTTCCGCACTATGAAGGCGCGCTCGCGGACATCCCCTTCCTCGCCGCGCTTGCGCTCTTCCTCGTCTTTGAGGATATGATGCAATATTGGTGGCACCGCGCGAGCCACAGCTTCGCCTGGCTCTACAATTTGCACCGCGCGCACCACAACGCGCGCTATATGAGCGTGCGCCTCGTCTACCGGAACAACATCATCTATTATGCGATGATGCCGAGCATCTGGTTCGCGGGGGTGCTCGTCTATCTCGGGCTCGGCTGGTTCTATGCCGGCTATCTGGTGGTCAAGATGGCGGTGATCATCGGCGCGCACAGCGATGTCGCGTGGGACGCCCCGCTCTACCGGATCAAGGCGCTGTCGCCGCTGATGTGGGTGGTCGAACGCACGATCAGCACGCCGGCGACGCACCACGCGCATCACGGTCGCCACGCCGACGACCCGGCGGTGAATTACAAGGGCAATTTCGGAAATCTGCTCTTCTTCTGGGACGTCTTGTTCGGCACCGCGAAGATCACGCGGCATTATCCGCAAAGCTATGGCGTCGAAAATCTGCCGCCCGCGACGCTGGGACAGCAATTGCTGTGGCCGATCTTTCCCGAGAACAGGGATATGGACGCGCGCATTCCCGGCGCCGTGCCGTCGGCGCCGAGCGTGGCCGCTACGTCTTAGGTGGTGACGCCGAGCCAGCGCGCGGCGCGCGGCAGGCGGGGTAGCAACAGCCGTTCGGCGATCCAGAGCAGGATCAGCGAGGCGGCGAGCAAGGGCAGCAACGCGGCGAGCAGCAGGATGATCGCTGCGACGCCGCGGAGCCGCGCCGGGTCGCGCGCCGCCGGCGGCGCGCCCAGCGTCCCTTCGGGCTTGCGGCGGCGCCACATCAAAAAGCCCGAGACCGTGAGCGTAAACAGCGCGAGCGCGGTCAGGGCGCCGATCAGCTGGTTGATGCGGCCGAACAGCTGGCCTTCGTGCCAGGCGATGCCGATGTTCACGACGCGGTCGATGACATGCTTGTCGGCGAAGCCGCTGCGCGCGACCTCGGCGCCGGTCGCGGGATCGTAGCTGATCTTGCGCACCAGCGGCCGGTTCTGCGTCTGCGTGGTCAGCGTCCATGTGTCGCCGTTCGGCGGTCCGAAAAGATTAGGCGCGCCCGGCGGCTGGACGATCGCGGGGGCGGGCATATGTTCGGCGCGCGCGCGTTCGACGATGCGGGCGAGCGGGATTGCCGGGGTCGTGTGCGCCGAATGATCGACCATCGCTTCATGATCGTGCGCGGCGTGCGGGTCCACACCGCCCTTCCAGTCTTGCACCCCCGACACCCAGCCCATTTCGGCGCGGATTGTACGAAAACCACTCGCCCAGACATCGGTCCACGGCAGCGCGGTGAACAGCAGGACGAGCGCGAGGCCCGAGACCCAGAAGCCGGTGACGGCGTGAAGGTCGCGCAGCGCGGTGCGTGCGCCGAGCGACAGGCGCGGCCACACCACCCCCGCGAGCCCGCGCCCGCGCGGCCACCAGAGATAAAGGCCGGTCAGGATCATCACGATCGCCCAGCTCGCGGCAAGCTCGACCAGCAGGCTGCCCGCGCGGCCGATCAGCAGGCTGCCGTGGATCGCCGACAGCCACGCCGATAGGCGCCGCTCGGGATCGGTCGAGCCGATCACCCGGCCCCGCGGCGAGACCGCGACGTCGCGCATCGTGCCGTTCGGCAGGCCGAGGTGAACGACCGCGGCGTCGCCGGGCGCTTCGGCTATGCGGTAATAATGAACGCTGGCGCCCGGAAAATCGGCGAGTGCGGCGGCGACCTGCGCGTCGGCGTCGACCGCGCCCGCGGTGGGCAACCCGCGCCACGCGCGCTCCTCCCACCGGTCGAGATCGGGCTTGAACAGGTAGGCGGCGCCCGTCGCCGACAGGATGAGGATGAAGGGAATGACGAACAGCCCGGCATAAAAATGCCAGCGCCAGATCGTGCGATAGAGCGGGACTGGGTTGCTGTCGGTCATCCCCCGCCCTCCTAGAACCGCGCGCGGATGCCGGCGGAGACCGCGCGGCGTTCGACCGGGTAATAGATCGCCGAGGTGGGCGTCACCGCGATCGCCGCGCTGATGTCGCCGATCGCCTTTTGGCTGGTGATGTTGCGGACATCGACGAAGGCGTCGATGCCGCCGGCGATCGTCGCGCCGCCGGTCACGCCGATCAGCGCATAGCCCGGGGTCGACACCCGGTTGCGGTAATCGGCGAAGGGACCATCGGGCACCCATTCGAGGTTCGGCGCGACGTGCAGCGCATCGGTTCCGATCCGCAGTTCGGCGCGATAGACGTGCTTCGGCACGACCGGCAGGCGATTGTTGCCGAATTGCGCGTCACCCCGGAAGCGGAAGTTGCTGTAGGTGTAAACTTGGCGCAGCTTCAACCACTCTGCCACTTGCACCTCGAGCGCCGCCTCGACGCCTTCGTGGAGCGTGCTGCCGGCGTTGAAGGTCGACGCCGGAATGTCGGGGCCGATGTCGAATTGCAGCAATTCGCCTTTGATCGTCGACCGGTAATAGGTGACATCCCAGCGCAGCACCCCTCTCTTGCCGCGCGTCCCGACCTCGGCCGTCCACGCGCGCTGCGCGTCGAGCGGGACGAAGGCGGCGACCTGCCCCAATTCGATGAATCCCGGAAATTCGACCGACCGGCTGTAGTTGGCGTAAACCTGCGCCCCCGCCACGGGTTCCAACAACAGGCCGATCTTGGGCGAGAATGCGTCGAAATCGGCGTGCCCGACCGTGCCGTTCTGCGCCGGCGCGGAAGCGTTGAAGTTCATCGTCTGCCGCCGCTTTCCGTCGGCGTAGATGCCGCCCGCGATCAGCGTGAGCATCGGCACGGGGCGGACGCGGACTTCGCCATAGAGCGATGCCGCGCGGGCATGCTGGTCGGCGTTCACGCGCAGCGCGCCGCGCTTGCCGCCTTGATTGACAAAGCGCTTTGCCCGGATGTCGCCGACGCGCAACTCGCCGCCCAGCGTGGCTTCGACTATGCCGCCGGCGTAATGGAGACGGAAATAGCCGCCGCGATCGAGGCCCTCCTGATCGACCAGCTCGAAGATCGGATGGTAGAGCGACTTGGCGTTGACGAAGGCGCCGACGTCGAGCTTCACCGCGCCCCAGTCGAAGCGCGTCCGGTTCTGGATGCGGATCGAATCGATGTCGCGCCCATGGTCGCCTGCGAGCGTCCCCGCGGTCGCGAGGCGCGGCGTGGTCAGCGCCTGTTCCATCGTCAGCGCGCTCGGGATCTGCTGATCGATATTGTTGAAGCTGACATAGAGGCGGTTCGACACCACCTCGCTCAACTGCATGCCGACATTGCCGTTGAAGCGAAAACTGCGGCGCTTCGCATGATCGCGGTCGCCGTCCGACGTATCGGCGCTGATCGCGCCCCATGCGTCGATCGCGCCGCTCGCGACGCCCGCCGAGACGAGCCCGCGCAGGCTATCGAGGCTGCCGGCGTCGGCACGCAGATAGACGCCCTCGGCCGTACGTCCGGTCGGCGTCACGCCGTTGATCACGCCGCCGAGCGTGACCGATCCGAAGCGCAGCGCGTTGGCGCCGCGATAGACCTCGAGATGGTCGAAGAAGATCGGTTCGAGTTCCTGGAAATCGCCATTGTCGTCGGCGAGGTTGATCGGCACCCCGTCCTGCAGCAGCGTCAGCCCGCGCATATGATAGCCACGCGACAGGCCCGAGCCGCGGATCGAGATGCGCACCTCCTGCCCGTAGCGCGGCTGGAGATAGACGCCGGGCGAAAAGGCGAGGGTGTCGCGCAGGCTGACGATCGACTTGTCGGCATAATCTTCATGGCCGACGACGTCGGTGCCGCCGGCGGTTTTTGCGGCGCGCTCCTCGGCTTCGTTCGTGAGCTGCGGCGCGGTGACGATGATCGTCGAGTCGGCTTCTTCGGCGCGGACGGGACCGGCGGCGAGACAGGTTGCGAGCGCCAGCAAGGGCGCCGCTTGATAGGCATATTTGGTCATTGGAAATTTCTTCCCCGGAAACAGGCATGGGGGGGCCGCGCACAGGGCTGGCGCGACGACATATATCGTCATCCCGGCGGAGGCCGGGATCTCGACGCCGCGTCAGAGCGCGAGGGCGAGACCCCGGCCTTCGCCGGGGTGACCGAATTTTATGTCAGAGAAGGTGGTCCCGTACTCGGGGGAAGCGGCGATGCGACGCCCGGCGCGAAACCGAGCGATGATAGCGCGACGGGCGCGGGCTCGGCGGCAAGCGGCGCTGCGGCGAGCACCGGCAGATCGGGGACGATCGGCGCATTCGCGAGCGCGCCCCACGGGCAATGCTGCTGTGTTTCGCCGGCGTCGTGGCTTCCCGCCTTCTCAAGCGGGATCGTCATCGTGCCGCCAGGATTGGCGGGATCCGAACAGATGCGCACGGTGATCGACCCGCCGGCATCGCTCTCGATCATCCAGCCCGGCGCGACGAGCACCCGCGCAGCAAGCGCGAGGAGCAGCGGCACGAGCAGCAGGATGCCGGGACGGCGAAAGGCGGCGAGCAGGCCCACGCGCCGCGCCTTATGGCGCGCGCGCGATGCTGGCAAGCGGACAGATTGCCCCACTGCACCGGCGTTATGGACCCTGGATCAAGTCCGGGGCGACGAGGGGGTTGCTTATCCCGCCGCTTCCACGATCTTCGCCCATTCAGCTTCATCAATCACGCGGATGCCGAGTGCGCTCGCCTGCTTGAGCTTCGACCCCGCGCCGGGGCCCGCGACGACGAGGTCGGTCTTGGCGCTCACCGACCCCGCGGCCTTGGCACCGAGCGCCTCGGCCTGCGCCTTCGCTTCGTCGCGGCTCATCGTCTCTAACTTGCCGGTGAAGACGACGGTCATCCCCGACACCTCGCTCTCGCGCGTCTCGACGACGTAAAGCGGCGGCGCGACTTCGGAGAGGAGGTCGTCCCACAGCGCCTGATTGTGCGGTTCGTGGAAGAAATCGGCGAGCGCCTCGGCGACAGCGGGGCCGATGCCATCGGCGCGGACCTCAAGGATCGCCTTAAACGCCTCGACCTTGCGCGTCGTATATTTGCCGTCGGATTCGCCCTCCCCTTGCGGGTTCGCTTCCAGATAGGCGTGTATTTCGGCCGCCTTTTCGGGGAGCCGCTTTATGTCGCCCAGCCCCTTGAGCAGGTCGCGCGCGGTCACCGCGCCGACGTGGCGGATCCCGAGCCCGAAGAGCAGCCGCGCGGCATCGGGTTCGCGCTTCGCCTCGATCGCGGCGAAGAGATTGTCGACCGACTTTTCCTTCCACCCCTCGCGCCCGAGCAGCTCGTCGCGATGCGTCTTGAGGCGGAAGATGTCGGCGGGCCCCTTGTCGAGCCAGCCGAGCTCCAGAAACTCGGCGATGCTCTTTTCGCCGAGCCCCTCGATATCGAGCGCACCGCGGCTGACGAAGTGGCGCAGCCGCTCGAATTTCTGCGCGTTGCAGATGAGGCCGCCGGTGCAGCGCACATCGACCTCGCCCTCCTCGGCGACCGCTTCACTGTTGCACACCGGGCAATGGTCGGGAAAGACGAAGGGCGCGCGATCCTTCTCGCGGGTCAGATTTTCGACGACTTGCGGGATCACGTCGCCCGCGCGCTGGATGACGACGCGGTCGCCCGGGCGCACGCCGAGCCGGCCGATCTCGTCGCGGTTGTGGAGCGTGACGTTCGACACCACCACGCCGCCGACGGTGACGGGGGTAAGCCGCCCGACGGGGGTAAGCTTGCCGGTGCGGCCGACCTGGATGTCGATGGCCTCGATCGTCGTCTGCGCGCGTTCGGCGGGGAATTTATGCGCGATGGCCCAGCGCGGCGCCTTGGCGACGAAGCCCAGCCTTTGCTGCCAGTCGAGCCGGTCGACCTTGTAGACGACGCCGTCGATGTCATAGTCCATCTCGGCGCGGCGGCGCTCGATTTCGGCATAATGGGCAAGGACGGCGTCGACGCTCTCGAAGCGGTTGAGCAGCGGCGAGACCGGGACGCCCCAGCCCTCGATCGCCTTCATCGCATCATATTGGGTGTCGGCGGGAAGCGCGCCGACCTCGCCCCAGCCGTGCGCGAAGAAGCGCAGCGGGCGCGATGCGGTGACGCTGGCGTCCTTCTGGCGGAGCGAGCCCGCGGCGGCGTTACGCGGGTTGGCGAACTGGCGAACCGCGGCGGGATCGAAATCCTGTTCGCGCTGTGCCGCGAGGGCCCTGCCCTCCTCCATCAATCGCGCGTTGAGCGCCACGAAGTCGGTCTTCGCCATATAGACTTCGCCGCGGATCTCGAAAACGTCGGGTGCATCTCCGTTCAGTTCCTGCGGGATGTCGGCGATGTGACGGACGTTAGCGGTGACATCTTCACCGACGCTGCCGTCGCCACGCGTCGCGGCCTGCACCAGCTTTCCCGTTTCATAGCGCAGCGAGCAGGAGAGGCCGTCGATCTTGTCCTCGGCGGTCAGTACGACCACCTCATCGGCGCCCAAGTTGAGGAAGCGCCGGACGCGCGCCACGAATTCTTCGACATCTTCGGCCGCAAAGGCGTTGTCGAGGCTCATCATGCGCACCGCATGCGTCACCTTGGCGAGCGGCGACGCTTCGACCGCGGCGCCGACGAGCCGGTTCGGGCTGTCGACGCGGATCAGGTGCGGGAAGGCATTCTCGATTTCATTGTTGCGGCGGACGAGCGCGTCATATTCGGCGTCCGAAATCTCTGGCGAATCCTCGGCATGATAGAGTTTGTTATGGTGGGCGATCTGCTTCGCCAGCCGCATCAATTCATTGGCAGCCTCGGCCTCGGAAAGCGATTCGATTTCGGTCATGCACCGGCCTTTGCCACCGGCCTGAATTCGGCGCGAGTACCAAATCCAGCAATAAGCGATCGCCCTTTGGCGATCGCCGCCTGCACCGCGGGGAGCTTTAGCGAGGCGGTGTGCGCCGCCTTGCTGTCCCACAGCTCGACGATCCAGATCGCGTCGGGGTTCGCGCTGTCCTCGCCGATCAGATAGGCGATATTGCCGGGCATTTTGTCCGTCCCTTCGCCAAGGATCGCGACCAGTTCGGCCCGCTTTCCCGGCTGCGCCATCATCTGGCCGAGCAAGCCATATTGCGGATCGGCTTCTTCCATCTTGGCCTCCAATGCGCAGAGTTTCGTCGCGGGGAGCAGGGCCGCCGCCATCGCCAGCAGTGCCGCGAGATGCTCGCGCCGGTTCATTTGGCGATCACCAGTACATGCACCTGACGCCGGATACGGAAACCGAGCGACTCGTAAAGCGCAATCGCGCCCGCATTGTCGGCATAGCTGTGCAGGAACGGCGTTTCGCCGCGCGCGACCATCGCGCGCATGACATGGCCGATCAGCGCCCGCGCAAGGCCGCGGCCGCGGCAGTCTTCCCAGGTCGCGACACCGCTGACCTCGGCCATGCCGGGGACAAGGATGCGCTGCCCCGCCATCGCGAGCAAGCGGCCGTTTTCGCGGATGCCGAAGAAAGGACCGTAAAGATGCGTCTTCGGCCCCCATGGGCCGGGCTTCGCATGCTCGGCGAGCGCGGCCATTTCGGTCGCGTCCGCCTCGCCGAGCGCGAGGATCGCCGATTCGCCATCGCGCGGCACGGGCGGCGGGCCCTCAGCAACCATCTGCGCAAGCACCGCGCGCTTCACCTCGCGCGTACCATCGGGCACCGGCCAAGGCTCGCCCTCGACGATCCAGAGTTCACCATCGTCGGGTACCAATGCGGCCAGCGCCGCCTGCGCCGCGGCGCCGGTATCGGCCGCGACCCCGAACACGCCATAGCCGCGATCGATCCTGAGCGCCCGCGCGTCTCCTTCGGCCAGATGCGCCTGCCGTCCGGTGAGCATCGACCGGATCGGGCGATCGAGCGGATGCGCCGTCACGCCGCGACGTCCAGCAGCCGCTCGGCCTGCGCGCGCGCTTCCTCGGTGACCTCTGCCCCCGACAACATGCGCGCGATTTCCTCGCGGCGGCCGGCGTCGTCGAGCGTATGGACGCTGGTGCGCGTGACCGTGCCTTCGCTCGATTTGGCGATGATGAAGTGGAAGGCGCCTTTGGCCGCGACCTGCGGACTGTGCGTGACCGCGAGCAATTGCTTGCCCGCGCCCGCGAGCCTTGCCAGCCGTTCGCCGATCGCGCTGGCGACGGCGCCGCCGACGCCGCGGTCGATTTCGTCGAAGATGATCGTGTCGGCCCCGCCCTCTTCGGCGAGCGCGACCTTCAATGCGAGGATGAAGCGCGAGAGTTCGCCGCCCGACGCGATCTTCGCGAGGGGTGCGAAAGGCGCGCCGGGGTTGGTCGAGATGAGAAATTCGACGCGGTCGATCCCATCGGCGCCCCAGCGTTCGGCGGGCAGCCGTTCGATGGCGGTCTGGAATCGCGCGGCGTCGAGCTTGAGCGGGACGAGTTCGCCCGCGACCGCGACGTCGAGGCGCGCTGCGGCCTTGGCGCGCTGGTCGGACAGCGCGGTCGCCGCATGGGTGTATGCGGCGGCGGTCTCGGCAACCGCAGCTTCGAGTTTCGCGAGCCCCGCGCTGCCGCCCTCGATCGCGTCGAGCCGCGCGGCGAGTGTGCCGGTGAGTTCGGCGAGTTCGTCGGGCTGGACGTTATGTTTGCGCGCCATCGCGCGCAGTTCGAACAAGCGCGTCTCGGTCGCCTCGAGCCGCTCGGGATCATATTCCATCGCGCGCGCGGCTTCGTTGAGCTTCGTTTCGGCCTCGTCGGCCTCGATGATCGCACGGTCGAGCCCCGCGAGCGCCTCGGCGAGCAGCGGGTGATCGCCCGCGAGCCGGTCGAGCCGTCGCGCCGCGCCGCGCAGCAGCGCCGGGCCGCCCGCGCTGCCGTCGAAGGCCTCGAGAATCGCGCCGAGATCGCCCGCGATTCGCTCTCCCTTCTGCATCGCGGCGCGCGCTTCGGCGAGTTCGGCTTCCTCGCCCGGCTGGGGTGCGAGCGCCTGCAGTTCGGCAACGCAATGTTCGAGCCATTCGCGGTCGCGCTCGGCTTCGGAAATCGCGGCGCGCGCGGCGGCGAGCTTGTCCTCGGCGGCGCGCCACGCCGCATGGGCGGCCGCCACGGCGCCGGTGTCGGCACGCGCATAGGCGTCGAGCAAGGCGCGATGCCCGGCGGGTGCGAGTAGGCCGCGGTCGTCGTGCTGGCCGTGGATTTCAACCAGATAGCTGCCGACTTCGCGCAGCAACGCCGCCGAACAGGGCTGGTCGTTCAGGAAGGCGCGGCTGCCGCCGTCGGCCTTCAATGTCCGGCGGATCAGCAGCGGCTCGCCCGCCTCCGGCGCGATCTCATTATCGGCGAGCAGCACCGCGAGCGGCGTATCCGCCGCGGGCGGGGTGAAGCTGGCAGTCACCTGTGCCTTGTCGCTACCCTGCCGAACCAGCGCGCTGTCGGCGCGCGCGCCGAGCGCGAGACCCAGCGCATCGAGCAGAATCGACTTGCCCGCCCCCGTTTCGCCGGTGAGCACGCCGAGCCCCGCCTCGAAATCGAGGTCGAGCCGTTCGATGAGAACGATATTGGCGATGGACAGCGCCGTCAGCATGCCCCGCCCTTACCGCAGAACAAAGGCAGAATCTATTCCCGGCGCGATCACGCGCTGGGTGCGTGCCTCTGCATCAGCTTGTAGGCGCGTTCGTACCATTCATTGCCCGGATAATTGGCGCCGAGCACGGCTGCCGACTTTTTCGCCTCGACGGGAATGCCGAGGGCGAGATAGCATTCGGTCAGGCGATAGAGCGCCTCGGGCGCGTGGCTGGTCGTCTGATATTTGTCGACGACCTCCCGGAAACGGATCGATGCCGCGAGCCAGTTCGAGCTGCGCTGGTAGAAACGGCCGATCTCCATTTCCTTGCCCGCGAGATGGTCCTGCACCAGATCGACCTTCAGCCGCGCATCGGCAGCATAGCGGCTGTCGGGATAGCGGCGAATCACCTCGCCGAGCGCGGCGCGCGCCTGCTGGGTGATCTTCTGATCGCGTGTGACGTCGCTGATCTGCTCATAATAGGAAATGCCGATCAGATAATAGGCGTATGGCGCGTCCTTGTTGCCCGGGTGGATCGCGAGGAAGCGCTGCGCGGCCTCGATCGCCGGCGTATATTCGCGGTCCATATAATAGCTGAACGAACTCATCAGCTGTGCACGGCGCGCCCAGGGCGAATAGGGGTGCTGACGTTCGACCTCGTCGAACAGCGCCGCAGCCAGCCCATATTGCTTGCGGTCGAGCCGGTCCTGCGCCGCGCGGTACAGCGTATTGACGTCACGTGCGACGTAACGCGTATCCTTCTTGACCCCGCCGCCACCGGCGCAGGCCGCCAGCATCGGAGTGATCACGAGAGCGGCGGCGAGCAGGCGCGTCGTGACGCGCAAGGAGGAACGCTGAGTCATGCGCGCGGTATAGCCACAGCGCGCATGAACGCAAAATAAATGATGGGGGCTCGGCGCAGCTTTACGGCGCCTTGACCACGCAACCCTGCGGCACGCTGGCCGGCGCCGGCACGCGGCGCGCAGTCTTGATCGTCACCTGCGGTTCGAGCATCTGGCCGACCATCACACCTTCGCCCGCAGTGGGCGAAATCGGGGCGTTGAAAATCGCCTCGGCCACCTCGGCGCCGGCCACCATTTCGCCGAACACCGCGAAACCCGCGCCGTCGCCGCCCACCGCATCGGCATCGAAACCCTTGATGTCGGAGAGGAGCAGGAAGAAATCGCTCGTCGCGTCGCCGGGGTTGAGCCGCGCCATCGACAGCGCGCCCTTGCAGTTGGTGAGGCCGGTCGTCGTCGTCGGCTCGTGCGCGATCGGAGGGAAGTTCAGGCGCGCGTCGCCGCGATTGCCCGCTTGGATCAGCTGGTTCGCCGGCCCCCAGCTTTTCGTCGAGCGGTAGAATTTGAACCCGTCGAGCCGTTTCGCGTCGACGTAGCGGAGAAAGTTGGCGGCGGTGACGGGCGCACGCTTGTTCTCGACCCGCACGGTGATCGTGCCGAGATCGGTAACGAGCGCGACATAAGGCCGCGTGTCGGCTTCGACGACCGGAGTGACGAGCGCCGGAACGGGCGGGACCGGCGGCGGCAATTGCGTCGCCTGCGGCGGTACGGGGGTCGATTGGGCGGCGAGCGCGAGCGCGGTGAGGAGGGTCAGCATAAACCGATCATAAGCGCAATCGCGCCGCCGATGCGAGCGGTTTTGCGAGCCGACGTCCGCCCCGCCGGACGCCAGCCGGCGGTTGGAAAAGCGCGCGAGGCAGGCTAGGCACGCTTCGCCCGCTCCCGAACGATCAAGGTACAGACGCGATGGACGAGACGCCGAACCGCAAAGCCGAACCCGCCGCGGACCGCCCGTCCTCGACGGCGACCGAGTTGGGCTCGCGTTTCCTGCGCTACCTGCCCTTCATCACCATCGCGCATTTCGTGATCGGACTGCCCGCGCTGATCGCCTCGCTCGCGCTCGCCTGGTTCGCATTCGTGCAGGCCGACGCGACGCAGAAGATGCAGACCGGCGGCGTGATGCCCTTCGTCACCTTCGGAACGAGCAATGGGGACGAGGATGGCAATCAGGATATTTCGCTGTCACTGACGAACAATGGCGTCGGCCCCGCTATCCTCGGTCCGATCGAAGTCCGCTATGAAGGCAAGCCGATCGATACGCCGGTCGAGCTCCTCAAGACCTGCTGCGCGAAAGCCGGCATGCAGGGCGTGCGCCTTTCCACCTCGCCGTCGACCGGCATTGCCGTCCGGCCCGGAGAAACCATCGAATTCGTGAGCTTTCCGCGCACTCCCGAATCCGAAAAGCTGTGGCAGACGTTCAACAAGGAGCGATGGAAGCTGAAGGTTCGTTCCTGCTATTGCTCGATCTTCAACGATTGCTGGATCACCGAAGGAATGCAGGGGCTGCCGAAGCCGGTGAACAAATGCCCGGCCAATTGGTCGCTCTATCGCGAGGACGCGGGAAAGCGGATCGGCGGGGTGGCCGCCAAATAATTCAACCAATCGGTTGACAATAAAAATTGAGACTCCATATTCAACCACATGGTTGAACATGATTCGCACAGGCTCGATACGATCTTCCACGCCCTCGGCGACACGACGCGCCGCGCGATGCTCGGCGAGCTTGCCGCCGGCGAACGGACGGTGGGTGAACTCGCCGAACCTTTTGCGATGTCGCTTGCGGCGGCATCGAAGCATATCAAAGTGCTCGAAGCCGCCGGGCTGGTCCGTCGTGACATCCGCGGCCGCACGCATGTCTGCAGCCTCGACCCCGTCCCCCTGATGCGCGCGGACCAGTGGATCGGCATCTACCGCCGCTTCTGGACCGATCGCCTCGACCTACTCGAGAAAATCCTGCGCGCCGACGATGCCGCACCGCCTCCCCCAAGAAGCCCCTCCCCGGGAAAGAAGGAGAATGACGATGACGACGATGCTTGACCAAGACCATTTCGGCACACTGGCCGAGCCCGCGACGCTGCGGATCGAGCGCCTCCTCCCCGGCCCCGCCGAACGCGTCTGGGCCTATCTGACCGACAGCGAACTGCGCCGCCAATGGCTTGCCGCAGGCGCGATGGAACAGATGGTGGGCGCGCCGGTCGAACTCGTGTGGCGCAACGACGAACTCACCGATCCGCCGGGGAAGCGGCCCGAAGGTTTCGGTGACGAGCACCGGATGACGTGCGAGATCGTCGCGATCGACGCGCCGCGCCTCCTGTCGATCAGCTGGGGCAGTACCGGCGGCGTGACCTTCACGCTCGACGAACGCGGTGACGAGGTGCTGCTCACGATCGTCCACAAGCGCATCGAGGATCCCGAAGTGCTGCTCAACGTCAGCGCCGGCTGGCACGCGCATCTCGACGTCCTCGAAGCGCGCGCGCGCGAAACGCAGGCCGCGCCGCACTGGGACAATTGGGTCCGGCTGCGCGACGCCTATGCCGAGCGGCTGTTCGGCTGATTTGCCTGCGATTCCGATGGGAAGGGCCGCGCCTGCGGCCCTTCCGCCATGGCTGGAAACGACCGGAAGCTGCCATTGAGGAAGAAAGTCCCTCCCCTTCAGGAGTATCAGGTCGATCGGTCCCCCGGACCGATCTGAAACGTCCGGGGGACGTTTCACCTGATACTGGGTTGGGGTGGGGGCCATCGGCCTTGCGCAAGGCCGATAGACCCCACCCCACTACGACTAGGCAGCAAGCTGCCAAGTCTGCGTTGCCCCTCCCCTGAAGGGGAGGGGCTAATTGCCTCAACGTCCGCTCCCACCTCTAAGCCGTCATTTCGTGACAACAAAAAAAGGGCCGCCTTTCGGCGGCCCTTCTCTTTTCCGGAAGCGGAAGGCCTTAGTCCTTCAGGAAGTCGGGCACGTGGCCCTGATCCTCAGGACCGTCTTCGCTGCGCTCGCGGCGGGGTCCGCCATCGCGGCCCCCGCGGTCACCGCCGTCGCGGCGCGGACCACGATCGCGGCCGCCGCGGCCACGGTCGCCGCCGTCGCGGCGCGGGCCGCGATCGCCACGGTCACCGCGCTCGCGCGGTTCGCGGGCCGGGCGGGTGTCTTCGAGTTCCTCGCCGGTTTCCTGATCGACGACGCGCATCGACAGGCGGACCTTGCCGCGCGGGTCGATCTCGAGGACCTTGACCTTGACTTCCTGGCCTTCGGCCAGAACGTCGGCGACCTTTTCGACGCGCTCATTCTTGATTTCGCTGACGTGGACGAGACCGTCCTTGCCGCCCATGAAATTCACGAACGCACCGAAATCGACGAGGTTGACGACCTTGCCGTCATAGATCTTGCCGACTTCGGCTTCTTCGACGATGCCGCTGATCCACTTGCGCGCGGCCTCGATCTGGTCGAGGTCGCTCGACGAGATCTTGATCAGGCCTTCGTCGTCGATGTCGACCTTGGCGCCGGTGGTCGCGACGATCTCGCGGATCACCTTGCCGCCGGTGCCGATGACGTCGCGGATCTTCGACTTGTCGATCTGCATCGTCTCGATGCGCGGCGCGTGCGCCGACAGCTCGGTGCGGGCTTCGCCCAGCGCCTTCGCCATTTCGCCGAGGATGTGCGCGCGGCCTTCCTTCGCCTGGTTCAGCGCGGCTTCGAAGATCTCGCGCGTGATGCCCGCGATCTTGATGTCCATCTGCATCGTGGTGATGCCGTCGGCGGTGCCAGCGACCTTGAAGTCCATGTCGCCGAGGTGATCCTCGTCGCCGAGGATGTCCGACAGGATCGCATAATCCTTGCCTTCGAGGATCAGGCCCATCGCGATGCCCGAGACGGGACGCTTGATCGGCACGCCGGCGTCCATCATCGCGAGGCTGCCGCCGCACACCGACGCCATCGACGACGAGCCGTTCGACTCGGTGATGTCGCTGGTGAGGCGGATCGTGTAGGGGAACTCGTCCTTCGTCGGCAGCACGGGGTGCAGCGCACGCCATGCAAGCTTGCCGTGACCGACTTCGCGGCGGCCCGGCGCGCCGAAGCGGCCGACTTCGCCGACCGAATAGGGCGGGAAGTTATAGTGCAGCATGAAGTTCTGGTACGACAGGCCATTGAGGCCGTCGATCATCTGCTCGGCGTCCTTGGTGCCAAGGGTACAGGTCGCGATCGTCTGCGTCTCGCCGCGGGTGAACAGCGCCGAGCCGTGTGCGCGCGGCAGGAAGTGCGTTTCGGCGACGATCGGACGGATCTGCGTCGTCGTGCGGCCGTCGATGCGCTTGCCGTCCTTCAGGATAGCACCGCGGACGATTTCGGCTTCGAGCTTCTTGACGAGCTTGATGCCGGCCATGACGCTCTGCGGATCGAGACCGTCGGCGACGAACTGTTCCTTCGCCTTCGCGCGCGCTTCGTTGAGCGCGTTCGAACGCGCCGACTTGTCGGTCAGCTTGTAGGCGGCTGTAATGTCCTTGCCGACGAGCTTTTTGAGCTTGTCCTTGATCGCGGCATTGTCGTCGCCCGAGGCGACTTCCCACGGATCCTTGGCGGCCTGTTCGGCGAGCTTGACGATCGCCTTGACGACTTCCTTACACGCATCGTGCGCGAACAGGACGGCGCCGAGCATGACCTCTTCCGACAGCTCATTGGCTTCGGATTCGACCATCATCACGGCGTCGTAGGTCGCGGCGACGACGAGGTCTAGGTCGCCTTCGGCAACCTGCGCGTCGGTCGGGTTCAGGATATATTCGCCATCGATATAACCGACGCGCGCGGCGCCGATCGGGCCCATGAAGGGCACGCCCGAAATGGTGAGCGCAGCCGAGGCCGCGACCATCGCGAGGATGTCGGGCTCATTGTGGCCGTCATAGCTCAAAACCTGAGCGATGGCGTTGATTTCGTTGTAGAAACCTTCAGGGAACAGCGGACGGATCGGACGGTCGATCAGGCGGCTGACCAGCGTTTCCTTTTCGGTCGCGCCGCGTTCGCGCTTGAAGAAGCCGCCCGGGATGCGCCCGGCGGCCGAATATTTTTCCTGATAATGGACGGTGAGCGGGAAGAAGTCCTGCCCGTCCTTCACCGACTTCGCGGCGGTCACGGCGCACAGAACGACCGTTTCGCCCAGCGTCGCCATCACGGCGCCGTCGGCCTGGCGGGCAACCTTGCCCGTTTCGAGCGTCAGCGTTTCACCGCCCCACTCGATCGATACTTTTTTCACGTCAAACATGTGGTTTCCTTCGCCCGCCGGGCCCTATGCCGGGCGGGGCCTCTGATTCCGGGCAGTCCGGCCCGGGGCGGTTCAGGGCGTCTGTCTGCCCTATGGCGGTCCCGCCGGATGCGGGAGCGGCCCTGTGGTCCGGCACTTTGCGCGGAGCCAATATGACAGCGGCCCCGGAAGTCCGGGGCCGCCAGAAACTCTTATTTGCGGAGACCCAGCTTCGCGATCAGCGCCGAATAGCGGGCCTCGTCCTTCTTCTTCAGATAGTCGAGGAGGCTGCGGCGCTTGTTGACCATCATGAGGAGGCCGCGGCGGCTGTGGTTGTCCTTGTGGTGCGCCTTGAAATGCTCGGTCAGCGTGTTGATGCGGTCGGTCAGGATCGCGACCTGGACTTCCGGCGAACCGGTGTCGCCCTTTTCGCGGGCATTGTCCTTGATGACTTCGGCTTTGCGCTCGGCGGTAATCGACATAAATAGTTTTCCTCGAACATCCTTGTTACAGATTGAAGCCCCGGACGACCTTCAGCGTTCCCGCCAAAGCCTCGATCAGGGCAACGGGACGCATGTCGCTGTCCCTTCCCCAATAGAGCCCGTCTTCGGTGCACCCCCCGGTCCAGACGCGACCCTGACGGATCGCCCCTGCCGCTTCCGGGGAAAGGTTCAGAGCCGGGATGTCGACCAGCCCTGCCTCGAGCGGCAGAAATATTTCTGATTGCGCGGCCCCTTGGCCGAATGCGTTCAATTTGTCCAGCGAAATCGCCTGTTCGAGCGTGAATGGCCCCGCTTTGGTGCGGCGAAGCATGGTGACATGCCCGACCGTGCCGACCGCGCGCGCGATGTCGCGGGCGACGCTGCGAATATAGGTGCCCTTCGAGACATGCGCGGTGAGGGTGATGGATTCCAGTGCGCCTTCCCCATTCTCGTCACCCCGGACTTGATCCGGGGTCCATTCACGCCCTGTCGGAATGGATGCCGGATCAAGTCCGGCATGACGAAGAGAGAAGACCGTCACCGCGCGCGCCTTCATCTCGACCGCCTCGCCCTTCCGCGCACGGTCATACGCCCGCTCGCCATCAATCTTGATCGCCGAATAAGCGGGCGGCACCTGCTCGATCGCCCCCGTGAAACGCGGCAGCACCGCTTCGATTTCGGCGAGCGTCGGGCGCACATCGCTCGAAGCGACAACCTCACCTTCCGCATCGAGCCCGGCGGTCTCGGTTCCGAAGGCGATGGTGAAGTCATAGATCTTCGACGCGTCGAGCATCCGCCCGCACAGCTTGGTCGCCTCGCCGAGCGCGATCGGCAGCACCCCCGACGCCAGCGGGTCGAGCGTCCCGCCATGGCCGACCTTGACCTTGCCGAGCCCCGCCTCGCGGCACACGCGCTTCACCGCGCCGACCGCTTGCGTCGAGCCGAGTCCCACGGGTTTGTCGAGAATGATCCAGCCGTTCATCGCAGCGCCGCTAGGCGTGCCAGGCAGCAATTGTCAATTTGCTGCGGGCTTTTCGCCCATGATGTCCTTTGTCTTGTCGCGCTTCGACGGCGGCGGCGCCGAGGTGACGAAGGAGGAGAGCGGGCAGCGTTCGCCGCGCACGATGATCGACGCGAATTTATCGAGCCGCCCGGCGCCGCGCGTTTCTACACCGATCGCCTGCGCGAAATCGACGTCGCGGCAAAAACCGGCGAAGGTCCCGTAATACCAGTTGCGCTGGCGGTCCTGAATCCAGATGCCGCGGCCGCGGTCGGCCTTCCAGTTGCGGATCGAGCTGTCGCTGGGGAATATGATGCTGGCCTCGACGCCGAGCGCGCGCGCTTCCCCCGCGGGCTCGATGGCCGCCGCCGCAGAAAGGGGAAGCAGCAAGGCGGCCAGGGAGAGTGCGAGTTTCGATTTCATAGTGACGGTGCGCATAGCAGATCGAGTCTGAACCCGTGCTGACCCCGTCTTTATCGCCCCCACTCACCCGCGAGCAAAGACCAGAGCCCGGTGTCGCGCACATAGCCCGTCCAGGTGATGCGCTCGGAGCGCAGCACGCCCTCCTTGGTGCAGCCGAGCTTGGCGACCGCGGCCTGGCTGCGCTTGTTGCGTTCGTCGATGCGGAATTCGATGCGGCGGATGCCGACCGCGAAGGCATGGTCGATCATCAGCTTCTTGAGCCGCCCGTTCAGGCCGGTGCCGCGCGCGTCGGGATGGATATAGGAGTTGCCGATCTCGACCGTCTGCGCCGACATGTCGGGACGCAGCCAGGCGGTCATGCCGACGAGCCGCTCGCCGTCGAAGATCGCATAGGGCATGCGGAACTTGCCGCCGATCAGCGTATCGAAGCTCTGATCGAAATGCTCCGGATCGAAACTCGACGAATAGATCGGCCAGACGTCGGCGTCGGCGGCGCAGGCGGCTCGGAGCGCTTCGCGGTGGGGCTCGGCCAGCTTGACGAGCCGGAGGTCGCCGTCGGCGAGTTCGGTGTAAAGACGATCAAGCATCGGCAAGCACTCCGGCGGCTTCGCGCCGCTTCGCCATGAAGTGACGCCGGCACATCGCGACATAGCGGTCGTTGCCGCCGATCTCGGTCTGCGCCCCCTCGACCACCGCGCGGCCGTTCTCGTCGACGCGCAGGTTCATCGTCGCCTTGCGCCCGCATTCGCACACCGCCTTCAGCTCGACAAGCGCGTCGGCGAGCCCGAGCAGCGCCGCCGAGCCGGGAAAGAGGTTCGCGGCGAAATCGGTGCGCAGGCCATAGCAGAGCACCGGGATGTCCGCCTCGTCGGCGAGCCGCGCCAGCTGCAGCACCTGCCCACGCGACAGGAACTGCGCCTCGTCGACGAGCACGCAGGCGAGCGGGCGCTGGCGGTTTTCCCCGGTCACCGCCGCGAACATGTCGCTGTCGGGATCGAATTTATGCGCCTCGGCAAGCAGGCCGATGCGGCTGGTGATCTGCCCGGCGCCATAACGGTCGTCGAGCGCGGCGGTCCACAGCATCGTTTCCATGCCGCGCTCGCGATAGTTGAAATCCGCCTGCAGCAGCGTCGTCGATTTGCCCGCATTCATGCTGGCGTAGTAGAAATAGAGCTTGGCCATGGCCGGTGCTTAGGAGCAATCCGGGCGGCGTTCCACCCCGTTCAAGCGGTGAGCCGCAACCGCCAGCTTTCGCTCACTTCGGGCTTGCCGAAATCGTCATGCGTTTCGACCGACTCGACCGTGAACCCCTGCGCCGCGTAGATTTTGCGCGCGCTGGTCAGCACGGCGTGCGTCCAGAGCACGATCTCCCGATACCCCGCCGCGCGCGCAAATTCGACGCAGCGGGCGACGAGGTCGGCACCGATCCCGAGCCCGCGCGCCTCGGGCTCGACATAGAGGAGGCGCAGCCGCGCGACGCCCTCGTCCTCGGCGACCAGAAAGACCGAACCCATCATGCGCCCCGCGCGCTCGGCGATCCAGCATTGCTCGCGGCCGGGCTGGAAACCGCGAATGAAGGCGGCGGTGATCTCGCCGATCAGCGCTTCCATGCCGGATCCCCAGCCATAGGCCTGGTGGTAGAGGATCGCCTGCCGCGCGGTGATCATTCCCATGTCGCCCACCGCCCACGTCCTGACGCGATGGGGCTCACTCGCGCCGCGACCCAGCCGGTCGGCGATCCAGTCGACGGCTGCGCCCAGTGCCGCGATATCCGGGTCGGGCAACCCGCCCAGAAGCTGTGCCGTCTGGTCGAAGGTTCGCGCATCGAGCGCGGCAAAGGCCGCGCGACCTTCGGCGGTCAGCACGATCGGCCGCTCGCGCGCGTCAACGCCGCGCCCGCGCGCGATCCAGCCGCGCCGCACGAACTTGCCGATAATCCGGCTGAGATAACCGGCGTCGACGCCCAGCCCTTCCTGAATTTGTTTGGCGAGGGCGGGCTCGCCGACCGCGATCTCGTACAAGATCCGCGCTTCGACGAGCGACAGTTCGCTGCCCATATAGTGCGGATCGAGCGCACCCATCCGCCGGGTATAGAAGCGGTTGAATCGTCGCAGCGCGGCAACGGCGGGCACGAGCGTCGGGCGCGGATCAGGGGAAGTGGAAGGAGCCATGGCGCAACCGTCGTACAATTGGTTGTCAATGTCAACTATTATGCCTCGCTTGACTCGTTCCCGGCGGATGCCATGCTGCGCGCAAAAGATGCAGCATTTTTGAGCGGGGAGAGCTGCCGATGCGCCTGATGCCGGTGACCGACGCGATGTTCCTGTGGGGGGAGAGCCGCGAGATGCCGATGCACATCGGCGGCATCAACCTTTATACGCTGCCCGATGGCGCCGACGAGACCGAGTGGCTGAACGACCAGCTTGCGCTGCTCCGCCAGTCCGAGGGCCTGCGGCGGCCGTTCAGCGAGGTGCTGAAACTGACACCCTTCGGCCAGTACGGCCCGATCCGCCTCACCCCCGACCGCGACATCGATATGCACTATCATGTCCGCGCCGCCGCGCTGCCAAAGCCGGGGCGCTATCGTGAAATGTTCGAGCTCGCCTCGCGGCTGCACTCAGGGCTGCTCGACCGCACGCGGCCCTTATGGGAGATCACGCTGATCTCGGGACTGCCGAACCGCCAGATCGCGACCTTCAAGAAGGTCCATCACGCGCTGATGGACGGCGCCGCGAGCATCCATTTCTATAATTCGATGCTGTCGGCGGATCCCGCGGAACGCCGCGCCGCCTCACCGCTGTCGGTCGAAGCCTATGAGGCCTACAAGCGCCAGTTTCCACCGCCGAAGAAACCCGCGCGCCCGAACCTCACCGACATCAAGGCGATCGGCGACTTCCTGAAGGAGCAGTGGGGCAACAGCGTCGGCGTGACGAAAGCGATGAACCAGTATCTCGCGGCGATGTTCGGCATCGGCGGCGACGGCCTCGCGACGCCCTTTGCCGGGGTGCCGCGCACCAGCTTCAACCGCAACATCACCGGCGCGCGGCGCTTCGTCGCGCAAAGCTGGTCGCTGGAACGGGTCAGGGCGATGGGCAAGGCCTATGACGGCACGATCAACGACGCGGTGCTCGGCATGTGCGCGGGGGCGATGCGCAAATATCTGCAATCGCTGAACGAGCTGCCCGACAAGCCATTGAAAGCCATGGCACCGGTGTCGATCCGGCCTAAGGACGATGTCGATTCGGGCAATTCGGTCGCGTCGGTGACCGCGAACCTCGCGACGCATGTCGACGATCCAGCGACGCGCATGGCGATGATCCAGGAATCGATGAATTCGGCAAAGGCGCAGCTGCGCGCGATGACGGCGGCGCAGATCCAGCTCTATACCGCGATCACCAGCTTCCCGATGATGCTGACCGCGCTGACGCGTACCGCCGACAAATTTCCCGCCTATTCGGTGACGATCTCGAACGTCCCCGGCCCGCGCGAGCAGATGTACTGGAACGGCGCTAGGCTCGACGGCATGTATCCCGCGAGCATCCCGGTCGACGGCATGGCGATGAACATCACGCAGGTGTCGAATTTCAAGAATATCGACTTCGGCATCACCGCGTGCCGCCGCAGCGTCCCGCACGCGCAGCGGATGATCGACTATCTGGAGGAAGCGCTGGTCGAGCTGGAGTCGGCGGCGGGGATCAAGGGGAAGTAGGAATAGCCGTCGCCCCCGCGAAGGCGGGGGCCGCCATCGTCGTGGCGCAAAGCTGCCAGCGGCCCCCGCCTTCGCGGGGGCGACGGATTATTCGGCCCCAGGCTCGCCCAAATCGCGCATTACCTTCGGGTCGCGCAGCAATTTGTCGATATGGCTCGCCTCGTCGAAGCTTTCGTCGGCGAGGAATTTGAGCTTCGCCGCATATTTCATGCGGATACGGTGCGCGACCTCGCGCTGGAGATAGGCGGTGTTGGTGCGCAGCGCCTTGATCACCGCCTCCTCATCCTTGCCCAGCAGCGGCTTTACGAAGACGGTCGCGTGGCGGAGGTCGGGCGACATGCGCACTTCGGTCACGCTGACCGGATGCGTCGCGAGAATATCGTCATGCACATCGCCGCGCGCGAGGATTTCGCTCAGCACATGGCGCACCTGTTCGCCCACGCGCAGCACGCGGACGGAAGGTCCTTCGGATTGTTCCTTGTGTCTCATTTCACCCTCCCCTCTCCCGCCGGGAGAGGGATGCGAAGACTTGCGGCTTGCCCGCTAGTCGCAGCTGGGTGAGGGCTATCCCCACCCTCATCCAACTCCGCCTAGCCGCTCCGCGGCAAGGCTTCATATCCTTCTCCCGGCGGGAGAAGGTCTTGATTACAGCGTACGTTCGCGCAGCTCGACCTCGAAGACTTCGAGATGGTCGCCCGGCTTGATGTCGTTCGTATCGGCCAGCACGACACCGCATTCGAGGCCGGCGCGCACTTCGGCGACGTCGTCCTTGAAGCGACGCAGCGAAGCGATCGTCGTTGCCGAGACGATGACGTCCTCGCGCGTGAGGCGCGCATGCAGCCCCTTGCGGATCGAACCTTCGAGCACGAGCAGGCCGGCGGCCTTGTCGCGCTTGCCGGCCGGGAAGACTTCCTTGACCTCGGCGCGGCCGACGACATTTTCGATACGCTCCGGACCCAGCTCGCCCGCCATCTCCTTCGCCACGTCGGCGGTCAGGTGATAGATGACGTCATAATACATGAAGCGCACTTTTTCGCGGTTCGCGATCTCGCGCGCCTTGGCGTTCGGACGGACGTTGAAGCCGATGATCGGCGCCCCCGTCGCCGCAGCCAGCGTCACATCGCTCTCGGTGATCGCGCCGGCGCCCGACTGGAGCACGCGAACGCGGATCTCGTCGGTCGAGAGGCGGTTGAGCGCGTTGACGATCGCTTCGACGCTGCCCTGCACGTCGCCCTTGATGACCACCGGATATTCGATGACCTTCGCCTTGTCGGCGAGCGCCGAGAACATGCCCTCGAGGCTGACCGGCGCCTGCGCGGTGCGCTTCTTGAGCGCTTCGCTCTGGCGATAGGCGGCGACTTCGCGGGCGCGCGCTTCATTCTCGACGACGGTCAGCGTGTCGCCCGCCATCGGCACGCCGCCGAGGCCGAGCACTTCGACCGGCATCGAGGGACCCGCGGCCTTGACCTGCTTGCCCTGATCGTCGACGAGCGCGCGGACGCGGCCGCTTTCGGCGCCGCAGACGAAGATGTCGCCGACCTTCAGCGTGCCGCGGCGCACGAGGATCGTCGCCACCGGGCCGCGGCCCTTGTCGAGCTTCGCCTCGACCACCGTACCTTCGGCGGCGCGGTCGGGGTTGGCCTTCAATTCCATGATCTCGGCCTGCACCGCGATCGCATCGAGCAGCTTGTCGAGGCCCGTTTTCTTGAGCGCCGACACTTCGACATTCTGGACGTCGCCGCCCATTTCCTCGACCACCAGCTCGTGCTCGAGCAGGCGTTCGCGGACGCGCTGCGGATTGGCGCCTTCCTTGTCGACCTTGTTGATCGCGACGATGATCGGCACGCCCGCGGCTTTCGCATGGGCAATGGCCTCGATCGACTGCGGCTTCAGCCCGTCGTCGGCGGCGAC
Organism: Sphingopyxis sp. LC363; assembly: GCF_000756385.1. Lineage (GTDB taxonomy): Bacteria > Pseudomonadota > Alphaproteobacteria > Sphingomonadales > Sphingomonadaceae > Sphingopyxis. The sequence continues at coordinate 42,925 of NZ_JNFC01000011.1, forward strand.
CACCAGAATGACGATGTCGGTGACGTTCGCCCCGCGCTGACGCATCTCGGTGAAGGCTTCGTGGCCCGGCGTATCGAGGAAGGTGACTTGGCTCCCGTCGGGAGTTTTCACCTGATAGGCGCCGATATGCTGCGTAATGCCGCCGGCTTCGCCCGACACCACATTGGCGCCGCGCAGTGCGTCGAGCAGGCTGGTCTTGCCGTGGTCGACATGGCCCATGATCGTCACGACCGGCGCGCGCGGCTTGAGCTGCGCGGCATCGTCGACATCCTCGTCGTGGCGGATGTCGATATCGGCTTCGCTGACGCGCTTGATCTCGTGCCCGAATTCGGTGACGAGCAGTTCGGCAGTGTCCTGATCGATCGTCTGGTTGACCGTGACCGGCATGCCCATCTTGAACAGTGCCTTGACCAGATCGGCGCCCTTTTCGGCCATGCGGTTCGCCAGTTCCTGCACCGTGATCGTGTCGGGCACGACGACTTCGCGGACCTGCTTCTCGCGCGGACCCGACGAGGCGGTGTGCGAACGCTTTTCTTTTTCGCGGGCGCGCTTCAGCGCCGCAAGGCTGCGCGCGCGCGCACCTTCATCCTCGTTGAGCGCGCGCGTGACGGTGAGCTTGCCCGACTGGCGGCGATTGTCGGCGCCGCGGTTCGCCTTGGGTTCGGGGCGCTTGGGTTCGGGGCGCTTCGGCGCCTCGACCGGGGTGAAGCGGCGCGGCGCGGGCGCGGCGCTCGCCGTCGTCGCCGGGCGCGGCGCGGCGGCCTCGCCCTGCGGTTCGGCAGCGGCGGGCGCTTCGGCGGCAGGTTCGGGTGCCGCCGGGGCGGGCGCGGGTTCGGCAGCCTTGGCAGCCGCCTGTTCCTGACGCGCCTCGGCACGGGCCTTTTCTTCCTCGGCGGCGCGGGCGCGCGCGGCTTCGTCGCGGCGACGGTTTTCCTCAAGCGCAGCCATGCGCGCTTCCTCGGCCTCGCGCAGCAACTGCGCCTGACGTTCCTGACGCGTCATCAGGCTGTCGGGCGCGGGCTTCGGCGCGGCAGGCTTGGAGGTCGGCGCGGGCGCGGGGGCGGGCGCAGGCGCCGGAGCGGCCTGGACCTCTTCGGCCTCGGGTGCCGGGGCGGCTTCGCCCGGACGGCCAAGCACGCGGCGACGCTTCACCTCGACCACCACCGTATTGCGGCGGCCGTGGCTGAATTGCTGCTGCACCTGTCCGGCCTCGACCGTCCGCTTCAGCCCGAGCGGCTTGCGGCTAAGGGTCGGCTTGTCCTGTTCGTCACTCATCGAAAACCATCATTCCTTCAAAACGCGTCCGAAACGGCGGAAGCCGCGGACGTATCCCCTGTCCCCGACGTGCGGGAAGCTGTGTTCGAAACGCGATTGGCCGCGTCCCTACTCCATCCGGTGAAAAACTGCCAGCGGCTCAAATGCGCCAGCACCCGGTCGGCGGCGCGGGCGTCGACAATCGCCAGATGCACCGCATTCTCGCGCCCCAATGCCATAGATAGGGTGCCGCGGTCCACCGGCAAGACCAGACCCTCGCGGCCCGAGCCTTCGTCGTCCTCGCCGACGCGCCACGCCTGCGCCAATTTCTTGCGGCCGTCCTCGCCCGCATCGCTCGTGTGAAGGAGCAGGCGAACCTGCCCGCGGCGCGCCGCCTGCTCGATCTTGTCATTGCCGCTGATCAGCGTGCCCGCACGCGATTCGAGCCCCAGCCGGTCGAGCGTCGCGCGCGCGAGCTGTGCCTCGATCCGCGCGCCGAGATCGTCGGGAATCGCGATGTTGCCTTCGTGCAAAGCGCGCGCGAGCCCGCCCTTGAGCTTGCCCTTGACTTGGCTCGCTTCGAGGTCGGAGCGATTGACGCCGATCCATGCGCCGCGCCCCGGCGCCTTGCCATGGACGTCGGGGGCAATGCTGCCGTCGGGGCCGAGCGCCAAGCGCACGAGCCGCTCCGCCGGCGAAACCTCACCGGTCACGACGCAGCGCCGCTCGGGCACATGGTGGCCGCGCCCCTTTGCGCGGTCGGTTTCGCTTAGCTGATCATTGCGCGGGGTCCGCATCGGCGGCCTCCCCGGTTTGCGGCTCCGCCGCGGGCCCGGCTTCGGCAGGCGCAGCCGCCTCCTCAGGTTCGTCGTCGAACCAGTGCGCACGCGCCGCCATGATGATCTCGTTGCCCTGCTCTTCGCTGAGGCCATATTCGCCGAGCACGCCGCCCTTGTCCTCGGCGCGCTCGCTGCGCGGCGGGCCGCGGCGGTTGTCGGTGCGCTTCTTGGCGATCAGTTCGTCGGTCGCGAGGTCGGCGAGGTCGTCGAGCGTCTTGATCCCGGCCTTGCCGAGCACAACGAGCATCGCTTCGGTCAGATGCGGAATATCGGCGAGCGCATCCTCGACGCCGAGTTCGCGACGTTCGGCGCGCGACGCCTCTTCGCGGCGTTCGAGCCCTTCGGCGGCACGGCTTTGCAGTTCCTGCGCGAGTTCCTCGTCGAAGCCCTCGATGCTCGCCAGTTCGTCGAGCGGCACATAGGCGACTTCTTCGAGTTCGCCGAAACCTTCGGCGACGAGCAGCTGCGCGAGCGTTTCGTCGACGTCGAGTTCTTCCTGGAACATCGTCGAGCGTTCGACGAATTCGCGCTGGCGCTTCTCGCTCGCGTCGGCCTCGGTCATGATGTCGATCTGGCTGCCGGTCAGCTGGCTGGCGAGACGGACGTTCTGGCCGCGGCGGCCGATGGCGAGCGACAGCTGGTCGTCGGGGACGACGACTTCGATGCGGCTGTCATCCTCGTCGATGACGACGCGCTGCACCGTGGCGGGCTGTAGCGCGTTGACAACGAAGGTCGCGGTATCTTCGGACCAGGGGATGATGTCGATCTTTTCGCCCTGCATTTCCTGGACGACCGCCTGCACGCGGCTGCCCTTCATGCCGACGCAGGCGCCGACGGGATCGATCGAACCGTCGTAGCTGATCACGCCGATCTTGGCGCGCGAACCCGGGTCGCGGGCGGCCGCCTTGATCTCGATGATGCCGTCATAGATTTCAGGCACTTCCTGCGCGAATAGCTTCTTCATGAAGTCGGGATGCGCGCGGCTGAGGAAAATCTGCGGGCCGCGGTTCTCGCGGCGCACCGACAGGATCAGCGCGCGGACGCGGTCGCCGACGCGCATCAGCTCGCGCGGAATCTGCTGGTCGCGGCGGATCACGCCTTCGGCTCGGCCGAGGTTGACGACGATGTGGCCGAATTCGACCGATTTCACGACGCCGGTGATGATCTCACCCGCGCGGTCCTTGAATTCTTCATATTGGCGCTCGCGATCGGCTTCGCGCACCTTCTGGAAGATCACCTGTTTCGCCGACTGGGCGTCGATGCGCCCAAGATCGACCGCGGGCAGCGGGTCGACGATGAAGTCGCCGATCTTGGCGTCCTTCTGCAGCTTCTGGCCCGAAGCGAGATCGACCTGCTTGAAATAATCCTCGACCTGCTCGACCACCTCGACGACGCGCCACAAACGGAGGTCGCCGGTCTGCGCGTCGAGCTTGGCGCGAATGTCGTTCTCGGCGCCATAACGCGCGCGCGCCGCGCGCTGGATCGCTTCCTCGATCGCCTCGATGACGATGCCCTTGTCGATCATCTTCTCGCTGGCGACGCTGTTGGCAATCGCGAGCAGCTCGGCCTTGTTGGCGGAAATGGCAGTGGCCATCAGTCCTGTCCTTCTTCTTCCATTTCGTCGGCGCCCTCGGTCGAGAGCGGGACGGTTGCGGCAATCAATTTGTCGGTGAGAACGAGCTTTGCTGTGTCGATCGCGTCGAACGGCAGATGATGCTGCACACCTTCTTTATCAGTAATCATCACGACATCGCCCTTAGGGTCGATGCCAACCAACTCGCCGTTGAAGCGCTGGCGTCCGTCGCGCTTCTCCTTCAGCGCAATTTTCGCCTCGTGCCCCGCCCAGTCGGCGAAGTCGGCGGGCCTAGTCAGCGGGCGGTCGATGCCGGGCGACGAGACTTCGAGCCGGTAAGCGGCGTCGATGGGGTCCTTGCCCGCTTCCTCGAGCGCGTCGAGCCGGTCCGAAATGCGGCGCGACAGGTCGGCGCAATCGTCGATCGTCAACTGGCGCGTGTCGGGCCGTTCGGCCATCACCTGCAGCGTCGGGTCGCTATCGCCGCCAAAAAAGGCGACGCGCACGAGCGCAAGGCCCATCGCCTCGGCTTCGGGCGCGATGATCGCATTGAGGGCGTCGAAATCGACCAAGTCCGTCTTTCCAATTCGGATGACCGGAAAGCCATGCAGCTATGGCCGCCGCGGCCCGCGGCCCCGACGTCCCAACTGGCTAACCATGTCAAGAAGTAGGCCGCATATAGGCTTGCCACGGTGAGTCGGCAAGGGGGAATGGACCATGGCCCGTCGAACGCCTTCGCGCGATCGACGAAAGAGACTATGGGTGGCCGCCTCTCATACGGAGTTCAACATGGCCGACGTTTTGATCACCGCCCTGCTCTGGTTCTCGATCGTCGCCTGCGGGCTGCTCGCCGGACTCTATTTCGCATTCTCTGCCTTCGTGATGACAGCGTTCGCGCGCATCGACATCCCCGCGGGCGTCGCGGCAATGAACAGCATCAATCGCGTGATCCAGCGCTCGCTTTTCATGCCGCTTTTCGCTGGATCGAGCCTGTCGAGCCTCGCGCTCGCGGTGATCAGCGCGCTGCATTGGGACGAAGCGGGCGCCTGCGCGGCGCTGGCCGGGGGCGTGGTCTATTTCCTCGGCATGTTCGTTGTGACGATGATCTTCAACGTCCCGCGCAACAATGCGCTCGACGCGAGCGATCCCATGACAGCCGGGGGGCAGACGGTCTGGGCACGCTTTCTCAAGGAGTGGACGGCCTGGAATCATATCCGCACACTCGCCTCGACCGCGGCCCTGATCCTCTTCGTCGTCGCGCTTGCTGAACGCGCCTGACGACGGCGAAACATTTTATTGGCGTTTCGGCGTATAAGGCGGGTTGGCCGCTTCGCGCGAATCGCGCGCCGAGCGCCGACGGAATTTGAAACGCGCATGAAGCCCGAACTGTCCCTCACCGCCCGCTCGACGTGGCGCGACCCGGTGCCGGAAAAACCGGCAGGGCCGGGGCGCGCTTTTTGGGCGGCGATCGTCGGAGTGGTTGCGGTCGCGTGCCTCGCCTTCCTGTTGTCGAGCGGTCAAATGCGCGCACCCGCGGTCTTCGGCCCGTACAGCGTGTCGGTGCCGATCGATTTCCGGGCCTATGACCCCGAACGCTGGGCGATCATGAATGCCGAAGATTATCAGGCGGCGCTGAAAATCGACCCGTCGCTGCCCGATCCGACGAGCATCGGATATAGCAATGCAACCGCGCTGCCCCCCGCCGATCCCGCGCTGCTGCGCGAGGAGGCCTTCGTCGGACCGGCCGCCAAACCCTATGTCTTTCGCGGGGTCACCGCGCTCGATCGCGAGCGCGCGCATTATTGCCTGACCGCCGCCCTCTATTATGAGGCGGCGTCCGAGACCGACGACGGCATGCGCGGGGTCGCGCAGACGGTGATCAATCGCGTCCGCCATCCGAGCTTTCCCAACACTGTGTGCGGCGTCGTCTTCCAGGGATCGCAGCGCGCGGGCGTGTGCCAATTCACCTTCAGCTGCGACGGTGCGATGGCGCGCGCGCCCGAACGGCGGAACTGGCTGCGCGCGAGCCGTATCGCATCGGCCGCGCTGGGAGGCTTTGTCTTCCCGAAAGTCGGGCTGGCGACCCATTATCACACGCAGGCGATCTGGCCGCGCTGGGGCAAAAGCCTGGTGATGACCAATATCGTCGGCGCGCACATCTTTCACCGCTGGCGCGGCCGCTGGGGAATGCCCGACGCGTTCCGTGCGCCCTATCCGGGCCGCGAACCGGTTCCCGGTCCCTATCTGCCGCTCGCGCAGCAGCTCGCGATCCTCAAGGGCCAGGGCCTCGCCCCCGGCGCGGGTCCCGCACCGATGCTCGGCGGTCCCGCCGCGCCGCTGCCCGATGTCACCCCGGCGCCGCTGCCCGGCGCGATAACGCCGCCGGCGACCACCGCGCCGCCGCCCGCCGCGACGCCGACCTACACCGATCCGCGGCTTAACCAGTCAGGCCAGATTCGCGAGGAATTCCTCAAGAGCGGTGAGTGGAAAGGCTGAGGCTTTCGGCTCGGGCTGAACGCAGCGCTCGCGGTTTTCGCGAGGTGGGTGAAGCGATTTACCGCCCCTGACTGCGCCACCGCTTGACGACGCGTTCCAGGATTTCCGCCTCACCGCCGGTTTCGCGCCACAGCTTCGAGAAGAGCGGATCGCTCGACGCCGGCCGTTTTTCCTCTTCGAGCGTGTCGAGATGAACGCGGATCGGGATCGAGACGCCTTCACCGCAGATGATACATTCGCGGTTGCGCAGCGCCGGGATCGAATCGATGAAGCCGCGTGCGCCTTCGGGCATTGCCGCTTTCACGAAATGCTGGTCGCGTTCGTTGTTGAGGCGCATCGAAATGATCGTGCCGCACTGCGACAGCACGCCTTCGGCAAGATCCGACGGGCGCTGGGTGATGAGCCCCAGCGACACGCCATATTTGCGGCCTTCCTTGGCGATGCGTTCGAGGATCTTGCGCACCGCCTGCCCGGTCCCGACGTCCTTCGACGGAATGTAGCGATGCGCTTCCTCGCAGACGAGCAGGATCGGGCGCTGCGGCTCGCCGCGCGACCAGATCGCATAGTCGAAGGTCAGGCGCGACAGCACCGCGACGACGACGCCGGTGATGTCCGACGGCACCCCCGACACGTCGATGATCGAGATCGGCCGCCCGTCCGACGGCAGGCGGAAGATCTTGCCGAGGAAGTTCGCCATCGTGTCGGCGACGAGCATCCCCGAGAACATGAAATTGTAGCGCGGGTCGGCGCGCATTTCCTCGATCTTGCCCTTGATGCGCATGAACGGCGCCGACGAGGTCGCCTTGTCGAGCTTGCCCATTTCGTTCTGGAGGATGTTGAGCAGATCGGAGAGCAGATAGGGAATCGGCGAATCGACCGTGATCTTGGTCATGCCCTCTGCCAGCCGGTTCTTGGTCCGCGCCTGGAGCAGGCAGCGCGCGAGCACGTCGCAGTCGGCCTGGCGGTCGCGTCCTTCGGCGGTGACGAACACTTCGCAATGTTCCTCGAAATTCATCAGCCAGTAGGGCATCGCGAGATTGTCGACGTCGAACAGCGCGCCGGTGCCCTTGAAGGCGGCCGAATATTCGCCGTGCGGGTCGACCATCACGATATGGCCCTGTGGCGCGAGTTCGCAAATCTTGTGGAGGATCAGCGCGGCGCTCGTCGACTTGCCGGTACCGGTCGAGCCGAGCAGCGCGAAATGCTTGCCGAGCATCGCATCGACATAGAGCGAACCGCGAATATCCTTGGTCGGATAGACGGTGCCGATCTCGACATGCGCGCGCTCGTCGGCGGCGTAAATCTGTTTGAGGTCGGCGCTGGTCGCGGCAAAAACCTGGCTGCCCGGGATCGGATAGCGCGTGACGCCGCGGCGGAAATTATGGATGCGGCCGGTGATCTTTTCCTCTTCGCCCTCGCCAAGAAAATCGATCGTCGCGATAATCAGCCCTTCACCGCGCGTGTCGAGTTGCTGGTCGCGGATGCTCGCGATCAGCCAGACATTGCCGACGCGCACCTTTACCTGCGCCCCGACCTGCCCGGCCATCGCCACCGCAGCATCGGTCGACGACGCCAATTTTCCGATCACCGCGGAATCGAGCAGGATGCGCGAGGCCGAGCCGGAAATATCGACGACTTCGCCGATCATCAGGTCATCGCGATGATGGTTGGCTACCGGCACGACCGGCGCCGCCACGCCACCGCCCGCCAGACGCACATGCTGCGCCGCCGTCAAATCCCCGGCGCCGAATCCGCCACCCTGCATGTCCATATATCCGCCCCGCCTATTGTGGTCCCGGCTCCAGCTATCGCAGACGAGGGTAAATAGGCCGTGAACTTAGGACTAAAAGCTTGTCTCTAACGGCGGCGGAAAATCGCAGACGCGCCATAGCCGAGCACGAGCGACAGGAGCACCGCGGAAAGACCATAGAGAAAGCCATGGCGCTCCGCTGCGAGCGCGACGAAGCGTTCGAACCCGGCCTTGCGGATCTGAACGTCGCGCGCCGCGACCGCGAGCACCCGGCCGCGGCTGATCAGATAGGTTTCGGCGCGATAGGTACCCACCGGCACGCGCGCCGGCACGGGAATGCGGGCGCGATAGAGCACGCCCTCGGTGATTTCGACCGCGGCGGGGTTTTCGACGAATAGCCCCGCGCGGCGATAAAGGTCGATGAGCCCCGCTTCGAACCGTCCGAGCGTTTTCGCTTCCGGAAATCCGGTCGGCGACATCGACAGATTGGCAAGGCCGAGCTCGAAGATTGCCGCGGTCCGTTCGTCGACCAGCTTGTCGATCGGCCGCGACGATCCGATCGCATAGAAGCCGGGCGAGGTGCGCAGCCGGATGCTGTTCGCATTAACCCATATCCCCGCCACACGGCGCTTTTCGCGCAGCACGATCGGCCGCACCGGCCCCTTGAGCACGACAACGATGTCGGCGCGGTCGTCGGGCAGGCGCTGGCCGGGATAGAGGATCGCGCCGAACAGCAGCAGTTCCTCGCCGGTGAAGCTGTACTGGATGTCGATCGCGCGGCTCGATACGTCGGGGACGAGCCGCGGATCGGCGGCGCTCGCCGCAGCTGTTGGCAGCAGCGCGAATGCGAGCGCAAGGACAAAGGCGCGAACCCGGGTCATTGCACCGTGTAGATTTCGTCGGGGCGTATGAAGAGGTCGACCGCCATGCGCGCCGCGACGAGCAGCACGATGACCGCCAGCGCCATGCGCAGATATTCGGGTTTCACCCGCTGGGCGAAGCGCGCGCCGATCTGCGCCCCGGTGACGCTGCCGAGCAGCAGCAGTCCGGCGAGCACGATGTCGACCGCGCCCGTCGTCATCGCGTGGACCATCGTCGTCGCGATCGTCACGAACAAGATCTGGAACAGCGAGGTCCCGACGACCACCTGCGTCCCCATGCCGAGCAGGAAGATCATCGCGGGCACCATGATGAAGCCGCCGCCGACGCCGAGCAGCATCGTCAATATGCCGACCGCCATGCCGAGGATCAGCGGCGCGAGCGGCGAGATATAGAGGCCCGAACGATAGAAGCGCCAGCGCAGCGGCAGGTTGGCGACCATCGGGTGGTGGCGCCGTTTGCGCGCCGGCGCGGGCAGCCCGGCGCGCATGGTGCGCAGCGCGCCCAACGCCTCGCGCGCCATGATCCCGCCGACCGAGCCGAGCAGCACGACATAGAGTATGTTGATCACCGTATCGATCTGACCCCATGCGGTGAGCAGTTCGAACAGTCCCGCGCCGATCAGCGAGCCGACGAGGCCGCCCGCGACGAGCACCGTTCCCATGCGCAGGTCGACCCCGCCGCGCTCGAGATGCGCGAGCGCGCCCGACACGCTGGCGCCGGTGACCTGCGTCGCGGCCGAAGCGGCGGCGACCGTTGGCGGAATGCCATAGAAGATGAGCAGCGGCGTGGTGAGGAAGCCGCCGCCGACGCCGAACATGCCCGACAGAAAGCCCACCCCGCCACCGAGCAGGATGATGACCAGCGCATTGACCGAAAGATTGGCAACTGGGAGATAGAGATCCATGGGCCCCGAATGCGTATCGACGACGCCGGAAGAGCGCCGATTCCAAGGACCCTAGACCATTTTTCCGGCACGGGGAATCGGCTGTAGCGCCTTATTTCGTGCTCAATCAGAAGTCCGCGGCGAGGGTCAGGGCAAGGCCGCTCTCGGGGCGCGCGTCGCCCGCGACGCGCTGACGCCAGTCGAGCGCGATCCGGCTGCCTTCGCCCACATCGGGAAGGCGCAGCGTCAGCCGCGGCCCGACATCGACGCGCGCCACGCCGGGCTGCACCGCGCCCGCGGCAAGCGCGCCAAGCCGCAGCGAGGTCTCGCGGGCGCCGAGGCGATGATCGACGACGATAGCCCCGTCGGCAAAGCCGTCGCGCCGCCGCGCGCCGACGATGCCGGCCTGCGCATAGGCATCGAGCCGGAAGCCGGCGGGAAGTGCGACATCCGAAACACCGCCGCTGGCCATGACGGCGAGCGCGGTGCGGCCTTCGGGTCCGGCCGCAACGCGCTGCTCGATCGCGAGATCGACCGGCAATTGCGCCAGCGGGGCAAAGGCGAGACCGAAGGCCAGCTCGCGCTGGCGCGTCCGTTGCAGCGCGATCGTCGCACGGCCAAAGGCGCGCAAACGGCCGGTGTCCCCGAAACCATAAGCGAGCCGAAGGCCCGCCTGGCTGCCCCCGAGCTGGCCAGCACCGACAATGGTTTCGGGCGCATCCCCCGACCCCTGGCGCAGATAGAGCCAGCTTCCGAGCGACCAGCTCGAAAGCTGACGCCGGATCCAGAAGGGGGCGCCCTGTCCGGGCGCGGCTATTGTCGTCGCGGCCGGCGGGAACCATAAGGGCGCGCTCCCGCCCACCGCCGAACGCGCGACCTCTCCCGGCCGCGACGGCAACAGCCGCGCCATCAGCGCAAGGCGGAGGTTGTGGCGGTCGGCGGCAAAGCCCCCCGAAGGCGTCCCGGTCTCCGCGGAGGGGGGTGCATTGGAGTCATCTGGCCGCGGGGCCGCCGAAGGACGATCGAGGCCCGCGCGTTGCGCCGATATGGCCTTCTCCGGCACGCCATCGGCAAAGGACCGGCCGTCCGCCAAGCCGCCTCCGGTTACAAAGGATGAAGGCGGCGCCCACGGCATCGCCGGCACATCGGGGGGCACCGACATGGCGGGATTCCACGTCATCATGACGCGCAGGGCGATCCAGCCGCCGACGCACAGCAGCAGGAAGCGCAGCGCCGGTGCATCGCGGCGCGCGCCGATGCGCCGCGCCATCATCGCGCGGCTCTCCGGACGAAGGCATCCTCAGGGACCGGTTCGCTTCGGCAATGGTCGGTCTTGTCCCACACCACTTCGCCCGATCGCAGCATTCGCCAGTAGAGCATGACCGCACGGCGCGCCGCGAGAATCGCGATGACGTTCGCGACGAAGGCGCGCGGCACCGAAACCAGCGCTTCGCCTAGGCCATACCAGCGCGCCGTGAAATGGCCGCGCATTCCCAGCCGCCAGCAGAGCAGCAGCAGATTGAGCGCGAGGAGCAGCCGCATATCCTCTCCGATGACGATCGCATCCCAGCCGAAAAGCGACTGCCCCGCCAGGCCCAGTCCGGTCAGGATCGCCCCGGCATAGGCGGCGAGGAGGACAAGGGCGGCGAGCGGCGCACGGCGATCGCGCCACAGCATCCACCGCGCGAGCCACGCGCGGTTGGCGGAGACCCCCGCGTCGACCTGCCGCGAACCCGGCCAGCCCAGATGATCCCATCCGGCAAGCGAGATACCCGCGATCCAGCGCGATTTTTGTCGCACCGCCTTTTCAACCTCGCCCGGAAAAGCGCCACGCGACACGATCCGGTCGCCGGCGGGTCCGACCGTGTCGATGAAGCGCGTGCCAAGGCCATAGGCCCCGATCAGCATGCCGATCTCATAATCTTCGGTCAGGCTGTCGCAGCAAAAGGGCTCGCCCCCGCGCTCGATCGCCAGCAGCGCGAGCGTGCTCCGCGTCAGCGCGCAACCCACGCCCGCCGAAGGCAAGGGCAGGCCAAGGCGCGAGCGAACGGCCAGTTCCTTGCCATGCGCCTCGGCAAATTCGTCGCCATAATGGCCGCCAACCCACCGCTCCTCGCGCTTGATGAGGGGAACGACGGGGATTTGCACCATCGCGTCTTCGCCCAGATAGCGGCGATAAAGCGCGAGTTCCTCGGGGTGGACATGATCCTCGGCATCGTGAAGGACGATCGCGGCAAAACGCTTGCCTTCGGCGCGCTCATCCTCGCCCAGCGCCGTCCAAAGCCGGTTGAGATTGTCGCCCTTGGTTGTCGGCCCGTCGCGGCCCCCGATCACCAGCCGCAGCCGCCGGTCGCGCGCGATCAGCGGCGACACGGCGAACAGCGTCGCGGCGTCGTTGGGATAGCAGCCGACATAAAGCCGGAAATCCTCCCCCTGCCACGCCGCGAGCGTGCGGTGCAGCATCGCGGGAAGCACTTCGGCTTCGTCCCACGCGGGCACGAACACCGCGAAGCGCCCCTCGATCGGCGGCGCGTCGGTAACCCGCGCCGGATCGCGGCCGCGCGTCGCCAGCCACAAGGCGTCGAACAGCAGGTCGTCGAGCCCGAACAACAATATTCCGACCGATGCGAACAGCATCAGTTCATGACCGGCCCCCAGCGCCAGCCATTCCAGCCATGCGGTCGACAGCCCCAATATGCTAGCCCCGCGCCCCTCGATGACCTAATGTCATTCCCATCTATAGTGCTAGTGAATGGGCCCGGTTTGTAAAGCCGGGCCCATATCAACGCTTAACTGTCAAATTCGCTGACGAAATAAGGAAATAGCTTACCCATGACTCGCAGTTTTCCGCCCCGTTCTGCATTGCGCGATTTTCTTGAGAGCGAGAGCGCCGGCGGCATGCTGCTCATTTTCGCCGCCATTTTGGCGATGATTGTCGCCAATTCGGCGTTCGCCGAGACTTACGAACACGCTATTCATGCGGTGACCGGCCCTGTTCTCACCGACAAGCTCGGTCCGATGACGGTTCACCTGTGGATCAACGACGGGCTGATGGCGGTGTTTTTCCTGCTCGTCGGGCTCGAGATCAAGCGCGAGTTCGTCGATGGCCGGCTCGCGAGCTGGGACCGGCGGCGGCTGCCCTTCATCGCCGCGGCGGCGGGTATGGCGGTGCCGGCGGCGCTCTACATGCTCTTCGCCGGGAAAGAACCGGGGCTCGCGCAGGGCTGGGCGATCCCGGCGGCGACCGACATCGCCTTTGCGATGGGGGTGCTCGCGCTGCTCGGCAAGCGCGCACCGACCTCGCTCAAGCTGTTCCTCGTCACCGTTGCGATCGTCGACGACATGGGGGCGGTCGCGATCATCGCCCTTTTCTACACCGCCAAGATCAACGTGGCTGCGCTGGGTGCCGCCGCGGCGATCCTCGCCCTCATGTTCGCGATGAACCGCGCGGGGGTGAAGAGCCTCATCCTCTATCTGCTGATGTTCCTTCTCCTCTGGTACGCCATGCTGCTCTCGGGCGTCCATGCGACGATCGCCGGTGTGCTCGCCGCAATAATGATCCCCTTCGAGCGCACGCCCGGCGCACCCGACAGCCAGACCTCGCCGCTGCACCGGCTCGAACATGCGCTGCACCCGTGGGTCGCCTTCGCGATCGTGCCGCTGTTCGGTTTCGCCAACGCCGGGGTCGACGTCCGCGGCCTGGGCATCGACCAGGTCTTCGCGCCGCTGCCCCTCGGCATCGCGGCGGGCCTGTTCCTCGGCAAGCAGATCGGTATCTTCGGCAGCGTCTGGCTTTCGGTCAAACTCGGCATTGCGGGCCGGCTGCGCGGGGCGACCTGGCTGCAGGTCTATGGCGTCGCGATGCTGTGCGGGATCGGCTTCACGATGAGCCTGTTCATCGGCGGGCTCGCCTTCCCCGGCAACGCGCTGCTGATCGAGGAAGCGAAGATCGGCATCTTGATGGGCTCGCTCGTGGCGGCACTCGCCGGCTTTGCCATACTCCGCTTCGCGCCGCTTCATCCGCAGCACAGCGCGGTCGAAAGCGCTTCGAACGGCGAGATCGCCACCGACGGCGATGTGCGTGACACGTCCGAAGCCCACGGCTAAGCAGCCGGGCATGAAGACACTCGTTTCGCTGTCACTGGTCGCCGCCGCGCTCCTCTCGGGCTGCGCCGCCGCCGGGCCGAAAAGCGCAGCCGCCGAGCCCGGTGTGGCGACGCTCGACGTGCGCCGCACGGCGGCCTCAACCAAAGCCCTCGACGAAATCGCCGCCGCCTATCTGCGCCTCAGCCTCGAAATCGGAACGCATGAGCCGGGCTATATCGACGCCTATTACGGCCCGCCCGAACTCCAAAAGGCGGCCGAAGCGGCGCCGCGCGACAAGGCGGCGCTGCTCGCGGCGACGCGCGGGCTGATGGCGCAGATCGACCTTGCCGCGCGGCGTATCTCCGATCCGCTCGACCGCCGCCGCGCCGCCTTCCTCCGCGCGCAACTCCGCGCCACCGAGACGCGATTGCAGATGATGCAGGGCACGCGCTTCGCCTTCGCCGACGAGGCCGAGCGGCTGTTCGGCGTGCGGCCTCGCCTCAAGCCGCTCGCAAGCTACGACGCCGAACTCGCGAAGATCGAAAAGCTCGTCCCCGGCGACGGCGCGCTCGCCGACCGTGTCGAGGCCTATCTCGACGGCTTCACCATTCCCAAGGATCGGCTGCAGAAGACCTTCGACGCCGCGATCGCGCGCTGCCGCGGGCGCAGCATAGCGCATATTCCGATGCCGGCGGACGAGAGCTTTCGCCTCGAATTCGTCACCGGCAAGAGCTGGAGCGGCTATAATTATTATCAGGGCGGCTATCACAGCCTGATCCAGGTCAACACCGACCTGCCGATCCGCCTGTCGCGCGCGCTCGACCTCGGCTGTCACGAAGGTTATCCGGGCCACCATCTCCTCAACATGAAACTCGAAGAGAGGCTGGTGAGGGAAAACGGCTGGAGCGAGTTCAGCGTCTATCCGCTCTACAGCCCGCAAAGCCTGATCGCCGAGGGCAGCGCCAATTACGGCATCGACCTAGCCTTTCCCGAAAGCGGCAAGGCCGACACCGAACGCGATGTGCTGATGCCGATCGCCGGGATCGCGGTGCCGTCCGACGACCGCTATTGGCAGCTATTGAAAGCGATCAAGCGCGCGTCGGGTGCGCGGCTGACGATCGCGCAGCAATATCTCGACGGCGAGATCGACCGCCCGACCGCGGTGGCGTTGACGCAGAAATATATGCTCGTCTCACCGCAACGGGCTGAACAATCGATCAGCTTCACCGATCAATATCGCAGCTATGTAATCAACTACGGCCTCGGCGAGACGATGGTGCGCGCTTGGGTCGAGCGAGGCCGGCCCTCGCGCGACGAAATGTGGCGGCGCATGGCGAAAATCGTCAGCGAACCAACGCTGCCGTCGGACTTGCTAGCGCGCTAAATATCGACGACGATCTTGCCGAAATGGGCGTTCGCCGCCTGATGCCGAAAAGCATCGGCCAGCTTTTCAAGCGGGAAATGGTCGCTGATGACGGGCCTGATTCCGTTTGCTTCTATTCCCGCGATCATATCGAGTTGCTGCTGGCGGCTACCGACGGTCAGTCCCTGCACACGCAGATTCTTCGCCATCAGCAGCGCCGTCTGAACGGGACCCGAGAATCCGGCGAGCACGCCGATCAGGGCGACATGCCCGCCGACACGAGCCGCGACCATCGACTGGTCGAGCGTCCCGGCGCCCCCGATCTCGACGACGGTATCGACCCCCGTCCCGCCGGTCAGCTCGAGCGCTTGTGCGCCCCAGGCGGGCACCTCCTTGTAATTGATGATCTCGTCGGCGCCGAGCGCCTTCAACCGTTCGAGCTTGGCATCGGAGGAACTTGTTACGATCACCCGCGCGCCCGCGGCCTTCGCAAATTGCAGCGCAAACACCGATACGCCGCCGCTGCCCTGCACCAGAACGGTCGAACCCGGCCGCGTCCGGCCATCGACGAACAGCGCGCGCCACGCGGTCAGCCCGGCGCAGGTCAGTGTCGCCGCCTCGGCGGCCGAATAGCCCTCCGGCGCGCGCGTGAACCAGTGCTCCGGCGTCACCACCGCCTCACGCGCGTAGCCGTCGATGCCGTCGCCGGGCACGCCGCGAAACGCCGTTGCGGGCGGCGCGCCGTCGATCCATTCGGGGAAGAAGATCGACACGACGGTGTCGCCCGGCTTGAACTGCGTCACGCCCTCCCCGACTGCCTCGACCGTCCCCGCACCGTCGGACATCGGTATGCGTCCATCGGCGGCCGGGATCATTCCGGTCACGACCGCATAGTCGTGAAAATTGAGCGAGGATGCCGCCAGCCGCACGCGGATTTCGCCCGGCCCCGGATCACCGGGGTCGGGCAGGTCGGCGAGCGTCAGATTGTCGAGCGAAGCGGGTGCGCGCAGCCGGACGCCGCGCATCACTCCGCCGCCATCGCCATTTCGACGCGCTGCGGGCCGCGGATCACGCCGCCGGGGGTCGGTCCCTGCATTTCGCCATCCCGGAAGGTCACGACCCCCGACTTCACCGTCGCGACATAGCCGTCGGCCTTTTGCAGCAGGCGCTTGCCGCCCGCGGGCAGGTCGAAGGCGAGCCACGGCTTGCCGAGCTTCAGCGCCTCCATGTCGATCACGTTCAGATCGGCGAGATAGCCCGGCGCGAGCACGCCGCGATCCTCGAGCCCGTAAAGCATCGCGGTATCGCGGCACTGGCGCTTGATCGCATGTTCGAGCGCGATGCGATGGCCTTTACGGTCGCGCACCCAATGCTGGAGCATGAAGGTCGGCGAGGCGGCGTCGCAGATCGTCCCGCAATGCGCGCCGCCGTCGGAGAGGCTGTTCACCGTGTCGTCGGCCGCCTGCAGATCCTCGAGGAAATTGAGGTTGCCGTCGCGATAGTTCAAAATCGGGAAATAGATGAAGCCCTTGCCATCGTCCTTCATGAGGAGGTCATAGGCATATTCGGCCGGCGAGACGCCCGCCGCCTCAGCGCGCGCCATGATGCTTTCACCCATCTTGGGCTCGTAATTGAAATCGGGGTCCATTTCGAACTGGACGGGCCAGCCGAGCGCGACGACTTTCAGAAAGTCGATGATGTCGCTTTCGGGCCAGATATTGTCCTCTTCGATCATGCGTTTTTTGAAGGCGGGGTCTTTGAGCTTCGCGAGCTGCTCTTCCCACGGCAGGTCGATGATCTCTTCCCACGCGGGCTTGAAGCGGAACGGGTGGACGGTGCCTTGCCACGCCATGATCACGCCGTTGCCGCGCAGCGCGATCTGCGCGACGATGTTCGCGCCGCTCGCATTCTGGCGCCGCATCTCCTCGATCTGCTCCTCGAGCGGCAATTCCTTGGCGATCGACTGGAGCGCGGCGAAAGTCACCGGCAGCCCCGTTTCGCGGCTCAAATCGCCCATCCACTGAAACTCGTTCCATTCGCGCTTGAGGTCGCTCGCCATTTCGAACACGCCGTAACCGACGCGGCCCATCGCGCGGCCGATCGCGATCAGTTCCTCCGCCGTCGCGGTGGTGCCGGGGACGAGTTCGCCGTCGATCGACTTGTGGAGCACGGTGCGGCTGGTCGAGAAGCCGAGCGCGCCCGCGCGCACGCCTTCCTCGACGATGCGCGACATTTCGGCGATGTCGGCGTCGGTCGGGATCGCGCCGGGCTTTTCCCGGTCGCCGAGCACATAGGCGCGCACAGCACCGTGCGGGACGTGGCACGCGACGTCGACGGTGCGCGGCAGCTTTTCGAGCGCGTCCATATATTCGGGAAACGTCTCCCAATCCCACGACATGCCCTCGGCAAGTGCGGTGCCAGGGATGTCCTCGACGCCTTCCATCAGCGAAATCAGCCAGTCGTGGCGATCGGGCTTGGCGGGCGCGAAGCCGACGCCGCAATTGCCCATCACGACGGTGGTGACGCCGTGCCAGCTTGACGGCGCCATTTCGGCGTCCCATGTCGCCTGCCCGTCATAATGGGTGTGGACGTCGACGAAGCCGGGGGTGACGATCTTGCCAGCGGCGTCGATTTCCTTGGCGCCAGCGCCCAGGTTTTCCCCCACTGCGACGATCCGGTCGCCGTCGATCGCGACGTCCGCGACCAGGGGTTTCCCACCCGAACCATCGACAACGGTACCGCCGCGAATCACCAGATCATACATGTCTGCTCTCCCGATTTTTAGTTTCACAGAAAAACCTATCATCAAAATCGTGAGATGCAAATAAGCGGGGCAAAGGCGGCCCGATGCTGTTATATTGACGCGATACACTAAAGGGAGTCGATGCCATGATCCGCCCGCTTGCCCTCGCCCTGCTGCTCACCGTGTCGGCAACCCCGCTCGCCGCCAAGGAAGCGGCCGCCTCCGCCTATCAGGCTGCGCTCGCCGATCCCGCGCGCCCCGCCGCCGACCGCGACCGCGATGCCGCGCGCAAGCCCGCCGAGTTGCTCGCGTTCGCCGAGATCGCGCCCGGCGAAAAGGTGGGCGATTTCGTCATGGGCGGCGGCTATGTTACGCGCCTGCTCGCCGCCGCGGTCGGCCCGGCGGGCAAGGTTTACGGCTTCCAGCCCGCCGAATTCATCGCCTTCAAGAAACAATATGGCGACGATCAGGCGGCGGTCGACGCCGCCTATACCAATGTCGATGCCGCCGCAGGGCCGTTCGCGGCGCCCGCCTTTCCCGAGCCGCTCGACACGATCATCACCGTGCAGAATTTCCACGACCTGTATCTGAAGCCCTTTCCCGAAGGCACCGGCGCCCAGGCGAGCGCGGCCTTGTTCGCGGCGCTCAAACCCGGCGGCACTTTGGTCGTCGTCGACCATAGCGCCGCCGACGGCAGCGGCACGACCTTGTCCGACAGCCTGCACCGGATCGACAAGGATGCGGTCGTCGCCGCGCTGACCGGCGCGGGGTTCAAACTCGACGCCGAAAACGACCTCTATCGCCGCCCCGACGATCCGCGTACCGCCAATGTCTTCGACAAGGAAATCCGCGGCAAGACCGACCAGTTCGCGCTGCGCTTTCGCAAACCGGAATAGGAAAATCATGGCCGACGACGATTATGTCTATGACGAAGCAAGCGGCGAGTGGCTGTCGGTGAGCGATGTTGCCGCGCGCGACGCAGCCGAAGCGGCCGGCCCCGAAGTGCGCGACGCGGTCGGCAACCTGCTCGCCGACGGCGATTCGGTTGTGTTGGTCAAGGACCTCAACGTTAAGGGCGCGGGGCAGACGTTGAAGGTCGGGACCGTCATCAAATCGATCCGCCTGACCGGCGACGCGCAGGAAATCGATTGCCGCCACGCCGGGATCAAGGGGCTGGTGCTGCGCGCCGAGTTCGTGCGGAAACGGTGAAGTCTGTGCGGGCGGGGACGGCGGTCCATGCCGGCCCCCTTTGGTTGGGAAGCCAGATTATAGCAGGGATCGAAAGCACAATCAGCCGACCGCTCCATAGGAGGCATAATCGTCGACATGCGCGTTGGCGCGGCGGAAGCTGGTGAAGCTCATACTCGCCGACAGGTCGAGCGCTTCGACCTGATGCCACCAGCCGACGGGCAGAAAGACGGCTTCGCCCGGCCCGATGATTGTTTCGAGCACGGGCGGGTTCGTCGCGTCGCCTTCGCCCGCAAGCAACGCCTCATTGCCCCAGTCGGAGAAGCAATGGCGCCTGTCGCGCATCCGCGCGAACGCCCAGGGCGGCGCCAGGCGCACGCGCTTGCGGCCCAGCACCTGCACGAGCAGATTGTTGGTGAGGTCGTGATGCCACGGGGTGAGCGTGCCTTTCGGCCCCAGCCAGAAAAAGCCGTCGCGCGGCCGGGTGTCGTCAAGGATCGCGATCGGCGCCATATCGTCCCATAGCGGGGCCAGCGCCGCGGCGTTGGCGCCGCTGTTATAGGCGGTGAGGTATATATCGTTGCTCGCCTCGTCCTTGCGGAGCCAGCCGATCAGTTCGCCGAAGCGGATCAGGCGGCGATGATCGTCTTTCGCGAGTTCATAGTCGGGATCACGCTCGCGCTCGACCTGCGCCTCGACGACCGCGTCGCCCGCGACGGCCGCAAAATGGTCGAGCGACCAGCGGGTGAGCGCGGGCCAATGATCGATGATGCCGCTGAGCTTTGCGGGCCGGTTCGCCTCATAATGGTGGCGATAGAAGGAAGCGGGCTCGGGGTCGGCCAGCACGTCGAGCGCGAAACCGCCCTCGGCCTCGAACGCAAGCCGCTGCTGGTTGGCGAACAGCCAATCCTGCTTCGCCATCCGCGCCGCCTGCCGCCGGAGCATCGCCGCCATCGGATCCTTGGCGAGCCGATCGACCTCATATTTCGCCGCTGCCGCCGAGATGCCCGCATCGACGAGGCGCGCATGGAGCGCGGCATCATCGTCCCCGGCGGCGAGACCTTCGGCGAGCAGCGCGCGTTTGTCGGACTGGGCCATCTCGAAACTCCTCGGCCCCGCTCAACGGCAAGACGATGACAATGGGATGACAATTAGTCGTCCGCGGGGCCCTTGTAGTCCGGTCCATAGACCGCGGCGCGGAAATCGCGGTGCAGCGTGCCGTCATAGGGGATCGTCTGGACGAAGAAGACCGCGGTCAGCTTGTTGGCCGGATCGACCCAGAACAGCGTCGAGGCCATGCCGTCCCAGAAAAACTCGCCGACCGCGCCGCGATTTTCCCCGGCGGTTTGCGGCGGCGACTTGCGCACCGCGAAGTCGAAACCGAAGCCGACCGCGCCCTTGCCGGGAAGCCATGCCCGCTCGGTGATCGCTGGGTCGAGCTGGTCGGTCGCCATCAGCTTGACCGTCGAAGGTTTGAGGATTCGCGCGCCGTCGAGGGTGCCACCATTCAGCAGCATGCGCGCGAAACGCGAATAATCGTCGAGCGTCGAAGCGAGGCCGAAGCCGCCGGGAGTCAGCGCATGATCCTTGAAGTTCAGCGTCTGCGCCTCGGCCGCCGGCTGCTGCACCAGTTTGCCGTCCTTCTTCACATTCATCGCCGCGAAGCGCGGCAGCCACGCGTCGGGCTGGCGCCACGCGGTCTCGGTCATCCCCAGCGGTTCGAAGATATGCGTGCGCACATATTCGGCGAAAGGCTGGCCCGAGAGCTTCTCGACAAGCGCCGCCTGCACATCGACCGCGATGCTATATTCCCACTGCGTCCCGGGTTGATAGAGCATCGGCACGTTCGCAAGCCGCTTGCTCGCCTCAGCGAGCGAGATCGTCAGCGCGAGCGGTTCGGCGGCGACATAGGCGTGGTGCGCGGGCGTCGGCCCGGCGCCATAGGCGAAACCCGCCGTGTGGCGCAGGATATCGCGCACGCTGATCGGCCGCTCGGCAGGCACGTAGCGCGGCTGGCCTGCGGCATCCTTCCCCGCATAGACACGCATCGCGGCATATTCGGGCAGATAGTTCACCAGCGGGTCGTCGAGGCGGAACTTGCCCGCCTCCCAGAGCTGCATCAGCGCGACGCCCGTCACCGGCTTGGTCATCGAATAGATTTGCGCGATCGTGTCGCGGCGCATCGGGCGCTTCGCCGCGCGGTCGGCCATGCCGGCGGTTCCGAAATAGACCTCGCGCCCGTCCTGCCAGATCAGCGCCGAAGTGCCCGCGGCGCGGCCGTCGGCGACCATCGCTGCGAGCGCGGCATCGATCCGCGCCTTGTCGATTTTGACGCTTTCGGTCGCAGACACCGCCGCTTGCGCCGGTTTGGCGGTCGCACCAAAACCGGCGCACGCCATCATCATCGCCAATGCCAGTCGCTTGCCGTGCATATCGCCTCTCCCCTGTCCCGCCATTCCCCTGCGGTTCGGCGCCTATCCACGGGATCGGTTGCGACAGGTCAACCCGAATAGGTCTGCGGCAGGCTATTCGGCCGCCGCCTCTTCCGCAGCGGGTGCTTCCGCTACCGTCAGCGCGCCGTTCTGGATCAGCCATTGCGGGTGGTTCGCCTGCACCGACGCCATGATGCGGTCGATCGCCGCGGCGACCTGCTCGCCCTCCGCCTCGCGGTCGCGCTGCACGACGACGCGGCGCGCCTGCGCATCGACCAGCACCCGCTCGCGCGGCACCAGTTCGCCGACGGTGAGCCCGGCAATGATGTTGCGGCTGTCGCCCTCGCGCTGTTCGAGCGTCGTGACGCGGCGATTGAGCTGTTCTTCGACCTGCGCAGCGGCATTGGTTTGCTGCCGGAGTTGGACGATATTGACCCGCACCGAACGCTTGAGCTTCCGTTGCACCTGCCGCGCCAGGGCGGGATTGAGCTGCGCGGCATATTGGTCGACCAGCACGACGCCGTCGACCGATACATCGTCGCCCTCCATCCGCACGTTGAGGCTGTCGACTCGGTCGCTGGGGTCGAGCAACCGGTCGAGTTCGGTTTGCACCGCGTTGCGCGCGCCGATCTCGCGGACGATGGCATTGAGCGAAAGCGCAAGCGGGATCGAGAGGATACCTAGCGTCACGACGATCCCCGCGACCTGCATCATCGTATGCTGCGCGGTCAGCGACGGCCCGAAGCGATTGACGCGCGCGACGATCGTCGCGGCGAAAGCGATAGCGAGTGTGTTGGTAAGGAAGAGCAGCGCCGAACCGAGCGCGAAATCGAAACGCCCGGTCGCAAGGCCGAAGCCGATCGTCGAGAGCGGCGGGACGAGCGCGGTCGCGATCGCGACGCCGACCATCACCCCCGACAGCTTGCGCATGATCGCATAGACGCCGGCGATGCCGCCGACCACCGCGACGCCGAGGTCGAGCAATGTCGGCTGCGTCCGTGCGCGGAGTTCGGGCGTGACGTCGTTGATCGGCGACAGCCAGATGATCAGCATCGCGACGATAACTGCAACCGCCATCCCCGCCGCCATGGTGATCAGCGAGCGTTTGATCAGATTGCTTTCGAGCGTCGCGAGCCCGAAGCCGACGCCCATGATCGGACCGAGCAGCGGCGACACGAGCATCGCGCCGATAACGACCGCCGCCGATCCCTGCAGCAGGCCGAGCGTGGCGATCGCCGCCGACAGCGTGATCAGCAGCAGGAATTTCTGGTTGAGCCGCGCGTCGCGCGCGACGCTCGCGAGAACGAGCGCACGCCCGTGGACATCGTCGTCGCCGATGCCATTGTCGTCGTCGTCGGCCTCGCGCCCGGCGCCGGGGCGCGCGGACCGGCGACCACCGGCGTTGAACGGCGCGTCGCCCAGTCCGGGCACCCCGGGATGATTGCCGGCCATATGGACGGACGGTTAGATCTTGCCCGTCAGTTCGGGCACGGCGCTGAACAGGTCAGCGACGAGGCCGAAGTCGGCGACCTGAAAGATCGGCGCGTCCTCATCCTTGTTGATCGCGACGATCGTCTTCGAATCCTTCATGCCGGCAAGGTGCTGGATCGCGCCCGAGATGCCGATCGCGAAATAGACTTCGGGCGCGACGATCTTGCCGGTCTGGCCGACCTGATAGTCGTTGGGGACATAGCCCGCATCGACCGCGGCGCGCGAAGCACCAAGCGCGGCGCCGAGCTTGTCGGCGAGCGGAACGATGACTTCCTCATACTTCTCGCTCGAACCCAGCGCACGGCCGCCCGACACGATGATCTTCGCCGAGGTCAGCTCGGGACGATCCTGCTTGGCGATTTCAGCGCCGACGAAGCTCGAAATGCCTGCGTCGCCGCCCGCCGAGACGGCTTCGACCGCACCCGAACCACCCGAGGTGGCGGCCTTTTCAAAGGCGGTGCCGCGGACGGTGAGGACCAGCTTCGCGTCCGACGATTCGACGGTCGCGATCGCGTTGCCGGCATAGATCGGACGGGTGAAGGTCTTCGGACCCTCGACCGACAGGATTTCCGAAATCTGCATCACGTCGAGCAGCGCGGCGACGCGCGGCGCGATATTCTTGCCGGTGGTGGTGGCGGGCGCGACGAAGGCGTCGTGCGAGGCCATCAGCTCGGCGACGAGCGGCGCGACATTTTCGGGCAGGTTATGACCGAAAGCGGCGTTGTCGGCGACGTGGACCTTGCCGACGCCGACAATCTGCGCAGCGACTTTCGCGACGCCATCGACACCTTCACCGGCGACGAGCAAATGGACTTCGCCGAGTTTCGACGCAGCGGTCACCGCGGCGAGCGTGGCATCCTTGACGGCGTTGCCGTCATGTTCGACCCAAACGAGCGTTTTCATGAATGCACTCCCATCGCCTTCAGCTTGGCAACCAGTTCATCGACATCGGCGACCTTGACCCCGGCCGAGCGGACGGGCGGTTCGGACACCTTCACCGTCTTGACGCGGGGCGCCGTGTCGACGCCGTAATCGGCGGGCGACTTGGTATCGAGCGGCTTCGACTTCGCCTTCATGATGTTCGGCAGCGACGCATAGCGCGGCTCGTTCAGGCGAAGGTCGGTGGTGACGATCGCGGGAAGCTTGAGCTTCACCGTTTCGAGGCCGCCGTCGACTTCGCGCGTCACATTGACGCTGTCGCCCTCGACGTTCACCGCGCTGGCGAAGGTGCCCTGCGCCCAGCCGGTCAGCGCGGCAAGCATCTGGCCGGTCTGGTTGTTGTCGTCGTCGATCGCCTGCTTGCCGAGGATGACAAGGCCGGGCTGTTCGGCATCGGCAATGGCTTTGAAGATTTTCGCGAGCGCCAGCGGCTCGACCGCATCGTCGGTCTGGACGAGGATCGCGCGGTCGGCGCCCATCGCGAGCGCGGTGCGCAGCGTTTCCTGCGCCTTTGCCGGGCCGACGGAAACCGCGACAACCTCGGTCGCGACGCCCTTTTCCTTCAGGCGAATCGCTTCTTCGACCGAGATTTCGTCGAACGGGTTCATCGACATCTTCACATTGGCGAGGTCGACGCCGGTACCGTCGGCCTTCACCCGCGGCTTCACGTTGTAATCGAGCACCCGTTTGACGGGGACGAGGATTTTCATGGGCTCAAAGCTCCTCTCAGCAAATTGTGCACTGCGCCATAATTGGCGTTTACGTAAACGTCAACCAGCAGTCCCTCGTTCCTCTCCCTTTAAGGGAGAGGATAGGAAGACTTGGTCCGCAGGACCTAGTCGGACTTGGTGAGGGTCCGGACGTTGCCGCCCTCACCGCTGCGACTAGGCGGCAAGCCGCCAAGTCTCGCTGCCTCTCACCCAAGGGGAGAGGCAATTCTCTATCACGCCGCCTTGGCAACCTCGGCGACGATCTTCTTTGCCGCGTCGCCCAGATCGTTCGCCGCGACGATCGGCAGGCCCGAGTTTGCAAGGATGTCCTTGCCCTGCTGGACGTTGGTGCCTTCGAGGCGGACGACGAGCGGGACCGAGAGATTCACTTCCTTCGCCGCGGCGACGATGCCGTCGGCGATGATGTCGCACTTCATGATGCCGCCGAAGATGTTGACGAGGATGCCCTCGACCGCCGGATCCTTCAGGATGATCTTGAACGCCGCGGTGACCTTTTCCTTGCTCGCGCCGCCGCCGACATCGAGGAAGTTCGCCGGGAAGGCGCCATTGAGCTTGATGATGTCCATCGTCGCCATCGCGAGCCCGGCACCATTGACCATGCAACCGATGTTGCCGTCGAGCTTGATATAGGCGAGGTCATATTCCGACGCCTCGACCTCGGCCGGGTCTTCCTCGGTCAGGTCGCGCAGTTCGGCGATGTCCTTGTGGCGGAACATCGCATTGCCGTCGAAGCCCAATTTGGCGTCGAGCACGAGCAACTCGTCGCCGTTCGCGCCTTCGCAGACGGCAAGCGGGTTGATCTCGATCTGCTCGGCATCGGTCGCGAGGAACGCGTTGTAGAGGCCGGTCAGCACCTTCGCCGCCTGCTTGGCAAGATCGCCTTCGAGTTCGAGCGCGGCGGCGACGCTGCGGCCGTGGTGCGGCATCAGCCCGGTCGCGGGATCGATGACGATCGTGTGGATTTTCTCGGGCGTGTTGTGCGCGACGGTTTCGATGTCCATCCCGCCTTCGGTCGAGGCGACGACCGCGATGCGGCTCGACGCGCGGTCGACGAGCAGCGCGAGATAATATTCCTTTTTGATGTCGGCGCCGTCGGTGATGTAGAGGCGGTTGACCTGCTTGCCCGCTTCGCCGGTCTGGATCGTCACCAGCGTGTTGCCGAGCATATCCTTCGCATGCGCCTCGACTTCCTCGAGGCTCTTCGCAAGACGGACGCCGCCCTTCGCATCGGGACCGAGTTCCTTGAACTTGCCCTTGCCGCGGCCGCCGGCGTGGATCTGCGACTTCACGACATAGAGCGGCCCGGGGAGCTGCTTCGCGGCTGCAACGGCCTCTTCGACGCTCATCGCGGCGATGCCCTTGGGCACGGCGACGCCAAATTTCGCGAGCAGTTCTTTCGCCTGATATTCGTGGATGTTCATGAGGTCTACCGGGCCTTTCGACTCTGTAAGGGAGAGGATCGGCGCCGCCTAAGCACAAGTTAGCCCGCAACGCCACCCCCGGAAACCGCAGATATTCTTGTGTGCGGCTAAGGCTTGCGGCCAGCCGGTCCGTCTTCCGGATGACGTTCCGCGCCCGGGCTGATAGTCGGGTGGACTCGAGGATCGGGATGAGGGAGCCGAAGATGCGGATAAAGCTTCTTGTTTTTGCATTGTTGACGCTCGCCGGCGCCAGCCCGGCGAAGGCGCAGGTGAACCAGTCGCTCGACATCGCGATTCCCGAAGCCCCGCATATCGTCCGCGTCGGCGCGGCGGATCAGCTCGTTTACGAGCTGCACCTCACCAATTTTTCCGGCCTGCCGCTTCGGCTGGACCGGCTTTCGATCGCCGACGACACGGGCGCCCCGCTCAAAAGCTATGCCGACGACGAACTCGCCAAGGCGACCGGGCTCGTCGGGCCAGCCGAGGCCGATACGCGAATCATTCCGCCGGGCCGCCGCGCGGTGCTTTATATCAACGCGCCGGTCGCAGCCGCCTCCGCGCCCCGGTCGATCTCGCACGGCTTCACGCTCGGCAAGATCGGCGGCGACGGGGCCAGCTTTACGCTTTCAGGCGGCGCGGCGACGCCGGACACGACCGCCCTCCCCCGCCTGTCGCCGCCGCTGCGCGGCGGGCCGTGGGTCGCGGTCTACGACCCCGGCATGGAGCGCGGCCACCGCCGCGTCTTCTATGCCACCGAAGGATCGGCGACCCTGCCCGGCCGCTTTGCGATCGACTGGATGAAGGTCGATGCGAACGGAAAGCGGTCATCGGGCGATGCCGACAATCCGGCGAACCACTATGGCTATGGCGCCGAAGTGCTCGCGGTCGCCGATGGAACCGTTGTCGCGCTGCGCGACGATGTGCCCGACCCCGCGACGCGGTCGGGCCGAACGAATCCTTCGATCGCCGACGCCAGCGGCAACTATGTCATGCTCGACATCGGCGGCGGGCGCATCGCCACCTACGAACATCTGAAACAGGGAGCGCCGGTCGCCGTCGGGGATCGCGTCAAGGCGGGCGAGGTCGTCGGCTTCCTCGGCTTTACCGGCCAGGCGAGCGCGCCGCACCTGCATTTCCACCTCGCCGACCGCGCGTCGATCCTCGGCGCCGAGGGTCAGCCTTATGTCCTGTCCTCGCTCGTCAGCCTGGGGCAATATCCCTCGATCGAGGCCTTCGGGCGCGGCGAAAAATGGCCCGCGGCGAATGCCGCCGAAACCGTGACCGACAGCTTGCCCCCGCCGAACCTCGTCGTGCGCTTCCCCGGCGAATGACCGTCAGCGCAGCGCGCAGACCGCCGCCGAACTCGTCGAGACGGTCAATATTTCGGGATCCTTGAGCGCGCGCACCTTGCGAAAGAACTGGTCGAGCGTCAGGTCGCTGACATGCTTGTCCTTGAGGCTGCCGAGCGACGCAAGGCGCCGGAGTTGGAGCAGCGACAGCCGGTCGACCATGCGCTCTGCCATGCACGCCGACATCGCCTTCGACAGGCCGGCGTTCTGAAGGCCCGTGCGCAGCCGCGTTTCGGGGGTCGCGCAGCCGGCGAGCAGCAGCGCGAGCGCGAGCACCGGCAAAAGAACGCGCTTCATGGCACCCCTACCTTCCGTGATAGTCGGCGACGGCCCCCGACACCGCCTGCATCAGCGCCATGCGCGCGGGCACCGACGCGCTGGTGTCGCCAAGCAGCACGACGATGGCGTAGCGGGTGCCGTCGGGCGCGGTCGCGATACCGATGTCGTTATAACCGGCGGTCGAGCCCTTGTAATCCTGTCCGGTCCCGGTCTTGTGCAGGAATTTCCAGCCCGCGGGCAGACCGGCCTTCAATCGGCGCGGGCCGCTTCGAGTCCGGCTCATCACGCCCAGCAGATATTCGGTCGAATCGGGCGACAGCAACGTCCCGCGCGCCAGCCGGGTCAGCGCGCTCGCGATCGCTTCGGGGCTCGCGCCGTCGGGCGGATTGGCGAGATAGGCGTCGCGCGCCGCGAGGCGCGTCGCATCGGGCAGCGCGGCGCGCGCCTGATAGAAGGCGCGCCCGACCGAATAGGCCTGCTGCCATTTGAGTCCCGCGGTTCCCGCCTGCAACAGACGTTCGCCGGGGCCGAAGCGGATTGCGCCCAGATCCTTCTTGTCGATGAAGGCGCGCACCGCGTCGGGGCCGCCGACGGTGCGCAGCAGGCTGTCGTTCGCGGTATTGTCGCTGTGGGTGATCGCGGTTTCGATAAGGTCGCGGACGCTCATCGTCACCGAACCTTCGGAGCGCACCCGCGCGGCGAGCGGCTGGTGGAACAGGGTCAGGTCCTCGGGACCGATGCGCACCCGCTGATCAAGCGTCAGGCGCCCCTGATCGACCGCGTCGAGCACCGTCAGCGCAACCCACAGCTTCGACACGCTCTGCTGCGGAAACAGCTCGTCGCCGCGCTGCGAAAGCGACCATTCGCCGTCGATGCGCTGCACCGCGATGCCGGTCTTGCCGGGAAAGGCGCGCCACAACTCGAAAATGCGATCGTCGAGCCCGGCGGGCGCGCGGCGGAAACCGGGGTCGATCGGCCCCGCGGGCCGCGGCATCGCCGAGCGAACGGGCTCGCCGATCGGTACCGTGACCGAACCGGCCGGGCCGCGCACCGGCGCCGGTTGCTGTTGTTGCTGCGCGCGTGGCTGCGGCACGATTGCGACGCTGCTAACACAACCTGCCAGAACCGCGGCACCCATCGTCACAGCGAGGAGCGGCCTGCCGGATAATCTAAGCTTCATTCAAACCCCGCACTTGCGACTTTTATATCTTGTCCCGACCCCTCGCGGACATGTCCCCACGTCACGCAGGCGCGCGGGACGGGCCAGCGTTTTGCGGTGAACGATTCTTTCGCCGCGACCAATCGCGGGAACCGGCGGGATTTTTACCCAGCGTCAGGGTGCCGGCGTCGCGCGAACCTTGTCCGGATAAAGCCGCTTCAGCGCCGCAAGCTTGGGCGCGTCCCAGCGCATTATGTAGCCGTTGCGCGGGTTGCGGCGCATGAAATCCTGATGGCTCGCCTCGGCACGATAGAAGCGCTTGTAGGCCTCGACCGGCACCACGATCGGTTTCGCGAAATATTTGCCGCCGCCGATCTGCGCCAGATAGGCGGTGGCGACCCGCCGCTGGTTCGCGTCCATGGGCACGATCGCGGCGCGATATTGCGAGCCGACGTCGGGGCCCTGCCGGTTTTTCAAGGTCGGGTCGGCGACCACCGAAAAGAGGATGCGGAGCAGCGTGCCATAGCTGACCTGGCTCGGGTCATAGACGATGCGCACCGCCTCGGCATGGCCCGACTTGCCGTCATGCGTCCGCTCATATTTGGCGGTGGCGGCGCTGCCGCCATGATATCCCGATTCGACCGAGATCACGCCCTTCACGTTCGAAAAGACGCCTTCGACGCCCCAGAAACAGCCGCCCGCGAGCACCGCGGTCGCGCGCTTGGCCTTGACGGCGGGATCGACGGTTGCGGCGGGGGGGCTGGGAAGGCCCTCGGGCCTCCGCCGCGGCCCCGTCCGGCCGGACCCACCCCCCCCCCCACCCCCTCCCGGGGCGGCGGGCGGACGCCCGCCCCCCGCGCGCCGGCCCGGCCCGGGCGCGCGCGCGGCCTGACGGCGCCCGCCGCAGCGGCGACGCGGGCGCCGGGGGGAGGGGCAGAACCAGAGCGGCGG